>CAJXYE010000077.1 GCA_913063325.1 uncultured Colwellia sp. | reverse complement strand
TATGGTGTACGTGGTATTCCAACATTATTACTTTTTAAAGATGGTGAAATTGCTGACACTAAAGTGGGCGCACTATCGAAAACTCAATTAAAAGAGTTTTTAGATAAAAACTTGTAAGTTGTAAAATAAAGCCAGATAACTGACATTTAAGTTATCTGGCTTTTTTGTTCTTATTGTTAAAATATTTACTTACATTATTATTCAGCCTTTACCTAATCAAATTTTAGTGCTAAATTTACCCCCTGAGTACAAAATAGCATCTCTTTATCTCTATTCTTATTATAAAAAACATTGAAAATATACTAGTGTCGGCAATCGCCCAAGGCACCATCACTTAAAATACTTTAAGAAACCCCCTATGAACCTTACCGAACTGAAAGAAAAATCCATTAATGAATTGGTTGCACTTGCTGCGACTATGAAGCTTGAAAACCTTGCTAGAACACGTAAACAAGACATAATTTTTGCTATTTTAAAAGCACATGCTGAAGGTGATAATGATATTTTCGGTGGCGGTGTTTTAGAGATTTTACAAGATGGTTTTGGTTTCTTACGCTCAGCAGACTCTTCATACTTAGCCGGCCCTGATGATATTTATGTATCACCGAGCCAAATTCGTCGCTTTAGTATGCGAACGGGTGACACCATCCAAGGTAAAATTCGTTCTCCTAAAAAAGGTGAACGTTACTTTGCCTTATTAAAAGTGACTGAAGTTAACTTCGACCGTCCTGAGAATACACGTAATAAAATTTTATTTGAAAACTTAACACCAATTCATCCAACGGATCGTTTTTCGTTGCAACGTGGAAATGGTTCAACAGAAGATATTACTGCACGTATTTTAGATTTAGCTTCTCCGATTGGTAAAGGTCAACGTGGTTTAATTGTTGCACCACCAAAAGCGGGTAAAACACTATTATTACAAAATATTGCCCAAAGTATTGCGCACAACAATCCTGATGCAGAATTAATGGTGCTGTTGATTGACGAACGTCCAGAAGAAGTTACTGAAATGCAGCGCCTTGTTAAAGGTGAAGTTATTGCATCAACGTTTGATGAACCAGCAAGTCGTCACGTACAAGTAGCTGAAATGGTAATTGAAAAAGCTAAACGTTTAGTTGAACATAAAAAAGACGTTGTTATTCTTCTTGATTCAATTACTCGTTTGGCTCGTGCCTATAACACGGTAATTCCTTCATCAGGAAAAATCTTAACGGGTGGTGTTGATGCCAATGCTTTACATCGTCCTAAGCGTTTCTTTGGTGCGGCACGTAACATTGAAGAAGGTGGTAGTTTAACTATCATCGCTACAGCGTTAGTCGATACCGGTTCTAAAATGGATGAAGTTATCTACGAAGAATTTAAAGGTACAGGTAATATGGAATTACACCTGTCACGTAAAATTTCTGAAAAACGTGTTTTCCCGGCAATTAACATTAATCGTAGTGGTACACGTCGTGAAGAGCTTATTACTAAGCCTGATGAATTACAGAAAATGTGGGTTTTACGTAAAGTTGTTCATGAAATGGATGAAATAGGTGCAATCGAATTCCTGATCGACAAACTTGCCATGACTAAAACCAATGATGAATTTTTTGATTCGATGAAGCGTAAATAAACGTACCATTATTTGATAACTCGCATTGATGAAAACCAGTCTTAACGGCTGGTTTTTTTATTTAATATCTCCTACTGGTAACTTGTATGAAATATAGTGATTTAAGAGACTTTATCAGTCAGCTTGAAAAAATAGGCCAGCTTAAACGTATCACTCAGCCTATATCTACTCATTTAGCGATGACTGAAATTAGCGATAGAACATTGAGAGCTAAAGGGCCAGCATTACTGTTTGAAAATGCAGTTGATGAAAATGGTGAGCCGCACAGCATGCCGGTACTTACTAATCTTTTTGGTACCCCTGATCGAGTTGCTCTCGCTATGGGACAAGAAAATGTTGGCGCGCTGCGCGATGTTGGTAAGTTATTGGCTATGCTAAAAGAGCCAGAGCCACCCAAAGGTTTTCGTGATGCTTTAGGTAAAATACCTGTGTACAAACAAGTATTAAATATGCCGGTCAAAGTCATTAAAAAGCCATTGTGCCAACAAATCGTATTATCTGGTGATGATGTCGACTTAACTAAACTGCCAGTACAAACTTGTTGGCCTGGGGATGTCGCGCCATTAATTACCTGGGGGCTTACGGTTACTCGAGGGCCACATAAAGAGCGACAAAACCTAGGTATTTATCGCCAACAAGTGCTGAGTAAAAATAAAGTCATCATGCGTTGGTTATCACATCGCGGTGGTGCACTAGATTTTCAAGAATTTAAAAAAGAAAATCCTGGTGAGAAATACCCTGTATCTGTCGCGTTAGGGGCCGATCCAGCGACTATCTTAGGCGCGGTAACACCCGTACCAGATACGCTATCTGAATATGCCTTTGCCGGTTTATTACGTGGCGCTAAAACTGAAGTCGCTAAATCCATAAGTAATGACTTAGAAGTTCCTGCGACAGCAGAAATTATTTTGGAAGGGTACTTAGACCCAGAAGAAACAGCGCCAGAAGGACCCTATGGCGACCATACTGGTTATTACAATGAAGTAGACAACTTTCCGGTAATGACAGTAACGCATATCACTATGCGTAAAGATGCTATTTATCATAGTACATACACCGGCAGGCCACCTGATGAACCGGCAATCTTAGGTGTTGCACTTAATGAAGTCTTTGTTCCTATTTTGCAAAAGCAATTCCCTGAAATTCAGGACTTTTATTTACCACCAGAAGGTTGCTCTTATCGCCTGGCTGTTGTCACTATTAAGAAGCAATATGCGGGACATGCTAAGCGAGTGATGATGGGAGTATGGTCCTTCTTACGACAATTCATGTACACCAAGTTTGTTATAGTCTGTGATGATGATATTAATGCGAGAGATTGGGAAGATGTAATCTGGGCAATGACCACACGAATGGATCCAAGCCGAGATACAGTATTAATAGAAAATACACCAATAGATTATCTTGATTTTGCATCACCTGTCTCTGGTTTAGGCTCTAAAATGGGCTTGGATGCCACCAATAAATGGCCTGGTGAAACAAATCGTGAATGGGGCGAGCCCATCGAAATGACCCAAGAAATAAAAGATCAAGTCGATGAACTTTGGGACGATTTAGATATTTTATAAATCTTAACTATATATTGCTGACTAGACTTAGGTATAGTCGTAATTTTAGCTATTAACTCTTATCACAGCTCATTAGTTTGCTGATAAGTAATCACCTATAATGTAGAAAAAGGTTAAAGAATGAAGACAGTTAGTTGTCAAATACAGTCGTTATCATCGTTAACGCCTCATGTTTATAAAGTATTGTTAAAGCCGAGTGAAAAAATTGATTTCATTGCTGGTCAATATTTAAACTTTGTTATGAGTGATGAGGATAAACGTCCATTCTCAATTGCTAGCTCACCCAATAGTGATCTAATTGAATTACAAATAGGTGCTTTTGTTGCCGATAGTTACCCTATGCAGGTGATTGAGTGTATTAAGGCTAGTTTTGATAGTGGTGAAGCGGTAACGATTGAGATACCTGCAGGTAATGCGCAATTACGTACCGAGAGTGAACGACCATTATTGTTACTTGCTGGTGGTACTGGCTTTTCATATATTAAATCAATGTTTGAATATCTTTCGGAACAAAACTCACAGCGTCATATTATGGTGTATTGGGGCTTACGTGAAGAAAGCGCTGTTTATGAACTTGAAAAAACCATTGCTACGATTGCTAAGCTTCCCCATGCTAGCTTTATTCCTGTGGTCGAAAATATTAATGAAAAATCACAGAATCCATGGCAGGGTAGAACAGGCTTAGTTCACCAAGCAGCGATAAATGACATTGTCAGCTTTGAAGCTTACGATATTTATTTGGCAGGTCGTTTTGAGATGGTTGGTGCTATTCGTAGTGATTTTGTTGAGCATGGCGCTTTGTTAGAGCATATGTATGCCGATGCCTTTGCTTATATTTAAATGGTCTAAATAAACAACTTCTGCGTTGTGCTCAATCCCAATAGCCAGCTATTGCTCAATCACACGCCTTGGATTTGATTATTTATCTTCATTTAATTTGGTTAAATATTTAGAATAGCAATATTAAAAAGCACGTCAATGAGAAATCAATGACGTGCTTTTTTGTATCTGCTTTTAGTTACATAACTCACTATAGGTTAACTTGAATTATTAACCTTGTTTAAATCCCGCTTCAGTTAAGTCTAACTGAGCGATAGCAATAACGGCTTGTGTTCTATTGCGCACGTCTAGTTTTCTAAAAATTGCAGTAGCATGAGCTTTAATTGTCGCTTCAGATACATTTAAATCATAAGCAATTTGCTTATTGAGCATACCTTGAGCGAACATCATCAATATACGATATTGCTGCTGAGTTAAGCTGGCTACGCGGTCAGCGATTCCTTGATCGTTATTATCTCTTTGTTTTTGTTCAAAAGAAGCGGGTAACCAAATATTTCCAGACAGCACTGCAACAATAGCTGAATAAATATCACCAACCGGCGTAGACTTTGGTACAAATCCCGCGGCACCATAGGACATCGCTTTACTTATGGTGTCGTGATCTTCATGAGCTGATACGATAACAACGGGTATTTGTGGGAAGTGATTACGTACGTGAATTAAAGTATTAAAACCATGAGCACCAGGGATATTTAAATCTAGTAATAACAAGTCACTATCATTATTACTTGTGAGTTGTTGCTCAAGCTCTTCAATTGTTTGTGCTTCAAGCCATGTGGTATATGTTAGCTTGGCTTTTAGTGTCCCTAATAAAGCTTGTCTAAATAAGGGATGATCGTCAGCTATTATTATTTTTTCTGGCTGAATCATAACAAGTATCCTAAAGAGTGATTCATCCATTCTAACGGAAAACTTTTTAATAACAAAGCTTAGTTATGAATAGTCATTATAGTGATTTACGAAGTTGCATGATATTACGGATAAATCACAAAATGTCATGAAGCATATTGTTTATCGGCTATTACGTATCTGAATGGTGTTCGCCTTATGTTTGCGGGCAGAGTCGTTGTATACCTAGTTCATTTTTAGTGTTTGGTTGTTTATTGCTTAGGTATTCGCTCTTTAGACAATGAGCTGCTTGCCAAGTCAAGTACTGGTAGTCTTACTCATTCCATTCTTATTTTATTCCTATGGTTTTTGGAACAATAAGTACCAAATTTTCCTTGGAGAATATCTGCTGCTATTGAAAGGCAGCAACAGTTAACTGCTTGTTTAGCCGCTATCGATAATTTTGATTATGAAATGATATTTGAACAGTGACAGTTGTTACCAGCTATCTACCAATTACTCTGTGAGATGACTTCGGCGGCTTTTTTGCTATAAGCAGATAAGTGCAGAATAGATAGTGTGTCGGCATTAAGTTTACCCCAGGTTTCTATGAAATTACCCGCTGGAATATCAGCCCTAACAGGAAACTCAAAGTTGTTGTACGCATATATTTTCTGGGCTTTTTTAGTGGTTAAAAACTCAATAAACTTAATGGCATTATCAACATTTTTAGCGGAGCTTGTCAGTGCTGCGCCACTGATATTTACATGACTGCCGGTTTTCATATTTTGTGGCAGTATAATACCAAGCTTTTGATAAACCTCACGGTCACTTTGTTTAACACTGCTTGATAACATGCCATAGTAATAGCTGTTCGCGATGGCAATATCGCAATCACCGCGGGCAACTTTTCTCATTTGATCTCTATCATTACCATTAGGACGCATAGCCAAATTTTCACTGAATTTTTGCACCCAGTTTTTAGTCCAATCTTCACCGTAGTGATAAACAAAGCTAGCGACCATAGTTCGGTTATAAAAGTGGTTACCAGTGCGGCTACAAATTTTACCCAACCAACGGTTATTTAAAAGTGATTCATAGCTGGGTAATAGCTGTGGTTTTACCCTATCTTTAGCATAAAAAATAGCTCTTACCCGTAAGGACAAGGCAAACCAATAATTATCAGGATCACGTAAATCTTCCGGTACGTTAGCTTGTAATATAGAAGAGTTAATTGGCTTAATAAGTTTTAACTGTTTCGCTTTATCGAGTTTAGCTGCACCTACAGTGAGTAAAACATCAGCAAAACTATTATCACCATCTTGAATAAGACGCTGCATTAACTTGTCTGCTTTACCGCTGACAACATTAACTTTAATACCTGTTTGTTTAGTAAACTCATTGATTAATGGCTTAATTAACTCTACGTGGCGAAAAGAATAAACATTAACCGAGCGCTGATTGGCCTCACTTTCAGCAATATAAATAAAATTGAAAAATAATCCTGATAATAGAGAGTATAAAACAAGCTTTTTCACGGTAATTCCTGAAAGAATATGGTCTGTTAATGAGAATCGTTTGCATTTAATCACGGTTAAGTTATCATGTACAGCATTGATTTAACAAACGCTGAATTTGGTAAAATGGCGTAATTTTGCCAAGACGTATTAGCTAGTCACCAATTATCCGTAATTGAGTGGCGTAAGGTGATTTTGTGATTTTTTTAATGGCTTGTGTTAATAAAGCTCGTTTTTTTTGGCAACGATTTTCAGGCATGGCTTTATTGTGGTTGCTTGGGATCTTGCTCTCCTATGCATCCTTTCTAACGGTAAACTATTATGAAGAGCAGCATAGTCACCAACAATTTAAAGCAAGCTTTAAGGATAAAGTAACCAGCCTGACTCAAGCAGCGGCAACAATTAATAAAGTATTTCTGGCAACGCAAAGTTTACTTAAAATTAAAGAAACGCTAACTCAGCAAGATTTTGCGCAGTTAGTGACTCGGGACTTTTTAAAACATACCGGTATGCTTGGTGTTCAATGGGCCCCTGCGGTTGATAGTGGGCAAATAAAATTTTTTGAAGAGCAAGTGCGTGCAAGTGGAGTTTTTGATTATCAAATCAGAGCCATGACTACTACGGAAAAAAACTGCCTAGTACTTGACTCAAATACAACATTCCCTGTTTTATTTTCTCAGCCAGCAGAATTTATTGGTCATGAACTTGGCCTCCAGCTAAACACTAACTGCGCCATTGCTTCGAGTATGAATAAGGCACTGAAAACGGGCAGCATTAGTACCGCTAACTTCAACAACGACCAAAATGAACTTGGTTTTAGGTTATTACTGCCTATTTTTTCAGATAACACCACAAACCAAAATAACTTACGTGGCTACCTTGTTGGTATTGTCATGACTAATCAGTTAATAGACACCCTTTGGGGGGAGCTCACCAATTCAAAAAGTTATAAAATCTCTATTTTTAATAATAAAGATAAAAGCCAAAAAATTTATGACTCTCAATGGCGAAATGACTGCACTATAGACTGTTATTTACCTACACAGCAATCAATGTTACAAACCACCATTCCTTTTGCTAACCAGTTGTGGACTTTAGAATTTACTAAATATGGCGTTGAATCACGCAGCCGGTTTTATGCATATGCGGTCGCTATTTTAATACTGACGTTAACTTTAGGGGTCAGTATTTATTTGTGGATGCATATTAACCGTGTACGCTGGGCCAATTCGTTAGTAAAGGAACAAACTGAATCATTACAATACCAAGCAAGCCATGATGATTTAACGCAGCTGTTAAATAAACAGGCATTAACCAATGAACTTGAAAAGTTAATAAAACAGCAAAGTCGTCAAAGTAACATTGGTTTCAGTTTATTGTTTATCGACTTAGATCACTTCAAGAAAGTTAATGATACTAAAGGGCATTTAGTTGGAGATAAATTATTGCAGCAAGTCGCGCAAAGGTTACAGCAAACAGCACGGCATGATGACTTGCTGTTTCGCTTTGGTGGTGATGAATTTGCTGTACTTTTGCATAATAACGCATGCCAAGCCACAGTAACACTTGTTGCAGAGCGCATTTTAAGAAGACTTGAACAAATTTATGTTATTGATGATAACAAGTATCGTATTGGCGCCAGTATCGGCGCTTCAATTATTAGTAATAGCAACACCAGCTCCAATACTGGTGCTAACGAGGTGATTCGTAATGCTGATATTGCCATGTATGAAGCAAAGCGTTTAGGTCGAGGTCAGGTCGTTTTTTATCAAGCTGATATGCATCAAACGTTAGTACACAGGCAAGACATTGAAGATGAATTGGCTGATGCTATTGGTAGTATGCAGCTAAGCTTGCACTTACAACCTATACATGAAAATCAGCTGCTTAAAGGTTTTGAAGCTTTGAGTCGTTGGTATCACCCTGACAAGGGCATGATTTTTCCGGATGAATTTATTGCCGTAGCTGAAGAAACGGGCCTTATTCATATTCTTGGTAAATGGTTGATAGAGTCAGCGTGTATGCAACTTGCCTTATGGATAGAAAACTACGGAGAACAAAATTGCCCTTATATCAGTATTAATGTGTCGCCAATTCAGCTAGCACAAAGTGACGTGGTCGAACAAATAGCTAAAGCCTTAGTGCAATATAATATACCCGGTAAGTTGTTAGCAGTAGAGCTGACTGAGTCGGCGTTAATTGACAATAAAGCCATCGTTAAAAAGAACCTCGCCAACTTGCAACAACTTGATGTGAGAATTTTCTTAGATGACTTTGGTACGGGTTATTCGTCTTTATCAATATTGCGAGATTTCCCAATTGACGTTTTGAAAATTGATCGTAGCTTTGTTTTTGATGTGGCAAACAGTAAAACGGGTCAAGAGTCGCAAAAGCTCATTAAAGCAATGATAAATATGGCCAAAGCACTGAATATGCAAGTAGTCGCTGAAGGGGTAGAAGACTTAATAACCTTGAATTGGCTTCATGAAGCGGGTTGTCATTTAATGCAAGGTTACTATTTTTCTAAGCCTATGCCACCGAAAGAGTTAGCCGGCTACATAGATAACCATATAATCAAGCAGGAACAATTAAGTTCAGCTATTACACTTGATAATGAGCAGCACTATCCACCTTTAGCATTATTGGCAGAAGCTTAAAAATACCCATGGCTACCAGCCATAGCGCCAAATACCGCGAGTAAACTCAAGCTTAATAGTAAATAATGCATTTGTTGTAAGCGGGCAAAGGTTTTATCACTGTCTTTTTTTGCATGTTCAGTAAACCAACGATGTAAAAATAACGGTTCTAGCACAAATAGTACTAAGGTAAATATAAACCAGACCAAAGTCATGAGGTGTAGCCACCAAAAGTGAATGTCTTGATAGCGCTCAAGCACTCTGAAACATGCATCTTGAATGGTAACGGGTATAATAACCAGAAACGCCTGCCGTCACTGTAGCTAGCTTGGCATGTAAAGCAAACTTATGTTCTAGCTGCTCAAACAACGCAACCCTTTGCTCTTTATCGGCCATTTTATTTAACGCAGGCAGTAATACCGTAGTGATAAAGGCAACACCACCAATCCAAATGATAATAGCTAAAACATGTACGCTACGGGCTAGCACAAAGTAATCAAAATCTTTCATCACAACACCTGTTGTTAGACGATGAAACTATCTTAATGTAGATATTGTTAATAAATATTGTTTGGTATCATTAATCTGTTGTTTATTCATCATTGCTGTGATTTATAAGGGAATGAACATTCTTTCATCACAGCGCCTTGAAATGAAATTGCTCAAGCTTCCCCAAAGGGCTGGTTTATAAACGCTTTATGCTGCGTTATTGATTTCGACAATAGAATAACTATTATCTTCAATCAATACCTGCCTAAAGGCGTTTATAATTCCAGCTGAATCCTGCATCTTCAAGTGGAGCGGGTATAGAGGTTACTTCTTAGGAATATTTCCTAAAACAGCAACTAATAACTGCCAGTATTGTTCCACGGTAGCTATTTCAATTTTTTCATCAGGCGAGTGAGGGAACTTAATAGTTGGCCCAATCGATACCATGTCCCAGTGTGGATAAGCAGTTTTAAATAAACCACATTCAAGACCCGCATGAATCACCATAACAGCAGGGATTTTGCCAAATATGTCTTGGTAAGTATCACGAACGGTTTGCATTATTGCGGAGTCAGGATTTGGTTTCCAACCAGGGTATGCGCTAGAGAAAATGATGTTAGCACCAGCCAATTCAAATACAGACTGGACAGTGCGTTGTGTTTCTAAGCGACCGTCGTCATGTAAACTACGGATCAACACCATAGCATTAAACTTTTTACCACGGGTATTGATAACACCAAGGTTTAATGATGTTTCAACAATACCTTCAATATCATCACTCATACGAACAACGCCATTTGGACAAGCATTTAATGCACGTAAAATGGCGGCTTGTGTTGCGTTAGTCCAACACTGCTCAAAGTCTTCTGGTGAAATTAGTAACATATCGATATCAGTTTCGATAGCACCAAGGTTTGTTCTAATGGTTGATAAATAAACATCTAGAGCAGTTTTAAGTGCTGCAACGTTATCTTTAGCAATAACAAAACTTGCATTGGCTTCGCGAGGAATCGCATTGCGTAAACTACCGCCGTTCAATTCGGTTAAGCGAATCTCAAATTCATTGCTAGCGTCTAATAAAAAGCGCACTAATAGTTTGTTAGCATTAGCACGACCAGTATGAATATCAACACCGGAATGACCGCCTTTTAAGCCTGAAATGGATAGGTTAAAGGCTTGGTAATCACTAGGTACAGCTTCAAAGTTTAATGGGAAGTTAGCATTACCATCAATACCACCAGCACAACCCATGTAAACTTCACCTTCTTGCTCTGAGTCGGTGTTAATTAGGATATCACCGCCAAGCCAGCCTGCTTCCAGGCCAAAGGCGCCAGTCATACCTGCTTCTTCATCAATCGTTACTAGTACTTCTAGCGGGCCATGAGCAATATCATCACTTGCTAAAACAGCTAATGCAGAGGCCAGACCAACGCCGTTATCGGCACCTAAAGTTGTGCCTTCAGCAGTTACCCAGTCACCAGAATCGATGATGTAAGGCTTGATAGGGTCGGTTAGAAAGTCATGCGGAGTATCATTGTTTTTTTGTGGCACCATATCCATATGAGCTTGTAAAATAATGCCTTTACGATCTTCCATACCAGTGGTTGCCGGTTTCTTAATAAATAAGTTGCCCACAGCATCTTCTTTAATCGCTAAGCCTAGCTCTTTTGCCCAGTCTTGGATCCATAAAGATATTTTTTGTTCATGCTTAGATGGATGTGGAATGCTGCAGATTTTTTCAAATAATTGCCATAAACTGGCAGGCTTTAATTGTGAGAGAGTACTCATTTTCTTCCTCGATGAATTGTAAGATTGATTGCTATAAGCAAGGGGAAACAGTGCTTATAGCTAGTTGATGGCAATACTACTTGTCTGCCATTAAAAATTGCCATTGCTCATTAAAGTCGCTGCTCGGCTTTTTATTGTAACCAGAGCGAACATATTGGCTGATTTTACCTTCAGCAAACGATACCAATAAACTAGCCAAAGCGGCTTCACTGATAGTAAAGGTTTTACCTTCACGTAGTTTTCGTTCACGTAATACTTGCTTAAATTGTGATTCTAATTTTTCAAAAAAGTGATGAACTCTATCGCGTAAGCGTTCGTTTTCACCCATTAACGCATCACCGGCTAATATTCGACACATGCCTGGATTTCGTTCAGAAAAAACCAATAAAACATGTAGGATATGATGGCAGCGTACTAAAGCTTCTTTATGATCCGTCAAAATTAAATTGATACGAGAAAAAATAGATTCTTCGATAAAGTCGATTAAACCCTCAAACATGCGTGCTTTTGATGGGAAATGACGATACAGAGCTGCTTCTGAAAATCCAACTTCAGCCGCGAGCTTTGCGGTAGTGATACGCTGCCCAGGACTGTTTTGTAACATTAACGCTAAGGATTCTAATATTTGGTGTTTACGATTCGGTTTCTGGTTTTTATTTTGTGTGGCGACCATATAAAAATATTCTCTTTGTTATTGTTCTGTCCGTTAAGCTAGATGATTTTAGCCTGTTCTTAAAGTAATTTAAATTGTCTTATTTCTCAGTGTTTTTTGCTTGATAATGTTGGTTGATTAATGAAACTAGCTGTTTGGCAACAATGTGCTTATTGGCTAAAGGAATTTCAATTTTATCGATCGCACTATAGATAGTTAGCGCATTATCATCACTATTAAAACCTTGTCCGGCTTTAGCAACATCATTTGCTGCTATTAGATCTAGATTTTTACGCATTAATTTGCCGCGCGCATAGTGTTCTACGTTTTGTGTTTCTGCAGCAAAACCGACGACAAAAGGTTTATCGGCTAACTTTGCTACATCTGCAACAATATCATGATTCTTGATGAGAGAAATCTGCATATGTTTATTATCTTTTTTGATCTTCTCATCGGCAATATCAGCTACTCGGTAATCTGCTACAGCTGCGCAGGCGACAAAGGTAGTAGCTTGCGGGGCATAATTAAGTGCTTGTTCATGCATTTGTTCGGCACTAGTTACTTGAACAAGTTCACAACCTGTAGGGGCCGGTATATTTACGGGGCCAGAGATTAATGTCACTTGAGCGCCAGATCGTAAGGCTGCATGGGCAATGGCATAGCCCATTTTTCCTGAGCTATGATTAGATATGTACCGTACGGGGTCTATTGCTTCACGTGTTGGTCCAGCAGTAATGACCCAATGCTGACCTTTTAAGTATTTGTCGGCAAAAAAATCACTACTTAAGGTAACTAATTCATTTACATCTAACATGCGGCCTAAACCGATATCACCACAAGCTTGCTCTCCAGCGCCTGGACCCCAAATATGAAGTCCCCAGTGTTTTAATGTACTGATATTTGCTTGTGTTGCTTTGGCATGCCACATTTGCTGATTCATTGCAGGAGCAATAGCAATTGGTGCGCTTGTTGCTAAACATAGTGTTGATAATAAATCATTGGCCATGCCAGAAGTAATACGGGCAATAATATCTGCAGTAGCAGGAGCGATAATAATTAAGTCAGCCCATTTAGCTAGTTCAATATGGCCCATGGCAAGTTCAGCTTGGCTATCCAATAAGCTATCACTGACATGGTTACCCGAGACAGCTTGAAGCGTTAATGGGGTGATAAAAGCTTTTGCGCCATCAGTCATAACTACGCGTATGTCTGCGCCATGTTCTTTGAGTCGACGTACTAATTCTGGTGTTTTGTAGGCGGCGATACCACCTGAAATTCCCAGTACTATTTTTTTATCCTGAAGAATTTGCATAAGCTGCTAATATTAAAGTAAACAATAATAGCCAATAAGATAACATTTATTGCCTTTATTTAGAAATAAGAGTTGCGAAATAGCTAGGGTCAGTTGATCTTTCGCGGTTAAATTTTGTTAGCCTCTTTTTTAAGAGAGTAGAGCGTTTTAATAACGGCGAGTAGTATGTAGCCTAGTCACTCTAAGCAAGTACTACTCAACAAAGAGTAATAAGGTTGCCAAGTGAACTAAATGTAAAGCAAGGATGCACTTATGTTAAAAGAATCAAGGCTCAAGGAATCTGCGTTAAATGAATTACTTTTAAAACAACAGACCTTAAAAAGCTGGCCAAAATCAGAAAGGCCACGAGAGAAGCTAGTACAATTGGGCCCGTCAAGTTTAAGTGATGCTGAGCTGCTAGCCATATTCTTACGTACAGGCGTGAGGGGCTGTAATGTGGTTGATCTTTCTCGTCAGTTATTGAGTAGCTTCGGTAGCCTTGGTGCTATATTTTCGGCAAATAAGGAAGATTTTTGCGCAAAACATGGACTGGGTATTGCAAAGTATGTGCAACTGCAAGCTTGTTTAGAAATGTCGAAACGTTATTTAGCTGAGAAAATTAAAAATACTGATTGCTCTTTAACTTCTTCACAAGCAACACGTGATTATTTACTCAGTGAATTGCGTTTAGAAAATCGTGAGATATTTGCTGTGCTATTTTTAAATAATCAGCATCAAGTCTTAACATTTGAACGTTTATTTTTTGGCACACTTAATGCCGCAGCTGTTTATCCTAGAGTTGTTGTTGAACAGGCATTAAAGCATCATGCTGCTGCGGTAATATTAACGCACAATCACCCATCGGGTATCGCTGAAGCGAGCATAGCCGACAAACAAATTACCGATAAATTAATTAGAGCACTTGAGTTGATTGATGTCCGTGTATTAGACCATATCATTGTGGCAGGTAATCAATGTTACTCCTTTGCAGAACACAATGAACTATTATAATTTTAACGAAGATAAGTAGCGGCTAATTTGCTAAAAGTATGAAAGACAATTACTTTTAAAGAGTGATTTGAAAAATAAGAAAAGAAGGAGCATCTGATGACTGATAGTAATAGTGAAGAAATGGAACGCCGCAAGTCGTTTCGTTTGGATATGGAAAAAGAGTTAGTTGATATGGTCTGGACAGATGAAAAGGGTCAAGAGCACCATAAAAAAATTGCTTGTTTAGACTTTGCTCGTGGAGGTTTGAAATTAGATTGTGATGAAAGCTTGCCTGTTAATACAGCTGTCACGGTAGTATTTAAATCAGCAAATGCCCACAATCAAAAGCTATATGGAAAAGTGCTTCGATGCATTAAGCAAGATAATGGTTGGTTTGAAATAGGCTTAATCTTAGATAAAAGTACTTAGTCACGAATTACCTATTCGACTTGTTGATGTAAAAGCAACTTTCTGAAATTGAGCTACAATTATTACGATAAGAAGTTAATTATATTGTGGTGAAGGACGGTACTAAACATGATGATATTAGTGGGTGGCGAAAAAGGAGGCAGTGGTAAAAGCTGTTTAGCTCAAAATTTAGCGGTATATTTCGCCGGAATTAAAAAGTCCATTGTCTTAATGGTGGATTGTGATCCCCAAAGAACAACGTCGGACTGGATACAAGCAAGAAATGGAGATCCCTCATTACCCGCAATTAACTGTATTCAGTTATATGGGAAAATACGTAATGATTTGCTTAGCTTAGTGCAGCATTATGACTATGTTATTGTCGATTGTGGTGGGCAAGATAACCTAGCGTTGCGTGCTGCTATGTCTGTTGCAGATCATGTTATTATTCCCTTAAGACCAAAAAGACGAGATTTGAAAACGGTACCACATATGGAAGATATGTTGAGTACCTGTAAAATGGTAAATCCAAAAATGATAGCCTCTTTTGTTATTACCCAATGTCCAGCGTTACCCAATCAAGTTGGCAGGATACTTGAAGCCAAAGAAGTGTGTAGCTCTTATGGTATCAATGTTTTAAATGCCGTAACTTATAATCGTAACATTTATGATGATAGTGAAGAGCAAGGTTCTTCCGTTATTGAAATAGACCCGACAGGTAAAGCTGCCCAAGAAATGATCACTATTGCCGAAGAGTTATTGGCAATGGAACCGGATAATTCACATGAGTTTAACTGATTTAAAAAAAGGTAAAGATAGTAAAGCAAAAAAGAAAATTTTCACCATCGATGAGTTTATTTCTGATGCGGAAGATTATGCTAAAGGTGCTCCAAAAATAGTTAGTGAGTTAACTAACGATGAGAAATCGAGTCATAAATTAAGTCTCAAACAAGCGATCAGTGAAGCTAAACGTTATGTTCAAATGACAGAGATTGAGCATCAAGAAAAAGCACAAGTACGAGCAGGTATTACAGCTAGAGTTGAAAAACCCTTTAGACGAGCAACATTTACCCTCAGTGAAGAAGCTATAGATCAGTTGCAAGATTTATCTGAGGGTTCAGATTTAGCAAAATCACACATATTACGTATTCTCATCGATGAACTATGTAATAAAGAGCAAAATGAGCAATTGAAAAAATTACTGCAATCACGAATTGGCTAATCTTCCCTATTCTCACTGGAATTATTGTAGTCTTTTTATGCTTGAAAGAGACAAAGATTAATCGAATACCTCCAATCAAAGCACTTTTATTATTTATATTTCCTACCTAACTATATGAAACAGGTTAATAAATATTGTTTTTCCAGTATTTTACTATTAAGGCTGGTATTAGTTATCCAGTTTCTCTATAATATGCCACCTTTTTCAGGATCCCGAGACGACGGTCTTGGGGAAATATAGCTCGAGCTGAAATTATTATTGGAGTACTCATATGTCTAAAATTTGCCAAGTAACAGGCAAAGTGCCAATGGTTGGAAACAACCGTTCTCACGCAAGAAACGCGACTCGTCGTCGTTTTTTACCTAACCTTCAATCTCACCGTTTTTGGGTTGAGAGTGAAAACCGTTTCGTTAAATTACGTTTAACTCCGAAAGGAATGCGTATTATCGATAAGAAAGGTATTGATGTAGTTTTAACTGACATTCGTGCCCGTGGCGGAAAAGTTTAACAACTACTTTTAGAGGAAATTATTATGCGCGATAAAATTCGTTTAGTTTCTAGTGCCGGTACTGGTCATTTTTATACTACTGATAAGAATAAAAAGACTATGCCTGAAAAGATGGAGATCAAAAAGTTTGATCCACGTATCCGTCAGCACGTAATGTATAAAGAAGCTAAAATTAAGTAATTTAATTCAAGTTTTTAAAAACCCAGCAATTGCTGGGTTTTTTATTGCCTAAAATTTAGTATCATCTTAGTTACTTATTTCGTCATGCATAATTTTTATGAAACTATCTCGCTCTGGTTGGAACAATGTCATCATATTTTCCGTGATGATTTTCATTCTTGTGATCAACGTTACCAACAAGAAACTTTACTCATCTGATGAAGCTAAAAATAACGCACAGCTGACAATATTTGCTGAACATGCTGTTATTTTATCTTTATCCGTAGAGCAACAAATAACGATTAATCGCGTTGGCCGAACTTGGCAAGCCGCTCCTGCTAAGATATCGGGTCAAGCATTAGAACAAATGATGTTAACTTGGCAAGAAAGAGAAGGGGTCACGGTTGTACAACCTCCAGAACTTGATCGTCAAATGGCCTTGGTCGTATCTGTTGAATTAGCAGGAGAAGAACAAACGACCGTACTCAATTTATTCATTACCAACAACGAGCTGTTGGTTTTCAATAGCCAGAAAAACCGTTGGTTAGCCTTTCCATTAGCGATTTTTTCACAACTCATTCCAGCTGAAATTTTAGCAAGCTAAACTGAGTACACCTAGTTAACGTCATCAAGCCCTAAAGAAAGAGTATTAACATGACTCATAAAAAAATACAGCACTGTGCAATATTGACCATGAACAGCCTTGAAGATTTCGAAGTGTACGATGATTTACTTGTACAACCATTATTAGCTTTAGGTTGGAAAGTACACATGGTGTCATGGCGCGACGAAACGGTAAACTGGAATGATTATGCCGCCGTAATCATTCGGTCTCCATGGGATTATCAAGATGATGCGACGGCATTTTTGCATGTACTTAATCAGATTGAGCAATCAAGCGCTCACCTTGAAAATAGTTTAAAGACTGTTCAATGGAATATCGATAAAAAATATCTACGTGAACTAGAAAATAATACAGTAAAGATCGTTAAAACCCTATGGCGTGAAAATTTATCCAAACAACAAGTTGCTGACTACTTTACCGAACTAGATGTTGAACAATTAGTCATAAAACCACGTATTAGCGCCAATGCCGATAATACTTTTTGGCTAACTAGACAAAACTTTCAAAGCTTTATGCCTCAGCTTGAACAAGCCTTTTCAGCAGATGAATTTTTAGTTCAACCCTTTATGGAAAGTGTGACAAATGAAGGTGAATATTCGCTCTTCTATTTTAATGGTCAATATAGTCACGCCATTTTAAAGACGCCAAAAGACAGTGATTTTCGTGTTCAAGAAGAACATGGTGGCCGCTTAGCAAGCATTAATCCAGAAAAGACGTTAATCGCTCATGCAGAGATAGCGCTAGGAGCCATTCAAACGCAAATAGGCATGCCTTTATATGCTCGCGTTGACTTTGTCCGTTCAGGAAAAGGATTTGCTCTGATGGAAGCTGAGCTAATAGAACCGTCATTGTATTTTAATATGGATGAA
Source organism: uncultured Colwellia sp. (assembly GCA_913063325.1). Classification (GTDB taxonomy): domain Bacteria; phylum Pseudomonadota; class Gammaproteobacteria; order Enterobacterales; family Alteromonadaceae; genus Colwellia. Next base: position 3,638 of record CAJXYE010000077.1, on the reverse strand, counting down.
CAATCAGCAACCAGATTTGCACAAGCCTTTGTTATTCGTATGCAGTCATTAACGCTGTGATTATTAGCCTTAAATTCAATGCCGAGTTATTATGCCAGAATTACCTGAAGTAGAAGTTTGCCGTCAAGGAATTAGTCCACATATTTTAAAACAAACCGTTACCCAAGTAGTTGTCCGTAATGCAAAATTACGTTGGCCTATTCCTGATACTGTACAAAGTATGGTTGGTCATAGTGTTAATAAGGTTGAACGGCGTTCAAAATATTTATTGATCAAGTTCTCTCATGGCACATTAGTCTTGCATCTTGGGATGTCTGGAACTATACGGGTCATCGAAACAAATACACCTGTCGCAAAACATGATCATTTTGATTTGATTTTTGCGCATAACAAGGCTTTACGCTTAAATGACCCTAGACGCTTTGGCGCAGTATTATGGTTTAAAGACCATATTGACGAACGTGGATTATTAAGTAAGTTAGGCCCAGAGCCATTAAGTAGTGACTTTTATGATGGTTATTTATTTGCTAAAGCTAAAAACCGAAAAGTGCCGATAAAAACCTTTTTAATGTCGAATCCTGTAGTGGTTGGTGTCGGTAATATTTACGCAAATGAAGCCTTATTTAAAGCCGGTATTTTACCTACAACTTTAGCAAGTTCCATTTCAGAATTACGCTTTGACAAGCTCACCGATATTATCAAACAAGTATTAACCGCTGCGATTGCTCAAGGTGGTACAACATTAAAGGACTTTACTCAAGCTGATGGTCGTCCTGGGTATTTTGCACAAGAGTTATTGGTTTACGGACGAGCAGGAAAAAAGTGTAAAATCTGCCAAACAATTTTGGAAGAAGTTAGACAGTCTAACCGTAGTTCTGTTTATTGCCCAAGCTGTCAGACTGACTAGAAGTTGATAAGAATTAGTATTAACTGTTATCTAAAGCAGATTTTACGATGGGATGAACAAACTGACTCACATCGCCGTCATGCAAAGAAACTTCTTTTACTAACGTTGACGAAATAAAAGAGTTTCCTTCTGATGGCGTTAAAAAAACACTTTCTAAATCAGGCGATAAACGTCTATTCATATTCGCTAACTGAAATTCATATTCAAAATCTGATACCGCACGCAACCCACGGATCAGAACTTTTGCATTATTACTCTTAGCAAAGTCTACTAATAAGCCTGTAAAACCAACCACAGTAACATTCGGCAAGTGCTGGCTAACTTCTTCGATCATCGCAACGCGTTGTGCTAAATCAAAACGAGGCTTTTTACTAGGACTAGCTGCCACACCAACGATTACCTGACCAAATAACTGGCTCGCTCGTTCAATTAAGTCGGTATGCCCATTAGTGACGGGATCAAAGGTTCCAGGGTAAATTGCTTTAACAGTCATGAATATTGTCTTTTCAATAAAGTATAAAACATTGTAAAGGCTAATTTTAGCAAATGCCAACATGCAAATACTCTTTCTTAAAGTATTTACTCGAAAACCCTTCCCGTCAGCGCAATTTTGATAGTATGATGGAAAATAAGACAATCGCATAAACAGAAGTAGCCAACATGAAAACCCGTGATAAAATTATTCAAGCCAGCATTGAGCTTTTCAATGACCAAGGCGAGCGCAACGTTACAACGAACCACATTGCTGCGCATTTAAGTATTAGCCCGGGTAACTTGTATTATCACTTTCGTAATAAAGAAGACATTATTCTTTCTATCTATGAAGAATATGCACGTAGCCTAATAATAGAAACCATGCCGGAAGTTACTCCTGATGTAAAACCACTTGATGCCATTATTTTATATATGGATGTGGTGTTTCATGCGATGATGAAATTTCGTTTTTTCTATAGTAATCTTCCAGTTTTATTAGCTAAAAACCCTTCATTACATGATAAATATGTTGAAGTGCAAAGTATTATCTCAACTCGAGTAAGTGAATTGTTATTATCACTTAAAGAAGCGGATATGATGACATTTGAACAAGCAGACTTGCCTGATATTGTTAGTATTCTACGTTTAGTGAATACCTTTTGGCTGAGCTTTTATCAAACCCAAAATAATGATAAAGATATCAACGATGCGGTATTTTATCAGGGCGTTTTAAAAATATTAGTGATTATCCACCCTTATATTACAGACAGTGCAATGGACGAATTTCTTGAAGCTCGTGCGATGTATCGTCAACGTTGTCAAGATAGCGTCGCTGCATAGACTTAGTTTACTGATATCCCAGTAAGTTACTGGGCTGTCTTATTATTTTTCATATCCCTGCATTAATGTTATCCAATGATTCTCTTGCCATTGAAAATTTTCTAAGCGTTGCTGTTCTTTGTTAAATGATCGACGTAGTCTTGCCATGTTGGCTTGTTGCCATTTATCGGCGACTTTGCGTTGTTCACCTTGATCAAAGTCTATTAACCAAACCTTGTTGTCTTGATCAATTAATATATTGTGTGCATTTAAATCGTGATGATAAATGCCATGCTGATGAAATTGCTTTATGGTTGCGCCAATCTTTTGCCACAACTCGTTTGATATTGTCGAAGTGCTCAATTTCGCTACCAAATCCTCAGCATTTACAATACGTTCACTGAGTAAATCAGCTTGATAAAAGAATCCTTTTCTAATGACGCGATAGGCAATTGGATTAGGCGCAGGTAAATTTAACGTTTATAATATTTTAAGTAGCTCAAATTCACGAGCTGCTCGAGTTGCTAATTGATTAGTATAAAAATATTTATCATCAACAATTTTTCCGATCATGCCACCACGATAATAATGTCTTAATACCCATTGCTGCTGTTGAATTTGTACAAACCACGTTGTACCTCGCCCTTGTGCAGAACCTACTATTGCATTCTTTTTTTGCCAATAATGGCTATCAAGCATATCAGTTGAAAAGTTATCAACTCTGTTGGCATCATAAAGACAATAAATATTGTTATTTTGTACATTTTTTTCGCAGCAGGGTTTTACAATTGTCGATGGGTTCAAGATAATAGTCATCCGAATTATTAATTTTTCAATATTCTCTCTATTGTGGTGAATCCTTTATGCCGGGTCAAATAGCAGCGCCAAAAAACTTGTGTTTATTACGATTATCTGCGATTGGTGACGTTTGTCATGCAGTTTCTGCTGTGCAAAATATCCAGCGGCAATGGCCACATACGCAAATTACTTGGGTGATGGGTAAAGTTGAAGCCAATTTATTAAAAGCCCAACTCGAGAATATTGAAGCGGATAATGATTTTTTTGCCAGTGTGCATCAACAATATGACCTTCTTGTCGCGAGAGTGGAAACTGTTGATCAGCAACTTAAAGGTGTATTAACCGCAGCTCCAGAGATTGCTCCGATTGAAGTCGTTTCTGAAGACATTGAGGTTAAGGATCTTTCTGAAAATGTTGTACCTTTAGGCAAGCCTGAAGGTCCTGGTTTATCGCTGGTTAATGAAAAAGCAGCGCAAATTGTTCCCTTTAACCGGACTCCAGTTGATGAATCTGAAACTTCAGTAATACCTGTTTCGCCACATGCAGCGCCTACTGAAGCACCAGGCGTTACACGTAAAGCGCCTCAGGAAATGGTAAAAGTTAGCTCCAGATTGCTAGAGAATCTGGTTAACCTTGCGGG
>CAJXYE010000076.1 GCA_913063325.1 uncultured Colwellia sp. | reverse complement strand
ACTTAGCTCAGTTGGTAGAGCAACTGACTTGTAATCAGTAGGTCGCCAGTTCGATTCCGGCAGTCGGCACCATTTATTCTCTTCGGAGAAGAAACAAAACCTTAACAGCAATGTTAAGGTTTTTTTTCGTCTGAATTTTGCTGAAATAAGTAAAACTTATATAGCGGCTAAAAATAATTAAATAAAGATGATTCGCATAGGCCACCTTTCCTCAGTACCTAAAATCAACCCCAATTAATATTTTATATCTCATCGTATGCAGTTATTAAAATGGCATAGCGTACTTTTTTAGTAACCGATTAATATCCGTTAGCACTTCTTGTGAAAGTGGTTGCTCAAGTGCATCAATATTTTCTTCAAGCTGTGCCATTGTTGTAGCGCCTATAATAGTGGAGGTAACCCCATTAACTTGATCACACCAAGCTAAAGCTAAGTGTGCTGGCGAGATATGATGTTGCTTTGCCAAGTCAACATATGCTGTTGCTGCTTTATTAGATAAATCACTATCTCTAAATAAACCGTTACGTTGCATAAACGTCCAGCGACTACCTTGTGGTCGAGCGCCATCAATATATTTACCCGTCAATATACCGGTAGCTAAAGGAGACCAAGGTAGGTAAGCAATATCTTCATTAATGCAATTCTCGATTAAATAAGGCCAATCTTTTGTTTGCAGCAAGCTAAATTCATTCTGAATAGAAACCATTCTGGGTAAATCGTATTTTTCACTTAATCGTAGATATTGATTAATGCCCCAAGGCGTATCATCTGACAATCCGCAATGTCTTATCTTCCCTTCTTTTATACAGGTAGATAAACCACTTAAAATATCTAACATTTGCTCTGTTTGTTCTTCCGCATTAACATCAGTGTATTGAATACCTTCAGTCCAATGATTACCAAAGTGTGGCGATGTCCTGTTAGGCCAATGCAGTTGATATAAGTCGATGTAGTCCGTTTGTAATCTGCTCAATGAACCATTTACAGCTTCAACAACCGTTTTTCCAGAAATGTGACTGCCATCACGAATGTAAGAGAATCCAGGGCCTGCAATTTTTGAAGCCAACACAATATTGTCACGCAGGGCTGGATTTTTAGCTAACCAGTTACCAATGATACTTTCCGTTTTACCGTAGGTTTCTTCGCTTGGTGGTATTGCATACATTTCAGCAGTATCAATAAAATTTATCCCTCTTTTTAGGGCATAATCAATTTGTGCGTTAGCATCTGCTTGAGTATTTTGTACTCCCCAAGTCATGCTACCTAAACAAACGCGCGATACATTTATAGGACTACTTCCTAACTTGACATATTTCATACTTTCTCAATATATTGGTAATAGTTCATTAAATTAAGCTCATTGAATCTGTTTGTAAAGTCTGAAAATATCTAGAAAGTGTAATACCAAGTTGATTAAGTTCTTTCCCACTCAGCGAGAATTAAAAGGCTTAGAGACAAGGCATTGATTGATGAGAATGGTTGTTCCCTTCTCAAAATCAATAACGATGTGTGTAAGCCTTTTAAACTCGCCCTTGGGAGCTTACTCGATGCCCATTAACTTCGTTAAATTAATTTGATTTAGAGTGACTAAACCTGAATGAATTTACCTTGTTATTGAACATCGAGTATAGCTCTGAGTTGGGAAGAAATTTAATCAAATTGGTATAAGCTCAATTACCTTTAGTACTCTTCCCTATTTTTAGCATTGTCCAATAGCTTTATCTAGTCGTAGCGATAGCCAGTATGTTATGAGGGAACTGGTTTGATATATTAATAATCAATTAATTTGATATACTTTTGACAGGCAATTATTGCATATCATTGATAAGGCTAAACAATGCAAAAACAATTACAGACACTAGTGAGTTTATTGACCAAAATGGACCTTAAAGCCCTGCTACAGCATTATCTAGATTCGGAGGAGGTTGAAAACATCGACCAATTAGGTTTTATGTTCAAGCAAGGACAAATAAAATCATCTAGTTTTGATTTTTATCAACAGTTAGCGACCAGTTTTATAGAGAAAAAAGGTATTTCCAGTCAACTTATTGCCAAAATAAAAACGAACGATACCTTGAGTTTTTTCACCCCTGCATTACAAATAGAAGACAACTTCAACAGAACTGATCCTCAACAACGCAATGTTTTGCATTACCTATTTACTAACAATCACTTAGTAGAAACCAGCACTCAACCGCCATTTAACTATTTACGCTCTATGATGTTATTTGAAAGTAATAAAGCATTGCGGGATGGATTATGCCAACGTGATCAGCAAAATTTAACGCCTATTGAAGGATATTTATTTGCTAATACAAACTTCAGCCCTCTAGCAAATCATGAACTTACTGCCTTATTGGCATTAATAGAAATTGAAAGTAAGCAACAAACAGTAGATCAAACGAACTACTCTCTTTGCATTCAATCTGTGAGCAAGTTATGTCGAGGTCAGGCTCAGCTACCTAATCACGAACTACAGCGCATTATGTTAATTGCCACTTATTACACCATATCGATTCATCAGGTAGTTAGTGACATGCACCAAATAGGAGTAACCTAGCGTAAATACCCGAATTGGAAAATAGCATCAGCGATATCCGTTAGTTCGTGCCATTTTTATTCACACTTCATTTACTTATGCCATTTACTTATATTTTACGTCTACATAACCGTTTATACTTTGCTGTTCTTACCTACTCTATATGGATTCAAAAATGATAGATTTTCGCTCTGACACTGTTACTAGACCTTGTTTAAAAATGCGTGATGCTATGTCTCAGGCCGAGGTCGGTGATGATGTTTATGGTGATGACCCTACAGTAAATGAATTAGAGCAATGGTCAGCAGAGCGTCATGGTTTTGAAGCTGCACTATTTTGTAGCTCAGGTACGCAAGCTAATCTATTAGCCCTTATGGCGCACTGTGAGCGTGGTGATGAGTATTTATGTGGCCAACAAGCCCATAACTATAAATTTGAAGGTGGTGGTGCTGCGGTGCTTGGTTCGGTGCAGCCACAGCCCATAGAAAACGAAAAAGATGGCACTATTAGTTTAGCTAAACTTGAACAAGCGATTAAACCAGATGATTCACATTTTGCCCGCACAAAACTTGTCAGTATTGAAAATACCATTAATGGAAAAGTACTACCGTTAAGCTATTTAGCACAACTTCGAACGTTTGTTAACAAGCATCATTTAAGCCTACATTTAGATGGTGCCAGAGTTTATAACGCAGCGACAGCATTAGACGTGGATGTTACTGAAATAGCACAATACTTTGACACTATGTCTGTGTGTTTATCTAAAGGTTTGGGCGCTCCTATTGGATCATTGTTATTAGGCTCTACTGAGTTAATAACCAAAGCTCGTCGATGGCGAAAAGTACTGGGTGGAGGTATGCGTCAAGCGGGCATTCTTTGTGCCGCAGCTAAAATAGCCTTAACCGAAAATGTCGAAAAACTCAAAATTGACCACAAAAATGCTAAATATTTAGCGCTTCAACTAAATACTATTACTGGCTTTGACATTAACGTTGAGCAGGTCAGTACTAATATGGTGTTTGTTAAGGTCAATAAATCTATCGATATTTATGCCGTCGCTACTACGCTAAAAGCACAAGGTATTATCATATCTCCGGGTGAAAACATGCGCTTGGTTACGCATTTAGATATTAGTAAAGAGGATATCGATTGTTTTATTTCAGCTTTAACAAAAGTAATTATTTAATCCTATATCAAATGAATAAGTTTATTCAAAATTAAATAAGCGACTAATTAACCCGCAACAGCTCAATTTCTACCCTAAACAAACTTATTTTAATGGCGAAAGAACAAAATATTAGCATAATGTAAAAAAGTAGTTGACGGGAGAAAAGAAAAACAGTTTAATACGCCCCGTCTTAACGAGGTGGCGAAATACAGCCGAGTTAAACATGTTTAGCCCCGATAGCTCAGTTGGTAGAGCAGAGGATTGAAAATCCTCGTGTCCCTGGTTCAAATCCGGGTCGGGGCACCATTTACAGAAGTGGTGCTCAATAGAAATATTAAGTAATACTTCGGTGCCAAAAGTATTTAGGTTGTTTAAATAAAACTTAAATATTGCACACAGCTTTGTGTGCCGACTTAGCTCAGTTGGTAGAGCAACTGACTTGTAATCAGTAGGTCGCCAGTTCGATTCCGGCAGTCGGCACCATTCATTCCGAAAGGAAGAAACGAAACCTTAACAGTAATGTTAAGGTTTTTTTTCGTCTGCAATTTAACAAGCCACGACTGATTGAATCAGTAACTCATTAACGTGCAGCAGCTCGATTCCCACAGTCGGCACCATTCATAACGAAGCCTCAGCATTTATGTTGAGGCTTTTTTATTGCCTGTCATTTACTCAAACCGAAGTAACAACCGCCCTACTGATTGAATCAGTAATTCATGAACGTACAGCAGTTCGATTCCGGCAGTCGGCACCATCTATTCTCTTTTTGAGAAGGAACGAAACCTTAACAGCAATGTTAAGGTTTTTTTTCGTCTAGAATATCTCAATACCCCCCGATTTATTTTATGTTCATTTTAAAAACATTTAGGTCCAACAATCACAAATAGCCCGACAGAGAGTATATGGATAACAAGGTATTTATTACTTCACCTATTGAGCATAAATAGTTGTCTTTAGGTGTTTCGAACAAATCAATTAAGAGCATAAATTAATACTTAATATGAGAATAGACTCGTTTTTAGCTGTCCATTTTTTTACCTTAAGAATAACAGTGCTTTTTACAGATTTTTTCTATTTTAATGGTACAATACGCGCAATTTTCTAATAATGATGAGAAGCCTAATATTAAGCCAAGTGCTATAGCTGCTTCTCTACTATTTACTTAACAGGTACTTTGCATGTCTGTACAGAAACAGCAGGTCGATCTACGTCGCACCTTTGCCATCATTTCTCACCCCGATGCGGGTAAAACCACCATCACCGAAAAAGTACTTTTGTTTGGACAAGCCTTACAAAGAGCGGGAACGGTAAAAGGTAAAAAGTCAGGTCAACACGCAAAATCTGACTGGATGGAAATGGAAAAAGAACGTGGTATATCAATTACCACCTCGGTAATGCAATTCCCTTACAAAGACTGTTTAGTAAACTTACTTGATACCCCTGGTCATGAAGATTTCTCGGAAGATACCTACCGAACGCTTACCGCCGTTGATTCATGTTTGATGGTAATTGATGTTGCCAAAGGTGTTGAAGCACGTACGGTTAAATTAATGGAAGTAACACGTCTTCGTGATACGCCAATAATTACCTTCATGAACAAAATGGATCGCGATGTACGTGACCCAATGGAAGTCATGGATGAAGTTGAAGAAGTATTAAAAATAAAATGTGCAGCTATTACTTGGCCAATAGGCATGGGTAAAGAATTTAAGGGCATTTATAATATTCTTGAAGACGAAATTGTCTTATATCAATCGGGCCTAGGTCACATGATTCAAGAAGAGCGCATTATAAAAGGTCTTCACAACCCTGAACTTGATAAAATCATTGGTAGCTATGCTGACGATCTAAGAGAAGAGTTAGAGCTTGTTTCTGGCGCGTCTCATGATTTTAATTTAGAAGAATTTTTAAACGGTGAATTAACACCGGTATTTTTCGGTACCGCATTGGGTAACTTTGGTGTTGATCACATGCTTAATGGTCTGACTAAGTGGGCACCTAAACCATTACCACGTAAAACAGATTTACGTGAAGTAACTGCCGAGGAAGAAAAATTCTCTGGCTTTGTCTTTAAGATTCAAGCCAATATGGATCCTAAACATCGAGACCGTATCGCTTTCATGCGTATTTGCTCAGGCAAGTATGAAAAAGGCATGAAGATGAAACAAGTTCGTCTTGGAAAAGACGTAAAAATTGCCGATGCAGTAACTTTTATGGCTGGCGATCGTTCGAACGTTGAAGAGGCTTATGCTGGGGATATTATCGGTTTACATAACCACGGTAGTATTCAAATAGGTGATACCTTCACTGCCGGTGAAATGATGAAATTTAGCGGTATACCTAACTTTGCCCCTGAAATGTTCCGCCGTATTCGTTTACGTGATCCATTAAAAGCGAAACAATTACAAAAAGGTTTGATTCAGCTATCTGAAGAAGGTGCTGTACAGGTATTTAGACCTTTCATTAACAACGATATGATTGTTGGCGCAGTGGGTGTATTGCAGTTTGAAGTTGTTGTACAACGATTAAAAACTGAATACAAAGTTGATGCTATTTACGAAGCTATTAGTGTTGCTACAGCGCGCTGGTGTACTTGTGATGATGAACGTACCTTAGAGCAGTTTAAGAAAAAATCAGGTGATTACCTCGCATTAGATGGCGGCAATAACTTAACCTATATCGCACCGACTATGGTTAATTTATCGCTAGCCCAAGAACGTAATCCTGATATCACGTTCCACTCGACCCGCGAGCACTAGTTTGGTGTCGTATATAACGTTCTAGCAGCGTTGCTTAATAATTTTTATGCGGTCACTTAGTGTACTAAGCTCCTTTATAAAAATGATTAAGCGCCTTGCTATAACGCTATCTACTTAACCAAACCTGAATGAATTAAAAAGTTTTGATATTCTATTAAGTAAAATATCAAAAACAAATAAATTTTTACTAACTGCGTAATAGCTTCTTTTTCGCGGTTAGTTGGTTCAAGACAAAAGAAAACGCGCGGAGTTGACGCATGTCAATGAGCACGATTGATGCCTGTATTGAATCAAATAATAATGAAAAAGAGTCTATTTATGAATATTAAAGAAATTTTGAGTACGAGAGTCAGCGCGGCTATGGTTGCTGCGGGTTTACCACAAGGCACTAACCCTGCGCTAAGTTTATCTAACCGCCCAGAATTTGGTGATTATCAAGCCAATGGTGTTATGGGCGCAGCTAAAAAATTAAAAACTAACCCACGTGAGTTAGCCACTAAGGTTGTTGCTGAGTTAGACCTAGACGGTATAGCAAGCAAAATTGAATTAGCAGGCCCTGGTTTTATTAATATTCATTTAAGTGATGACTGGTTAGCTACACAATTAAACCACGTTGCCCAAGATGACAACATTGGCGTAGCACAGCGAGGCATCGCTGCTGATGATAAGCAACAAACAGTCGTTGTTGATTATTCAGCACCTAACCTTGCTAAAGAGATGCATGTTGGTCATTTACGCTCAACTATCATTGGTGACGCCGTTGTACGCGCACTCGAGTTTCGTGGTGACAAAGTTATTCGTCAAAACCACATGGGCGATTGGGGCACACAATTTGGTATGTTAATCGCACATTTAAGCGATAAACTTGCCAGTGATGAAGTTGCAGAAACAGCGCTTGCTGATTTAGAGAACTTTTACCGTGAAGCAAAAGTTCGCTTTGATAACGAAGAAGGATTTGCCGATAGAGCCCGTGCAGACGTTGTTAAGTTACAAAGTGGCGATGCTGCTTGTGCCAAGTTATGGCAACAATTTATTGATATTTCAATCACCCACAGTGAAGAAATTTACGCTAAATTAAATGTATCATTAAAACGCTCAGACATTATGGGCGAAAGCGCATATAACGATGATTTATCTGCCGTGATTGATGAGCTAATGGCGAAAAAAATTGCCGAAGAGAGCCAAGGCGCTAAAGTTGTTTTCATTAATGAAATGGCTAACAAAGATGGCGAAGCACCAGTATTCATAGTACAAAAATCAGGTGGCGGTTTCTTATACGCCACTACTGATTTATCAGCGTGTCGCTACCGTAGTGGTAAGCTAGCAGCTGATCGCATCATTATATTTACTGACGCTCGTCAAGCATTACACTTTAAACAAGTTGAGATTGTTGCCCGTAAAGCTGGCTTCTTACCTGATAATGTTGGTTATCAACATTGTCCGTTTGGTATGATGATGGGTGATGATGGCAAGCCATTTAAAACCCGTACTGGCGGTACTATCAAGTTAGCAGAATTACTTGATGAAGCCATCGTGCGTGCAGCTGCGTTAATCAAAGAGAAAAACCCAGAGATTAGCGATGCCGATTTAACTGAAATATCAAAGAAAGTGGGTATTGGTGCAGTTAAGTTTGCCGATTTATCGAAAAACCGTACTAGTGATTACATTTTCAACTGGAAAACGATGTTGAGCTTTGAAGGTGCTACTGCTCCTTACTTACAATATGCTTACTCTCGTATTCAAAGTATCTTCTCTAAGGCAGAGAGTAAAACTGGTACTACAGAAAATAATGCCGCAATTAATACTTCAGTTATAAACATAGCTGAACCACAAGAAAAAGCGTTAGCATTAAAATTATTACAACTTGAAGATGTTATTGATGCTGTGATTAGTGAAGGCACGCCTAACTTGTTATGTAATTATTTATACGAGCTTGCTAGCCTTTACATGAGTTTTTATGAAGCCTGTCCTATTCTTAAAGAAGGTATCAGTGATGAGGTTAAAGCCTCGCGTTTAGCTTTATGTAAAGTTATCGCCGATACCTTAAAGCAAGGCTTAGATATTTTAGGCATTGAAGTAATGGAACGCATGTAAATTTAACCTAGATCACACAATTGATTCGTCACAAAAATACTCACTGACATTCGTCAGCTCCGTGCTTTGTTTCTTTCACTAGTATGATCTAGATTTAAATTAAGAGTGTAACGATCTAAATTTAGGCCTAATTAGCGTAATTGATTCGTCAAAGGTACTCACTGACTATCGTCAGCTCCGTGCATTTTCCTTTCACTTACGCTAACTAGTTATAAATTAATACCGTTAATTATGTTCTAATAAAGTAAAAAGTAAGCGATAAAAAGTAAAAATATTCTCAACCAAGATTGATCAAGGAGGCAATGATGCAGTTTACCGATAGTCATTGCCATCTTGATGATATTGTATTTAGAGAACAACTACCTAGTTTACTAGCACAGTGCGCTAAGTTAGCTATCAACCGTATAATCGTGCCAGCAATTTCTCCTGATAATTTTGATAACGTACTCACCATAGCGAAGCGCTATCATAATAAACCTATTCAGCTTCATGCGTGCTTAGGCATTCATCCGTGGTTTTTAGACGGATTAAATAACGTCCACCTAGAGCAATTAACGGCTAAAGTAACCCTAGAAAAGAGTAACATTATTGCCATTGGTGAAACCGGCATAGATGGCGCAAATATCAAGCGAAGTGACGAGCCGATAAAAGAGTTAGCAAAACAGCAACATTTTTTTGATTGTCAACTTAATCTTGCTAAGCAAAATGACTTACCGGTAATAATCCATCATAGGCAATCCCATCAATATATTGTTCCCATGTTGAAACAATATAAACTCGCACGTTCTGGTGTTATTCATGGATTTTCGGGGAGCTATCAACAAGCAAAAGATTACCTAGACTTAGGCTTTAAACTCGGTATTGGCAGTACCATTACCTATTCACGCGCTAAGAAAACGATAAACACTGTTAAACGTTTGCCGCTTGAAAGTTTAGTATTAGAGACCGATGCACCATCAATGCCGCTAAGCCCTGAGGTAATGGGTACTGAAGTAAAAAGTAAAGAGTTCATGGCTAAAGAAGCTATAAGTCAAGAAGTAGCAACTAACTCTCCAATCAATCTAATCAAGATTTTTAATGTCTTAACAACTATCCGGACAGAGAGTTCCGAAGAAATCGCTGAACAACTTGAGCATAATATCGAACAGGTTTTCTTCACTTAAATAACTAGCAAATCCCCTCACCGTTCAATATTCCTGTTTCAGTAGGTTTGGGATTTTGAGTGGTAACCAGTAGTTATACTTTTTTAACCTTTTCAGTACTCTCGCTTAAACGATAACCTCGCCTACTGAAGCGATTTAATCCTCGAGTAAGTAAAAAACCAATCACACCAGCTAATAGCAACATTAAACGCTGCAAAGACTGCTGTTCTTCGTCTGCTTTAGCTAATATGTTAATTAAATATGACTGCTCGATGGTGAATCGTAAATAACCGTGAAGTTTATAGCTGCTTGAATCTGTATACCTAATCTCTTCAACAAAAGGCGTTAAGGTATCTGTTAGGTTACGTTGATGTGGCGAAATACCATAAAGATCATTAATGCTTTTAGCCTTGGGTGAAGTAAGATCATTGCCCTGCTTATCTTTTTCCACCGAAACACTCGATACTAATAAAGCCCCTGAAGCATCATATAAATGCGCTTGTTTAACAAAGTTAACTTTTGTTAAACCATCAAGATAACGCTTTAAAAAGTCTTCTTTATCTTTTTTATTCTTATGCGTTTGCTCAAGAATAACAGCAGCGCCAGCAATAGCTTGCTGCAGTTGCTGCTTAGCAATATAGTTAAAATGTGCCCTTAAGTTATCGCTATTTTTCCCGCCACTAGCCTGTAAGATACTCATCAGTACTATGATAAGCAAAATCGCACTAGCTAATTGCAGAATTTTATTATAAATCGACGATAATTTAGGGTATAAAGGCTGTTCGGCTTGCTTCATAAAAACACAGATGACTATTTTAGACCATTGATAGTGTCACTATAGTTAGATTATGAACTGATGTGAAGTTTATTATTATACAGAATACCAATACCCTAGAGAGCTAACGTGTCTTATATCGCCAATGTTTTACCCCTATCGCTTGAACAGTATTTAGCGCAAGAACTAACTAACATTCAATTACCTGTCTCCTTTGCTCTATCAGAGCAAGCACTCACTTTAGGTAATGATACTCTGTCAGAAGCATCTGAAGAAGTACAAGTAGAGCTCGTCGTATTCCAGCAAATTTCATTATTGCAGCTATTGGCACTACAAAATAATACACAAATTCAAATCACAACGCTTACCACAATTAACCACCGTAATAATCAAACCAGTTGTCGCTTTCAAGTAAACTGCACTAACTTTATTCAAGCACGTAAAGCTTTAGCTGACTTCGCACTCGCGAATAACATTGAGGCCGCTTTAGTAACGCAAGTACCGACTTTAAGTGAGCCTGGCTTGTTAGTGATGGATATGGACTCAACCACGATAGAAATTGAGTGTATTGATGAAATTGCCAAATTAGCCGGTGTTGGTGAAGAAGTGGCGGAAGTAACTGAGCGTGCTATGTTGGGTGAACTTGATTTTGCACAAAGCTTACATCAACGTGTGGCAACATTAGCTAATTCACCAGAAAGTATATTAAGTGATGTCGCCAAAAACATTCCATTAATGGCTGGATTAAAGCCACTGATCTTAGAGCTGAAAAAACATAACTGGCGAATTGCTATTGCTTCAGGTGGCTTTACTTATTTTGCTGATCATTTAAAGGACACTTTACACTTAGATGCAGCCTTTGCTAATACCCTTGAAATTGTCGATGGTAAGCTTACTGGTAAGGTATTAGGTGATGTAGTCGATGCGCAAGTTAAAGCCGACTCTCTAGCCATTTTAACTAAAGAATATCAAATACCACAAAACCAAACGGTTGCCATGGGTGATGGTGCTAATGACTTAGTGATGATGGCTGCGGCAAGTTTTGGCGTTGCCTTTCACGCTAAGCCCATCGTACTAGCACAAGCTGACAGTAGTATTAATGAGCAAGGTTTAGACTGCCTTTTACATTGGTTAGCCTAAGTATTTAGACCAGTTAAAATGATACAAGCTTAACTTAAGCTATTTTTGATGCTAATTATTAGCATCAAAAATATTAACTGCTTTAGTTAACCCTAGTTAGCTAAAGTATATCTGAACAGCGTTTCTTGTGTTACATCCATTAGCTGAACTACCCCTGCAACACTATATATTTCCTGTTCAAGTTGCTTACCCCTATGTATTGCATAAGAGCCTATATAAGCCAACTCAGGATTTAAATGCTCCATATTCGCTTCATCAGTACGCGACAGCTTTAATTGTAAACTATAAAAATCACCTTGTTTCAAAGACTTTTTAATAAAAAAGTTTCTCATCTGTGCAGTCTTTAATTCACTCGCCTGCTTTATCGTTACCGACTTTTCAATATCGCTAATACTTGGGTCAATGGCAATATAAATCAGTTCACTAACAGCGGCATCACTTGCCAATAAGTTTTTCATATATTGATCGAGTAAATTACTGACCTGTAAATTGCCTAAAATAGGATATAAATTGTAATAACCGTGCCTATCACTTAAACGTAACATGGCTGATAATAAGTTCTTATGGCTTTGATAACCGTTTTGCCCTGCGACTATGCTCTCTACTTTATAGCGACTACCACTTGATTGCACCATTGCCGTAGGTATTACCATATTTACAGCATACAAGGTTCTTAATGCACCTGATAAACCAGGTGTTAACATGGCATATTCATCCGGCGTTAACTTGTTTTTATTTTTATCAATTAACAGTTTGAAAAATGACCTACCTATATGTTGGTGTTCTTTTACAGACACACGTAAACTTACCACACGTTTATTTTTACTTACCCTCATGACCTTGTAAGGTAATTTTTTAAGGTCGAAAGCTGAGGTTATTTTTTGTAACTTTGGAAAACTTAAAAATACAATATCATTTTTAGAAAGTGTCGCAGTAACTTCTATATTAATTTTCAGTCCAGAGACTGAGAAGTCTGCCGATTGCCCTGTCCAATTCAACTCATCACACTCAATAACTACCGGAGTCTGGTACTTAAACCGTACTTCTTGACGTTGATGACCAAAACCTAAAGTTATTTCATCCACTTGGTTTTCTTTATCACTGTATTTATGACCAAAGCTTTTAAGTCTATCAAGATCAATACCGGTATAACCTAGCGCTTGATAATCACTAACCTCGCTTGAGTTGGTAACATCCGTTGCAGTAACTGCACAAGGCAAGTTAGCAAGAATATGATTCACTTCATCTGTTAAAGGGGGGTTTATATAGTTTTGCTGCTTAGTCATAGCCGTTGATAAAGTAAAAGGTGAATAAGCCTGTTCTGGATTCATTTTATGAAATTTTAATGCCGTTATGGCAAAGGTATTTTTACTGGCAGCAAAAGCTAAAAATCGCATAAAAAAAGCACTATCATCTTTAAGTTGCTCTTCATCTACAGTATAAAAAAACTTATGACCTTTATGTTGATGAATGAAGCTAAAAACCAATAAGTCTTTGCCATGCTGCTGTAAGGCCTGTAACCGTTGAAAACGTTCAACATTAATAAGGTAATGCAATGCCGAACGATTTTTATCATCTCGCCAATATTGATATAACTTTTGATTGTTTTTAGTTGTTAGGGCATAGCGTGGCGTAGCTTTGTCTTCATCACCATTAGCGCTATGCATGAATACAACCAATTCATTTAATTTAACTAATGCATACTGCTCAAGACTTCTTGCTTGTAATGCGACTAAGCTATTATCTAAATTTATTTTATAACGGCGTTTATTTCCTTGGATATAACCCACTAAAAAACGTTCAAAGCCATCATTCTCAGGGATATCTACACGCTGACAACCTATGATCTGGGTACCAGAATCACGTAAGGAATTTTTAACTTCAAAGTAAAATAAACTAGTTTTACTAAATTGAAACTCTTGTTCTAAACCTGTAAATGCTATGGTTAATTGATCACCTTTAAATAAAGCGATTTCATTAATAAGTTTAAATTTAATGCCTCTAACACTTATATCGATACTGCTGGTCACTACCGGCTGTTTATTATCAACCGTTAGTGTAATACCAATGGCAAAGTTCATTCGCTCTTCTGCACGGTTAGGGTAATTTTCTAAGAGGTGAAGCTTGGCTGGATATTGGAGCTTTTCTGTGCCTACTTTCTTGTTGTTACTGCTATTATCGATAGCACTAGGTGTGATTTGCTCATTTTTATAAAGATTACGAAAGCTGTTTTTAGCATCTTTGACTGCTTCATAAACACCAAAAGTATAACCGCCATAAATTGAGGCACTTTCTTTGAAAGCAGCAATGGCTACCTCATCTAAAAAATGTGCTTGGCCTTGAAAGTCAAATAACTGACATTCGCCATTAACTAAGCCACGTAAATCAATGGCACGTGTGCAAGCACCCGCTAAACGTTTTAATTCCATTTTCAATAAAAAACGTTCATTCTTAGTGAGGTGTTCTGTCACCTCACTAAAGCTGCCGTCAAAACCTGACTTATTCACTTTACCACGAAAATCTTCAATGATTTTATGATGTTTGCTGAAATTTTTATTCATAGTGTTATTATTTATTTCTCTTATAGCAAAAATTTTAATCGCTATATGTAGTTTTATTAATAGTTAACAATTATTATCGTTATTTTTAGCTTAGACAAAAAATCAAAATCATTATAACCTACTCAACCTTATCATTAAAAACCAAGCAATTTCCATGCCTCTCAATGACTTTGTACATTAAAGGTTATTTATTGCACCCTATTGTATTTTATTGATAACCACATAATTAGTATAATTAGCATAATACGTCTGTGATGACACATCCTTATTGCAGGTACTTTATCGTTTAAAGGTAGGTAAAATCTAGATGGCAAAAGCAGCAAAGTTAGAATTTGTATGCACCGATTGCGGCATGAGCTTCACTCAATGGCAGGGGCAATGCCGTTGCGGGGCATGGAATACCTTGGTAGAAATGAAAATACCAAAATCAGCAAGTAAAAATAGCGTTACTCGCACAAATACGGGCGGTTATGCTGGCTTAACAGGTGGCGGTTCTAAAAAAATAAACGAAATAAAAACCACTGACGCAGAAAAACAACTTACTGGCATAGGTGAGCTAGACCGTGTGCTTTGTGGCGGTGTCACAACAGGCTCTGTCAATATTATTTCAGGCGATCCGGGAGCAGGTAAAACTACGTTACTTTCAGATCTTATTGCTCGCATGTCACAAACAACCGCGTCGTTATATTGTACAGCTGAAGAGTCACTGTCCCAATTCAAAAATCGTGTGCAGCGTTTAAAGCTAGATTATAACGAAGACAATCTTTATTTACTCTCTGAAACCAGTGTAGAAGCAATTATAGAAGAGTTAGAAAGTAACAAAATTAAGTTTGCTGTGATTGATTCAATTCAAGCTGTTGTTACTGAAAATGCCAATGGTAGTCCAGGCTCACCTTCTCAGGTAAAAGGTGCCGCTCAAGCGTTAACACAATATTGTAAACAAAACGATGTCACCATGTTTCTTATTGCCCATGTTAATAAAAACAATGAAATTGCCGGACCACAAACCCTAGTGCATATCGTTGATGCCCTTTTGCATATTGACACCAATGACGGTCAAATTCGTACTCTTAGAGCGAACAAAAACCGTTTTGGTGATATCGATACCGTTGGTATATTTAAAATGTGTGAACGCGGTATGCTCAGTGTAGATAACCCAAGTGAGATATTTTTATCTGGCTCTAGCACAGAATCCCCAGGCTCTACAATTACTTGTATTCGCAAAGGTAACAGAAACCTACTTTTAGAGATTCAGTGCTTAACCACTGAAACCGAAGCCGAGTTTCCGCAGCGTGTTTGTGTTGGCCTTAACATGAACAGAATTAAAATGTTAACAGGCATACTTCGTAAACATACTAAAACAAAGATATTTCACGATACTTTTTTTAATATTGTCGGTGGTTTAAAAATTGATGAGTCTGAAACGTGTATCGATCTAGCGCTGGTATCAGCCCTGTTAAGTAGTCTGAACGACTTTGTCATTCCTAGAAATACCTGCATTATGGGTGAACTGAGTTTAAATGGAGATGTTAGGCCGATAGATAGTGGTGTACCTCGGGTAAAAGAAGCTGCCCAACATGGCTTCACCGAAATATATATTCCTTATCGTAATTACCATAAATCGATGGAAGGATTAGGCGCTAATATCAAGGCAGTTAAAACCATACATGAACTCATTGAATTGATAAAATAGCGACTAAAGGCATATAACGTGCCGTTTAACTGACATAAATGGCACGTTATAGAATATATTTATTATTAGCAAACTTGCACTCAACGCCAGTTTTAAAGACAATGCCTGTCATAAAACTTGGTATGTCCGTTATAAAATTAACGCACGGAAACCACCAATTCATATTAACTAAAAAATAACTTAATAAGATAACTTTCCTATGAAATTTACTGTTAAAAAAGCACTTATTGCCCTTGCTTGCTCATTAGCCTTACCGCTAAATGCAAATGCTCTTGCAATTGATGAAAATATCAAAGCGACACTCGTTGCAACAAACACAGAAGAATTAACTATTGAACGCATTTATAGTTCACCTTCGCTTAATGGACAAACCCCCAAGTCATTAAAATTCTCTCCTGACGGAACACGGGTAACTTACCTACAAGGTAAAAGCGATGACTTACATCGTTACGATTTATGGGAATACAATCTAGCCAGTAAAGAAAATAAACTATTGGTTGACTCTCAGTCACTATTTAGTGGTCCAGAGAGCTTATCTGATGAAGAGAAAGCGCGCCGTGAACGTCAGAGAATCTACGGTGTTGGTATTATGGAATACCAATTTTCACAAGATGGTAGTGCCTTGTTGTTTCCACTTAATGGTGATATTTACTATTACCATTTAACGACTAAAACGGCTAAACGTTTAACTGAGACGGCGGGTTTTGAAACAGACGTTAAGTTTTCACCCAAAGGTAACTTTGTTTCATATATTCGAGAGCAAAATATCTATGTATTAAATATTGCTTCCGGTGAAGAGCGTCAGTTAACCATCGATGGTACTGGTACTATTAAAAACGGTATGAGTGAATTTGTTGCTCAAGAAGAAATGGCTCGTATGACCGGCTATTGGTGGTCGCCCAATGAAAAGCACATTGCTTTTTTACGTGTTGATGAAACCCCTGTGCAAACGGTTATTCGTAACGAAATATATGCTGAAAAGATTGAATTAATTGAACAGCGTTACCCAGCTACAGGTACTAATAATGTTCATATTCAATTAGCGGTTACCGATATTAAAGGCAAAAGAATTCGCTTTGTCGATCTTGGTGATAATCAGGATATTTACATTCCACGAGTAAAATGGCTTAGTGACAGTAAAAAATTATCTTACCAATTACAAAGTCGTGATCAAAAAACCTTAGTATTAAAAACCTATAATCTTAAAAAGCGTCGCCAAAAGACTCTACTAACCGAAAAATCTAGCCATTGGCTTAACTTACATAAAGATTTAACCTTCTTAAGTGATAATAAAACTTTTATTTGGGCATCAGAGCGTGACGGTTACAAGCACCTTTACCACTACAACCTCAAAGGTGAGCTGATATCACAATTGACTAAAGGCGAGTGGGTAGTTGATTCACTGACCCGTGTTGATGAAAAAAATGGCTGGCTATACTTTACTGGTCGCGCTGATACGCCACTTGAACGCCATTTATATAAAGTACCTCTTAGCGGTAAATCTCCTGAAAATGTACAACGAATTACCAAACGTAATGGCTTTCATAACATCAACTTTAGTGCTACCAGTGAAAGTTATATTGATAGTTTTTCAAATACTAAAACCCCTAAGCAAGTAAGCTTACACGCAGCTAATGGTGAGCATATAACTTGGTTAGCAGAAAACAAAGTGACACCTACCCATCCTGTCGCGCCTTATTATGATGCGTTAGTCATGCCTGAGTTTGGCTCTTTAAAGTCTGATGACGGGCAAGCTAATTTGCACTATAAAATATATAAACCTGAAAATATGAAACCGGGTAAAAAGTACCCTGTTATTGTTAGGGTTTATGGTGGTCCTCACGCTCAACGTGTAACTAATTTATGGCAAGGCGCTGATATGACTCAATACATGCTTGCGCAAGGTTATATTGTTTATCAACTTGATAACCGTGGCTCTAATTATCGTGGTACTGCTTTTGAATTTCCCATTTATGAAGAGCTTGGCAAAGTTGAAGTAGACGATCAAATTACCGGTGTAAAATATCTACACACACTACCGTATGTTGATAAAGATCGCATTGGTATCTTTGGTCACTCTTACGGCGGTTACATGGCTTTAATGACTATGTTTAAAGCTGGGGATTATTTCAAAGCGGGTGTTAGTGGCGCGCCAGTTACCGATTGGATGCTCTATGATACGCATTATACTGAGCGTTATTTAAACCATCCTAAAGTCAATGCAGCCGGCTATCAGAAAAGCAGTGTATTTCCTTATGTTTCAGGCTTAAGTGGCCCATTAATGGTTTACCATGGCATGGCTGATGACAACGTATTATTTACCAACACCACAAAATTGATTAAAACCTTACAAGATGAAGGTAAGTTGTTTGAATTAATGACCTACCCTGGCAGTAAACATAGTATGCGTGGTAAAAAGGTTAAGGTGCATTTAAACGCTACTATCATGGACTTCTTTGATAGGCATTTTAAGCAAGCTATTTAGACTATTAAGAACAAGTGACTGCACACAATAAAAACGGCAAGTAATTTAATTTACTTGCCGTTTTCTAATTGTGTTGCTTAGATTTGTTCAACTATTTAAGCCCTTAACTCACTTTCTCTTCCTTCAACTACTCATTCCTCATTTATTCAACATTCATTTTCCAAGTGCATTTTTCATGCCCAAAAAATGAAAAACAGAGTAAAAAAATAAGTTACATTTAATTGCATTTATCTACCTTTTTTCTATTGCATTTTTATGACTGAAGGAGGATTATGAAGATGAAGACAAAGATGAAGATAAACAAAAGAGGTAAGACTATGAAGATTAAAATTTCTGGACACCACGTTGAAATAACTGAAGGTATCAAGCAATCTATCGAGAATAAGTTTGCAAAAATCTCTAAGCATTATCCGTCTATTATGACGTTAGACTCAACCATTACCGTAGAGCCACATTTACAAAAACTTGAAGTTACCACTCTGTATGAAGGTGAAAAAGTTACCGTAAATGCTTCTGACAAGCAACTTTATGTTGCCATTGCTAAAGTAGCCAAAAAACTACAAGCAGCACTAGCACATCGTAAAGGTGTATTATCAGCCAAATTCAATGATAAGTTTGTAGTACAACAAACAGACTTATACCAAGCAGCTCCATAACCGATACGAACTTGTTATAACTAAAAGCATAACAAGTTTACTTCATAAAAAAGTAATTCATAAAAAAGGCAGTACCATTTATAGTGGTACTGCCTTTTTTTCTGCTAATTACTTATAAACTTATCTGCCTAATACCCAATGAACATTAGCATTAATACCAAGTTGATTAAGTTCTTTCCCACTCAGCGAAAGTTAAAGGGTTTAGAGGCAAGGCATTGATTGAAGAGAATGGTTATTCCCTTATCAAAATCAATAACGCCGCATATAACCCCTTTAAATTCGCCCTATGGGAGCTTACTCAATGACCACTAACATCGTTAAATTTATGTGGTTTAGAATGGCTAGACCTAAACAAATTTGCCTTGTTATTGAACATTGAGTAAAGCTCTGAGTTGGGAAGAAATTTAATCAAATTGGTATAACGCCAAAGGTTACTCAGGCTCATAATCTAGATTTGCTGACAACCAACGTTCAGCTTGCTCAATAGTCATGCCCTTACGTGCGGCATAATCTAGTACTTGATCTTTAGCTAGTTTTGCCACAGCAAAGTATTTAGACTCAGGGTGAGAGAAATACCAACCACTTACCGCGGCACCTGGCCACATGGCATAACTTGAGGTGAGGTCCATATCAATGTTTTCTTTAACATTAAGTAATTCCCACAACAAACCTTTTTCAGTATGCTCAGGACACGCAGGATAACCTGGTGCTGGGCGAATACCTTGATAACTTTCACGAATTAACGCGTCATTATTGAGATCTTCATCAGGCGCAAAGCCCCAATATTCTTTACGAACTTTTTCATGTAAATATTCAGCACTCGCTTCCGCTAATCTGTCAGCAACCGCTTTTAACAATATTGAGTTGTAGGCATCATGGTCTGCGTCATAAACCTTCACTAAATCTTCAACACCAAAACCAGCAGATACTGCAAACGCGCCCACATAATCTTCAATGCCAGAATCATCAGGTGCAATATAATCCGCTAAACAGCGATTAAACTGCCCTGCTGGTTTTTTACTTTGTTGACGTAATTGATGAAGCCTCATTAACTTTTCACTGCGACTTTCATCGGTATAAAGCTGAATATCATCTTGATGACTGTTCGCCGGGAACAAACCAAATACCGCTCTAGCTGATATTTTCTTGTTATTGATAACGTCATCTAACATAGCGTTAGCATCATTAAATAAGCTAGTTGCTTCAACACCAATCACTTCATGTTTTAAGATTAACGGATACTTGCCCGACATCTGCCATGTCATGAAAAATGGCGTCCAATCGATATATTTTCTAACCTCGTTCAAATCGATATTATCAAGGATAGTAACACCCAACTTGTTTGGTTTTTTCGGCGTATAGTCTTCAAAATTAATTTTAGTGGCATTAGCACGCGCCGCTTCAAGACTAATTAAACTTGAACGCGGGCCTTTTTTATAATGACGCTCACGTACGCGGACATACTCTTCTTGAGTACTGGCAAAGAATTTTGCTTTATGCTCGCTAGATAATAAGTTGCTTACTACTGATACGGCGCGAGAGGCATTCGAAACATAAACTACAGGTTCATCATATTGCGGTTCAATTTTAACCGCTGTATGTGCTTTAGACGTAGTCGCGCCACCAATTAATAATGGTAAGTTGAAGTTTTGACGTTTCATTTCTTTGGCAACATAAACCATTTCATCAAGGGATGGTGTGATCAGACCTGATAAACCAATAATATCAACCTTCTCTTCTTTGGCTACACGTAAAATATCATCACATGAGACCATCACGCCAAGATCGATTATTTCATAGTTATTACATTGCAGTACTACACCAACAATGTTTTTACCGATATCGTGTACATCACCTTTAACCGTGGCGAGTAGCACTTTACCATTAGTACTTATTTCAGTTTTCCCTTCCTCAATGAAAGGGTTTAAGTAGGCCACGGCTTGTTTCATTACCCGAGCGGATTTGACCACTTGAGGTAAGAACATTTCTCCGGCGCCAAACAAGTCACCAACTGTATTCATGCCATCCATCAATGGCCCTTCAATAACATCTAATGGCTTTTCAGCGGCTAGGCGTGCTTCTTCGGTATCTTCAACAATATACTCATTAATACCTTTCACTAATGCATGGGATAAGCGCGCATTAATAGGTAACTCACGCCACGTTAAATCAGCCTTTGAAGCCTGTCCGCCGGCTTTACCATGGAATTCTTGGGCAATATCTAATAAACGCTCAGTTGCATCTTCATCGCTATTGTTAATAACATCTTCTACGGCTTGCTTTAGGTTTTTAGGCAAATCTGAATAAATAGCGAGCTGACCCGCGTTAACAATGCCCATATCCATACCATTTTTAATGGCATAGTATAAAAATACCGCATGAATCGCTTCACGTACTGGGTTGTTTCCTCTAAAGGAGAAAGAGACATTGGATACACCACCCGAGATCATCGCATGTGGTAGGTTTTTCTTAATATCATCAACCGCTTCAATAAAATCTACCGCATAATTATTATGCTCTTCAATACCAGTAGCAACGGCAAAAATATTAGGATCAAAAATAATATCTTCAGGCGGATAACCAATTTCATCAACAAGCATATGATAAGCACGGTGACAAATTTCATATTTACGCTTACGGGTATCGGCTTGCCCTTCTTCATCAAACGCCATCACAATAACAGCAGCGCCGTAACGACGAAGAAGCTCAGCTTGCTTACGGAAATTTTCTTCACCTTCTTTTAAGCTGATGGAGTTAACAATGCCTTTACCTTGAATACATTTAAGACCCGCTTCAATGATGTCCCACTTAGAAGAGTCAATCATGATTGGTACTTTAGCAATATCAGGCTCGCCAGCAATCAGATTCAAAAAACGCACCATGGCGGTTTT
>CAJXYE010000075.1 GCA_913063325.1 uncultured Colwellia sp. | reverse complement strand
TGCATTTTACGCGCTATTTTATCAGTCCATGCATGTGGAACATGACAATCAGGACATGTTGCACGCACACCAGAGCGATTAGAAAAGTGAATAGTTGTTTTCATCTCTTCATAGACATTGTTTTCCATTTCATGACATGAAATACAAAACTCTTCAGTGTTTGTCACTTCAAGAGCGGTGTTAAAACCACCCCAGAAGATGATTCCGGCGATAAAACCACCAATAACTAATGCACCAAGACTATAATAACCACTAGGTTTACTTAGGGTTTTCCAGCCTATTATAAGGATATTTTTCATGCTAACTCCTAATGCTCTTTTGATTGAGTTTTTGCTTTCATTAAGCTGTGCATATCAGTGAAAGTATTTTCGACCAAAGGCTCTGCATCTAGTTGTGTAACATGACACTGGTTACAAAAGTAACGACGTGGTGACATTTCTGCTAAGAAGTTACCATCTCTGTCCATGTAATGCGTTACACTAATCATAGGGGCTTGAGTCTTCTCTGTACGGTGACGAGAATGACAAGACATACACTTGTTATTGTTTTTATTCACCTCATAACTACGCGTAGTGTGAGGAATAACAGGTGGCTGCATTGGGTAATTACGTCCTTGCTTGATATCCTTGTTAATCACTTTAGGAATGATGTTAGGCTCTTTCTGCACATCGATAGGTGTTGCATCCCTAAGTGTTGCAACAGAGTTAACTGTTTCTTTATCTGTTGCATTAGCGTTTAGAGAGTACATCATTGGCGATACTGCTAGTACCAATAAACTGGCAATTACTGCTAGGTTAAATTTTTTCATTATCGACTCCTAAACTTTAACTATTTTGATAGCACACTTTTTAAAATCCGTTTGTTTTGATAGCGGATCAGTGGCATCTAAAGTAACTTTGTTTACCAAACGACTGGCATCAAACCAAGGCATATACACTAAACCGATTGGTGGCTTATTACGGCCTCTTGTCTCTACACGTGTTTGTACTTCACCACGACGAGAAATAAGCTTTACTAAATCGCCACGACGCATATTACGCTTCTTGGCATCATCAGGATGCATATAAACCAGAGCATCAGGCATGGCTTTATATAATTCAGGCACACGTTGTGTCATAGAGCCTGAATGCCAGTGTTCTAATACCCGACCAGTTGATAACCATAAGTCGTATTCTTCATCTGGAGACTCCGCTGGTGGCTCGTATGGAAGAGCAAATATTATTGCACGACCGTCAGGTTTACCGTAGAAATCCCAACCACTGCCAGGCTTAACATAAGGATCAGACCCTTCTTTAAAGCGCCATTTTGTCTCGACACCGTTAACTACAGGCCAGCGTAAACCGCGTTCTTTATGGTATCTATCGTAAGGTGCTAAATCATGTGCATGACCTCGACCAAAGGTTGCATATTCTTCAAATAAGCCTTTTTGAATATAAAAACCAAAATCGCGAGCGTCATGATTTAAACGATCTTCTGGGACTTCATCAAGTGAAAATTTACCAACAGATGAATCTTTATAAAGTACGTCAAATAAAGTTTTACCGCGTACCTCTGGTTTTTTAGCTATTAGCTCTTCAGGCCAAACATCTTCAACGTTAAAACGTTTTGAGAACTCAACTAACTGCCATAAGTCTGACTTAGCGCCCTCTGGTGCTTCAACCATTTGATACCAAGATTGAGTACGACGCTCAGCATTACCATAAACACCTTCTTTTTCTACCCACATAGCGGTAGGTAAAATCAAATCAGCAGCCTGTGCGGTAACTGTTGGGTAAGGGTCTGATACGACAATAAAGTTTTTCGGGTTACGGTAACCAGGGTAAACTTCTTCGTTAGTATTAGCGGCAGCTTGCATGTTGTTATTACACTGCACCCAGTAGAAGTTTAACTTGCCATCTTTAAGCATGCGGTTTTGTAAAACGGCATGGTAACCAGGTTTTGGTGGAATAGTGCCTTCAGGCAGGTCCCATATTTTCTCTGCAATTGCACGATGTTTAGGGTTTTTAACGACCATATCTGCAGGTAAACGGTGTGAGAAAGTACCCACTTCACGCGCAGTACCACACGCTGAAGGCTGGCCAGTTAATGAAAACGGGCTGTTACCTGGGGTTGAAATTTTACCGGTTAATAAATGAATATTATAAACCAAGTTGTTGGCCCAAACACCACGAGTATGTTGGTTAAAGCCCATAGTCCAGAAAGAGGTTACTTTAATTTTAGGATCGGCATATAACTCAGCTAATGCTTCTAATTTATGTTCAGGTACGCCAGATAACTTAGAGACAGATTCGACAGTATAGGTGCTAACAAATTTAGCATACTCATCAAAATCGATAGGTGTTGAGCTACCTGCTGTTTTGCCATTATTCTTAGCTGCTTGCTCTAACGGATGTTCAGGGCGTAAGCCATAACCAATATCCGTTTCACCTAACCTAAAGTTAGTGTGCTTGCTGACAAAATCTTTATTAACGCGACCTGTTTGAATAATGTAGTTAGCGATGTAATTTAAAATAGCTAAATCTGTTTGTGGCGTAAAGATCATGCCATTATCAGCTAAATCAAAGCTTCGATGTTCAAACGTTGATAATACCGCTACTTTTACATGAGGAGCACTTAAGCGACGATCAGTTAAACGCGTCCATAAAATCGGATGCATTTCAGCCATGTTTGAGCCCCATAATACAAAGGCATCTGCAGCTTCTAAATCATCGTAACAACCCATAGGTTCGTCGATACCAAAGGTACGCATAAAACCACCAACAGCAGACGCCATACAGTGCCTAGCGTTCGGATCAATGTTGTTAGTACGAAAGCCTGCTTTCATCAACTTAACTGCGGCATAACCTTCTTGTACTGTCCATTGACCAGAGCCAAACATACCCAATGCTTCAGGACCGTCTTTTTTCAATGCATCTTTAGCTTTCTCAGCCATTACATTAAAAGCTTGATCCCAAGACACAGGAGTAAATTCACCTTCTTTATCGTATTTACCATTGGTCATACGAAGTAGCGGGGTGGTTAATCTGTCTTTGCCGTACATTATTTTAGAAAGGAAGTAACCTTTTACACAGTTAAGGCCTTTGTTTACTGGTGATTTTATATCACCATGGGTGGCAACAACTTTACCATCCATAACGCCTACATTAACACTACAGCCAGTACCACAAAAACGACAAGGGGCTTTATCCCACTTTAGTTTAGTAATATCAGAGCTGGTAATTAAATTTGAGGCAACTGCAGGAACAGATACCCCAGCAACTGCAGCTGCAGCTGCAATAGCATTGGCTTTAATAAATTCTCGGCGATTAATAGTCATCGTGTCACCTTCCTCTTACTTATTTTGATTCGGTTTTAAAATGTGGTTATGTTTTATTTTTTTCTAATTCTTTTAATATATTTTTGGGTTCTTGTTGTATGGCATCATTGTCAGTGCTCTCATCTAGGATTTGATGATAAACCGGTGATAAATTGATAATGCCTTTATGAACTCTTATGATGTCCATTTTTGTGCCAATATCTCTGTAACTACTGCCTTCCATAGTGAAAACGATTTTACCTTCTTCACTGGTGACATGGATTTCTGCACCCTCAATGTCTGTAATGGCTTGTTTTACTTCATCCAACTGCGCCAATATAGGATAAGCTACAAAGCTGGCTACGTGATATTCAGAAGGTTGACTGTCTTTACTCTGTGTCATAATTACTCGTGATATAGTTTAATTTGCTGTTGGCTCGAAGTTGAAGGTGATTGCACTTTGTGGACACACGCTAATACAGGCGCCACACTGACTACAATCAACTTCGGTTATGCTCGGCTGTGGAATGCTTGAATTGAGGTAATTAAATTTAATGACACTCGTTTCACATTCATCACGACAGCTTTGACAGTAAATATTGTTTTTTGCCAAACATTTGTCGTTAATTTCCAAGGTGACAGGCCAAGCCTTGTCAATACTCTCTTTAGCATAGTTTTCAGTTCTTTTCTCAGTAAAGTCTTTAGGAAATAACCCTGAAAATAATGGCTGCTCACATACTTCTATGCATTTATTGCAAAAAGTACATTCACCTTGGTCAAAGTCAACTTTAGGGAAACCCTCTTCATCTTTGACAATAATATTTGTTTCACAGCTCTTGATGCAGTCTTGGCATTGAGTGCAACCAGAGGTAAAAACAGCTTCATTAATTACCCAAGGTAATCGCATTACTTGCTGTGTTTTTACACGGCCGCGAAATAATCGTCGTCTAGACGGATCGGCTAGCTTTTCCATAGTTTTTGTTTTTTTAGAAAGCAATTGTTTAAGATCCAGGTGGACCCATGAAAGCAAGTTGGCTGAACCATACGGCAAAACCAAAGCCAGAAACTATGATTACTGATAGGATGGGGGCTAAAAAGATGGCTAAAAATATAAAAGTATTTCGTTCGTATTTTTTTTGTTGTTCAGGAGATGTTGCTTGATTCATAATGCTCTCGAAAGGTTATGATTAAGGTAAGCTGATTTATGACTAATTTTAATCGCTTGTTAGGTCGAATAGTTTGATCTAAATCAAGCTTTTCAATTTAACCCTAGTACATTTGTGGTTTAAAGCAGTATAGAAGTAAATTGTAGGAAAAACATACAGGGGTTTTATGTTTTTTGTTTTAACATAGTTGATAAATTTAATTTTATTCACTTACAACTACTCTCAGGATTGTAAAAAGATGATGCAAGTACAAGGTTTTTTATCTTGGTTTAATGATTATGCTAAGCAAGCATTAGCAAATAATGAACGACGTTTGGTTGTTTTATCTGGTGGTGAGTTATGGGCATCATCATTATTGAAATCTATTGAACAAGTATCAGCTGCTCTGGTAGGTAACGTTAATCCTGAACTTTCGTCATGCTCAAGCAATGCGGCATGTCTAATATATGGCGACAGCACACTACTTACTGCTAATGTTCAAAAAAAGCGCTATCGAGATAAACTAGGAAGTGAAAGTGAGCTCATTATTTTTGTCGATAGTCAGTTTACTATTGATGCTTTTGCAGCATTATCGGGTACCTTAAAAGCTGGCGGTATTTTATTCTTAGTCTTATCACCGTTAGTTGAAAAAGCAGCACAAAGTTTGTTTTTTAAACGTTTTTATTCATTAATCACAGCAATGAGCGCTCATACAGTTATAACTGAATCGCAAACTATACTTTTCCCTCATAGTGCTGTTCCTGCTATACAAGAAAACATAAAATCCTGTTCCACTTATCCCTTAGGCTGTATCACGCAAGAGCAGTACAGTGCGGTTAACGCTGTTGGTAAAGTAATTTCAGGTCATAGAAAAAGACCTTTGGTGTTAACTGCTGATCGCGGCCGAGGTAAGTCATCAGCATTGGCTATTGCTTGTGCTCAATTAATGAAGGCACATGAGCACGATGATTTTAGCATTATTATCACCGCTCCAGATATTCAGGCTTTATCAGTCTTTTATCAGCAGTTAAAGCAAAGTTTAATAGGAGTCGAGCAGCAAGCTCACCATATTACCTTTGGCAAGGCTACGTTAGCTTTTATACCGGTAGACCAATTAATAAGAGTACCGAGCAAAGTTAACCTTGTTTTGGTTGATGAGGCTGCAGCTATTCCTGTGTATTTGCTTGAGCAGTTACTGAGTCGTTATCATCGAATGGTTTTTTCCAGCACTGTGCATGGTTATGAAGGCGCAGGTCGAGGATTTACTTTAAAATTTCAAAAAACGCTTGATAGGGTATGTCCCCAATGGACTAGTTTACATCTAAATCAGCCAATCCGTTGGCGGCAAGAAGATCCTCTCGAACAATTAGTTTTTGATGCCTGTTTATTAAATGCAGAATTACCCAGGTTAACAACGATAGTTACACCTCAATTGAACCCCTCTCAGTCAAAAGTGAATGTTGATGAGCGGGATGTTCCTGATAATCAGGTGTTCAAAGTTATTACCGCTGAACAGTTGCTTGCTGATGAGGTTTTGTTAGAGCAAGTTTTTGCTGTGTTGGTGACAGCGCATTATCAAACTAAACCGAGCGATTTACAATTACTGCTAGATAATCCGAACATACAATTAACTTGTCTGTTTTCCTCACAAAAGAGTAATGCGGAGCTACTGGCCGTTGCTTTATTAATGAGTGAAGGCGCGGGTAATGGTGTGAATGATGATGATATTCGTGCAGTAAAAAATTCTAAACGTCGTTTACGTAATCACTTTTTACCCCAGTCATTATTCAGCCACTGTGGTTTTGAAGAAGCATTTAGTTATCATTATTTACGCATTATGCGTATTGCGGTACACCCACAAATTCAGCAACTAGGTATAGGCTCTAAGTTTCTTAACCATATTGAGTTACTCGCAATAGAGCAGGGGGCTGATTTTCTTGGCGCTAGTTTTGGTATTAATGCTGAACTGCTATCTTTCTGGCTTAACGCTGGATTTTCTATTACTAGAATTGGTTTTAACAAGGACAAAGCGAGTGGAGAACATTCTGCTTTATTGGTTAAAGGGTTAAATGTAACAACAAAACTAAGGCAGAAATTTTTCAAAAGTAATTTCTATCAAAGCTTTGATTATTTACTTTTAGAAGAATACAAAACATTAACAACTGAACTTGT
This sequence comes from uncultured Colwellia sp., assembly GCA_913063325.1. GTDB lineage: Bacteria > Pseudomonadota > Gammaproteobacteria > Enterobacterales > Alteromonadaceae > Colwellia. The sequence goes on along the minus strand of CAJXYE010000075.1, from coordinate 15,840 downwards.
GTTTTTGCTATTAAGACAAAGTGCTAAAGAAGATTTAAGCACCTTATCTACCCTCGATATTTCGAATGTTCAAGCATTTGCTTGTGGTGAACGTTTATATAGTAGCTGCTGTTACAGCCTCTATTTATGGCTCAAACATGACTTAGTGCTTGATGATAAAAATTGCTCTGATGAAGTTATAAAAAATTGCTCAGTGCTTATTGCCAGATTAATACAAAAGCATGACAGTGACACTGTTTGTCAGCTATTTGGTTTAACAGGAAAGAAAATGCTAAACCAAAAGATGAAAGATTATATAAATTATCGGCTTGATAGTAATAATTTCAATTCCACTAATAAGCAGTAGACTCTAGTTAAATTAATGAGTAAGTTACTTCGCCCCATGCCAGTGCCAAAATCTTTGCATAGCAAGGTATTCGCAACGTTTATCACCACAGAAGTTAATATCATCATGACACAATAACTTGTTTAGATAAAAGCTGATGGTCTTAGCTAAACCATTACTGGGGTTGTTGTTATAAGTGGTAAGTAGCATAACGAGCCAGCTTTCCATATAAGTGAATTCACTTGAAGCAGTTAAGCACATAGATTTTCATCTCCATTACAAATATCAAGGCTAGTACTACTAGCGAGTAAGGCATGCCAAATGACAGTTTTAGCATTGGCATTTAAACACTTACAGTCACCACAATGCAGTAAGCCCGAGTTGAGTAAATGCGTAAGTAAATTACTTGAGATCTCTACCTGTACTTTGTCGACATTACTAACGGTTATAGTTGTCATATCTACTCCCCCATGTTTTTATTAAGCATAAACAAAGAATAAATTAAATGCAAATGATAATTGTTATCATTTATTGTATTTAGTAACCTTGATAAAAATAAAGTATATTTAATTTTTGCCAATGAGAATTAGCCAGTACACTTGGAATTACATTTAAGGTGAGTATATGAGCGCTGCAGTCAGTGTATTGTCACTTTGCAAACATTATAAAGATGTTAGTGCGGTTGATAATGTCAGTTTTGAAGTACAAGAAGGTCACTGTTTTGGTCTGCTCGGGCCCAATGGCGCAGGAAAAACGACTACCATTGAAATTATGGAAGGCATTATTTCAGCTTCCTCAGGGCAAGTGCTTTATCAGGGGCAGCTTGTCGATAAACAAATATCTCAACAAATAGGCATTCAATTTCAACATACCGCTTTGCAAGACTATTTAACGGTTAAAGAAACACTGAACTTATTTGCATCATTTTACCAAAACACTGTAGATCAAGCTCATTTAATAGAGCTTTGTGATTTAAGTGACTTTTTAGAACGTGATAATCGTTTGTTATCGGGGGGCCAGCGGCAGCGTTTATTACTTGCTTTAGCCTTGATTAACGATCCTCAAATAATATTCTTAGATGAGCCGACTACAGGCTTAGATCCCCAAGCTCGACGCAACTTTTGGCAGCTAATAAAAAATATCAAAGCACAAAATAAAACAATTATTTTAACAACGCATTATATGGATGAAGCAGAGCAGCTTTGTGATGATATTGTCATTATGGATAAAGGAAAGATAATTGCACAGGGGACACCCAATCAATTATTAGCACAGCACTTTGAAGATGTTTTTATATATTTACCTCAATCGCAAGTTTCAAATGAGCTTATTAGTGAACACGGTTGGATAAAATTAACCGACCGTATTGAAATAACCAGCAAAAATGTTGAGAAAACGCTGACCTTGTTAATGGGGTTAGGTGTATCTCTTGATGGATTGCACGTTAAATCAGCTAACCTTGATGATTTGTTTTTGAAATTAACAGGCCACTCATTACAGTCATCGCTGTAGTGCTCAGTATATGTTACGAAATACTTTAGGATCGAATATGAATTTTAAACGTTTTTTTGCAGTGTTTAAAGCGAGAAATATTGAGTTTTTTCGGGATAGGTCAGCTCTAGGCTGGAACTTATTGTTCCCTGTTTTATTATTAGTCGGCTTTTCATTTATCTTTTCGGGTGAAGGGCGCCCAGCCTATAAAGTAGGCTTGTATGTAGAGCAAGGGCAAATTGAACATCCGGCACAGACGTTACTTACGCAGTTGCGTTTTATTGATTTTATCGACTATCGCGATCTTGCATTAGCGAAAGAAAAGATTAGTCGCCATAGTCTTGATTTGTTAGTTGATTATAGTGCTAAACGTTATTGGATAAATGAAGAGTCACCAAAAAGTTATTTAGTGGAAAAAATCTTCCTTGGTCAACAAGTAGGTTTTACTCGTTTACAAAGTAGTGGTAAAAGTATTCGCTATGTTGACTGGGTATTACCAGGTATTTTGGGTATGAATATAATGTTCAGCAGCCTATTTGGTGTTGGTTATGTCATAGTGCGATATCGGAAAAACTCAGTATTAAAACGCTTGAAAGCAACACCATTATCTTCATTTGAGTTTATTTCGGCACAATTGTTATCACGGCTATTTATTGTGATGTTTATGTCAACGGTCGTTTATGCTGGCTGTAATGTGTTTTTCGACTTCTTTATGCTGGGAAGTTATATTGATTTATTCTTTATCGGTGCGTTAGGGGCTTTTTGTTTAATTAGCCTAGGACTACTTGTTGCGAGTCGTAGTAAAAGTGACGAGCTTATTGGTGGTCTGTTAAATTTAACTTCTTGGCCTATGATGATGCTATCAGGTGTTTGGTTCAGCTTAGAGGGGGCGCCTGATGGCTTAAAAATATTGGCAGACTTTATGCCTTTAACTCACTTAGTTGCCGGCGCAAGAGCAGTTATTACACAAGGAGCTACGTTAAGTGATATTAGCTTCCATGTTAATGTTTTATTGTTGATGAGTGGTACCTTTTTGTTGTTAGGGGCTTATTTGTTTAGTTGGAATACTGAAAGATAAAGTTCTTTCGATAAACTGGCATAATCGCTTTATCCAATAAAATAAAATTGAAATGAAAGTTTTGTGGTGTAGTATCAGTATTAGAAACAAGCAAGTAGTTAGTGCTTTTGAGAGGTTTACGCCATTACCTGAGGTTGTGGTAATACGATGGTCATACCAGTATACTTGCTTTAAATATGTCGTTGTCACATAAATTACAATGGCATTTATCCCCCTTATTTTAAGAGACCTATTATGTCCGTAGTGATTAGTGGAACTGGTTTGTACACACCAACGCAAAGCATCTCCAATGATGAGTTAGTACATTGTTTTAACCAATACGTAGAGAAATTTAACCTGATAAATAGTCAGGATATTCAAGAGGGTAAAGTAACAGCATTATCGCCTTCAGACAGTAGCTTCATTGAAAAAGCCTCTGGTATTAAAAGTCGCTATGTCATGGAAAAAGACAATATTCTGAATGTTGATGTTATGGCTCCGCGTTATGTAGAACGTGGTAATGACCAACTTTCCATGCAAGCTGAAATAGGTGTTGCGGCAGCTAAAGATGCGATGTTAGCAGCTAATAAAACGCCTGCTGACATTGATCTTATCATTGTGGCTTGTGCTTACACACAACGCTCTTACCCTGCGATGGCGATAGAGATACAAGATGCTCTTGGCTGTGGTGGTTGGGGGTTTGATATGCTGGTCGCTTGTTCTGCCGCTACCTTTGGAATTATTAATGCTGCTAATGCGGTGCGCAGCGGGACAGCAAAAACAGTCTTGGTGATTAACCCTGAAATATTATCACCACAAATTAATTATCGAGATAGAGACAGTCACTTTATTTTTGGTGATGTAGCAACGGCTTCGATTATCGAAGATGAAAGTACAGCTAATGCTGAGCATGTGTTTAAAATCATCAGTGAAAAACCAATGACTAGCTTCTCAAATAATATTCGCAGCAACATTGGTTATATGAATAAATGTACTCCTGACAATGCTGATGATGATGATAAGTTTTTTATCCAGCAAGGACGGAAAGTATTTAAAGAAGTATTGCCTATGGTTTCTAATTTAATTACCACAGAAATGGTTAAAATGGGTTTAGGGGCTGAAGATATTAAACGCTTATATCTACATCAAGCCAATATTAATATGAATAACTTCATTGCTAAAAAAGTACTAGGAAGAGAGCCTAATAGTAGCGAAGCGCCGATAATATTAGACGAGTATGCTAATACTAGTTCTGCAGGCTGTATTATTGCATTACATAAAAATAAGCAAGGATTATCCTCTGGCGATAAAAGCGTATTATGCTCTTTTGGTGCAGGGTATTCAGCATGTTGCTTATTGTTGGAATATGTCTAAAGTAAATGATGAAAAAGAGGGGGTATATACCCATTTTTAAGTGGGATGGGTATATAAGGTAGAACTATATAGGATAGTCATTATGTCGCAATCTAGCCTTTGGCAAATTAATACTGAGACGGGAGACTTTGCTGAGCTTTGCAATGCGCTTTACCAGCGAGAAATCAGTATTATTGCCAAAAGTGATTTTATCAGTGCAAGCGCTGTACAGGCTAGATTACAAAGTTTGTCTTATTATATTACCCGTACTGCCCATGCCATGGTGCAAGTCATATCACAAGCGCACTCACCATTACTGTTGGATACTCAAAATGCCAGCTGGTCAGCTAAGCAAAGTACAAAAATGCCTTTAGCGGGTCAAGAAACTGAACAAGAGATAATGAGTGCAATGCAGTGGTATCTACAAGAAGACATTTACGTAGGTCTTGTTGTGCCAGTGTTATTAGTTGACCATATTATCATTGATTGTATTGATCGAATTGATATTAATAAACAAAGATTGCATACCAATGTTGGTGGCTGGTTTTCTTTAACGGCTGATCTAGATGGTGTTATTCTCCCTACAGCAAGCGTTAATAAACGCCTACTTAAACCAAATAGAAAGATTATGGCATCGGCTTGCGCGGGCCATTGTTGGCAAAGAAATAGCAAGCAACTCCCTATTATTCCCAGTCTGCGAGAATTACTACTATCTTGCTCTATTAATTGGAAAAACTTCAAAAAACCGTTAGCTATTTAACTCTGCCCGCAGATAGGTATAATAACGGCAATAATCTCGTATTTTTCTTGTTTTTATTTTAGGTCTTCATGCGCGTATTTACAGTTATTTTGCTGATATTGTTAGTGTTACTACAATACCGACTTTGGCTTGGTAAAAATAGTGTGTCTGATTATCTTACGCTGAAAGAAAATCTTGTTCGCCAGCAAAGCGCTAATGCAGAGTTACAGCAACGAAATAAGTTACTTTTTGCTGACACGGACGATTTAAAATTAGGGCTTGAGGCGATTGAAGAGCGTGCTCGAAATGAGTTAGGCATGATTAAAGAAAATGAAATGTTCTTTCGTCTGATTCCTAAAGAAAGTCGCACACGTAACGTAACCAATTAAATAAAGAGCAGGGTAGCTTCTTGATGGAATCAGCACAAAAATTTATTGCTATTGTACCTGCTGCGGGTGTGGGAAAACGTATGCAAGCGAATTTCCCCAAGCAATATCTACGTATTAATGACGAAACTATACTCCACCATACGGTGATGAAGTTATTAAGCCATCCTTTAATCAATCAAGTTATTATTGCTTTAAGCCCAGATGATGAATACTTCGCTGAATCTCAATTAGCACATCATAAAAATATCATTCGCGTCAGTGGTGGTACTGAGCGAGTTAACTCGGTTCTCAATGGTTTAAAAGTTGTCGATGGCAATGAATATCCCTGGGTATTGGTGCACGACGCGGCGCGCCCTTGTGTTAGTCATGAAGACATTGATAAATTAATTCATCAATGTTTAATAAATAATCACGGCGGGATATTAGCGACACCCGTTCGAGATACCATGAAGCGTGGTATTGATGCTGTCAATGGCCTCACTACTATTGAACATACCGTTGAACGAGAACAGTTATGGCATGCATTAACACCACAATGTTATAAAACAGATGAACTAACTTTTGCTATAGAGCATGCCCAGAAAAATGGTTTAAAGATAACCGACGAAGCTTCAGCGATTGAAGAGGCTAATTTACCTAGCTTGTTAGTTTCTGGCAGTAGTGAGAATATTAAAATCACTCATCCGGATGATTTGGCATTAGCTGAGTTTTATATAAATAAACAAGCCAACAATTCATAAAAGGAAGCTGTAATGCGTATAGGTCATGGTTTTGATGTTCACAAATTTGGTGGTCAAGGCCCGATAGTGCTCGGCGGCGTAGATATCCCTTTTGAGCATGGTTTTATTGCTCATTCTGATGGTGATGTTGCTATTCATGCGCTTTGTGATGCCATTTTAGGTGCATTATGTTTAGCTGATATTGGTAATCACTTTCCCGATACTGACGGTCAATATGAGAATATTTCAAGCAGGATTTTACTTCGTCATGTGGTTTCATTAATGACCGAACGAGGTCTTGAGTTGGGGAATGCCGATATTACTATTATTGCTCAAGCGCCTAAAATGGCGCCGCACTTATTGGCAATGCGTACTTGTTTAAGTGAAGACTTACAAACAACGATTGACCACGTTAATGTCAAGGCTACAACGACTGAGAAGTTGGGTTATACCGGCCGTAAAGAAGGTATATCAGTACACGCCGTTGTTTTACTTATTGCCAATGAGCAACCAAGAAGTGAAGAGCATCTAGCTTATCCCGTGGGATAAACTGTGATAGAACTGAAATGTTAAGCTTAGTCAAAATAAAGTAAAACCAAATAAAAAAGAAGAATTATATAATGTTAACAGAAAATGCTTACTTACACGGTAAACCAGAATCGACGGGTATTTTACGTAGCCAGATAAGTGATTTTAAAGTTTATGAGCAATTGCCATATTTACCATGCGGGGAAGGGGAGCATTTATTTGTTCACATTCGAAAAACAGGTGCTAACACAATTTTTGTAGCACGAGAGCTTGCTAAGTATTTTGAAGTAAAGGAGCAGCTGGTTTCCTATGCGGGTTTAAAAGATCGTTTTGCGGTTACCGAGCAATGGTTTGGTATACATGTACCGGGTAAACAAGAATACAATTTAGACAACTTGAATATTGAAGGCGTCGAAGTACTGAGCTATAAGCGACATAATAAAAAATTACGTACGGGTGCACTCACAGGAAATCGCTTTGAGCTGATTTTACGTGATGTAACAGCCATTAAAGAACTAACCGAACGTTGGCAGAAAATTGTTCAGCAGGGGGTACCTAACTACTTTGGTGAACAACGTTTTGGCATCGATGGCGGTAATATAGAACGTGCTTTATCATTGTTTTCAGGTCAAAAAGTAAAAGATAAAAAAAAACGAGGCATTTATTTATCAGCAGCACGCTCACATATATTTAATGGCGTTATCAATGAACGTATTGGTCAACAGTGTTTTGATCAAGTGGCTGTTGGCGATGTATTGATGTTGGCGGGTACACAATCAGTATTTCATATTGATGAGGTGGATGAGACGATAAAGCAACGTTTTATCGATAAAGATATTGATATTACCGCACCTATGTGGGGCGCGGGTGAATTAATGACGAGTGCAGAGCCGCTAGTCTTAGAACAAAAAGTGGCTCAACAAAATGACGAGTTTTGCCAAGGGTTACCACGCTTTGGCTTAAAACAAGAACGTCGCCGTATTCGTTTAAATATTAGTGATACTGATATTGAGTTAATGCCAGAGCAAGAGGGCAGTAACGCGGTAAAAATCAGTTTCTTTTTACCCGCAGGTTGTTATGCAACCACAGTGTTACGTGAATTACTAACTTACCAAGATATGACGGCTCGGGTTGATAAAAGAAGCCAAAACGCAGACTCACTAGCAGTATAGGTGGTGACGGTTAATTAATTGCAGATGGCTGATATAAGTAAATGAAAATATTATTAAGTAATGATGATGGCGTGCATGCTTTAGGTATTAAGGTGCTTTTCGATGAACTAATTAAGCATTTTGACGTTAACGTTGTCGCGCCAGATAGAAACTGTAGTGGGGCAAGTAACTCATTAACCTTGCTTAACCCGCTCCGAGCTGAACATTTAGACAATGGTTTTACCTCAGTGAATGGCACACCAACAGATTCCGTGCATTTAGGTCTTAGTCAGCTATTTACCGATTGTGATTTAGTGGTTGCTGGTATTAATAAAGGCGCCAATTTAGGTGATGATACCTTGTACTCAGGGACAGTCGCTGCGGCTACCGAAGGTCGACACATGGGCATGCCTGCGATTGCAGTATCCTTAGCAGGTAAAAATGAATGTCATTATCAAACTGCTGCTATCGTTACCGCAAAGGTAATTCAACGTTTACGGACTCACCCATTACCCTCGGATCAAATTTTAAATATCAATGTACCTGATATACCTTTAGCTGAGCTAAAAGGAATAAAAGTAACGCGTCTGGGTCATCGGCATAAAGCTGAAAGTATGCAAAAAATGCAAGACCCATGGCAGCGTGATATTTATTGGTATGGTTTGCTGGGGCAAGAGTTAGACGGTGGAGAGGGAACTGATTTCCATGCAATTGCTAATGGTTATGCCTCAGTGACACCACTGACAGTGGATATGACGGCACACAGTAGTATCAAAAATATAGAATCTTGGCTCAACGAGCTTAGCTTATCAGTTTAAAATGGATGTATTTTTATGATTTCTAGTCGTATAGGCGGAAAATCTAAACGCAGTGGAGAGTTGCTTGCGCAAAAGCTTCACAGTGAAGGGATAACTAACTCAGCAGTTTTACAGGCTATTGCTCAATCTCCACGGCATATTTTTGTGCCTGAGATATTGGCGCACAAGGCCTATGATAATACCGCCTTGCCGATAGGTCAGGGGCAAACTATTTCACAACCTTACATTGTTGCCAAGATGTCAGAATTGCTTTTAGCAAATGGCAGACCAAAAAATATATTAGAAATAGGCACAGGCTCAGGTTACCAAACCTCTATTTTAGCGCAACTGACTGACAAGGTTTATTCTGTAGAGAGAATCAAAGGTTTGCAGTGGCAGGCAAAGCGTTGCCTACGTGCTATGGATTTACATAATGTCGCGATGAAACATGGCGATGGTTGGCAAGGTTGGCAAAGTAAAGGTCCATTTGAGGCCATTATTGTCACCGCTGCTCCTGCTAGTGTACCACCGGCATTATTAGAGCAACTTGCTGATGGCGGGTGTTTAATTATACCTGTAGGAGAACAAACTCAAATTTTGAAAATTATCACTCGTCAAGGTGATACCTATAACGAACAGCAAATCGAAGCGGTTCGGTTTGTACCTTTAATACCCGGAGATTTATTGTAGTGAAAATATTTTCTAGCCTTTATCAGTGGACTTTACGTTGGGCTGAACATCAATTTGCACCGCGGTTTTTAGCCGCACTTACTTTTGCAGAATCAATATTTTTCCCTATCCCTCCAGACGTATTACTGGCACCGATGGTATTAGCTAAACCCCAGAAAGCTTGGTACTTTGCCAGTTTAACCACTGTAGCTTCAATTTTAGGTGGTGCTGTCGGTTATTGGCTTGGCTATTTAATGTTTGAACCATGGATTCAACCACTTATTAGCGAATTTGGTTATCAAGAGCGATTTAACACGGCAATTGGTTGGTTTAATGAGTGGGGTGTATGGGTGGTTTTTATTGCGGGATTTTCCCCTATACCTTATAAATTGTTCACTGTCAGTGCTGGCTTTTTACACATGGCTTTTTTGCCTTTCTTTATTGCTTCTGCAATTGGTCGAGGAATGCGATTTTTTATGGTGGCAGGCTTGATAAAATGGGGCGGAAGTGCGATGGAGAAAAAAATACGTCAATGGGTTGATGTATTAGGCTGGGGCATTGTTATTGCCCTCGTTGTCGGTTATTTGGTTTTACGATAAAATGAATCTTTACCCGTTTAATGTGCATAAATAGCGAGTTAACTCCTGTGATAAAGCTCATAAAACATCCTGAAGGGGATGTTTTATGAGTTTTTTTCGTTCGGTAAAATACATACTTTCTTACTTAATAATTGCAGTATCAATTTTTTCTTGTGGTGGTCGGAGTACTCCTGCACCTGTATCGAATATTTACAATGCTAATACCTTTGGTGAACGTAATAAAGCAGCCATTAAAACTTCGCAATACATTGTTAAGAAAGGAGAAACGCTATATTCGATAGCTTGGCGTTCAAGTTCGGATGTTAGAAGCATTGCTCAGTTAAATAAAATATCTCCCCCCTATAAAATTTACCCCGGACAAAAATTATTTTTAATAGAGCCAAAGGTTAAAAAATCAGCGCAAGCAAGTAAGAATAAGGTTCCGCATAAAAAATCGACTAAAAGCTCTACGGAAAATAGCCAAAACAGCAATAAAAATACACTTGCATCTACTAAAAAGCAGGCGTATGGTAAAAATGTAAGCGCACGAAAATCATACCAAAACAGCACCTTAACATCGGAAAGTTTTTCACAAAAAATTAGTCGATGGCAATGGCCTATTAAAGGGAAAGTTGTTGAGTATTTTTCTAATCGTGAGCAAGGTAATAAAGGAATTGATATTACTGGACGTCGTGGTAGCAAAATAAAGGCGACAGCGAAAGGTAAAGTGGTATATGCAGGTAGTGCTCTTCGAGGGTACGGTAAGCTCATTATAATAAAACATAACGATGATTACCTTAGTGCGTATGCTCACAATGATCGCATTCTTGTTAAAGAGCAGCAACAGATTAACAGAGGCGATGTTATTTCTACTATGGGTGATACTGAGGCCAATAAAGTCATGCTTCACTTTGAAATACGTTTTCGAGGTAAGTCAGTTAATCCATTAAAATATCTACCAAAATAATAAATAGTAAAAATTAAGATAAATACTAAAAAAATCGGAGTTATCGTGAATATTTAAATATTAAAAACAAGCTTTGCAAATTTGGGAGAATAGCATGGTCAAATTACAAGAAGAAAAAAATACTGTTGAATCAAAGGAAGACGTTCCGTCGAATTTAGACGCTACGCAGATTTATTTAAGCGAAATAGGTTTTTCACCCTTATTAACCGCTGAAGAAGAAGTATATTTCTCACGCCTATCCCTTAAAGGGGATGAGCCATCACGTAAACGCATGATTGAAAGTAATCTTCGTTTAGTTGTTAAAATTGCCAGACGTTATAATAATCGTGGTTTACCTCTACTCGATTTAATTGAGGAAGGTAATTTAGGTTTAATTAGAGCGGTTGAAAAATTTGATCCAGAACGAGGCTTTCGCTTCTCAACTTATGCAACATGGTGGATACGCCAGACTATTGAACGGGCAATAATGAATCAAACCCGTACTATTCGATTACCCATTCATGTAGTTAAAGAGCTTAATATTTATTTACGCGCATCACGCGAATTAATTCAAAAACTTGACCACGAGCCTACCGCAGAAGATATAGCAGAGCACCTTGATAGACCGGTAGCTGACGTAAATAAAATGTTACGGTTGAATGAACGTATTGCCTCTGTAGATACCCCTTTTGCAGGTGACTCAGATAAAGCTTTATTAGATGTTATTGCCGATGAAAAAAGTTCTGGTCCTGAAAGTGACTTACAATCAGAGGATATGAGTAATAATATTATTTATTGGTTGAATGAGCTTAATACCAAACAAAGAGAAGTATTGGCAAGACGCTTTGGTCTAATGGGCTATGAAGCAGCAACATTAGAAGATGTTGGTAGTGAAATTGGTTTAACACGTGAGCGTGTACGTCAAATTCAAGTTGAGGCATTAAAACGTTTGCGCGATATCTTATCTCAACAGAACTTGTCAATAGAGGCTATTTTTCAAGCTTAAATGATTGAAGAATAGGCATTGCGTACGGTGAAGCGTATGTGGTTATTTGTATAAATAGATAGTTATAAAAGCAGCAAATAGATGCTGCTTTTTTTGTGCCTAATTTATGTTGTAAATGATTGTTTATCTTTTCATAATGAGGCCATTACCCCGCGTATAACAGATAAATAAATTTTCTTGCTCTAAGGCTATTACAAGTCTAACTAACAAAATTATTAGTATCACTGATGTAAAGCAACTTTACATCTTGTGCCAGAAGCAGTACTAATTTGTACTGATTAAAGAGCACCTCGTTAGTATTCCATTCATTCATTCACAATAGTCAGCAATTTCTCAGTCAAGCACTTTACCTGTTATGTTTTCCCTCCTAATGTAATTGGCATTAGCTAAATCAAATTATTTCATCCTAGAAGCCAGGTGAATACCATTGGTATTCCTAAAAATAAGTATTTCTTTTTGATTCTTTTACTCAATATTCTAAGCAGAATGAGAAATTCTATTTGCTAATGCTGCATCTGTGTATTATTGTATTGATACACTAGTTGATGAGCGTTTATTTAATGGAACAATTTATTATCTCTCCCAGTTCGGGCATTCCCATCTACAAACAACTTTACAGTCAAATTGAGCGAATGGTGCTTAATGGTTATTTTTCTGTTGACCAACGATTACCTTCAGTCAGGCAAGTTGCTAGTGATTTAGATGTTAATCCTATGACGGTATCTAAAGCCTATGGCTTATTGGAAGAGCGAGGATACCTAACACGTTTGCGTGGTAAAGGTATGGTGGTAACAGCCCGTGATGATGAAGTATTACAACAGGAAAAATTAACAATGTTAGATGAAATGATAAAGGAATTATTAGCCCAAGCAAAACAAATGGGTATAAGTGACGATAAAGTTGTTCAAATGATTAATCGTAATGTTGCTAACAAACAAGATGAAACAGTAGGCAAGGAGTAAGTTATGACGTGCATCGTTAATGTTAAGGGTTTAACTAAATCTTATAAAAATCAGTCAGTGTTAAAAGGACTTAGCTGGGAAATTGAGCCGGGGGATGTTGTTGGTTTATTGGGTAAAAATGGCGCAGGGAAATCGACGCTATTAAAAAGCCTTCTCAATATAAGTGATATAGATAGTGGCGAGATTTCGATCTTTGGTGAGCAATACAATCAACTGTCATCAAAAAACAAAGCGCGCATAGGTTATGTACCTCAAGAAAATGATGAGATTTCTTGGTTATCGGTGAATGACCTGATTAACTTTAGAAAGCAATTTTACTCTACTTGGTCAGATGAAAAAGTAACAGAATTGATTAGCCGCTGGGAAATTGATGCAACTAAGAAAATAGCTGAATTGTCACCTGGGCAGGTGCAACGAGTATTAATTATATTAGCATTAGCACCAATGCCAGAGTTACTTATATTTGATGAGCCGGCAGCGTCATTAGATCCTGCTGGCCGAAGAGATTTCCTTAAAGAAATTCTAACCTTAGTGAGTGATGAAAATATTACCGTGATCTTTTCAACACATATCACTTCAGATCTTGAGCGTATTGCCAATAAGGTAGCCATTTTAGATAAAGGGAAAATTTGTTATTTCAATGATTTAGATATTACTAAAGAAAGTGTTGTGCAATTAACAGTGCACTGTAAAAAAGAGCAAGGTATTACCATCCCATATTTACTTCGCGGTAAGTTGCATTCACAAGGCCAGTACGGAGTTGTTTCTCAGCTTGATCAGGCATGGTTAGCAGAAATGAAGGAACAAGCCGTTGAAGTAACTATTAACCCTATGGGACTTGAGGATATCTTTTTGGAGTTAACCGCATAATGGCTAATATATTATTACGCGGTTGGTGGGCTAAAATATTCATAATCTTATTGTGGTTAGTCGCTATCGCAATGCGCTTTACTGAGCATGATGATGCTCGTGAGGACTTGTTATTCTCAATCATCGCCTTTAGCAATTTTTTATTGTATTTAATAGTGTCAATGCACTTACCTTTATTAACACACAGTAAAATGGCGGTGTTATTGCCTAACTTTTCTCAGCAACTAAAACAAGTCTTGTTGGTTGTATTTGGCGTTAGTTTATTGCCAACTTTGTTAGTGTTACCAGATGTAGTCACTTGGTTGGCATTTATTTCAATATCAATCATAGCAATACTCATTTTTGTTGCCATGATTTATCAGCCGATATATCAGATCTTCTTTTGGTTAGTAATTTTGATGCCTTTACCAATGGCATTGTTTGATATTTCGTTAAATAAAGAAAAATTATTCACCACGTTAGCTTGGCTATTGCCGCTAATAAGCTGGCTTGCTTATGTACTATTGAATAAGCTCGTTAATTACCGAGGCAATCATAAACATATTAGTAAAATAATAGCGACAATGAATGTCAGTATGGGCAATACTCTTTCAATACAAGATAGTATTCCGTTTGCAAATAGAACTAAGTTGGCACAATGGTGGGGAAATAGTCACTTTAATTATTATCGTAAGCTCATCAACGATGCTACAAATTCATCACAAAAATTATCAAACAGGAAGCTCATTGAAATCAGTTGTCAAAGCGCTAATTCATTTGGTGTAAATGCTTATGTTATTTGGTCTGTTGGCATAACTTTACTTTGCATGTTGGCTTTGGTTATCGATGAAAGTTATCATCACTTATTTACCCCTATGGTGACACTTATCCCTGCACTGATTATTGGTACTGGCAGTATAACTTTATTTCAAATAATCCAATGTAAGAAGAGTTATCTAGCGAGGCTTGCGATATTGCCGCGTTTTAAACAGCACAATAGCTTTGCCCGCGCTTTTCTCGGTTATGTTTTTTATAACCAAGCTATTTTATATTGTTTTATTGCTATGTTATTAGCCGTTACCGCAAAAATTTTTGGCCATATAAATGTGACTGTTTATTTGAATTCGGTACTGATTTTATTAGTTTATTGTTTGGTGACTATTTCAATGATGTTACTTACTTGGAGAGCAGCTCAAAATTACGGTAACCCTGTTGTTTGGCTAATGATCATAGGCTTTATTGGTACTATTGTATTTACTACACATATGGCAACAAGTGGTATGGTCTTGCTAGTTTATAACGGGATATTTCAATGGATATTGATAGCAAGCTTATTGTTACTCAGTTTTAGTGTCTTTCGACAACTTACGGATAAATAATAAGTAGCAGCCAATAGGGTAACTTAATGTTGGCTGCTACTATTGGCAGGGAGAAGTGACTATTTTAAAATTATATCTGAACGAAAACTATACAGAATAAAAAGTACTTCTTCCTGTTCTCTTTGACCTATTTCATGTTTAGTTAATGCTTCAAGAACATCGTCTAAAACAGCCATAAACTCAATGGCTGAAACATTCATACCTTTATGAGTTAATAACATATCTTTCCCTTGATAATCAACGGGTCCGCCAGTACCTGCAATGAAGAATTTTGCGGCACTAGATTTGAGCTCCTCAGCGGTTAATTTCATATTATTAAATCTAGATGAGATAGCTGGATTGGCAAAATGATTTTCAACAATATCGTGAGCAATATTATTAATTCCTTCACTTGCACCTAAACGTTCGTAGAGAGACATAGTTAACTCCTTTTTAATTGTTACAACTAAAAAGTATGTTCATAAAACAAGCAAAAGTAAGTGCGGCTATAACCTAACTAAAGTGAATCGCAGCTTGAATAGTATTGAGCAGATTGAATTATCAACAAAAGCTACGCGAAAACTACGCAAAAAGAGTATTAATAGACTAAATTGTAATGAAAAATTTCGAATGTCCGTAGAATGAAAAGGTCATTTTATGGTATTATTCGCGCCAGAAAATTTTAACTTAGAGCCAGTGTGTCTTTTTCTTTTGTGGTAACACTAAGATTAATTCATTACTGAAATACACTGAAGTTGGTAAGTTAATTTTTATCTAATTGATATTTAGACTTTTACTTCATGTTTACATGGCTTAAAGCCGTTGATATTCATTAGATAAACTAACGAACTGATTTTTATACTCCCATCAAAAGTAGTGCAAGTGTTTATGATTACAATAAAAAAAGGCTTGGATGTTCCTGT
>CAJXYE010000074.1 GCA_913063325.1 uncultured Colwellia sp. | reverse complement strand
CGATTACTGGACCGACTGGCGCTGGTAAAACCACCATACTCGATGCCATTTGTTTAGCGCTTTATCATGAAACACCGCGTTTAAGTGTCTCTAAGAAGCAAAATGAATTAATGACTCGCCACACAAGTCATTGCATGAGTGAGGTTGAATTTGAAGTTAAAGGCCAAGGATATAGAGCATTTTGGAGCCAAAAACGCGCCCGTAACAAGCTTGATGGTAATTTATTAGAGCCTGTTGCAGAGTTAGCTAAACTTGATGGCACCATAGTGTCAGACAAACTTAGAACGGTACGCAGTGATATAAGCGAATTAACTGGGCTTGATTTCTCACGCTTTACCAAATCTATGATGTTGTCTCAGGGTGATTTTGCTGCGTTTTTAAATGCCCGTCCGGATGATCGTGCAGAATTATTAGAGCAGCTTACCGGTACAGAAATATACGGTGATATATCTAAGCAGGTTTTTGATAATCATCGTAGTGCAAGTGTAGATTTAAAAATGCTACAAAGTAGAAGCGAGGGTGTCACCTTACTTGATGATGAACAAGTAAAAATGCTTGAGCAACAACTGACAGAAACAACTGAACAAGAGAAAGCACTAAATGCACAACTACAAAAAACGCAACAAGTTAAAGCTTGGTGCTCAAGTTTTTCAGTTAATGAACAAAACCAGCAAGCAGCGAAAACACAACTGCTTGAAATAGAAAAGAAAGAATTAGCTGCAAAAGCAGACCTTGATTTACTGACGTTGTCGTCTTTAGCTGAGCCGATTAAAGCACCGTATGAAAAAATGGTGCATTATCGTGAGCAATATCAGCAAACCTTACAACAAGTAACCAGTCAAACAGAGCAATTGTCGATACTCGAGCAAGATATTGTCGTGAGTGATGAAGCGTTAACGCTACTAAAAAGTCGCCATGGGGAGGCTGAAACACAACGTAAGGTTATTGAGCAAGTATTACATGACAAAGTACAGCCACTTGACCATAGCATTAGCCACCAACAAAATGCATTAACCGAAACAAAAAACACTATAGCTGAACAAAGCAAAACACTTGGTGTGAATACTAATGCGCTGATTGCCTTAGAAACAGAGCATAAAAAAGCAATAGAGACAGTTCAACAGCAACAAGCGTTTTTATCGAAAGGTCAGGCGTTAGCAAAACTACCAGAAAAATTGCCTTTATGGAAAAACCAATACCAGCAGTTAAGTCAACTGCAAGCTAATGTTGTGGCACTAATCAACGAGCAAGATAACACTGAAAAAACCTTATTAACCATAAAAAATAGTCAGCAAGAGCAACAACTGCAGATCAGTCAAAGTGAAGGTGAATTAAAACAACTCAATAGCCATAGACAGCTAATGGCTGAAAAAACACAGCAATTGATACAAAATAGCCATGTCGCTCAAGCTATACTCTCGAACGTTGAAAAAAGTAATGATAAAAGTGATGGCACAGCCTCTGAGTTAACAAGCGGCATGCTCAACCAAGCGATCCTAGATCGCCAAAATCAACAACTCGCGCTAAAACAAGCACAACAGTTGGCACAACGTTTTCATGTGCTTACACAAGAACAACAGGTGATATCTGCCCAGCAGAGCCAAGATAATCAACAACTGATCATCACTGGGCAAGATCTTGTTCAACTTCGTCAACGGTATAGCGCTACGCAACAGCAGAAAAAAGATGTAGAAACCTTACTTGCTCAGCAGCAAACCATTATGGCGCTGAGTGAACATAGAGCAAAACTTCAGCCGGAAGAGTCTTGCCCCTTGTGTGGTTCCACAGAGCACCCTGCGATTAATGAATACCAAGCACTTGATAGTGATGAACATCAACAGCGTTTAAGTCAATTAACACGTGAGCGAGCACAACTTGAAAAACAAGGTAAAGAGCTTAATAGCGTGCATGCGAACTTAACTGCGCAACTTGAAATGCAGGCAAATCGTTTGCAAGGCATAACAAGCGAACAAAGCAGTATAGGGCAAAGTTGGCAATCGTTAGATATTAATCAGCACGTTTTATCAAACCAAAATGAACAGTCACTTTCATTACAAAATGCTGATGTTGAGCAGTTGATTAATCATCAATTAACCCTGGTATTTGGCCAGCTTGAAGAGTTGCTTTTATTGCAGAGCTCCTTGCAAGAAAACAGTCAAGGCCAACACCAAAATAATGAGCAAATTAGCCAAGGTGAAAAGCAGTTGTCGACGCTGTTTAATCAGCTACAACTATTGCAAGAGCAATGTAAGAATCAACAAGATTCAAAAGATAAACTCAGCGAAGATTTACGCCTGCAACAGCAAACGTTTTTGACACTAAATACTCAGTTATCAACAGACATTGTAACGACTGAAATTACACTGCCATTGAATGCTAGTACTGAGCAAGAGCATGAACAAATACTGCAACAAGAAAAAGCGCAGAAGCTAGACATATGTATCGATGAGAATTGGCTTGAATTATTGACGACTCAGAACGCTGATTATCAGCAAACTATAACGACTCATCAAGCAGCTAAAACTCAACTTGATAGTCTGGTAAATGAACTAGGGCTGTTAAATCAGCAAGTTGTTCAGCAACAAAATCAAGTTAACC
This sequence comes from uncultured Colwellia sp., assembly GCA_913063325.1. Taxonomy (GTDB): domain Bacteria; phylum Pseudomonadota; class Gammaproteobacteria; order Enterobacterales; family Alteromonadaceae; genus Colwellia. The sequence continues at coordinate 20,186 of CAJXYE010000074.1, read as the reverse complement.
AGATGCAAAGCCAATTAACGCAACAAGAGAGCGAGTTATCGCAGTCTTTAGCGTTACGCGTTACTAGTTTTATTGAACTCGGTATTACAGATAAACATATGCAAGACCTTGTTTTATTGAAAGAAAGCATAAAAACCCAACGAGAGTTGAGTGAGGCTGAGCTTACTGCAGCTGAGCAGCAGCATAATACGAAAAAATCAACTCAACAGCTTTATAAAGGGCAATTAACCACGTCTAAGGCTTTATTGGATAGTGTCATTCCGAAAAATGACAAGGCAAATAAAGACTGGTTAACATTACTTTCTGACAGTGTGTTTTCTGATGAAGAACAGTTTTTATTAGCACTGTTGAGCAGCGAGAAAAAACAGTATTTAACTCAGCTTGCTAATGACATTGATGACAGTAAAAAACAAGCAAAAATCTTGCTGGAACAAAGTGAAAAAGTAGCGCTTGAATTGAATGCTCAAAAGGATAAATTGACTGAAGAAGGGGTTGTTGATTTTGTTGAAAGTTCAGTGTCAGAATCCTTGATGAATTTGTCCGATTTGTTGAAACAATGTCAGCAAAATATCGGACAGTTTAGCCAACAAATCAAACAGGATAATAATAACAGAAGTCGACAGAAAACCTTGTTAGAAGAAATTAAATTAGCAAAAGATTCTTTGGATGATCTTAGCCACCTTAATGAGTTGATTGGCTCAGCCACAGGCGCTAAATTTAGAAAGTTTGCCCAAGGCTTAACACTCGCTAATTTAGTCCATCTCGCCAATGCACAATTAGAACGTCTCTTTGGTCGATACCAGCTTCAATGTCAACAAAATGATAGCTTAGCATTAGAAGTGCTCGATACTTGGCAGGGGGATACTGCACGTGATATTAAAACCTTATCTGGCGGTGAAAGCTTTTTAATAAGTTTGGCACTCGCCTTAGCTTTATCAGATTTAGTTAGTAATAAAACCAGTATTGATTCTCTTTTTCTCGATGAAGGTTTTGGTACTTTGGATAATAATACCCTTGAGGTCGCTCTTGATGCGCTCGATAACCTAAATGCGAGTGGCAAAATGATTGGTGTGATCAGTCATGTTGATGCCTTAAAAGAACGTATTGGCGTGCAAATTAAAGTGAAAAAACTTAGCGGGCTTGGCATTAGTAGTTTAGATAAACAATATGAATTTCATGCTGAGAGCGTTAGCTAAAAATATTTAGGTATAAGGATACATTTTTGGACGTTTGGATTTATTTCACTTTACTAGCCGCAACAATGCAGGCCGTAAGAACCGCAGGACAAAAGCAATTATCGGGAAAGCTCAATTCAATGGCTACTACAGGGGTACGCTATTTATTTGCTTTACCCTTTGCATGGGCCTATTTGTGGTGGATGCTTGATTTTAGACAGATAACGGTACCAGCGCTCAATAATGATTTTTTACAATATGCTTTAATTGCTTGTGTGATGCAAATATTGGGCACTGCTTGTTTGGTTGCTGCCTTTCGCTATCGTAACTTTGCCGTTGCCACGAGTTTAGCAAAAACAGAAGCGATCCAGGTGGCGATTGTTGGCGCTTTAGTTTTTGGTGTTACATTGTCTGGCTTAGGTTGGTTTAGTGTTGTAATCGGTGTTGTGGGTGTCTTTTTAGTGTCTAAAGTGCGCTTTAATTTAAGAGATATCTTGGCTGACTCCCAAGGACTCATTGGTATGGGATACGGCTTAGCAGCTGGTCTTGGTTTGGCTATAACCACCTTGCTTATTAGAGAATCAAGTCTGGCATTAAATACCGATTTGATGGTCAGCGCTGCAGTCACCTTAGTGTTTATGATCACAGTGCAATCACTTATTTCACTACTCTACGTCTATCTTCAAGATAAATCGCAATTACCGCTTATGCTGAAGCACTGGCGATTATGTTTATTTGTTGGCATTACTAGTGTATTAGGGTCAATAGGTTGGTTTACTGGCGCGAGTTATCAAAACGCTGCCTATGTAAAAGCATTAGGGCAAGTGGAGTTTTTTATTACTTTGGCATTAACTTATCGTGTGTTTAAAGAAACGATTACCTTAAAGGAATACCTAGGTATGTTTCTGATTGTGCTAAGTGTCGTGATCTTACTACTGTGGTCATAAAGTTGAGTCATAGCAGTAGGGTATTAAATTGACTTGATTACTCAGTCAAGCAAGGTACACTGCTCACCATAATATTAAATATTATTTTTACACCGCAAGTATTTAATTTAAGTTTCAATTCAAGTTCTACCTTGAGTATTCACTTAAATATTAACAAAAGTATTAGAGAAGAGATTACTATGAAAATTGCTGATAAAACCGTTGCTCACTTTCACTACACCCTTAAAAATGAAGCGGGTGAAGAAATAGAATCATCAGACGGTCATGAGCCTCTAACCTATTTACATGGCGCTAACAATACTTTACCTGGCTTAGAAACAGCATTAGCAGGTAAAGCTATCGGCGAGAAGTTTTCAGTAACTTTACAACCAGAAGACGCTTATGGTCCTTATCAAGAAGGCTTAGAGCAACGTGTCCCGGTTAAACATTTGCAAGGTTTACCAAGCAAAAATGCTAAGTGGAAAAAAGGCATGACTGCTGCAGTTCACACTGATGCCGGTCAACGCCAAGTAACTGTACTAAAAGTAGGTAAGTTCATGGTTACTGTTGATATTAACCCACCATTAGCGGGTAAAGTTCTTACGTTTGATATTGAAATAGTTGACGTACGTGAAGCGACTGAAGAAGAAGTACAACACGGACATGTTCACAGCGCAGATAGCAGCTGTGGTCACGATCACTAATTAACTACTGTACGCAGCACTCCACCGCTATACCTTTAGCTGGCGAAGTGTTGGGAAAGTAAATAAAAAGCGCTAAGCAGTTTGACTGTTTAGCGCTTTTTTATATGCATAACAATGACTGTGAAACTTGTAACTATTGTAGCGTTCTTTAACAAGTTATCTGAAAGTATCGGCTCCCATGCACCTGTTCCCTGCGTTATTATATAGTTAGTCAGAGTAGAAAATTACGTCATCAAACGGCATTCAACTTAGAAAAGGTTAGCTTCAATTGAATCATTCACCGTTATTAGAAAAATTTATTGCGTTATTAGATGAGGCAGAGAGCCTAGCTCCAGTGCTTGATCTTGCCTGTGGTAGTGGCAGAAATGGCCTTTATCTTGTAAATCAAAAGTTTCCTGTGGTATTTGCTGATATAAAAGAGACGGCGCTTGAGCAGGTGAAAAGTACCCTAACGAGTAAATATGGTGAGTTAAAACCATCGGCAAGCTTTTGGCAAGTTGACTTTGAAAAAGACAGTTTTGAACAAGGCAGTGTTATACAGAAGCATGAGCACCCTTTAGCGGGTAAGTCTTTTGCTGCCATTATGGTATTTCGCTATTTACACCGACCTCTTTTTGAACAAATCAAACAAGCTGTTATCCCTGGTGGTTATGTTGTTTATGAAACCTTTACCGTAGAACATCCTCAATTTGGACGGCCTAAAAACCCTAATTTTTTATTAAAACAGGGTGAGTTGGCTGAACTGTTTGCTGATTGGGAAATTATTCACAGCTTTGAAGGCGTCATCGAAGCAAATAATGACTCTGGAAGACAGGCTGTTGCACAGATTATTGCTAGAAAACCAAAATAATAGCTTATATGTGGACTATTTATAGCGAACTGTTGAAAACCAATCACCTCTGAAAGCCTATAGCAGTCGTTAGAATTGAAAAGAAAAATACCAACTAATACCACAAAACTGACCTAATCTAGGCGTGAATTTATCTTAATAAATAGTCAGCTTAGCCACCGTAGGGGTCGTTCATCATCTAATAATTAAAACTTACTTGGGTAAGTATTGCAGAAGTTAGCTTTTGGTTTTTATTTAGGTCAACTTTTCGCTAAAAGCGGAACTGTTTTAGTTATGCTAAAAGTGAAAATTATTATCAATTATGTGAACTAAGAAAAATAATATAGTCTTTCATTATTTATCTTTGTACTATAATTTTATCTTCAACTATCTTAGGCAGTAACTTAAGATAATGTTGTTCAATGCTCTCACGTTTTAGTTTCAGTGTTGGTGTTAATAGTTCATTTTCACATGTCCATGATTTGGCGCAAATAAAAATATAATCAAGTTTTTGATGACTTTCTACTTCAATATTGATTTGGGTAAGAGTCGCTAATAGATCCTGATGTATACCGCTATCAAAACGATCTTTCCCTTCACCTAAGACGACTAAAGCGATAGGTTGTTTCATGCCTATACCCATCACGCATACTTGCTCAATATCGCTATTACGACATAACATTTGCTCGATTGGGCCTGGCGCTACATACTTACCTTTGGAGGTTTTAAACTCTTCTTTAATTCGACCAATAATATTATAAGCACCATCGAGAGTTAATTCCCCTTTATCGCCAGTATGGAACCAACCATCCGTAAATACGACTTCAGTTAAATCTGCATTTAAATAATATTCTTCAAATACAGCGTCACCACGGATCATTATTTCTTGTTGCTCTGACAATTTCATTTCAACACAAGCAATAGGACGACCTATGGTGCCTAAATAATCAGCGTTAAATGGGAAGTTTCCGCATGATAAACCAGAGGTTTCACTCATGCCCCAACCTTCACCAATATGAACGCCGATTCTTTGATACCATTGCAATAGTGATAATGAAATGGGAGCCGAGCCCGAGGCAAAAACTTTGGCACTATTAAGACCAAGTTTCATACGGATTTTTTTCGCGACAACATTGCCGATAAAGGGTAGTTTTAATAAGAAATTTAATTTTTTTTCTGGTATTTGATGTAAAACTTGCGCTTGAAATTTTGCCCATAAACGCGGAACAGACATAAAAAGAGTTGGTGAGGCATAACGTAAGTCATCGATAAAACTTGCTAAACTTTCAACAAAGTAAATTTGGCATCCTGAATAGTAGGCAACATTTTCAACGACAGAGCGCTCAGTTATATGAGCTAGCGGCAAATAAGACAAAATTTTATCTTTACGCGTAGTTTTATTGATAGTAGCAGTGCATTGACCTGCCGATGCTAAATTTAAGTGACTGATCACAACGCCTTTCGGATTTCCTGTAGTACCTGAGGTATAAACAATGGACATACAATCATTAAGTTTAGGCTGATGAAGCGTTGCTAAGGGTAGATGCTCAGTCAGCCAAGTTTGCCATGAGTGCGAACAAGTAACCGTAGGATATGGAAAAGCAATACTTAGTACAGAAGTTGGAATACTTGCCGTTGCTGCGTCTAACGAGTCTAACTTACCAACAAAAACAGCTTTCATTTGGCTATGCTCAATAACATAGCTAATGGTGTTTTCACCTGCGGTTGCATAAATAGGCACACTTACCAGTCCTGCCATCATTATGGCCAAGTCAGCGATAAACCATTGCGCACAATTTTTGGAGAGTATTCCTATTCGATCGCCTTGCTGATAACCTTGAGCAAGTAAACCTGCCGCTATCGTTCGTGCTTGTTGCTCGACATCAGTAAAAGAAAACACATGCCAATGACCATCGACAGGTTGATGTAGAAAAGGCTCTTGTTGGTATTTACCACTAATAACGATAAAGTTTTGCAGTGTAGTTTGATAATCCATGCTATTTATTTTAATAATTATGAACAATCAAACTAGAATGGACGTGATTTTACTAATTAGCAAATACATATGCTGATTTTCAGTTTTGTATAATCTTGACCGTTATGTAGGAAGGTCTTTGTTCACAAAAAATCGACCGTTTTTTGGTAACAAGATCAAATGCCACGCTCTGCAATAAGCCTTGCAGGCGACACTGGCTCTCTTCTAAACCCGTACACCTATCGACTGGCAACAAAGCCACCTTTACCGCCGTTCAGAATATTTTAATGGCATGAGCGGTTGCGCATTGTCGAGATTAGCGATGTGCTTTTAAGGTACAAGAGCAGAATAGCTAAAGCGGACGTTAAAATAATCATATTGCCCAATATTTTTACTTATTATATCTAAAAATGAATATCCAAGTTTAATGAAAGCTCTTAAAAGCGGACATTCCTTCGATAGTAATGTGCATATCAGATTTAATCATAAAGTTTTGTTTGCCATGGCGCATCAAGCCTTGAGCCTGAGTTCAAGTTAAGCTTTACCTGAAAGCAGTGATGAACCTCTATCTTTTAAACGCGTAAGTATTTAGTTTCATTATATGGTTTACCATCTTACCTACACTTGTATACGATTCTTATCCATTTGAATGCTAGTGCTCGTATAGCTGCTTGGTGATAACTGCCTTTCTCCCTTTGTTGTAGACAATATAAATTTTCCCAGTAAGATTCCAAACGTGAATGACTTGCCCATTCTATAAATGTTTGTCGTAAAAATGTAGAACACTGCCAGCGCCAATGAACCCAAGATTTTGGCCACTTCTTTATGTTACTTGTGCTATTCCATGCATATTGTTGCACTTCTTTAGTTGATTTAAACCTACCTCTTTGCTCCCCGAATGCCGCAAGTAATCGTGAGGATATTGGTGTCGTAATTGGCGCAGTCCATAGCGTAATCAAAAGCGGCTAAACCTCAATCAGGTGTTCGTGATTCTACAAACGCTTAAAAGAGGCCAGGTCTTGAATTGCCAATTTGCGATTAATGGTGTTGATAACTTACCGTGGGAGTTCTCTCCACTGCGGTCGAGATGACAGTCCTTCAATGCTGCGATTAATTTGCGTGACTTAAATTCCACCTTCACAGATAATAGCCGCTGCTTTTCGCCTTAATAAATTAGATAATATGAAACGAGTTTTACTGATACTGCTAGGGCTTTTTATTTTGTCCGTCTTCGTTACCCTGCAGACATCGAGTGCCAACACGGACGACTTAGAAATTGACCTTACGGGAAAAATTTCTGTTTTTGAAACGGCGGATAACACCCACACCATAGAAGAAATATCATCAGCGACTAAAGCTCCTTCCTTTCGACCTATCGATGATATCTATATCAACCTTGGTAAAAACCCTTCGCTCTGGTTAAGAATCGACCTGCGCTCTGTTGGGGTTAAATCCTTAAGCGGTTACCTGTTGGAAATTCAACGAAACAACATTATCCGGCCAGCCGCCTACTACTGGTCAAAATCTGGCGTGTGGCGTCAACAACCACTGTTCGACAAACCGGAACATCGAAATCGATTAATGGCTAAATTTCCCGAAAACGCCGACCAGAATTTTTTGTATATTCATTTAAACGGTAAATATTTAAGAGCCAGCATCAAGATTTTCCGTGAAGACGGATTTCTTCATCAGCTGCAATCTTCGGCGCTGTATGATGGAGTTTATTACGGCATGGTACTGCTTTTTATTCTGCTGAATCTGCTTCTCTATAGCCGATTAAAAATCAAGGTTTACTTGGCCTACTCGGCGCTACTGACATCCATATTTTTGCTCTTCGCTTCTGGTCAAGGATGGTTAACTTTTTTATTCCCCAACTTGTTCATTCTGGAAAGTATTACCACCAATAGCCTCGCGATGCTGCTGGCCTTAGCCAGTGCCGCCTTTGCCAAGCAGTACCTTAACATAGAGGCACTGTCGCCTAAGCTCAATCGATTATTGACCGCTTTGCAAAGGGTTGTGTTGATACTGCTGATCGCCAAATTGACCCTCAATGATTATCTCCCTCAGCCACTTTATTTTACCGCCTATGGCGCCGCCTTACTGGCCATATTACTGATTTTTATCAGCTGCACCGTAGCGGCCGTTATCGGCATACAAAACAACCAGCGGGAAGCTTTGTACTACCTGTGGGCGACGATTGTTTTTTTTGTGACAGCGATAGTGATGGGAATGTCCACGGCCGCACTAATTAAACTCAAATTTTCATGGCAATTGCTGCAACTGGCATCAATATTTGAAGTCGTTATTTTTTCGCTCGGTCTGTTTGGCATCTATCAACGCCAGTTGAGCGAGAAGAAACGGCTGGAAGAGCAACTCAACACCACTCAGTCGGCGCTGGTTAAACAACTCGAATTCAGTAATAGCCTTAAAGATACCATCCTGGCCAATACTGTTGAACCAGCGTTATTCCCAGAGTTGGCTAAGATAACCCAAATATTACCCCAAATTCGTTATGTTCAAAGTTTGGGCAATGATTGTTTGGGGTGTATAGCGATAACAACCAAAAACGAAAACTCGAACTCGCTTGTAATCTACAAGACCTGGCGCAATGTTTTGGCGATAAATTCTTTCTTAGAGTGCACAAGTCCTACTTGATTAATCCACAACATCACTTCTCGTTAAAACGTAGAACCTCCGCCGATTATGATCTAGCACTCTACCAGGATTTAATACCTGTGGGTCGAAAATACGCCAAACAGGTCAAAAGCCAAATAAACCCGGTTGAAACTCTACCCAATAACGATTTGGCCTCTACCGTTTGAAAATTAGCCGTCGAGTCTATTGTTCATCAACCCATTGATATTCTTGAGGTTACGACGATACTGCCTTAACTTCTCTACGCTTTGGACAAATATTCATACGTTTTAAATATTGACAATTGTGCTGCTAGTTAACTTCCGATAATCTGCTTATTCAATGAGTTTTAAAATTAAAAACTACCCCCTTAAGGAGATTAATTTGTTTAAAGAATTGGTGGCAATGATTGTTATTAGCGGCATGCTTTTCGCCTGTAATGACAATGACAATAACAAAAACAACCCTGGTAATGTAATTGCTATGGATCCCGGTCAGTGTGATATTCAAGTCGAAAAAAACCAGGCGCTATGGACCTACCTAAATGATAGGTATTTATGGAACGATGACCTCGACCAGACCACTGATCCGGCCAGTTTTGATAGCCTCCAGGCATTGCTCGACGATGTCAAAAGTAAAAATCCGCTCGACCGATGGAGTGGCGTTGGTGATAGCCAGAAACAAGACAATTTTACTTCCCGAGGCGAAGTAGTAGGCTTTGGCTTTAACAGCTTTATGGCTCCGTCAAAACAAGCGCTATTGGTGGCCTTCGTTTACGAAGGAAGTGACGCCTTTGCCGCCGGATTGCGCCGAGGCGATAAAATACTTTCGGTTAACGACAAGCCGATTAGCGAGGCTTTAGCCGATGGTAGTTTGGCCTCGGGTAATTTATGGGGACCCGACGAAGTCGGTACCACGGTCTACCTTGTTTGGCGGACAGTCGCTGGTGAAACCTATAACGGCGCCGTGCAAAAACGAATAGTAGCGATTAATACTGTATTACACTCAGAAATAATTGCAACGGAAAGCGCCAAAGTGGGATATTTCGTATTTTCTAGTTTTATCCAGCCGAGTGAGCAAAACCTCAACGATGTTTTTGAGTATTTTAGCCAGCATAATGTGGAACAGCTCATCATCGACCTTCGTTATAATGGCGGGGGTAGTGGTAGTATTGCTAATCAACTCGCCTCCCAAATTGGCGGCAGCAATGTTCGCGACAAGATTTTCGCAAATTATTACCATAATGCTAATCATAGTGATGAAAATTCGACCGAATTATTCAACATCAAGGGCGGCACCTTTGCTATGGAGCTGGACAAAATAATCTTTTTGACCACAGCTTATACCGCCTCCGCTAGCGAAATGTTAATTAATAACCTCGCCCCTCATATCAACGTCAAACTGGTGGGTGAAACGACCCACGGAAAGCCCGTCGGATTTAGTTCGCCAAAACTGTGTGACAAACAGCTCTCTGTGGTTAACATCAATGTCACCAATTCAGCAGGAGATGGCAATTTTTTTCAGGGGTTGCCCGTTGATTGCAATGCGCCAGATAGCATCACTGGTGATTGGGGCGATCAAGATGATCCCATGTTGAAAGAGGCACTCTATTTAATCGATAATGAACAGTGTTCAGCGGTGAGTAAGTCGCTTGGTCAGAGTCATAAAAGGTGGCTGGTACCGAACGGTAAAGGTTATTTTGATAGCTTTTGAGCTGGTGATATGCGGGGGGGGTAAACATTTTATCGCTACAGAGAGCACAATTTAACTCCGCTCATCATCGGCATTCAACTCACGTTTTATTTTCATAACTTAAAGGATTTACTATGACACTATGTAGTGGCATTGTTAATTTGGCCATCTGATTAGAGGCTTCTACGGTGCGAAGAGGGCGAAAGCGCAAAGACTTAAGACTCTAAATTTAAGTGAATATTGACCACTTCAAATGTCCGCTTTGGGAATCCAAACAAAAAAGATAGAAGAAATGTCAAATATCGATGGATATACCCCGTTAAATCCGAATGACTGCTTTTCCTAAACAGTCTAAAAAAGCACGTCAAATATCCACATGTACAAAGGGCTAAAATGTGGCAATAATTAGTGCTCTGAAATGGTGTATCACCGGCAGCAATGAGGTGAGCGGTTGCAATGGTTATCAGTTAGCTTATCTCTCACTTTGGGACCCAAAGCGAGAGAATAGTGTTAGAAGACTAGATAAACACTAACTCACCAAAATGTTCAGGTCTGTGATAATCAGGCTCAGCTACATCGATATTGTTCCATACCGCATATTGTGGCTCTGTTCTACCGCCACAGCGATAGAAGTTGGCAAACCACTTTTCTCTATTTACAGCCTCACCTGTGAGTTGTTCAACCGCGGTAAAAGGGAGTGCTATTTCAATGCTCCACTGTTTGTCATCGTTGTTTTCGATTTTTACTGGACTGTCCATATTCAGGTTAAGACTGCTTTTACACTGTATTAAGCTTGCTGCTTCTACGCTGATAAAGTGACGCTTGTCGCGTCCAGCGCCATAAGCTAAGTGTAAAGTACCACAACAGTTTACTTCTAGATTAACATAGCTACTGCCAAGTACTCCTGAAGGACTAAAGAAGAATTCAACACATGAATCTTCACAAATGAGCATATGATTGAGCTCAGTCTGCTTGGCAAAGCTGTAGTTGTCTTGCGCAATTATTTGTATAAACAACGTTTCGCTATCGGCGCTAAGTTTGACTTGGGTACCTTGTTTTTTACCTTCTTGGTACCAAGGATAATGGTTGATTTCTAAAGCAGCAATGTTCTGCCAATCAGGGCTGTTGCGATTATTTTCGCTAATTCCAGTTGCTTTTTTTATCGAATATTGGCTCATGGTTATCTCTTTACGGTGAAGTTGATTACAATTTCTTTGCTTATTTTTTCTTGTTAATTGTCGTGCTTGAGTATCATAGATTAATTATTGGGTAACATGCGTAATATTAAGCACTAAGACAGTGTTGAATGAGGTTAATTGCCACTGAATGTTTAAGTCATATAAACTCATGCCATAAACTTTATCATCGTTTTTCCCCTGTTTATAGGCGGGTCGGGGATCTTGTTGCAACACTTGTTCTATTAGTAGGGCTAATTCACTGTCGCGTTGTTCATACTGTATTAGAGACATTTTTGCTTGCTCACTAAATACCACGGATAAAGCGGTATCGGGTTGCTCTTGAGCAAAACCAGCATCGGCATTGATAATTGCATCAGAGTAGGGCACATAAGGTTTAATGTCGACAATAGGGGTACCATCTAATAAATCTAAGCCTGAAATATGTAAAACTGTTTGCTGCTTAGTTGTGACAACTTTATCAAGTTTTACTACAGACATGCCAATAGGGTTTGGTCTAAAGGTTGAGCGTGTTGCTAAAACACCTGTTTTTTTATTACCACCAAGACGTGGTGGGCGCACTAAGGGTTTCCAACCTTGCGCTTGCGTGCCATGAAATACAAAGAGTAACCACAGATGACTAAATTGCTCAATATCTCGTACTAACTCGTGATTATTAGCTGCCCCAATGAGTACAAGCTTTCCTTTTGCCGCGCTGACTAAGTTTGGCTGGCGCGGAATAGCAAATTTTTCTCGATATGGCGATTCAATAACGGCTATTGCGTCAAATTTAAAGCTTTGTACCTCATCAGTTGAATCAGATAGGTTTGACATTTTATTGCTCTATTTTCTTATCTGGATCGCCTACTTGGTAAGCTTTACCGTAACACACAACTTGCGCGACACAATGCTTGGTTTCTATAGGCACACAACTGGTAAAAATAATGGCATTGGCCTGCTGTAAATAAGCATTTTGCCTGGCTTGGGTACGTGCATTAATAGCATCAGGCGGTGCTAGGTGCGGCTCCTTTTGACAATCATCACCCTCAACTAAGCCGACATATTGATACTTGGCATTGAATTCTTGTTCATCATTATAAATTTTTACTTTGCTGGCACTAAAGTATTGTTGGGCAGTATCGGCTTTAACATTACTTTCAAAAGTATAATTACCGCTACAACTTATCAGTAATGGCATTGTTATTAATAGGGGAGTGATATATTTGTTCATTATAGTTTCCTCATCAGTCTACTATTGTTGCAAGACATTAATGACTTGTGGTTTTTTGCCGGCAATCCAATAGTTAAATAGGTGTTCAATATCTTTATTCTTTTTCTTCATAACGATCCAGTTACGCATGAAGATTTCAAAGGCATTGTCATTGGTATTGATGGCAAATGCCATTGATAGTTCTGGTCTTGCCGGCTTTGGCACAATAACAGTATAATCGGGGTATAAAAGTGTCCATGCTGATGCGGTTGCTGCGCCAAAAAGCATGCCATCGATATTTTGATGTTTCTCTTTAAAAAAGAGTCGAGGAGTTGATATTTCCCAGGCGGTTGTTTTATCAAAATAACGATTAACTACATTTTCGCTGTAAAAAATCTCTGGAATGCCGATGATTAAATCTTCTCGTGAAACAATATTTTGCCAATCACTAAATTCTTTTCGTCGCTCTTCTTTGACTAGAAAGGCCATGGATTGGCTCGAATAAGGTACCGTTAGAGTATAGTCCTGCATATTTCTTGGTGTTACTGGCATACCTGTGGTCATATCGAGATAACCAGAAGAAAGTAGTGCTTTTGCCTGATTATGGAATATCCGAACAAACTCAATCGATACACCAATATCGTCAGCAAGCAGGTTTATGATTTCAATGTCAAAACCTACAAGTTTTCCTTCATTGTTATGAAAGGCATAAGGTAAATCGTCACGAAAATAACCGACGCGTATAAATCCACGATGTTTGATTTTTTTAAGGGCGGAGTTTCCTTTAAATAAATTGTTATTTACTGAATTTTCGATTTCATTGCTTGGCTCTGTTAATACTTTTGTAGGTACATCCATCAAGATAAAATCACGCTCGATGAACCTATCATAACCTTGATATTGGTAACTAATAGCGTCAAAGGTAAAACGTAAACTGACAAACGCCAAAATAGACAGTAATGGCAGTAACACCAAGTAACTGATAAATGCACGCCATTTGAAAGTAAAGCTTTGCAACATACTCGTGGCAATAAGCAAAACTAAACTGATTGCAAAAGCAACGCTAAGTAGTGCACTTAGTCGGCTGACAATGATATTTTCAGCAACTAAGAATAAATCAAAAAGCGAGCCCGGTACGCTAAATATCTCCAACAAATTGGGTATTGCTAAGGTGGTTGAGCCAAATAATTGTGGAATACCCGCAATTAATAAGTGTAGGTAATCACTGCTGTTAACTTGTGATCCTGAAAACCAAGCGGCGAATAAGGTAAATAATATACCAAGTAATTTACCGCCTACCGGTAAACTAAAGCTAATGGGCACAATAATACTCGGTAGATTACTGACATCAGCTTTGAGTACTTTACCACATGATTGAGCATGTGAGTTTTGCTCTATTAATTCTTTTGCTTTTTCAACAATGGTAGGGATAACGATAAAGAAACTTCCCGTGGCAAAAGCCGTAATCATAGCTTCGCGTGAGCCTTTAAGTATTTGCCTATAAGTAAAAGGGGTGATGACGGCTACAATCGCGGGCAGCACAACAAACGTGAGTAAGAATACTAATACCGCAGAGGTGACAATATAAACTTGTAGTCCATCAAGCTGCTCACTGTCAATAGTTACGGCAGCACGTTGTGCTATACAGAATATGCCGATAGGCGCAAACTTCATCACCATATTGCTGACATTAACGACAGCGTTATTTAAACCATTCAATACTGATAAGGTGCTTTTTTTAGTTTTTACCTGCATTAAACCAATACCGATAAAAATACTGAATAATACTACACTGGGTATTAAGCCATTTGCTAAAGCGTAGAAAGGGTTTGTTGGGATAAATAATGAGATAATGTCAAATTCAGGGCTAGTACTTATGGTGTTAAGACTATAGAAATCAGCACTTTTCCAATTTGGGAATGAAATAGGCGCGAGTAAAATAAAAACTAAAACAATGCTAAGTAATGCCAGTAAAATGACCAAGGTCTTCTTTAGGGTCGCTGTTACCTTGCTAGGGGATAAACTTCCTATGCCGACAATGAGTGATAAGGCAATGTAAGGGATTGCTGTCATTTGCAAAAGCATAACAAAAGCATTCGCTAGCTCATCTACACCTAGGAAGACTGAAGAAGAAAATGAGCCTAGGGTTAAGCCTAATACCATTGCAATTATGATACGAAACGATGAAGGGACCTTGCTGGTTAAGCGGCTTAGTCTAGTTAACAAAGGAGATTACCTATTGAATGTGAATGCAGAGCGTAAAGTCTACTTGTTACTACCTAGTTTTAAAACAAAAAAAGGTATCAAAATGATACCTTTTCACTCGTTAACTCAAAATAAAGCTATGAGTTATTTAACGCGCATACCGGCTATAGCGCCATCATCTGGATTTAATATCCACAAGTCTTTATCGCCAGGGCCAGCAGCAAGTACCATACCTTCGGACATACCAAAGCGCATTTTACGTGGTGCTAAGTTAGCCACCATTACCGTATGCTTGCCGATTAAATCTTCAGGGTTATAAGCTGACTTAATGCCCGCAAACACCTGACGAGTTTCTGTGCCTTCTTCATTAAGCGCTAAGGTTAGCTGTATTAATTTATCTGCTTTTTCAACGTGCTCAGCATTAATGATTTTAACAATACGTAAATCAATTTTTGCAAAGTCATCAAATTGAATTTCTTCAGAGATTGGGTCAGCAGCTAATGGATCAGCAAGTGCGGCTGAATTATCAACGACTTTAGCCGCTTTCTTTTTCTTGGCCGGCTTCTTCTTTTCTTCTGTTGCGCCAGCTAAACTGTCTTTTGACGCTTCAGTCATTGCAGTAACTTTATCCATATCAACACGTTGCAATAATGCTTTAAACTTGTTGATTTTATGATCCGTTAATAAGGTTTTGTGACCTTCCCAAACAAGTTCATCATTTAAGAACGCAGAAGTACTATCGGCAAGTGCAGGTAATACCGGCTTTAAGTAGATCATCAACGTACGGAACATGTTAATGCCTAATGAACAGATATCGTGAACTTCTTGCTGTTTAGTTTCGTCTTTCACTAACTGCCATGGTTCTTTAATAGCAATATATTCATTTACTTTATCAGCAAGTGCCATGATTTCACGCATACCACGACCAAAATCACGTGCTTCATAATGGGCAGCAATGCTATCGCCTGCAGCCATTACTTCATCAGCTAGTGCTTGATCATCAACACTAGTTGATAACATGCCATCAAAACGTTTGGTGATGAAACTTGCACAACGAGAAGCGATATTAACTACTTTACCCACTAAATCAGAGTTAACGCGTTGTACGAAATCTTCAAGATTTAAATCTAAATCATCAATTTTGTGCGTTAACTTAGTTGCGTAATAATAACGTAAGTATTCAGGGTTTAAATGCGCTAAGTAGGTATTAGCTTTAATAAAGGTACCTTTTGACTTAGACATTTTTTCGCCGTTCACTGTAACAAAACCATGGGCGAAAACAGCCGTAGGCTTGCGGATATCAGCGCCTTCTAACATGGCAGGCCAAAATAAGCTGTGGAAATTAATAATATCTTTACCGATAAAGTGATATAGCTCGGCGTCTGAATTTTTATTCCAAAAGCTGTCAAAATCGATACTTGAGTCTTTATCACATAAGTTTTTGAAGCTGCCAATATAACCAATAGGCGCATCTAACCAAACATAGAAGAATTTTCCTGGTGCATTAGGTATTTCAAAACCAAAGTAGGGCGCATCACGGCTAATATCCCACTGTTTTAAACCTTGTTCGAACCATTCGTTAAGTTTATTCGCTACTTCTTCTTGTAAGGTACCCGAACGAATCCAGTCTGCTAACATGGTTTCAAAAGCAGGTAAGTCGAAGAAGTAATGTTCTGAATCTTTTAATACTGGCGTCGCACCTGAGATAGCTGAACGTGGGTTAAGTACCTCTGTTGGAGAATAAGTAGCACCACAGTTGTCACAGCTATCGCCGTTTTCATCTTCACTTTTACACTTTGGACAAGTACCTTTAACAAAGCGATCGGCTAAGAACATGCCTTTTTCAGGATCAAATAACTGAGAAATAGTGCGGGTTTTAATATGCCCCTTCGCGTGTAAGCGATTGTATATCTCTTCTGAGAATGCTTTGTTTTCTTCACTGTGCGTTGTGTGGTAATTATCAAAGCTGATGTGAAAGTCACTAAAGTCTTTAATACGCTCTTCACGCACACCCTTGATCATTTCTTCCGGTGTTATGCCTAGTTCCTGAGCTTTAAGCATAATCGGTGTGCCATGCGCATCATCAGCACAGACAAAATACGTTTCATGTCCACGCATTCGTTGAAAGCGTACCCAAATATCGGTTTGAATGTGCTCTAACATATGGCCTAAATGGATAGAGCCATTGGCATAGGGTAGGGCGCAAGTAACTAGGATTTTGCGCTTTTCTGGTAAAGAATGCGATGCAGCGTTTGATGTAGCTTCAGATAAAGTAGTGTCAGACATGAAAAATAGTTGTTTTTGATGGTAATAATGTCGGCAATAGTACAGAATTTAGCGATGATTTTCATTAGTTGAATGCAACTAATTTCGCTATTTCTTTTTTAAAGGTCTGCAAGTCACTATGTTTGGTAAAATATTCTCGAAAAAAACCTCAACACCAGCGGTAAAATCCAGCAATGAAACACTCTCTTTTAATGAAATTGAACAACTGATAAAAGACTCATTAACGCATTATAATTCAGATAATTTTCCTCAAGGTGTTCTTTTAGTCTGTCAGCAATTTTCAATAAGTCAAAAGAACAACAAAATTATCATTAATTTGACTATGCCATTTGTCTGCCAAGGCGAGTTAGATGTGCTCGCGCAGACATTAAGTGAGAGTTTAGCTTGTACGGTAAGCATTAACGTTGAGCTTGCGATAAAGCCGGTACGCCAATTCTCGCTCGATAAAACGAAAGAGGGCAGTACGCAAGGCTCTTTACCTCAAGGAAAGGTCGCTAATATAATCGCCATCGCATCAGGTAAAGGCGGGGTAGGTAAGTCGACCACTACAGTCAACTTAGCTTATGCGCTAATAGCAGAAGGTGCTAGAGTTGGGATTTTAGATGCAGATATATACGGCCCATCAATTCCTTCTATGTTAGGTATTAAAGATGATAAGCCGAGTTCTAGTGATGGTAAGATGATGACACCTTTATATGCTAATGGTGTATATGCCATGTCAATCGGCTTTCTAGTTAATGAAGCTGATGCCACGGTTTGGCGAGGCCCTATGGCTAGCTCTGCTTTCAATCAATTATTAAATGAAACTGATTGGCCAGAGCTTGATTATTTATTAATTGATATGCCGCCAGGTACGGGCGACATTCAATTGACCTTAGCGCAAAAAGTACCTGTAGCAGCTGCTGTCATAGTTACAACACCACAAGACATTGCTCTAATTGATGCTGTTAAAGGTATTGCCATGTTCGATAAAGTTAAAGTGCCGGTATTAGGTGTGGTCGAGAACATGAGTTACCACCTGTGCGAAAACTGTGGTCATAAAAGTCACATCTTTGGTGACGAGGGCGGCAAGCAGATGGCAGAAGATCAAGAGACACATCTATTAGGACAGTTACCTTTAGATATAGCCATTCGCCAAGATGCTGATTTTGGTGAATCTGACATAATTGAAAATAGCGCTGGTGAAATAGCCAATCATTACCGTAAAATAGCCCGAAATGTTTCAGCGCAATTATTTTTACAGTGTGACAGTGCTAGCCCGCTAACAGCAATAATAACCACGCGTACTTAAATCACAAAGGTTTAAGCGTAACTAAGGTAAAGACAAGCCATTATGAGATTATGTGATAAAGATATAGAACAATACCTTGATGATAAAAAAATTATTATCGAGCCAAAACCCGACAGTTCAATGATCTCAGGCGTTAGTGTAGATATTCGTTTGGGTAATGAATTTAGAGTTTTTAGAGATCATACCGCACCCTATATCGATTTAAGTGCGCCAAAAGCTGAAGTACAAGAAGCGATGAACTCTATAATGAGTGATGAAATTCATATCGCAGATGGTGATGCTTTCTTTTTACATCCTGGAGAATTAGCACTCGCAGTGACCTACGAGTCAGTAACCTTGCCTGATAATATAGTCGGTTGGCTTGATGGTCGCTCATCATTAGCTCGTTTAGGGTTAATGGTTCATGTAACCGCGCATCGCATCGATCCCGGTTGGTCAGGTCAAATAGTTTTAGAATTTTATAACAGTGGTAAATTACCGTTAGCGCTGCGTCCGAAAATGAAAATAGCGGCACTAAATTTTGAGACTATGTCTTCAAGTGCCGCACGTCCGTATAATAAACGTGAAGATGCTAAATATAGAGATCAAAAAGGTGCAGTGGCGAGTCGCATCAGTGAAGATGATTCATAAGCACCAAACAGTCAGTATAAAAAGCGAAATAGCGAGCAGTTAGCTCGCTATTTCTATATTTGAAGCTTTAGATATTTGACTGACACAGGTTTCTAACGCGTGAATGAGTTTTTCATTATCATGGTGATGTGGGACTTTATTATGAGCCAAATCTTGGCAGATAACATTCACTCTCTCAGAATGAACATCTTTATCTTGGCAAATGACACTATCAATAGGCAAGCAGCCAATATTACTTTCAATCCAATCCAGTTTTTCATCTAACGTTAATTTTGCTGCCGGGCTATGCTCGGCAACAATATTATCAATTAATACACAATGACCTTTTCGTTTATTTATCGCTTTAGTAATATCTCTTACTAAAAGGGGTGGTATAACGCTGGTTAAGAAACTCCCCGGTCCTAAAATGATTAGGTCTGCATTCTCAATAGCGTCAATACAAGGCTTCACCGATTTAACTAATGGCGCTAGCATTAAATCAGTAGGCATCATCGGCATTTCATCTACAGAGAGTTCACCTAGTCGACAACGTCCTTCAGGATAAAACGCCATTAAGTCAGTGGGTGTTTCTGACATGGGTAATACTTGGGTTCTTACTCGCAATAAACGGCGTACTAGTTTAATAGAGTCCATTGGGCTGGATTGTACTTTACCTAGTCCGTATAAAATTAAATTACCTAGGTTGTGTCCGCCAAGCTCATCTTCTCCTTCAAAGCGAAAATTAAAGAGCTGGCTGCCTATAGAGTTCTCATCAACTAACTGAGTCAAACAGTTACGTAAATCGCCCCAAGCAATAGTACTGCTTCTTTTTCTTAAGCGGCCGGTTGAGCCGCCGTTGTCTGTGGTGGTAACAATACCGGTGAGCTGATGCCCCATAAAGGAGAGAGTAGATAGTACACGACCTAAACCGTGTCCGCCGCCAATGGCGACTATATTAAGTTTTTTGAGCTGCATACGGTTTACTGCTTTGTTATTGTATGACTAAGTACTGTAAACCATACCGTTAAATGGCAAAAAGATAAAGTAACTAAAGGTTCGCATTATAATATGCTTATATCAGATGGTGAAATAGGTTGGCGTAACGAGAGTTAAAGTCAGTGGCTAATATTGAATCAGACAATACTATTTATATGGAGGTTAATAATTATACTGTTTTTACAGAGAGTTAGTTTAAATTAGACGATAAATGAGCAGCTTGCTCATTATGCGATCAGTTAACGCATTTCTTATTAAATAAATGCTTTTTTTTACAAATAAGTGTTGACAGTTTATCGGCTGCTGCTCATAATGCGCCTCGTTTTCAGCAAGTGTTAGGTCCACTGGTTGAGAACATAGTTTAATAGCTATTAGGCCAGTTATTAAATGACTCGAAAATTTCGGGGCTATAGCTCAGCTGGGAGAGCGCTTCGCTGGCAGCGAAGAGGTCTGCGGTTCGATCCCGCATAGCTCCACCA
>CAJXYE010000073.1 GCA_913063325.1 uncultured Colwellia sp. | reverse complement strand
TATTTACAAACCTGCTTAAATGAGCTGGCTAAAAAGCCAGAGAGCCTAGAGTACTTGCTGCCTTGGAACATCAAGCAGGGCTAGACGCCTTTCCTCATACGCTTACGAAGATGCCTGCTGTTTCTAATCCGGAATATATAGCTTTGTCATTACCAACTCCAAACCAAACACCCGTCGTTCCCGAAGTTTCTGATTATGGTTTCATGGTATATGTTTTCGATTAAACATATAAAGATGAAAGGAGGGACTTTACTTACTCAAGCGCTGTTTGTGGTTAAGCTACTCAGACGTCAAATTCCAGAAACTAAAAAAGCACCCTTAGGTGCTTTTTAGCATTAATTTATTAACCAGTCGTTAATAAACTCTTAAGATTGCTTTTTTACTTTACGTGATACGAAACCAATTAGAGCTAATGCGAAGACAGCAAGAGTTGTAGGCTCTGGAACAGGTACTACTACATTTGGACTAGTCGGACTTTCTTCTTGAGTGATCCCACTATAACGAACCTGTTCTTGAGAATAGTTATAAAAACCAAATTTACCTGAATTAAAGCTCCCTGATACATCAAAAATATTTACACCATCAATGTCAATTTTAATTCCTGTAGATGTAAAGTCCAAACTAAAATCGTAAACAGTATTACTTACCCAACCGTTATCTCCATCATAGTCAGATGCTAGTACAGTTATATCTTTACCTGTATGCTTCAAATGGCTTACATTATACCCACTGATTTTAGACAGTGTAAAACCAGATTGAGCATCCCCTTGATTGCCTTTTTTCCAATCAAAAAGTATATAATCATTAGTATTATTATATCCAAAAACAAAACCTATAAAGTCGTCATCACTTGTAGTTTCTACTCCAAAGGTACCATCAAATTTACTATCTATATAGTTAGATTCACTAAGAAAGTATGTTGGTACACCATTTTCAGATTGTAAAACGCTTGTTCCGCTACTATCTACGGTCCAGATTCCTCCTGAAGTACTTGACCACGTGTTTAGGTCAAGTAATCCCGCATTAGCAGTACTAACCAGACAACTAAGCGATAATATTAAACTAGCAACAGCGGTATTTAAAAATTTTAATTTCATTTGTTATTCCTATTTTATTCTAATAATTTTGTGAATTACCCAAAAAAGGATAATTCCTTAATCGTAACCCTCTAAAGCAAACCTCATGCCAACTAGGTAATTCACTGTTTTTATAAGGGGTTAGGGTAAACCTCTTATTTATAAAAATGTTATGTGTAAAATTACCTGACACTAAAGTACGAAAATAAACTTGTAAGGGCATTATATATTAATCAGCATCCTAATTGCTTTGTAATCATGGTGTTTGCAGTATAATTCTTTATTCTATCTAGGATCAATAAAAATAAAGTATGATCAATAATTGATCCTAAGAGCTATTTAAATGAAATAGTGGGGTTTTTAGTTCAAAATACAGGGTTAGGTATTTTTGTTTAATGATAAGTTACTTAAAAACATGGATTTTCGAGGTTTCTGGTCCGGGATTTATATTGCTTAAGTGCTGGATTCAGGAGAATATGCATCCTGCATTCTCTAATAAGTAGCATCCATGCTACGTCCGACAAGAGAACTCGGGAATGACGCCTTACTGTGCCGTGTGCATTGTCTAATAAATAGCATCCCTGCTACGTTTCGATAAAACATCTTAAAGATGACCGTTGAACATGCATCATACCTACGGTTCAAGTGCGTCAATCTGAATTCGTCATCCTGAATTTATTTCAGGATTTCGTTTAGTTTGGCACCTGTCGATTGAGGTACTGAAACCGTCATCCTGAATTTATTTCAGGATCAGTATGACGGTAAATAATTCAATGTGGAGCTTCCTGAATTCTCTGATAGGAATATAGCTTAGGTATCTCCACCAGCTAACAGCCGTCATTCCCGAGTTGTCTTGTCGGGAATCCATATTGATTAAGTGCATGGATCTTCGTATATGGACTCCACCTATTTTACAACAACAATTATAACAAAAAAATGTAACGCTTACGTATATACGGCTTCTTGTTGAGGAAGCTATCCTCTAGCCTTTGATGTTTGCGCACCTACCATCCTTTTCGATTAAGTAGCCTCATTGGGCTTTCGAAGATCACAGGTTTCTGGCAGGTTGGTCTTACCTTTTTTGCTTCGTTATCGCTGTAGAATTTTTAACTTTTATTTTATTTTATTCTATTCTATTTACTGAAATATAATCTGTACTGTTATACCAATTCTGCTTTATATTTTTCTCCGCTAACCAATAGTGCCCAAGCGGTTCTTACCGTTTTATTGGCGAGTGCTATAGCTGCTCGCTTTACCCCAACCCTGGCGACTAAGTTGATTAGCCAAGCCTGTTTCTTCGTTCTGGCCTGCATCGGTAATTTATATATCACGGAGAAGGCACCTTGAAACAATACCGCTCGTAGCTCTTTATCTCCGCCGCCCTTATTAATTCCTCTCATATAAACGTTTCCGCCTGAGCTATGCTGCTTAGGCGTAACGCCTATATAGACTGATGCATCTCGACCTTTTTGAAAGGTTTTACCATTCCCTAAAGCAGCATATAACCGCGCAGCACCAACAGGACCCACACTTTCTAAATCAAGCAAGCGTCTACAGGGTTCTATTGAGTTTACTAAGGATTCTCTTATTTTTTCGTTGGCTGTTAAGTGCTCAAGTGTAATTTTATACCGTTCCCACAGCAGTGCTAACATGCCTTGTAAGTTAGCAGGCAATCGATGGTCTTCGTCTGAAACTACTAGCGTAACAGTCTCTCTTAATCCTTTTTTACCTTGTGGACTCGTAATACCATATTCATACATAAATGCACGAATATGATTACTTAAAGCTGTCACTGATTTATCTAAAAACTTTCTCGTTTTTTCAACCGTTTGTATTATCTGCTGCTCTTCACTTTTTAGCTGACTAAAAATCATACCTACTTGAATCGATGCTACTGCAATCGCCAATGCATCATTAGCATCTGTTTTTTGACCTTGTAAAAAAGCTTTTACTTTTTTGGGGCTTATAATTCTGACGTCATGTTCATATTGTTGAGCGAACCGACCCCAGTAGTGGCAACTACCACAACCTTCGAGTGCAACAATGCTGGCTTTTTCTTTGGCTAACAATTCTCTTAATTTCTTCGGGCTCACTGCTTTATTGTAAATTAATTCACCATCTGCGCTGATTTTACAAACCTGAATAACATTTTTTGCTAAATCTAATCCGATTACGTTACACTTCTTCATGTATGGCTCCTTTGTTTGGTTACAGCCAACCTACATCAGTTGGGTTGGTGGAGTCCATACATCGATTAAATCACCTCGAAGATGACGACTGCATGTTTAATCTAAATCGGCCTTTAATGGTAAGTCTATTAACTGATAAAATGCTCTCTCGACAAAATCCCTCGGAATAACGTAATAGTTAACTCAGCTTGAAACATTGGCTAACGATTTTGTCAAAATCATTTTAAAAACTATGTATACTTCTATGTATATTCGTAGATTACATTATTGCGCTTGCTGCATGAGGTCCTGAAACGAGTTCAGGATGACGGAAACTTAGGTCGTGAAACAAGTTCAGCATGACGTGTTTAGTTTGACACTTGCTGGTTGGGATACTGAAACGAGTTCAGTATGACGGGAAAAATTGAGTGTTGTACTTGCTGTATGAGGTCCTGAAACAAGTTCAGGATGACGAAAACATAGGTACTGAAACAAGTTTAGTATGACGAAAACATAGGTCCTGATACTGAAACGAGTTCAGCATGACGTGAGTTCTGTACGACGTGAAAAACATTAACGAGGTTTTATTTTTGAATACCATTTTTAATCAGTTTAGTTTTAGTCTTATTTTTATCTCTAGGAGGGCTCTGTTTACAGGTGCTCTCTTTATAGGTATTGGTTTGTCGGCTACTTGTTTGGCAGGGGAGCAGGTTAACCAATCATTATCGGTTGAGGCTAAGGGCAAGGTTTTTGTCAAAATTCCGCGTGGCTTAGTCACAATACAAGGCTGGGATAAATCTGAGGTTATGATTCAAGGGGAGTTAGACGATACCACCAAGCGATTAATCTTTGAGACTAAAAAAGATAAAACCTTTATTAAGGTAGATACCCAAGGGCAACAGCATTGGGGTGATGCCAGTGTCATTAATATATTTATGCCAAAGCAATTACAACTGCGCTTTAAGGGTATTGATACTTCCTTTACTATTAGTAACTTAACTAATCATATTGAGGGAAAATCTATTACGGGTAATTTGGTGGTAAAAAAATCACACGGAAAAATAAAATTGTCAGTGGTTAGTGGTGATATACAGCTAGTAGAGTCTTCAGGTTATACCAAAGTTGAATCGGTTAGCGGTCAGGTTGATTTTTCCGGTGACTTTGAAAAGGCATACCTTAAATCAATGTCAGGCGATATCATCGCGGATATCAGCGGCACTACTAAGCTAACAATCAAAAATGTTTCAGGTGATACTCAAATTAGTGGCTCAGTTAAAAACAAAGCGCAATTAAAACTGTCTAGTGTTAGTGGTGATATCTGGTATAAAGCAAGCGATAGCTTAAATGCCGAGTGTGAGGTGGTTAGCCAATTTGGTGGTGACATTGAGAATGAACTTACTGATGATTTACCTATTGAGGGTCATTTAGATAAAAAAACATTGAGTTTTATTTCGGGTGATGGCTCAGGCCAGTTGAGCATGAATACCATTAATGGCTCAGTATTTATTGAAAAAGTTACTGAAAAAGTTATAGAGAAAACTGTCGGTAAAGCTAAAGATAAAGCTGTAGAAAAAGCGGCCATGGATAAGGCAAATAATGAATAAGTTAGTGGTTAACATTACCTTAGGCAATCTCTTAGCGTTTACTTTACAGAAGAGCCTGGGCATTACGTTAGAGAGCACTTTAAAGAAAGGTTTAAAGAAAGGTTTGAACAAAAGCTTGGAGAAAATAATTGGATAGTTTCTTAGCGCAATTACGACATAGGCAAGTATTTAAAGTTGCCACCATCTATGCGGTTTCAGCTTGGCCATTGATTCAAATAGCCGACTTAGCAGTACCTGCTTTAGGTTTACCAGATTCTGTAATGACAACATTATTACAGGTGTTTTTGGTGGGTTTTCCTGTTTCTTTAATGTTTGCTTGGCTGTATAACTTTACCGCAAAAGGTATTGTAAGAGTTAAAAGTGGTGGTGAGTCTGATAGTACGCCACAAGCCAATATTCAAACTACCTTATCTGTTGCAGGCTCACTTACCTTAGCGGTTGTTGTTACTCTTGCGGCTCAGTTATGGTTAGAAGGGCAAGCGCCTCAAACATTACCTACAACATCAACCCCAACGCCGCCTAAAACAGCCGCACAGTCTGGTGAACAACAAGCACTTTCTGAAACTTCTGAAACGAAACTATCTCAGGGGAAAAAAGAATCTATCGCCATTTTACCCTTTGTACCCTTTAGCAATGATATTGAGGATGAGTTTTTTGCTGATGGCATGGTTGAAGAGTTATTAAATTTACTGGCTAAAATCCCTGACTTACAAGTAGCTGCCAGAACCTCTTCTTTTGCTTATAAAGGTGTATCTAATAAAACCATTGTTGAAATAGGCAAAGAGTTAGGCGTAGATACTATTTTAGAGGGAAGTATTCGAAAGAACGATATCACTAATCAAATTAGAATCACGGCCCAGTTGATTAAGGTCAGTACGGGTGAACACCTTTGGTCAGAAACGTACGACAGAGAATACCGTGATGTATTTCAAATACAGGACGATATTGCCAGAGCTGTTGTTGATAAAATGAAAATAACACTGCTGGGTGAAACTCCAGCTTTTGAGTCTGTCGCTGAAACTCATAATGTTGATGCTATGGTTGCCTTTGGTAAAGGGCAACAAGAGTTAGCACATCGCACCGCACCATCAATTAATAAAGCGTTATTGCATTTCCAAGATGCGGCTAGATTTGATGACGGTTATGCCCGAGCTTTTGTCGGTATTGCTAAAGCGAATATTTTACTTGCCCTTTATGGCAACGTGCCTGAGTTACAAGCTTTTAGTGCGGCTAAAGAAGCGCTTAATACCGCTTTTGAATTGAATCCTAATTTGGCTGCTGCACACGCAACTCAAGGGTTATTACTCACTGAAACGGATGCTGACAAAGCCGAACAGTCATTTAAAAAAGCGATTGCTATTAATCCTAACTATCCGATGACGTATATGTGGTATGGCTCTTTGTTGCAAAGCAAAGGTGATGTTGGTGGCGCACATCAATTATTTGAGCAAGCGTACGTATTAGATCCCAAATCTCCAGTGGCTGCATACAATGTTGCTTGGTGTTATTACCAAGAAGGCGCAGAGAAAAAAGCCATGGATATATTTTCGCAGATTATTAGCAACGACCCTTATTATCCAGGCGCTTATAACTTAGTGGGCGAAATTTTATCAACACGTGGCAGACTTGATGAATCAATAAGCATGTATGAAAGAGCACTTGATGTTGATCCGATAAACAAACAAGCAATGCGGGGCTTATTGATTGCTAACATGGATATGGGACAAGTTGAGCAAACACAGCACTGGTTTGATTATGCGAGTAAACAAGCGTCTCAATTTTCAGCACAAGATATATTGTTTATGAAAGCACGCTTTTATGCGACTCAAGGAAAGATAAATGAAGGGCTTAACTTTCTAAAGGATATGAAGTTCACCGGTAAAAAGTCGGGCATGAGTGATTACATTGAAGGGGAAATTGCCTTTTACCAAGGTCAGTATGTGCAAGCGATCACTGCTTTTGAACGACTGCGCAGCGCCAATGCAGAGAATGATGATGCATTTTATTACTTATCTGATGGCCAGTCGGCGCTTCATTTAGCCTATGCCTATTTGCAAATAGAAAAACTTTCGCAGGCAAATGCTATTATTGATGGTTTTACCCAGTTTTTAGATAAAGGTAAAAGCAAAAAATCTAACGAGCCTGAGTATTATTATAATATGGCTTTGGTTAATGCTTTACAAAACAATAAAAGTGGTATGTATCAATACCTTCAAGGTGCGATAGACTCGGGTTGGATAAAAGCATGGCAGGGTGATTTAGAGCCAATTTTAGCTTCAGTTAAAACAGAGCAACAGTTTGGCCAAATGATGGGTGGCATAAGAGCCAGGCTTGCCACTATGCGATCACGCGTAGATGGAGATAATACCTTTTTACTTGCTGACAGTGACAGTTTTTAACACTAGCCTATGACTAATATCGGTTTTGGCGACAGTGACTTTAACTTTGCCGTATACATTGCTAATAAACCTAACATGCTTGAATACCAAGCGTTGTGTGGCGTTACCGAGCTGGTAGAGGGTGAAATTAATGTTATTAACCAAGCCTGCGGTAATGGTTGGCGAAAGGTCTTTAATGTTTATGCTAAGTTACTCTACGCTTTAGACAAAAAGTCTTTTGACTATTCAACTAAAGCGCCGACATGGCAAGATTATCGTGATAAGTACTTATTACAGAATAAAAGCAAAACAGCCTTGTTGTTTTCAGCCCCTCAGTTAGTTACCAATAAGAGCATAGCCAATAACATCGTCGTCAATAACACATTAGCCAATAATAAGACCGTGCATATTATTTGCGGTAAAGGCCATGCTAAAGCGTTAATCAGTAGTGGCAAGCTCAATACTCAGCTCGTTTGGTTAGATGATGAATTTGCAATTGATAGCGAAAATAGACTTATCGTTTGCCCATACTTTGATTACCGTCAGTTGAGTAATATAAAAATCGAACGCGTGGCAAGTTTGTTAGCTGGTATGACGTAAGAGCCGTTACCCTTAATTTATTTCAGTATCAGGATCTCGTCCAGTGTGTCACTTGCTCCTTGAGGTGCTGAAACGAGTTCAGCATGACGATTTCAGGATCTCGTTTAGTGTGTCACTTACAGTTTAAGGCTCTCGATCAGTGTGTCACTTGCCGGTTGAGGTGCTGAAACGAGTTCAACATGACATTAAGGTTCGTCATCCTGAATTTATTTCAGGATCTCATTTAGTGGGTACTTGCAGTTTAAGGCTCTCGATCAGTGTGTCACTTGCGGGTTGAGGTGCTGAAACGAGTTCAGCATGACGATTTCAGGATCTAATTCAGTGTGGCACTCACAGCCGTCATTCCTGGAGTATCTAATCTCACAGTCGTCATTCCCGAAGTTTCTGATCGGGAATCCATATGACTTAAGAACATGGATCAGGACAATATGCGTCCTGCATTGTCTAATAAGTGGCATCCATGCCACGTTTCGACTAGACACCTCGAAGATGACGACCCTCCATAGCTTTGCCATCAACAGCTTCTAACTTCACCGGGACTACCGGCTAACTTACAAGCCATGTTAACACTGCTGTGGGAACGTTGGTTTTCCTATTCTGGAGGAAACTTCTGCTTTTGGTGTAAAACACGCATAATTCGAATCGTATCTCCATCAACCCAATAAGAAATATTCATTGATACCTCTGGAATAATCAATAATCGTCCTCGAAAAATATCTCGTTGAACTCCCATTAGTGGATGCTCAAGTAAATGCTCAACTTTTGCTTCAATTATTTGATCAGTTTTTTCAGCAGCAAGAGGGTTAAAATCGTAAAGGAATTCAAATATTTTTTCACGATCATTTAGTGACTCTTCTTCCCAAAAAATCACGCACTGTCTCTGTTACGGATCTTCATCTTGCGAGCTTCCATTTGTTTTTTGGCTGCATCATGTTCAATAAACTTAGATTTACCGCTATCAAACTTATTAAATGCGGCATTTATTTGTTCGGTTAGCCACAAATCATGAGTCATACATTTGCGCTGTTCTTCAGCCAAGGCAACTGTAAGTTCGCGGCATGCATCGCTCAAAGTACGACCTTGGCTTTCTGTCATCAATTGCGCTAAACGTTTAGTTTCTTCATCAACTCTAAATTGAATACGAGTGTCCATTATATATCACCTCTAATTTACTCTGTACACACAAATGTTAGCACTAGTGTGGAACAGTGGCAACTAACAAGTCCGTTTACGGGAATCTAACCCTCCGTCATTCCGGAAGTTTCTGATCCGACGTAGCATGCACATTCTCCTTAGCATCGTTTGTTTTCTAACTTCACAGCCGTCATTCCCGAGTTTTCTGATCGGGAATCTATTACTTTTAGACAGTGGATCCCCGATTAAGAGACCACGGGGATGACGTCCCTGAACATTGAATGTTCATCCTCTAATCTCACCGTCGCTCATCTCCTCAGCTCACAAACTTATTCAAATTGGTATACTTAATAAATAATTTGCTTTTTCTATTATATTGCTAATACTTAACATGTTTTTTGTACCAGTTATTCGTGATAAAGAGGGTCATCCTGAATTTATTTCAGGATCAGTATGACGTTAAAGACATTCAGCATGACGTGAAATTAGGGATATTTAGGAAGCTAACATGGAAAAGTCAGATTTTGATTGGTTACATGTATTATTGGTTGATGATAGCGTTACGATATTAAATTATGTCAATAAGGTACTAGAGCAATCTTATGACATTCGCCATATCCATACGGCATTGTCAGCGCCAGAAGCAATGCAAATACTTCGTCAATCTAAGCAAATTAATTTATTATTTCTCGATTTAAATATGCCTAATGTTGATGGTATCCAACTGCTATCACAAATAAGCGAGCTTGGTTACAAAGGTTATGTTGTCATTATGAGTGGCGTATCAACACAGATTATCTCTTCAGTAGAGTCATTAGCAAAAACATATGGCTTGAATTACATTGGTACCTTATTAAAACCCATTCACGAGTTAGATTTTCAATACATTATTGATAAAATTGGTGGCTCTCGTCAAAGAAACTCGCCTGATGAATCATTGAAAGTTTATGAAATCATTAGAGCGATAAAAAATAATGATATTGAAGTGCTTTACCAGCCGCAAGTTGATTTAACTACACGTAAATTTATCGGGGTTGAGGCTTTGTGTCGAATGAATCACCCTCGATTAGGTATGGTTTCACCTGATAGGTTTATCGATAAAGCGGAAGAAAGTGAGTTAATCGTACATATCACTTTAGCGGTATTAAAAAGGTCGATGGGAGATTGGAAGAAATGGTCGCAATCGGGCTTAGATATTAAGTTGTCGGTTAACGTATCACCTATTGCGCTGCAACAGGTTGAATTTGCTGACACTGTGTTTATGTTGTTGGACGAATATACCATGCCAGCCAGTAACCTGTGTATTGAAATCACTGAAGGCGTAGTGGCAACGGATCACGCACAAGAGTTAATGAATTTAAACCGCTTAAACATGCGCGGTGTTGAAATAGCACTTGATGATTTTGGCCAAAATCATTCAACGATAGAGCGTTTGCAAAACCTACCATTAACCTATTTAAAACTCGATAAAAGTTATTTTATTGATAACAAAGACAACATGAACCAACTGGCATTGATTAATACCAGTATATCGGTGGCAAAAGATTTGAATATAAAAACGATTGCAGAAGGCGTTGAAAATAATCAAGTGATGAGTTTAGTGACTGAAATGGGCTGTGACTTTGGTCAAGGTTATTATATTGGCTGTCCAATGGCCGCGAAAAAAATATTTGGCTGGCAACGAGAGTGGTCAGACAAAACATAACAGACTCTAATTATCCTGAGCACATTCTCCGGAATCTATAGCTCTACTGTCATTAATCACCTAACCTCACCGTCGTCATTCCCGAAGTGTATTGTCGGACGTAGCATGGATGCTACTATTAGAGAATGCAGGACGCATATTCTCCTGAATCCATTTCTCTGCCGTCATTAATCTCCTAACGTCATCTTCGAAGTTTCTGATCGAAGATCCATCGTTCTTCCTGCACTAAATGTTCATGTTTTCCAACAACACTTCAAAAATTAACTATTATTAAATGACTACTACCTAAACAAGGATTGTTTATGCGCATTGAGCACCACGGGGCAGTAAATGGCGTAACCGGATCATGTCATCAACTTCACATTGATAAACATAACTCACTCCTCATCGACTGTGGCCTTTTTCAAGGTACAGAGAAAGATAATACAGACAGTAATGATATTGAAGCACAGTTAGTTATAGATTTTGATATCAGTACAGTAAAAGCCTTAATAGTGACGCATTGCCATATAGATCACGTTGGTCGTATACCTTATCTGCTTGCCGCTGGTTTCAAAGGACCTATTTATGCGACAACAGCCACCGCGGCATTATTACCTCTGGTTATTGAAGATGCACTTAAAGTGGGTGTTACTCGCAATAAATCAATCATCAGGGCATGTATAAAGTTACTTAAGAATCAATTAGTGCCACTGGACTATAAAAAATGGCAGCGATTAGATTTACTTAACAATCACTCTAGCGCAAAAATAAAGTTTCAAATGGCAGGGCATATTTTAGGCTCTGCTTACGTAGAAATTGACCTAACTTTAGCTTCAGCGTTACCTTCAGCTTTAGATAAAGATGAAAACAAAGCTAAACCTGCAAAGCATAGAGTTGTATTTTCGGGGGATTTAGGCGCGCCGTATGCACCCTTGTTACCCGCGCCTAAAAGTCCATACCGTGCTGACACCCTGATAATAGAGTCAACTTATGGCGATAAGAATCATCAAAATAGAAAAGATCGGACTAAGTGCCTACAAAATATTATAGAAAAAGCAGTGCAGGATAATGGTGTAGTGCTTATCCCTGCTTTTAGTATAGGGCGCACTCAAGAGCTGCTTTATGAATTAGAACAAATAATACATAAACAAAAGCAGCGACCTAAGTATCGCAATAGTTTTTGGCACAATATCGATATTATTGTTGATTCCCCCATGGCAGCTAAATTTACCCAGCAATATATTAACTTTAAAGAATTATGGGATAAAGAGGCTAAAAGGGAGCTTAGTAGTGGCCGACATCCATTGAGTTTTGAGCAACTTTACACGATAAATTCTCATCAAGAGCACTTACAAACCATTGAGTACCTGGCTAAGAGAAAGAAACCAGCTATCATTATTGCCGCTAGCGGTATGTGTAGCGGAGGCAGGATCTTAAATTACTTAAAACAGTTTTTACAAGATAAAACAACGGATGTTCTTTTTGTAGGTTATCAAGCGAAAGGCACGTTAGGGCGAGATATACAAAAATATGCGCCGAAGGGAAATAAACCAGGAGGTTATGTCTATATTGATGGTAAGAAAATTACGGTTAATGCTAACGCCGAAACTATTAGCGGCTATTCAGCACACGCCGATCAACAAGGTTTAATCAATTTTGTTAAACGAATGCGAATTAAACCACATCATATTTTAATTGTTCATGGTGATGAAGAAGCTAAGGCATCACTAAAAGCGCAATACCAATTATTATTACCTGAAGCTTTGATCGAAATAGGGCAGTAATATGTCGATTAAGGTACTGAAACGAGTTCAGCATGACATGAAAATTCGTCATCCTGAGTTCGTTATCCTTCATTCGTCATCCTGAATTTATTTCAGGATCAGCATGACGTGAATGTGCTGTAGAACTCTATTATGTGCTGTAGAACCATCAGTAAATGTATTTTGATGCTTTGGAAGTCGTATTATCTGTAATAAAAGCATAATTTTACTGCAATAGTGCATAAACTCGAGTATACTCTGCCCGTTATATAACCCATTAATATATAACGAAATCAGAAGCAAGGTAGTTGGTATATTAAATAAACAGCAATTTAGCATTATGTTTATATTTATTCTTATCATCTTTTTACAATCACCTTGAGGCTCTCATTGAGTCAACTAAAGCTAACGTTACCGGAATTTGACTATGTACATCTTTGCTACAACCGTTACCGCATTTATATTTGCACTTTTAGCCATTAAATTTTTCAAACCAGTAGCAATTGAAATAGGCTTAGTTGATAAACCTTCGGAACGTAAACATCACGCCGGACATATTCCCCTTATTGGTGGCATTTCAATATTTTTAGCCGTACTTGCGGCAAGTTTAATATGGTTACCTAATACTTTAGAGCTTCGTATGTACCTTATTGCATCAGCAATGATGGTTTTTATTGGTGCCTTAGATGACAAATTTGATTTACGTGTAAGAGTACGCATTGTTGGGCAAATAATTATTGCCAGTTTGATGATATATGGTGTTGGTGGATATATTTCAAACTTAGGTAATTTATTTGGTTTTGGTGATGTCACGTTAGGCCCTTTAGGTATTATTTTTACTTATGTCGGCATTATCGTTGTTATCAATGCTTATAATATGATTGATGGTATCGATGGTCTTATCGGTAGCTTAAGTATTAATACCTTCACTTCAATTGCCATTTTATTTATTATGAGTGGTCAGACCGATTACTTAAGTTATCCGTTAATTTTAGCAACCGCCACAATACCTTATTTAATGTTTAACCTAGGCTTGTTTGAAAAGCTCTTCAAAAAACAAACTCAAAAAATATTTATGGGTGATGCGGGTAGCATGTTTGTTGGCTTAAGTGTTATTTGGTTACTGACCATGGGTACTCAAGGTGAAAATGTTTCATTTCGCCCTGTAACCGCCTTGTGGATTTGTGCCATACCACTGATGGATATGTTAGCGATTGTTGTTCGTAGATACAGAAATGGTAAGTCACCTTTTAAGCCTGATAGAGACCATTTGCACCACATATTACAACGATCTGGTTTAAACTCTTCGCAAGCTTTAATCGTTATTTCCTCAGCTGCCGCTTTGATGTCATTCATTGGTTTAGCGGGTGAATATTTCAATGTTCCAGAGAGTTTAATGTTGGTAGGTTTTTTAGTGATGTTTATCTTATATAATCTCGCTGTCCGCCGTATTACTAAAGTAAGCCCTTTATGTTCATAACCAAAAAGATTTAATTAAAATCTTATCAATCGTTGGTTTTCCCCAGAACTTATTAAAATAGCTCCCTTTTTCATGTATTAGCAGTTGATTCTAGATTTAAAGTAAATCTTTATGTCACTGCTAATCATAGATGAATGCTTGGCCAACTCTGTAGCCTTTCTAATTCACCTTTGATGATGCTCAAGTCTCAAAATGACAAGTGCCCTCTCAATACAAATACCCTTTAAGTACGCTCATCTCTGATCTATTTTAAATCTGTTTTATGAAAGTTTAATTAATTTCACCTATTTATCGGTGACATTAGGTTAATTTAACTTTAAAATAGCGTAAAATATTAGTAATTATTAAGGACGAGAATGCCAAATAGAATAACCAAAGCAGTAATCCCCGTAGCCGGTCTTGGTACACGTATGTTGCCAGCGACAAAAGCAATTCCAAAAGAGATGTTACCTATTGTCGATAAGCCGATGATCCAATACATTGTTAATGAATGTGTTTCTGCAGGTATTAAAGAAATTGTATTAGTAACTCACTCTTCTAAAAATGCTATCGAAAATCACTTTGATAAATCATTTGAGCTTGAAACGACACTAGAGAACCGCGTTAAGCGTCAAATACTTGATGAAATTCAAGCTATTTGTCCTAAAGGTGTGACTATTATGCATGTGCGTCAAGGTGAAGCGAAAGGTTTAGGCCATGCTGTTTTAAAAGCGCGTCCAATTATTGGTGAATCGCCATTTGTTGTTGTTTTACCTGATGTTATTTTAGATGATATCACTGCTAATTTAAAAACTGAAAATTTAGCCGCTATGCTGACACGCTATAATGAAGTTGGTTATAGCCAAATTATGGTTGAACCTGTACCAATGGAAATGGTAAGCAGTTATGGTGTTGCCGATTGTGCAGGACACAAACTTGCCGCGGGTGAATCAAAAGAGATGACTGCTGTGGTTGAGAAACCTCCTGTTGATGAAGCTCCGTCAAACTTAGCGGTTGTTGGACGTTATGTATTATCTGAAAAAATCTGGGATATGTTAGAGTTTACTCCTCCAGGTGCTGGTGATGAAATACAATTAACCGATGCTATTGCTAGTTTAATGAAGATTGAAACCGTTGAAGCGTTCCATATGACAGGTAAGTCACACGATTGTGGCTCTAAACTGGGTTATATGAAAGCGAATGTTGAGTATGGTTTACGTCACCCTGATTTAGGCGATGACTTTAAAGCTTTTTTACAAGAGATAACTAAAGGTTAAGGTTAAACTTAATATTGGGATCTAGATTTTAGTGATCTGGGTTCCAGCTAAAGTGATAAGTGATTGTCATATACTCAAGCACCTTCATGTTGTTTTGGGTATATATCATCACTGAGCTTTCGCTTACAGGGAAGGTAATGGATTATAGCTCAGGGACTTGAGTATAGACGGTGTTATAACTGATACCGCGCTGCACTTCGACGGTCAAAGTATAATAATCCCCCCAATTTTTAACTTCAGTTAGTTTATACAATAAATAAACAATTAAATAAAAATCACCTATGAATATTCAAAAGTTAACTTCTCTAGCACAAGTTGCTAAAACGCGTTCAATTATTTCATTGTTCGATCATCAAGATCGAGCCAAAAACTTTTCTTTATCCTTACCTAATTTATATCTAGATTATTCCAAGCAAAATATTAATGACGTTGAGCTTGAGCAGTTAATTGACCTCGCTCAGAAGGTCGATTTATCAGCAAATATTGCCAGACAATTTCAAGGGGATATGATTAATAATACTGAAGAGCGTTCAGTATTACACACAGTACTGAGAGCACCTAAGGAGATCAAACAAGAGGTACTAGGTGCAGCGCTTGCTGGTGAAGTTGAAGCTGCTGAGCAGCAGATGAAAAAAATCGTCAGTGATGTGCAAGAAGGTGTCTTAACGGGTTGTACCGGTAAACATTTTACCGATGTATTAGCGATTGGTATTGGTGGCTCTTATTATGGTGTGAAGGTGAGTTTGTCATCGTTAGAGCATTACCGTGATCCAGCTTTAGCTGTTCATGTTATAGCTAACGTTGATGGTGGCGCACTTGAAGAAAAATTGAAAAAGCTAAACTATGAAACAACACTCGTTGTGGTTATTTCTAAAACCTTTACTACCCAAGAAACCATGCTAAATGCAAAAGCGGTGAAGCAGTGGATGTTATCTTGCGTAGAAGAGGCCGATCTAAAGCTAAACAACCTATCTTCTGTTATTGAACAGCAGTGGTTTGCAGTAAGTAGTAATATTGAAGCGACAAAAAGTTTTGGCATTAGTATCAAAAACATCCTACCTATGTGGGATTGGGTTGGCGGACGTTTTTCTATTTGGTCAGCGGTAGGCTTACCGCTTGCACTTGCCATTGGTAATGACAATTTTAGCAAATTGAAGCAGGGTGCATATGAGATGGATATACATTTTAAATCTGCCGATTTTAAAGATAATATGCCTGTTATTATGGCATTGCTGGGTATTTGGAATCGTAATGCCCTTGAGTACCCAACGTTAGCTATTTTACCTTATGCGCATTCGTTGAGGGCTTTACCTGGTTATTTACAGCAAACAGATATGGAAAGTAATGGTAAGTCAGTATCAAAATCAGGTGAGAAATTACCTTGGTTAACGGCTCCCGTTGTTTTTGGTCAAGAGGGCACTAACGGACAGCATGCTTTTATGCAGTTAATGCATCAAAGTGATGACATTATTCCAACAGATTTTATTGTCGCTTTAAAAGGTCGAAGCCAATATACCGAGAATCATAAAGTACTCGTAGCTAACTGCTTTGCGCAAAGTGAAGCCTTGATGCAAGGAAAAACCATAGAACAAGTCAAAACAGAGCTGCTAGCCTCTGGCTGTACTTCGAAAGAAGTTAAACGCTTAGCACCTCATAAAACGATGAAAGGCAATACACCTAGTAATACACTGGTCATGGAAACCTTAACTCCTGAAGCGATGGGGTCTTTGCTTGCGTTATATGAACATAAAATTTTTGTTCAAGGGGTAATGTGGCAAGTTAACTCTTTTGACCAATGGGGCGTAGAATTAGGCAAGCAGCTAGGTTCGAAAGTTTTATCGGTAATGAATGGTGGTGAGGATGATATGTTGTCAGCTTCTAGTAAGTCGCTAATAGAGCGCTTTAGAAATAGTTAAAGAATGGACTCAGGAGAATGTACTCACGATAATTGCTCGATTTAAAGCTAAGTAACGAATGGATTCAGGAGAATGTGCATCCTGCATTCCCTAATAAGTGGCATCCATGGCACGTCCGACAAGACAACTCGGGAATGACGGTGAATTGTTAATCGTCATCCTCGTGGTCTTTTAATCGAGGATCCAGGGCTTATTCCTGGACCATTTGCATTCTAGAAACCTAACCACCGTCATTCCGGAAGTTTCTAATCCGGAATCTACTGTTATTAGGAATGACGGTGAATTAATCATCGTCATCCTCGTGGTCTTTTAATCGAGGATCCAGGGTTTATTCCTGTATCGTCTGCATTCTAGAAACCTAACCACCGTCATTTCGGAAGTTTCTAATCTGGAATCTACAGTTGTTAGTAATGACGGTGAATTATTAATCGTCATCCTCGTGGTCTTTTAATCATCGTCATCCTCGTGGTGTTTTAATCGAGGATCCAGGGCTTATTCCTGCACCATTTGCATTATCTAATAAGTGATATCCATGCCACGTTCTACAATGGACATATCGCTGAGGTAGTCATTAAGCTATGGCTGAAAGGCCCTTATCTTAGCTATATCCTGCTTTACCACAAACTCATTAAAACACTCGGCTAATTTATCTGTTTCTTCCAGTACCTTTAGCCAATATTTTATGCGTGTTGCTGCATCAAGTTTGGTAAAGTCTGTTCTATCGGGGATTTTGCCAAAAGGCAGTGATTGAATAAACTGCGCTGACGGGGCTAATAAAACGGTATCTTCATAGCTGCTAGCCAATACTTTTCTGTTTGAGTTTTTATCAAACCAACCGGCCTTGGGCATTGAAGTAAAGTGTGGGTAAAGTGTTAAACCTTGCTTACTTTTAGCATTAACACCCTTATCTTGTTTCTCTGTACTTAATGAAAAATCAAAATGATAATCAATAATACCACCATCGCGATAAGTACCTTTCTCAGCACCACTTATATGTTTAATGCCAGACATTACCATTGGAATTGAGCCTGAAGCGAGTACCGCCTCTTTAATATTATCCTGGGTTAAGGTTTGGTAAACATTGTTAAAATTATACGGGTCGTTTATTACTAAATTACTGCTTGGGTGTTTAAATATATAACGTTGGTATTGTTTAGTCAGTAATCGCCTGCTTAATTTATTTAGCAGCATGCTATTAATTAAACCCGCACCTTGCATTATTTTATTATCAGAAGCTGTTAATCCATTACATTTGGCTACGAGTAAGTGTGCTTTGAAAATCTTATTTTCAATGACTTCTTTAGCACCATATTCACCAAAGAGGTTATCAACAATAGTAACTGCATGGGCTGATATTTCTTCTGGGGTCGGTTTAGCTGAGTAAGCTGTATTTGCATAGGTAAAGGCTAATCGCTCAATGGCCTGTACTGGATCTTTCTGTGTTAATGCTGCCGCGCGAAAAGCACCTGCACTTGAGCCGAGTAGATTAAGCTCAGTGCTTCTACCTTGAAAAAAATCACCAAAAAGATACTTGTCTAAGCCAAATAAGATAAACCATTTTGGACCACCACTGGCACCTAAAAAGTTAGTGAATAGCTCTTGTTTAAAGCCTTGTTCTTGAATGGTTTTTAAGGCGTTAGAGCCTGCATATATGTCTAACATCAATTTAAATAACAGCCAACCTACAGCCAAATGATGATACTATTTTATTAATAGTGGCAAACTTAGGGTTTCCATCTGCGGATAGTGATTTATATAAACTTGCACGAGTGACTCCTGCTTTATCAGCAACTGCTGTCATACCTTTAGCACGAGCAGCAATATTTAGTGCGTGAATTAAATCACTTTCATCACCATCACTTGCCACTTCAATTAGAAAGTCACGGATATCCTCATCAGTTTCTAAATGCTCTGCAATATCAAAATTACTTATTTTCATTACTTACTCCAACTCACTTAGTATTTGCTTGGCTTTTTCAATATCTTTAGCTTGAGATGCTTTATCACCACCTTTCACTAATAGCACTAACTGATTATTTCTGAGTGTATACCCGTTACCAATCAAAGTGCAGGATTTCAGTGGGAATTAAAATGGCTTTAGGCGAGGAGAATAATTTAAGCATAGTCACTCTATGGTTTGATTATTTAACGCGGTATAAAGTCATTTTAAACCCATCAAAGAAGTGCTTGAGCAACATCACTTCGTCGTTGCTGTGATTTATAATGGAACAACCATTATTTCATCACAGCGCCTTGAATTGAAATTGCTCAAGCACTCTGAAACCTGCATCTTGAATGGTGACGGGTATATAATATACTCGAAAACCACTACCGAAAAAAAACCTTAACTCAAATAAATTGCTACTTAGTTGCTTATGGTCGCCAAAGTTACCATTTTCGATTCGAGTCAATCGGGCTAAGATTTTATTCTTAACACTCTTGTCTTTTAATTTATCAAACCATTCCAAGAATGTATCTGTTGTTTCAATAGTATAGTGCATAAAAATGATTGTATCCCAAAAGATACAAGTAAGAAAGGTGAAAGTTATTTATATAAATTCGGCCTAGTGTCTTTTATTTTTTGTTTGTTAACTTAAGTTAATTGGTAGTCTGAGGCACCATGGGCGTTAAATAAAGATTGATAAAGACGAGTGGCATAATCATCTGTCATACCGGCAATATAATCGGCTATTATTCGCTGTGAGTTTTGCTTGTTATCTACTGCTTGCTGCCAGCGTTTTGCGCTATTAGTAGGTAGTAAACGGACAGGATCTGATGACAGGGCTTCAAAAAGCTCCATCACTATCTGTTGTCCTCTATATTCAAGGCGTTGAAGACTGGTTAATCTTATGACGTAATAAAAAACGAAATCTTTAAATATTTTCAGTGCTTGTGCTGTCGGCACTGACAAAGTGGCATTATAACGAAGTAGCGGCTCTGCAAAATTTATATCATCGCTTAGGTTTAAATCGGTTATTTTAATGGCGGTAATTAAGTAATTTACCAGCCCGCCAATAGCATCTTTTTGCAAGTGATGCTGATCACTGAATAACTTTTCAGTGAGCGTTTCGCTGTATTTCTGTAGCCAAACATCATCGATTAACTGTAATTTTTTTATCACTTCTCGGTCAAAATCTTCACGGTTAACGACTCTTGTTACGATAGCGTCTTCAAGATCGTGAATGCCGTAGGCAATATCGTCGGCCAGTTCCATAATGGAGCAGTCGAGTGATTTAAAAAGTGTTTTATGATGTTTATTTGTTTCTGGCGAGCTTGGTTTTTTATTGTCTGAATTTTGAGCTACTACACTTTGACTGCTCATACTTTGAAAGAGGGTACGGTCAGCTTTGCTTAATGGCTCAAGTATCCAGTCAATTATATCTTGGTCGTCGCTGTATAAACCTTTAGGCGGATGCCACTCGTGAGCTTTTAGTTGCCTAAAGTTAACAGCGTCGCTAGGTTTTGACGCTTTGCTCAAGGTGTCTATTAACTGTGGGTATTTCATTAAACCAAGCAGTGTTCTTCTGGTTAAATTCATACCAAAATGTTCACTAAATGTTTCTAAGCGAGCGACTATACGAAGTGTTTGACCATTGCCTTCAAAACCGCCGTGATCTCGCATCATATAATTGAGTGCGACTTCACCACCATGGCCGAAGGGCGGATGGCCAATATCATGGGCTAAACAAATGGTTTCTATTAAACTATCACTGTGAGGGAAGAGCGCTTCACATAACTGAGGAAACTTACATCGAAGCTGCGCTGTGATACCTGAGCCTATTTGTGCCGCTTCTAATGAATGGGTTAAACGTGTGCGATAAAAGTCACTTTGCCCGCTGCCCATCACTTGGGTTTTCGATTGTAAACGACGAAAAGAAGCCGAGTGTAATATTCGGGCTCTGTCTCGCTGGAAAGGGTCACGGTGATCTTGTTGTCTATTCGTTACTTTCTTTAACCTACGTGCTAACCAAAAGTCTTCCATTTCTTGTACCCTTTGCTCAATCAAGCACCTTGTTTTTGAATATCTACACTCATTGATTTTGTAACATGACTTAATTTAAGTGCTATAGGTAAAATTTAAAGCAAATCAGTCATAATTCAAAGGCTTATTTCATCTTTATTTGTTGCTTACCATCATTTTATAGTCTTTATATATCCAGATAAAAGCAGTTCCTTTAGTGCTTTGGCTCTGCATATGAATAATGCCTCAATTATGGAAGTAAAAAAATTGTAAAAAAATCGGTACAAAATGACTTTTAATTACTAAAAGAGATTGAACTAAGTTTTTTAATAACTAAAAGGCATTAAGGTGGTTGTTTTATAACTGTATTATTTCAACGTGCATCCTATAGTACCCTTACACGGTGTGACAACGCTGTCATTCTTCGTTGAGTTTTCCTTTTTGATAACCTATCATCGCCGCGAAATCTATATTCATGTTAATTCGAAATACTCGTTTCAACTCGTCCTGAAACAGAAATTTTGAAGTGTCATGAGTATACATGTCCTCCGTGAAATAGAGCGCTACAGAACAGGTGAAAATAATGAAGTCTTTACTTAATAAGTTAAACATAAAATATAAGCTATCAATACTAACGGTGTTAACACTGATTAGTTTACTTACAGTGATGACTGTATCAATACAAATTTTGAAAGATAACCTATTAGAAGATAGGTATATAAAAACGGCACATTTAACCGAGGCTGCCACCAATACGGTAAAGTATTTCCATCAACAATTTGAGCAAGGAAACTTTACTGAAAAAGAAGCTAAACAGCATGCTTTGTCAGCGTTAAGTGCTATGAATTACGCGGGACAAGAGTATTTTTGGGTTAATACCACCAATTACATAATGCTAAGTCACCCTAATAACATCCTGGTAGGAACAAATGTTAGATATATAAATGATCCAAATGGTGTTTCTATTTTCATTGAAATGGTGCAACAAGTGCATGCAAAGGGGCAAGGTTTTGTTGAATACCAATGGAATAAACCGGGACAACAAAACCCTATTGATAAAGTCTCTTATGTTAAAGGATTTCAGCCTTGGGGTTGGGTAATTGGCACTGGCATATATTTAGATGATGTTGAGACT
The DNA here is from genome assembly GCA_913063325.1 of uncultured Colwellia sp. Classification (GTDB taxonomy): domain Bacteria; phylum Pseudomonadota; class Gammaproteobacteria; order Enterobacterales; family Alteromonadaceae; genus Colwellia. The sequence continues at coordinate 1,206 of CAJXYE010000073.1, read as the reverse complement.
ATATTTTGGCAAAGTGCTCAAAACCTTATTATAACGGCCATTTTTTTCTTATTACTTTCGCTTTGGTTATCACAACAAATTAGCCGGAACATCTATAAACCATTACATAAAATGCGTGAACTCATGGTCAAGGTTAATACCACTAACGATCTTACCCTGACACTTAAATCAGAAGGTAGTGATGAGCTTGGAGACATTGCTAGAGCTTTTAATAAAATGATCGGCGATTTTAGGTCGGTTTTAACTGGAATATCAGGCTCTTCAAGTAGCCTTGCCGTGCAAGCGGAAGAGTTATCTGCTGTCACTGAACAAATCAATCAAGGTATGAGCTCACAACGCGCTGATGTAAATAGTGCTGATTTAGCCGCGAATGAAATGGTTAGTGCGATAAAAGAAGTAGCGATAAATACTCAAACCACGCTAGAAGCAACAAACAAAGCAACCAATGAGACAAACCACTGTGCTAGTGTACTGAGTGAAAACATTAATTCAATTAATGACCTTGGCGCTAAAGTAGAGCACTCTGCGGCACAAATGGTACAACTTAAAAGTGTCAGTAAAGATATCGGTGATATTGTCTCAACTATTCAAAGTATTGCGGAACAGACAAATTTACTTGCGCTCAATGCTGCGATAGAAGCGGCTAGGGCTGGCGAGCAAGGTAGAGGTTTTGCTGTGGTCGCTTCTGAAGTCAGGACACTAGCAAGTCGAACCCAAGAATCAACAGGAAGCATTACTGCCGTTATCACCGCTTTACAACAAGGCGTTGAAGAAGCGGTAAATGACATGGGGCAATGCCAAAAGCAAGCAGATTTAAGTGTAGTGCTGGCAACGCAAGCGGGTGATTTAGTCGGTAACATGAAAAAAGGTATGGCTGAGGTGACGGATCTTAATCATATGATAAGCACCGCCACAGAAGAGCAGCATACAAGTACCCAACAAGTTAAAGAGTTAGTTGGTCAGATTAACGAAATGGCAGAGCAAACCACTGAAAGTGCGGCATATACTGCACAGTCTAGTGAGAATCTAGCGGGGCTCGCTACTGAACTAAATGACATGGTTAGCAGCTTTAAGATTTAAACCATTTTTACAGCGTCAATTTTATTCATCTTATCGAGGTAATAACTCAACATGCCTATGTAGTTAACTCAGGATATTGCTGTAAACGTCATCTTCGAAGTATCTGATCGAAGATCCATCACTTTT
>CAJXYE010000072.1 GCA_913063325.1 uncultured Colwellia sp. | reverse complement strand
AAAAAGAAAATGGCAGGGCTGGACGATGAATATCGTTCAACCCTACTAGAGTCTGGGATTAAAATGCGCTAGCCGTGTCTATCGGCTTCAGTTGCACTAACGAGCTTAACCTCATTACCTGTTTCTGCTATCGATTTAGGCGCTATGACTAAATCTTCATCTGATCAGCTTAAAACTGTAGCTAAAGCAGTAGGTGTCCCATTAGAAACTAATGCAATGATCGAATATGCTGCAAAGCAGTTAAACTTATCCAAAGCAGCCGTCACAGCAAGTTTAGGCTCACTACTGAAAGTAGCAAAAGATAACTTAACTCAAGAAAATTTTGCTTTGATCAGTAAAGCAGTACCTGATGCACAAAGCTATGTAGATAAAGCGCCTAAAATTGCCACATCTTCAATGAGCTCTTTATTCTCGAGTGCCGGCGAAGTGGGTAAAAAAGCAGAGAGTTTAGATTATCTCAATTCGGCCTTTGAAAAGTTGGGCCTGTCGAGTGAACAAGTTCCCGGTTTAATCAACAGCTTTACCACCTATTTAGATAAGAATGGCTATAAACAAGCTGCTGCCACATTAAAGCAAGGCTTAAGCTTGCTTTAACACTACTTTAAACGTTTATAGTCACGACAATGAAGTCCTGACTATAAATATACCCGTTCCACTTGAAGATGCAGGATTCAGCTGGAATTATAAACGCCTTTAGGTAAGGCATTGATTGAAGATAATGGTTATTCCCTTATAGAAATCAATAACGCAGCATAAAGCGTTTATAAACCAGCCCTTTGGGGGAAACCTGAAACGAGCATTTTCAAGTGGAGCGGGTATATCACCTATTGCCTACACAAGCGACCGTTACTTAGGCGGAAAAACCCACAACACCTTGCCCTGTATTTGCGATTTCCCCACAGGCCCTAACTTCTCAATAGGTACACTGGTTTTATGATGGCCTTTAAGCCAAAACAATCCATTTTTGTCAACTTGTGCTAATGACTTAACAATAAAACCATAACGAGGATGGAATACTTTGAGTAAGCAGCCCTCTTTTAAGTTAAATATATTTAGCCAAGGTACTACAAAAATATAACTATTTTCTGGTATACGCGGCGACATACTTATGCCTGATACTTTACAGAAATGAAAACCAAACATAATACACTCCGATATAAATCCGCTAACTAATCCTGAAGGCTAGGGTCTGTTGATCTTTCGAGATTCTTTTTGCAGCTTTTTGTTGGGTATTTATACTAGGCAGAGCCTTTGTCATGTGGTTTTTCCACATAAAAAGGCGATAACGCTGTAAAAATGACCAACAAACGCTGTCCGAAGGATTCGGCTAAAAGCGCTTTACTCTTTGTTGAGTAGTACTTGCTTAGAGTGACTAGGCTACATACTACTCGCCGCGATTAAAACACTTTTACCTCGAACAAAATTTTACCGAGAAAGGTCAATAGACCCTAGGATAAACTAACTGTTCTGCGGGTGGGTAAGGACACGTAGCGGTAAACGTAGTCACTTGCTTAGTTGCCCAGAATATTTCAGCAAAACGGTTTACTTTTTGAAGTAATGTCATCGCGGCATCTCTACTTATATGCTGCTTTGCCTGTGAACTTGCTAACATAATGCTGTGCACTAATTCATGTAACTCTGGATATTGCCCTAATTGAGGTGCTTTAATGTAATCACCCCAGATTACGCTAATCTCTTCTTTAACTTTTACACCATGTTGTTCTTTTTGGTTAACAAGTCGCAAAAATTCAGCTTGTTCATCGAGAGTAAGCGATGCCTTTTCCTTTAGTTCATTGAGTAAATCCACCATGCGAATGATAGTCAACGCAGCAATTTGGGCACTAATGGGATCATAGATTTTACAAGGAATGTCACAATGCCCCATAACAATGGGAAAGTTAAGTCTTCGGTCTAATTTAGCTATAATATTGTAAAGCATCATAATCTCCTTTCTGTATTACCTGATCAGTTTTTTGACGCAGTGATCTCTTTAAACACCACAACGACAGCAGCAACAATAATGGGTACTAACCATAATAAATGCACTAAACCTGAGCCAGCATCACTATGGTCATGTCCAGGATGTGCAAACAATGGATTACTTAGTAGTGATGCCCATAAGGCAAAAATATAAACTGTTATTTTCATGGTAATATCCTTAATAATAAGTAAGTTAATGCATTATCGGTTGACTAGCGTTTACTACTATTTCCATTTTTTTAAGTGATGCTAAACAACCATCACACGCGGGATATTTCTTGCTAAACGCTAACAAAGGCATTAACGTCATTTTTAATGTACGTAATGCAATAAACTTTAGATCATCACTGTATTGCGTCTGTTGGGATATCTCATACATACGTTGATGGGGTATTTGTAAATAGCGAAAAGCCATTTTTGGCTGCCCTTGCTCTTCATACAAAACCGCCAGGTTATGAAATGCACTGATCCATGCCATTAGCAAGTTACTATCTTCAATGTCAGCCGTCCACTGATGCTCTAAACACTCAATAGCTTGATGATAATATTCCTCAGCTAATGGCAATTCGAACTTATTAAAACTATCGTTGCCCTTTATTAACAGCAATTGCCAAACTTCCATAAACCACCAGTACAAATGATAACGATTCTCATTCTATTTAATTTAATGTGTTCTGTAAAGATATTATTTGCTAATTAACCGTTAACACTATATTTTGTGAATCTGCTTCAGATTCCACTGAATACAAGTCATTAACGATAAAGAGCTCACTTATGAATGCACCACAACGCGATATTACTTTAAGATTTTTAGCTGAACCACAAGATGTAAACTTTGGTGGTAAAGTGCATGGTGGCGCTGTGATGAAATGGATAGATTTAGCCGCTTATGCTTGTGCTGCTGGTTGGAGTGGTCGGTATTGTGTTACAGCCTACGCTGGTGGCATTCGCTTTATTGCCCCTATTCATGTTGGTAGTTTAGTTGAGGTAGAAGCTAAAGTTATTTATACCGGTAACTCATCAATGCATATAGCCCTTGAAGTTAATGCATGCGATCCTAAATCCTTAAACCGCCGCTTAACGACTCACTGTATTGTTATCATGGTCGCTGTTGATCAAAATGGTCAGTCCGAACGTGTTCCACAATGGCAGCCAGAAACAGAAGCTGACTTGAAGCAACATGCATCTGCAGTAAAACTTATGGAAATGCGTAAACAGATTGGTGAAGAAATGCAGATTTTTGTCGATTAGGCTTTAGCCTATATATGAACTAAGCAACTCTGCTCACGATTATTTAACTGAACTTTACCATTAATACAACCGAGCCTTACTTAAGTAAAACTCGGTTGTAAAGGTGTTAGATATGGTTAAATTAGAGCTTTAGAAATGAGCTAAAAAGTCACGAAAAGCCATATACAAAGCAACAGAAATAACTAATGACTGTTGCTAGTTTTTGTCATTTCCATCTTCCACCAACACTTTTAACTGCGTTTTAACATCAATCCACTGCGCCATATACTGAGTGCTTTTATGGTGATGATGATTCAACATACTACCAATAAAATTGTTTTGTCTATGTTGCTCAATATTAGCTTCTAAAGTTAATAAGCGATCAGCTAACTTGGCCAAGATGCCTTTTTGTTGATACATTGTCTGGGCATTTTTTTGTCCTAAATCACTCGCTCTTTGCCAAGCTAAGTCATCTTGGTACAATTTAACCGCAGAATCAGCAATGGCTTGTGGTTCATTTTCTATTGCACCTGCCCAAGGTAAATCCGTTTGCATGCTTTCTGCACCAATATCAGTAGTCACTGATGGCGTAGCGCAATACATGGCCTCGGCTAGCTTGCCTTTAATACCAGCACCAAAACGTAAAGGTGCTAAACAGACTTTGGCACTTTGCATGGCGAGTACTGCATCATCAACCCAGCCTTTAACAAGAAATCCAGATTTTTCATCATGCAAGTCAGTCGCTTTAGGTGGCGGATAAGCACCATAGATGTTCAATTTCGCATCAGGAAGTTGTTTACGTATTAATGGCCATATTTTTTGTTTGAGCCACAGTACTGCATCCCAGTTAGGTGCATGACGAAAATTACCGATCGCCATAAAATCTTCACGCTGTTGATAACTCGGATTTTCTTGTGTTAATTGCTCTTGGCTTAACATGAAGGGACAATAGTGAATTAAGCTAGCATCAACGTTAAACAAACGCTGTAATAACGCGACTTCAACACTTGAGATCATTAAACTGATATCAGAACGAAATATCGACGCTACTTCACGTTTAGCCATATCACTAGTAAGCAAGTCTTCATCAGTCATGTCACGCTTTTGTTTGTAAGCTTGATGGCGAGCGTTGCGTAGAGAAAACAAATCTTCGGTATCTAAAATACGTAATGCCTGTGGACAATGCTCACTAACACGCCAACCAAACTGCTCTTCCATCATAAAACGATCAAACATTACTGTATTTGGCTGTAACTGTTTGAGGAAGTCGTCAAAGCTGGTGCAGTTTAACTGAATATTTTCTACGGTAATATCAAGCGCAGTTAAATCAACCATATGTTCGGTTTGTTGCGCGGGACTGGCAAAGGTAATGTGATAACTTTGCGCTTGAAAGAAATGGATTAACTGCATCATACGGCTACCTGCCGCAGAAGAGTTAGGCTCAGGCCATACATAGCCAATAATAAGAAGTTTTTTCATTTAAGTATTTTATACCAATTACACTTATCTTCAATGGACTAAATATCCAATAACATCGTTGCTTTCAATCAAGCGCCTTGTTCTTGAACATTTACTCGCATTGAGTCATTACTCATAGCTAATTGAATTGATATTTATTAAAGCAATAAAGGTTAATGCTAAATCGGATCTCAATTATATGAAACAAAAAAGCCATCAGTAAGTCATTACTGGTGGCTTTAAAATTTTATCTAGTATAAGTGTCCTAGTAAGCTAAAAGCACTTACTCAACACAAACATTACTAGTGAGCAGCGTGGTCGTGACCATCAGCTTTTGGTGCTTCTGCTGCTTTTTGAATTTCTAACAATTCAATTTCAAATTGTAGTACTGAGTTACCCGGAATACTTGGTGGGTTACCGTTAGGACCGTACGCTAAATCTGAAGGGATAGTGAACTTGTACTTAGCACCTACAGGCATTAACTGTACACCTTCAGTCCAACCTTTGATTACACGGTTAAGTGGGAATACTGCTGGTTCGCCACGGTCGTATGAACTATCAAACGTTTCGCCATTTAAGAAAGTCCCTTTATAGTGAACTTTAACAGTATCTGTTGCTAAGGGTGTATCACCTTCACCTGTTGTTAATACTTCGTATTGAATACCAGATTCAGTGACTGTAACGCCTTCTTTTTTAGCGTTATCTGCAAGAAACTTAGCACCGTCAGCTAGGCTAGACTCAGAAGCGGCAATGGCTGCTGCCTGCTGTTTTTCTTTCATGCTAGCATCAAGGTTCATTAACAACGCTTGAATTTCTTCTTTTTCAATAACAGCTTTACCGTCGATGCTGTCTACAAAACCGCGAACGATAAGCTCTTTATCTAATGTTAAACCTAGTTTGTCATGCTCTTCTAAGTTACGTTGCATGTACATACCAATGGAGGCACCTAAGCCGTAGGCTTGTTTTTGCACTTCAGTATCTAATACTGGCGCTTTAACTTCTTCAACAGCTTTTTCGTTACAACCAACAACGGCAACTAGCGCAAGGGCTATTAGGGTAGGCTTAAACAATTTCATTAATATCTCCACTTAAACAATACAATTGGAGAATTCCCCCAATTAAAAACTTAAAAATTGTAATGTTACCTTTGAAAATTTAACTTTAAGTTAAACTTTGCATTTAACTTTCTATAAAAGTAAAGATAACACTAAACAATTTCAAAAAAGAACTTATACTAACGATAAATGCGCAAATAAAAAAGTATTAATATTTTGTTAAATTGTAATTGGATTTTTCCAGTCATTTTATTGACCATACTCTCTGCTTGTAAGCCTATTACGCAAGCACCATTGCAACGCTGGCAACAGTCTGTAGAGGGTGCTTATGCTGGCCAGATTTCAAGTAATGGCAAGTTCTCAGTAATATCATCTATTCATCATGGCTTGAGCGTTTGGGATTTAACCAAAAATAAGCGACTGTACAATTGGGCGCAAGAACAAAACACCAGCGATAATTTAGTGCTCTCAATCGATATTAGTGACAATGCTAGCCATGTATTAACGGCTAATAGAAATAATTTTGCCTTATGGAACTTACAATCAGGTAAATCTGAAGGTTATTGGAAAGTACGTGAGTCTCATATTAGAGACATCGCCATCAGTAATAATGGTGACTACTTACTTATCGGAAAAAGCAATGGTACTGTGGTACATGTCGCCGTTGATACAGGAAGGCGATTAGAGTTTTTAGGTCACAAAGAGAAAATAAATTCGGTAGATATGCTACCCAATGGCCGTGTGGCTATGTCAGGTGGTAACGATTTTACCGCCTATGTTTGGGGTACTCAATCAGGGCAAGTAGTTTATCAATTTAACCATACTTCACGTGTATCAAAAGTAGCATTAGACGCTAGAGGTCGTTACGCATTTTCTGCTGATAGCATGAAAGCTGCTTACATTTGGGATTTAATAACCGGTAAACGCATTAGTACCTTACAAGGCACAAAACGCCATGAAGTATTTAGTACCGTACGTTTTTCACCTGATGGAAAAACAATGATCACTGGCGCTGCTACTAAAAAAGTCAGTGTTTGGGATATTGCCACGGGTAAACGCCTCACACATTGGTTCGTAACCCCTAAAGAGGCAAAAAGACCTACAGGAGCTGTTGTGTATAGTGTCGCATTTGGCGATAATAACGATCTATTAACGATAAGCTCATCAGGATATGTTGAATCATGGCCAATCACGAAATAACTTTAAGTGCGCATAACACCAAGGACAATTATGTCCTGAAACTCGAAGAACGTGTTGATGCGTTAGAGTCACGAAATGTCTTTCAAGATGATGTTATCGACCAATTAAGTGAAGAGTTAGCTGCCCATCAGCATGAAATCTCTGAATTGAAACACCAAATTCAACTCGTCGCTAATCGCTTAAAGGACGCGGGGAGTTTGTCAGGTGATGCTGAAGAAATAGAACCACCACCTCCACATTACTAACTCTCTTATTCACACGGAGATAAATAGATAACATGGTGATTTACTCTACCATAGCCATTTCCGAGTTTTTTTGTCGGGAACCTATAGAAGTATTAAAACTTAAGTGAATGGATCCTCGACAATACACTTCGAGGATGACAGTAACTCCTAAGGCTACCTAAAAATTTCTTTCCCGAGTTCACTTCTCGGGAATCGAGAGCAAAGATAAAATTTAAGGTTTAAATACACCAATGACCTGCTCATTGGCACGAACAACCTCTTCGACATGCGCTTCAGTTTGCACCATTTGCTCACCACAACTCACGCAGGTTACTTTTTCGACACCGTTTTCTTTGGTCAGTGCCATGGTGTCCATCGTTTTACATTTAGGGCAGACAGCGCCGGCGATAAATCTTTTTTTCAGGGCTTTGCTCATTATTATCTACTACTTATTATTAGGCTATTTTGATCTTCGATGATTAGTTATCAGCATGTAATACCAAGTATATTAATTAATTGACCACTTAGCGAGAATTAAAAGGCTTAGAGGCAAGGCATTGATTGAAGAGAATGGCTATTCCCTTGTCGAAATCAATAACGACGCATGTAAGCCTTTTAAACTCGCCCATCGGGAGTTTATTAGCGAACCAATAACGGCTCAAAATTAAAGAAATATAGAATAACTATGTTTAAGTAATTTTGCTTGTTCTAAGCTCGCTAATACAACTCTAAGCTGATCAATTTATTAGTGTAATTGGTATAAGTTCAACAGGCTCGACATTAAATCCAGAATTATCGCTATTTTACCTTGAATAGTGGCCATAGGAAAAGCGACAATGCATCAGCATTTTTTTAGTGAGTATTATCTTTGCCTCACTATGCCATTTTTCCGAGGAAATACCATTGATTATAGCTACAGACCTAAGCTTAGATAGAGGGGCTAAAAACCTAATAAAATCATCTAGCTTTACTATTCACCCTAACCATAAAGTTGGCTTAGTTGGCAGTAATGGCTGTGGTAAATCATCTCTTTTCGCTGCACTTTTAGGTGACTTAACACCTGATTCAGGTGATTTATCTTTGCCAAACAGCTGGGATATAGCAACAGTAAAGCAGGAAACGCCATCATTAGAACAAAGCGCTCTTGATTATGTCATGGATGGAGATAAAGAGTTTCGTCAATTAGAGCAACAGCTTGAACAAGCACGCATTACTGACAATGGTAATCTTGAAGCCACTATTATCAATAAAATAGATACCATCAATGGTTATAGTTTACCTGCCCGTGCAGGTGAATTACTTCATGGTTTAGGTTTTTTACAATCGCAGCTTGCAAACCCAGTAAAAGATTTTTCGGGTGGTTGGCGTATGCGATTAAACTTAGCCCAAGCGCTTATCTCTCGTGCTGACTTGTTATTACTCGATGAACCCACTAACCATTTGGATCTAGACGCAGTTATTTGGCTACAGCGCTGGTTAAAGCGTTTTACTGGTACCTTAGTACTGATTTCACATGACCGAGATTTTCTCGACACAGTTATTGGTCAAATATTACATATTGAGCACCAGCGAGCTAAATTATATAGCGGTAACTATACCGCTTTTGAACGTCAACGCCGTGAACATTTAGCCCAACAAGATGCACAGTTTCAGAAGCAACAAAAAGAAGCTGCACATCTAACGGCTTTTGTTGACCGTTTTCGCGCTAAAGCAAGTAAAGCCAAACAAGCACAAAGTCGATTAAAACGTTTAGAAAAATTACCTGACTTAGCACCCGCGCATGTTGATAGCCAGTTTACCTTCAGTTTTGAACAACCTGAAAGTCTGCCCTACCCCCTTTTATCACTGAAGGAAAGTCAGTGTGGTTACCCTAAGTCTGATCATGGTGAACAAGCCATTATTTTAAAAAACGTTGGACTCACTTTAGTTCCTGGTAGTCGCATTGGTTTACTCGGGAGAAACGGCGCCGGTAAATCCACTTTGATTAAGTCACTTGCAGGTGAGCTTGCCATACTTAAGGGGGAGCGTTACTGCGCACAAGACTTAACCGTGGGTTATTTTTCTCAACATCAATTAGAACAATTGCATGTTACCTCAAGTCCTGTTGATCATATTTTACGTGCTAAACCCGCTTTAGGTGAACCTCAAGCCCGTACTTTTTTGGGTAAATTCGGCTTTAGTGGCGACCAAGCATTATCGCAAGTTGCGACTATGTCTGGTGGTGAAAAGGCGCGCCTAGTACTCGCATTAATTGTGTTAGAAAAGCCCCAGTTATTATTACTTGATGAACCAACCAACCATTTAGATTTAGAAATGCGCCAAGCACTCGTCATGGCACTTCAAGACTTTGGCGGTGCGATTATTTTGATTGCCCATGATAGGTTTTTATTAGAATCATGTGTGGATGAGTTTTACCTTGTTGCCAACGGTCATGTCAGTGACTTTAGCGGTGACATTGATGATTACCAGCAATGGCTTAATGATGATAAAAAACAAGCAATAAAGTCAATCAAAACGGAGCAACAAAACGGTGATAAAGGCTTAGACAAAAAACAATTACGCCAACAGCAAGCAGAACTAAGAAAAAAATCAGCCCCATTACGTAAAGAAGCTGATAAATTAGAGAAAAATGTTCATCAATGGCAGGAAGAATTAACTAAGGTAGAGGCGTTACTCAGTGACAGTGATATATACCAAGCAGAGCGCAAAACTGAATTGACCGACTTACTAAAAAAACAGGCTAAATTGGCGAGCGAAATTGAAGAAAATGAAATGCTTTGGCTTGAACTGGCGGAGCAGATTGAAGAGATGATGTCTACGTCAAACTAATTTTCGCCTACACTTAACTTAATAATCGATAATCACAGCTAAAAAAGGAAATACCATGAGTACTAAAATATTATTATTTACCTTAACGCTTCTAAGCAGCTTTTCAGCATTAAGCCAGGGCAACGATCTTGAAAAAGGTATTTATGAATTAAATAGAGGTGAATTTAAAGCTGCCATCGATGAGTTCCGTCCTTTAGTTATTGAAGGTTACGCCCCTGCTCAATATCAGATGGCCTTAGTTTACCAAAATGGTTATTCAGTGCCTAAAGATGCCATGAAGGCTCTTGAGTTATTTGAATTGTCCGCAGCACAAAACTATCCTGATGCACAATTTGAGCTGGCCTTAATATACTCAGACGGTAAATTAGTAAAACAAGATCTTAAAAAAGCTTTTGAATTAACAAATAAAGCCGCACAAAAGCAATTAGCAAGTGCTCAATTCAATCTAGCCGTTATGTATGCTAATGGCACAGGCGTCAAGCAAGATGATTTTAAAGCCTCTCGCTGGTATCAACGTTCTGCCAATCAAAACTATGCGCTTGCTCAGTTTAATTTAGCCTTACTTTATAGTGAAGGTAAAGGCGTAGAAAAAAGTACTGAACTATCTTATGTATGGAATACCCTCGCCTCATGGAATGGTTATCCCGACGCAGAGAAAAGTCGTTTAATGGACGAACGAGATTTATCAGCAATGAAGCTTGAAATCAACAACGAAAAAGCTAACAAAATTTACAACCAAATAAAAGAGCAACAAAGGCTCAAGGCAAAAATGGCAGAAAAGCAGCGTTTCTATTGATCTAAATCAGTCTACTCATTGAGCAACTTAATTACACTAGGTATATCAAAAATGACTTAGAAAATTATGGAGCTCAATATGAACTTATTATCAATGTTAGCCAATGACCCGGTTGTGATGTTTTCTTTTGGTGGTATAGCTATTATGCTTGGTATTTGCGCATTTTATGTATATTATTTTATTACGCATATTCAAGATGATAGTAAAAAACACTAAATAGATTACCTAATATCGGTGGAATACTCCTCTGGATACAAGCTAAAAAACGCTCAATTGCTATACTACTAAATAGCAATGTTTTTATTTAGTCTGTTAAGGTGCCTTTATGTTGTCGGTAAACCACTCCCCTGCCAATTTAAGCTTTATTGATAAGCTCAATCAGCAACGAGAAGATCAAGCTGAAAAGCTCGCTTCTGGTAAACGTATCAATAAAGCCGCAGATGATGCTGCCGGCCTACAAATTGCTAATCGCCTTACAAGTGAAATCAACCAAAATCAACAACTGAGTTTTAACGCTCAAGACCAAGCTAATATTAATAATGTAGAGGCAGGTGCTTTGTCTGCTATAAATGATGGTTTATTACGTGCACAAGAGCTATCAATTCAATCAGGTAACCCTCTTTATGATAGCGATATTATACAAGGTGAACTAAACCACATTACCGAGCAAATAAATACTATTGCCAGTGATGTATTAGGTCAGGACGATTTCATCAGCACTCTTGATGCTAGCAACCCAGCGGCTACCCAAGTTATCCTTGAAGACACCTCTACACTTGTCAATGAAAGCGCTAGTGCTCTGGGGGCAGAAACGAATGCTCTTGCTAGCCAAGTTTCCACTTATCAAACCACTGTTATCAATGTTAGCGCCTCTCGTTCACGCATTGAAGACACTGATTATGCAAAAGCCTCAAGTGAGCAAGCGATGAATGAAGTGCTTTTACAAAGTGCTCTTATGATGAAAAAGAATGACGAAGAACATAAAGGCATACTCTTTAATAAATTAGTTTAGTGAATTAAGACCACTCAAGGGTAGAATATGTGTTTATAACTCTACCTATGAAAGACCCTTATGATTATCCCCTTAGAACAGCTTTCTAATGAAACCTTAGCCGCTATTATCGAAGACTTCATTTTACGCGAAGGCACTGAATATGGTGCGGAAGATATTAGTAAGCAAGCTAAAATTTCCCAAGTTAAAAAGCAGCTAGAACAAGGTAGTGCGGTATTAGTTTATTCAGAGCTTCATGAAAGTGTCAATATTCTCCCTAGTGATCAATTTACGGCGGGTATGGAAGAAGAAATGTAATCTAATTTTAGTGTGAAACGCAGTCAACTTTCCCTCATATACGAAGTATATTCCCTCGATTAGCAGAGAAATAATACCTATTGATAATGATGATATTAACAAGACTTAAGTTACTTATACCCGTTTTATTGCTCTTTCGGTATTAGCTGATGATAAAACGACCTTAATTATTGGCTATGGCGATCATAACTCAGTCCCTTATGGCATTGAGAGCGGTAAGCAGATTTCTGCTGGCAAACAAAAAAGCCAGTGATATCTCACTGGCTAAATAAAAGTTACTTACATCATGCTGCGGTTAATGACCGCTTAAATCGAGCTAAGCTTTAACGTTTGTGCTATCAAAAATCTTATCTGCTGAAGCAGCGACAAAACCAGTGTATAACTCACCGTTAGCCAATGGGTATCGTTTAGCGAACTCATAGAAACAACTCGGGATCTCGATTGTTTTATCTGAGAAATCTACTGGTGCTTTATCAGCAAGTGTCGATGATTGCTCTAACTTCACTACCTCATCACCTTTGATTTCACCGCCATTGGTATTTAGTGCGTAACCTGCTTCTTTAAGCGTAGTATTAACTACTTCTAAATCGTCGTAGTTAGCTAAGTGATTAATACTTACGGTAAAGTGGTTTGCACGATAACCCCACGCAGCTAACCATGCAGCATATTCACTAACATTTAACAGCGTTCCATAGTCTTTTGAGCTAATTTCCCACAAACGACCTGAGTAAAGAAAATCAGCTCGGTCACTAACATCATCAGGTAACTGAGCAATTAAACCCGTGATAATGTCCTGTACTTCACTTGAAAACTCTTCAACACGTAACTCACTAATAAATACCTTAGGCATAGTGCTATCGGCATGTTCGAAATGTTTCGCATCCAGTTTTTTCGCTGAAAAATCATATTGACCACATTCAGTGTAACCTAACGCCAACAATCCTTTAGCTAATTGAGCTAAGTTGATTTTAGGATGATTAAAGGTACGGTACGCTACATGATCATTAATAACATCATTGCCATTACCTAACAATTGGTGGATTTTTTTTGCGGACGGAGTCACGCTGAGATATTGCTGCCAGATCTCACTAAAAAGTGCGGTTACTTGCGCTGCCATGGTTTTTCCTCTTATCTATTGAGTCGTTTTAATAAATTAATATTAATTGAATATTTATGTTTTATAACTGAGGCTATTTAAGTTACGCGTATAGGTAAAATTAATAGCTGATAAAGCAGCAGATAGCAAAATGGTCGGAAAAATAGCAAAGAGATATTTTGGCTGACAGCATGAACTATCTACCAAAAAATTATATTTGGTCGATACTTTTGAAGAAGCAAGGTCGATGCCCTGCTTGATGGTGAGATATATGTTTTTTCAATACGTTTGATAACATAGCTAAAACAAAATTACCTAATCACGATAATACGGGAAGCGGCATTTAAGCCCACTTCGATGGATAGCACTAATTTAGCATAAATCTTAGACAAAACGAACTATTACGTGATGACCGCAGTTTAGCGCCCTATGTCTTGAAGATAATGCGAACAAAATAATTTAGTGTAGGCAACTGTTATTCATAGTTTTTTTTGTGAGCTTTAATTATTTTTTGCCAAGGAAAATCTCTTGAGCCTAAACTAACAAAATCAGGATTAAGTAAGCTTTCACGTTTATTGTAACTTAATGGATTAAACTCACTGTCGACAATATCACCTCCGGCTTGCTCTAAAATACATTGGCTAGCGCCTGTATCCCATTCGCCCGTAACCCCTACCCGTAAATAACAATCAGCACCGCCTTCAGCAATAAGACAATTTTTTAAGGAGCAGCTACCTAAAGCCACATAATCATAGTCGAAGTCATTATTTAAGTATTGCCCCATAAGTGCAAGCTCTTGACGACGGCTTATGGCGACATTGATACGGCGATTTTCTTGATATTCAGCCACACGAATAGCATGACTAGCATGACTATTATCTTTGAAAGCTCCAATATTTTTTTGCCCATAATAAGTAAGACAGTGATCTGGCGCGTGAATAACACCTAGTGTTGGCCAGCCATTTTCAACTAGCGCAATATTTACGGCAAAATCACCACTACCAATGATAAATTCACCCGTACCGTCAATAGGGTCAAGTAACCAGTAACGGGACCAATCTTTTCGCTCACTTAACTGTACTGTTCCGACTTCTTCAGAAATAATAGGTATATCTGGCGTCAGTGTTCTAAGTTGATCCATTAAG
The DNA here is from genome assembly GCA_913063325.1 of uncultured Colwellia sp. Taxonomy (GTDB): domain Bacteria; phylum Pseudomonadota; class Gammaproteobacteria; order Enterobacterales; family Alteromonadaceae; genus Colwellia. The sequence goes on along the minus strand of CAJXYE010000072.1, from coordinate 9,301 downwards.
ATATCATTGGCTGCGATATCAGCACTGGTAACAGGGCTTTCATCTGCTTTAGTTTCTGAAGTATAGTTTCCCTGACGATAATATTTCATGACTTCTACGCCAGCTTTTTTAGCACTTTCTAAAGCAATATTTAATAATTTATCTTGGTTCATCGTTATACCTCTTTCATCGTGCTTTAGTACGTAGATATTTCTATTTATTTTTCAAGTAAATCTCGAACTAACATTAATGCTGCAATACTACGTGCTTCGGTAAAGTCTGCTTGCTGTAATAGTTCTTTATAGTCTTTAATTGGCCAAGACACCACTTCTAATGGTTCAGGTTCATCACCTTCCAGTTCAGAGCTATAAAGCTGCTTAGCTAAAAATATAGTCATTTTCGCATTGAAGAATGCCGGTGCCATCATCAATTCAGTAATCTTCTGCAACTGCTCGCTGCCATAACCAATTTCTTCCTGTAGCTCTCTATTAGCCGCTTGCTCTGCAAGTTCGCCTTCATCAATAAGGCCTTTAGGGAAACCCAATAAGTAACTATGTGTGCCTGCACAATACTCACGTACTAATAATAGAGTATCATTATCAATCATTGGTACTATCATCACAGCACCTCGACCAGAGCCCATCATGCGCTCATATTGTCTTTGCTCACCATTAGTGAAAGTCAGATCTATTTGTTCAATACCAAAGAGAGCACTTTTAGCTACTTGTCGGCGATTAGTAATGATAGGTAATTGATTTTTATCAGCCATAGTTCTAACTACATTAGTTAATTGATTTTCTTTAGATATCACTATAATGACACGATAAACAATACTTTTGGAATAGCAAAATGTTAATATTTATTACACTGCAATTTATTTTGAGGAATGGCCAATATGGCAAACATTAATTGGTCCGAAATTTCTACCGTTTTAATTGATATGGACGGTACTATTTTAGATTTACATTTTGATAATCACTTTTGGTTAGAGCACCTGCCTTTACGTTATAGTGAAAAAATGTCAATCTCTCTCGAGGCTGCAAAAGCAAAACTTAAAGCCGATTACTTAAATGTTGTTGGTACTATCGAATGGTATTGTCTGGACTACTGGACCGAGAAAACACAAATCCCCATCAAAGAGCTCAAACGAGAAATCCAGCACCTTATTCAATTACGCAGTGACGCGAAAGCTTTTTTATTGGCACTAAAAGCCAGTGGTAGAGATATTGTCATGGTGACAAATGCTCATCCAGAGGCACTATCACTTAAAATTGAACGCACTCAATTAGATCAATACTTTGATACCCTTTACTCTACCCATGAATTTGGCGTAAGCAAAGAGTCACAGTTATTATGGCAACGCCTGCAAGCTAAGCATGGCTTTGATTGTGAGAAAACATTATTTATTGATGATAGTATAGAGATACTAAAATCAGCTCAGCAATACGGTATTAAACACTTACTGGCAATTGCTAACCCTGATAGTAAAAAGCCAGCAAATACCATCAAGGATTTTCCGGCCATTACTAATTACGAGAAATTAACGGCACAGCTACTTAACTGATCATTACACAATAAATACCAATTTCGCCATAATCCCAAATCACCTTAATTACTTTAGTTATGCACGTGACGCATAACTAAAGTGCAAACAAGTCATTGTACTTAATTAGTCCACTTCTCTATTCTTATCAACATCAACCAAGCGTTTGGCTTGAACAGACTAAAACCTCAAAGGATAAGAAATGAAACAATTAATTTTAGCTTTATCACTTATTAGTAGCACCGCAATGGCAACTGGCTCTTTAACGCAGACCGAACAAGGTGAAGTGGAATTATTACTCGCAGAGTCTGCCAGTAAATTGCTTTATCTTGAGCGTGACTGTAACAAACCCACTGACGAAGATAAATTTGAAGAGTTAGCTCAAGTAAAAGCATTTAGTGAGGGTTATGAAACAATCGAAGGCATTAGTTGGGCACGTATTGAAAGCCACTCAGAAGATAAATACAAGGTACTTAAAACACAAGCACCTCAAGGTCAGTTATGTGAACAATATCAAAGTGATATTAAAGGTAACTATCGCTTTTTAAAGTAACTAATTATGTTTCTACAAAAAAGGCTGTGATTCATCGAATCACAGCCTTTAATTTTTATTACAATACAGTGACTTATTATTAGAACATTTCGGTTAACGCAATACCTATACCGAACGTTTGCTGTGAATGATTATAATCAATCAAACTTTCACCATAACCGTTAGTAAATTGAAAATAGCCTTTTAACTTACCTGAAAGTGGAAAGGTAGCGCCAACTTCCATACCCCCCTTACCTGTTTTAAAATTTCGGCGACCAACAAAGGAAAATTCAAGACTTTGCCATTGATAAAGAACAGTCAGATCAAAATGTCCCATGTAATCTGAAATATCAATATTATCATTGCCGGATTCAGTCGGTGTGGTTTCTTTACTACCCTCAGGTATTTTCCACCATGGTCGAAGTGATACAGCATAATTATCTTTAGCAAAAGTAAAGGTGTAATAGAGCCGATTCCAACTACGCGATAACATTTGAGTACGACCATTTGATTGATGTTCAAAACCAATAACCATATTGGTTTGGCCGCCAAGAGGCTGCCATTCAAGTGGCGCAGTATAAAACAACTCGGGTTGATAGTTTGTTTCTCTAAACGGACGTGATAACTCTTGGTTATATAGCTGCCACCAAGATTGCAACGTAAAACCAAAATCAAGACTATCACCTTCAGTGAAAATTGTGTTTTGCGTTAAAGGTATCTTCAAACTAAATTGAAACTTAGCTTCCACACTTTGTATTTCTTCACCCCATTGACCTATACCATCATAGACTTCTCGGTTCATATTATCAGAAATACTAAAAGGCAAAAGATAAGTCATTTTATGAGGAGTCATTACATAAGGGTTAAATCCTGATTTTTTCTCTGATGCTAACTTCCGAAAATAAGCAGACTGTGATGCTGGCTCAGCATTAGTTGATTTTTCTTCAGTTTTAACTTTATTCGTTACTTCAACCTCTTTGTTTTTCTCATCACTAGCATGACAGGAAAAAGCGAAAGAAAATAAACAGAGACTGATAAATATAATTAGAGGTGATTTTTTCATGGGTACGGTTTGGTACAAGGTACTGAGTCGTGTAAATTAGATGCAATTTTAAACAATTACACAGTCTATAGCATTATATTTATCACCCAAGATCATATTACTTCTATAAATGCATTATGATTAAGCACATTATTTCACCTAAACCAGTTGGCTATTTGGTTTTCAACCACACCTGCAATATTGATACCTATCATCCAATCGGGACCAAAATTATCGTTTTGATCAACATAATAATTGATCTCAACGGAAAATTTCCATGGCCTACCATTCAGCTTTAAGGTTTTACCCACGGCAAAGTTGATAGGTAGTGTCGGTTGCAGTAAAATATTAGTACCACTTTGACTACCCGCATCAAGTACATCTCCCGTATAAGTTCGATACTGAGTTTTAAATTTCAAACTTGTTAAAGGAGTATTCGGGTTTGCTAGTTCACGGGCAAGTTCGGCGTCAGTTTTTCCATGATAACTTTTCGCTTTAACTTGTTCATTAGCATTAACAGAGCAAGCTAGTATTGTGGACAATATAGAAGCTAATAGTATCGAAGGTAAGAACACCGAGGGTGATAATATTTTTTTCATTAGGACACTCTCATACAAAAGGCTCTAAAAGCTTCTAAAAAACAACCCAAACGCTTAGTACTATTCCTTATTTTAAGTGCGAGCAGATTAATCTATCAACTCAAAGTCACCCGGTTGCCAAGCTTTATCAAACCAAGGTTGCAAAGGTCCATATAAGCGTAACAAGACAAACCAAGCTTTATTTGGCGTAGTTTCTGTCCAGTTAGCTTTTAACTTACCTTTAGGTGGTGTAGGTCCAAAGTATAAATCAACACTACCGTCTTTATTGTAAACTAACTCATCTCGTTTGTTATTTTTACTTGGGTAGTTAGAGCCACCCGGTACTTGTAATTCAGAACGAGTTTGCGGGTCATAAGCAACCACTGACCAAAAGTCTTTTGCTGGTACATTTGCTGGAATATTCACTTTATAGTTTTTCTCACCATATAAAATATTTCCATTTTTATCTGCTGTTGCAAACGCATAATTAGAGCCAATTCCTGGAATTTCTAATGCCATAGCAGGTGTATTAACCGTTGCTGAATAAAAGAATAATGTTCTAGCATCCATATTACGACCACCTTCACCACCATCTTTTAGCCACTGATAGTCTTTACCAACAAAGCCGGTATACCATTGCTTACCTTCAAATAAGTAAGCATCTTTTTTAGGTCGCAACGATATAGCGCGTGCAGTTGCATTACCTACAGCTACCGAGTCTTTTAAAATTGCTTGCATACGCGCATCAGGATTAAAAGGTTTACCTTTTTGAATGCCAATAGCTGCCGCTTGACCACGAAGCTCTGGGTCTAGGAACGAAATAGGCTCTTTTTGTAATACATGCCATAGCTCTTCATAGAACTCATAGTTATTGGCATGAATAGTATTAAAGTACTTGCCACTACCATTAACAAACTTCATTTCCTTTTGGTTGTTAGCATCCTTTAAAGGATAAATTTTAAGACCGGTGCGCCACATATTTGAAGCGTGATTTGGCTTACCGTCTTTCAAGAAACCACGTAATATCAGCCAGTTGGTATAACTAGTAGATTGCGCTACCCATACTTTAGTTTTTTTACCACCTATCACAGTGGTTATGCGAGTATCTTTACCGCGGTGCTGCATGCCATTTAAAGTAGGTTTTAGTTCACCTTTATAATCTGGTGGTAAAATAATGTATGTACCACCTTTTTTAGCATCCGGACCTGGCGCTCCCATATCAACAACAAAGCGGAAGAAAGCATCATTAACCGTACCAGGGCCAGCACCTGCAGGAATTTCAACAACAGTGACGCCATCTTTCTCTAAATCAAGCATGGCTCCAGCATAAACAGTATCAGTATTACCCGTTAAAAATAATGGGCTAGAGTCCATTAAATTATCAAAAACTAAGACTTCATTAGAGTCATCAACACCGACACTCTTAAAGCCAAGGCGAATACCTTCAATTGAGGTAGCAGGAATGAAATTTAAAAAAACATCAATACCACGAATAAAATCAAGGTGATCATATACCTTGATCAGCGTTTCATCGGTAGGAATACCATCATAAAAATTCAAATCACCTATACGAGTTGTAACTTTATTGGGGGTCATTATTTGTTCAGGTATTTTATGATTAAAACCTGTCGTTGGCTTATCTGCAAACGCTAATGAACTTTGCATACTTGTAAGTACTAATGTGGTTGCTATAACAGCAGCAACTTTAGGGAATATATTCATTGGTAAGTTCTCCATCTTATAAAACCAATTCGGGTTATGTACAAAATTAGTACTATTAAACGTGAGTCCCTGTTAAATAACAAGTTAAATCAAACCTTAACTAACACCTTAACAAACAGGGGCTCTATTGATAATTATCCTACCGGCAATTTTTGCATCATATCACTGACGACTTTATTAATAGCTTGCTCTCGCTCTTGGGTTGAATCAAAGGATTTAAGTGGTTTAACTAAAGTACTACGATAAACACTTTTATTGGTTTCATTATCTATGATATCTACCACTAGTGTACCTTCAACATAATTACGCGTATTGATATGCGAGACTCCACCACCATATCCATAGCCACAACGATAGCAGCTACTTGCATATCCACCACTGTAACTAGCGCTCACTTTTACTTTATCTTTTGTAACAACAAAGTAACTTACCAATACATCTGCTTTTTCTGCACTGACTTCTTTAACATTGTGCTGCTGCATTGAGATATCGATTGCCGCATCAAAGCGTTCTCGGTCAATATCACTGAACATTGGATTTTTTAATTGTGCATCTCCAATAACACTATAAGTATCAACGCTTGAAAAATCATAAGATCTGCTTTGGTCTGTTTCGGCTACATAGCTACTTGAGCAAGCGCCCAGTAATAATACCGAAGATAACATTACTAACTTGGTGGACACATTTTGTTTTTGGTTGGTATTGATTAATTTTGAGTTTTTCATTTTAATCTCTCTTTTTAAGGATGACTTAGTAATCACTTTGGAAAAATTATAGAATGCTCACCCTATGCATTCAAACGACTTATAACCATAGGAAGTATGCACCTTACGCATATTCATGTATGATTGTCATTTAAGTAGCAATTTAGCAGGTAAAATTAATGGCCTCATTAGAACAAAAATTAGCAAGGGTTGATCTCAATTTATTGGTTTCACTGAGTGTTTTATTAAAAGAAAAGAATGTTAGTCGAGCTGCTGAACGCCTCTATTTATCACAATCGGCTATGAGTAGAACCTTACAACGCTTGAGAGATCTTTTTGAAGACCCACTATTTCACCGTTCATCTTCAGGTATATTACCGACTGAAAAAGCACAAAGCATTGAGGCGCTACTACCTGATTTATTGCAAAAACTCGAATCGATACTACACGATGACCACTTCTCACCACTGACATGCAACAAACATTTTTCTATTTCTCTGCCGACGCTAACTAGTCACGCAATATTTTTGCCCCTAGTACAAAGTATTACTAGTGAAGCACCTGCATTACAACTGTCGGAATACCCAGCAAAATTAAGCTCAAATAAATCACTTGAGTCAGGTTTTTTAGACTTTGCCATCCATATTGATAAACCTAATGATCCTGCTTTAATTGCAACCCCCTTAGGGCAGATATCCTTGGCTATTTTCTCTCGACCTTCTCATCCGCTTTGTAGCCAAAAATCTATTACACTTGCAGACTGCTTAACTTATCGATTTCTTGACCTCAATGTAAAAGAAGATTCAGCCATACTATTTACTAACCCTATTGATAGCATTCTGCTCAAGCAAGGCGTTCAACGTGATATTCAGTTAAAAACTAGTCAGCTAAGCATACTGTTTGCACTATTACAGTCATCCGATACATTACTTATCGCGCCAAGTTTCTTTGCCAATATTTCTGGCTATGAAAAAAACCTTGTCAGTATTTTTCAATTTGAACAAACAAAAGAAAACATGATAGAACTCTTTTTATTGCAGCATCAACGCACAGTGAATAGCGCGGCACATCAATGGGTAAAAGAAAAAATATTACAGCAAAGCTTATAATCCATTTCTTGCTTATACAGTGTGACTAGTAGAATATTGCATTAGGCTATACTGAATAGCCCCGTATTTGGGATCGTAGAGATATCACTTCCACAATGAGTAAACCATGAATCTATTAAAAAAAATTATCTCCTCTATTTTGATATCATTATTCTCAGTAAGTGCTTTTGCTTCATCAGGTATTTTTACCGATAAATTAGATGGTAAGTTTGATGCTTCACGATACCTTTCAGAAAATGCTTATGGCTTTTTACCTGTACCTATCATTATTACTGACCCTGCGGTTGATGGCGGCTTAGGCATGATGGGTCTATTTTTCCACGAGTCAGAAGAAGAAAAAAATGCACGTCTCGCTGCCATGCAAGATGAAGGTAATGATGAAGCTGCGCACAGTCTATTACCACCAAGTGTTTCTGCCGCTTTTGGTGCTTATACCGGTAATGATTCATATTTCCTTGGTGGCGGCCACATGGGTTTTTTCAATCAAGGTAAGATACGTTATATGGGCGGTGGTGGTTATGGAGATGTTAATATTGATTTTTATGGTTTTGGTGACATCACGCTCAATAAACCATTAGAAATAAAAACCCAAGCAACAGCAATTATGCAAACAGTTAAGTTTAAACTAGCTGACAGCCGTTTTTACCTAGGCCCTACTCACAGGTATATAAATGCTGAAATTTCGCCTGCCAATATCAATGACTTGGTTGGTAATTTTCCGCCAGAATGGCAAGAGTCACTAACCAATTTATTGACCCGAAACATCACCACTTCAGGTGTTGGCTTCGCTTTAGAATATGATTCACGAGATAATTTTTTTTCACCAACTAATGGTTTGAAATATGAGCTAAATTACCTTTGGTTTGATGATGCCATTGGCTCTGATGTCGACTATCAGCTTACCGAGCTGACGGCATTACATTACTTCAAGCTATCAAAGCAATGGCGTACAGCATTTAGGATCGAAGCAAATTATGCCAATAGCGATGGGTTCTTACCTCCTTATGCGACACCAAGTATTAGCATGCGCGGCATTCCAGCAGCCCGTTACCAAGGTCAATCTGTTGCTATGTCTGAACTTGAATTGATCTACAAAATCAATTTTCGCTGGGAAGTAAATGCCTTTGCTGGCATTGGTAAAGCAACAAATGAATTTTCAGAGTTTTCCGCAAGCCCTAGCAGGGTTAGTAAGGGCGCTGGCTTTAGATATCTTATAGCACGTCGTTATGGCTTTAATATGGGCGTAGATATAGCTCAAGGGCCTGAGGATACAGTGATATACATCCAAGCAGGCTCTGCCTGGTAAATTACTAGTTAAAATTCATAATAGCTTCGTTATTTTCAATCACAATAACGAACTATTGCTCAATCAAATGCCTTGCCCTTATAAATTTTTCCGGCGTAATTACCTTCCGCTAAATAAGCAAAAATACTTTTCTTAAATACCAGTATTAACAACATTGCCATCATTCATCGATTAACTAGTTATAAATCAATAGACATAAAAAAACACCGCAACCTCAAAGAGAGTGCGGTGTTTTTATCAATAACTTAAATGCTATAGCTCAATGCTACAGCAAAGTTATTATGCTTCAGCGATAACTACAACTTTGATGCTAGTATCAACATCAGTGTGTAAGTGAATTGCGATTTCGAATTCACCTGTTTCGCGGATAGCACCTAATGGTAAACGTACTTCAGCTTTCGTTAATGCAACGCCAGCTTCAGTAATCGCGTCAGCGATATCACGAGTACCAATAGAACCGAATAATTTACCTTCGTCACCAGCTTTTGATGCGATTGTAACTTCAGCTAACTCAACAACTTTCGCTGCACGAGCTTCTGCTGCTGCTAATACGTCAGCTAATTTAGCTTCGATGTCAGCACGACGAGCTTCAAAGTGCTCAACGTTAGCGTCAGATGCAAATACTGCTTTACCTTGTGGTAATAAGTAGTTACGAGCAAAACCTGATTTAACAGATACCTTGTCACCAAGGCCGCCTAATTTGGCGATCTTATCAAGAAGTATTACTTCCATTTTAAACCCCTATTAGCTTACTTATGTAAGTCGGTGTATGGTAACAATGACAAG
>CAJXYE010000071.1 GCA_913063325.1 uncultured Colwellia sp. | reverse complement strand
GGTATTGAAACTTCTTGTGATGAAACAGGTATCGCCATTTATGATGACGGCCTAGGTGATAGTCCTGAAGGCATACTTGCCCACCGCTTATATAGTCAAATAGCAGTGCATGCCGATTACGGTGGTGTTGTCCCAGAACTGGCATCAAGAGACCATGTACGTAAAACGATTCCTCTTATTAAAGAAGTATTGGCGGATGCCAACCTTACTCCACAGGATTTAGACGGTGTTGCCTACACTGCTGGTCCAGGTTTAGTTGGTGCTCTATTGGTAGGTTGCTCTATTGGCCGAAGCTTAGCCTATGGCTGGGATTTACCTGCTGTGCCTGTGCACCATATGGAAGGACATCTATTAGCACCCATGCTTGAAGATGACGTACCCGAGTTTCCATTTGTCGCTTTATTAGTTTCTGGTGGTCACACCATGCTAGTGCGAGTAGATGCTATTGGTGAATACAAACTATTAGGTGAATCTGTTGATGATGCTGCCGGTGAAGCCTTTGATAAAACGGCTAAATTACTAGGATTAGATTATCCTGGCGGACCTGCTTTATCTAAGATGGCAGAAAGCGGTGAAGCGGGACGTTTTAAATTACCACGTCCGATGACAGACAGACCCGGTTTAGATTTTAGTTTTAGTGGTTTAAAAACAGCAGCTGGTACTTTAGTTCGTAAAGAGTGTCTTAATATTGAACCTGCTTTATCCCAAGAGCAATTAAAGCAAACACATGCTGATATCGCCAATGCATTTCAACAAGCCGTAGTAGATACTTTGGCGATAAAATGTAAACGCGCTTTACAGCAAGAAAAATTAAGTCGATTGGTAATTGCTGGTGGCGTAAGCGCAAATACAGCTTTACGAGAAAAGCTGGCAATAACGACAAAGAAACTTGGCGGAAGTGTTTTTTATCCACGCCCTGAATTTTGTACAGATAACGGCGCTATGATTGCTTATGCTGGACTGCAACGTTTAAAAGCGGGCACAAATGCTGACTTAACCTTTAAAGCCAATCCCCGCTGGGCACTGGATTCTCTACCATCAGTAAAATAGTAAGCAAGTTAACGATAGTACGTCCTGAATATTGTACTACTCATATTCGGGACTCAATGATTGCTTATGCTGGCATGCAACGTTTAAAAGCAGGCACAAATGCTGACTTAACCTTTAAAGCCAATCCTAGATGGGCACTAGACTCACTTCCGTCAGTCAAGTAATAAGTAAGTTAACGATAGTACGTCCTGAATTTCGTACTACTCATATTCGAGACTAAATGATTGCTTATGCTGGCATGCAAGGTTTAAAAGCGGGCACAAATGCTGACTTAACCTTTAAAGCCAATCCTAGGTGGGCGCTAGACTCACTTCCGTCAGTCAAATAAATAAATAAGCTAATAAGTGTAAAAATCACCTGTAACTCATATTTAGTTATGGGTGATTATCTACATTTTATCGGTGAGTTTACTTTCCGTACCTTTAAGTAAACGTTTAATGTTATCTCTATGGCGAAAAATGATCAGCGCGCTTAACATTAACGTTGGATAAACATAAAGCGGTTTTAAGAAGTAGACATAAAGTGGCGCAAGAGAGACAGTAACTATAGCTGCGAGGCTAGAATATTTACTAAACTTCACTACTAATATCCAAGTAAGAATTAACAATCCCCCCAAACTAAAGCCAATAGGCAATAAAGTGCCCAGCGCTGTAGCCACAGCTTTACCGCCCTGAAAATTAAAAAATATTGGGTACATGTGACCTAAGCACGCGGCAACACCGACAAAACCTAAATACAGAGCATCAATTTTTAAAAAATAAGCCCCCCAAACAGGGATAGTGCCTTTTAGAATATCAAGAAATAATACTGTTGCTGCTGTTAATTTATTACTTATACGTAATACATTGGTCGCACCGGGGTTTCTTGAACCTGCTGTTCTAGGATCAGGTAAGCCTAAAAATTTGCAAACTAATATAGCACTCGAAATAGAGCCAATTAAATAAGCTGCAATGATCATAGTAAAAATGAGTAGTAACATCTAAATGATAAAATCCATCGTTAAGTACTATACCGACCTCTTTAAAGATCAATTTTGAAGAGAAATTGCGATAAAGGTTAATATTCTATCTTCATCTCTGCTAGTTTTTCTACAACTTCGCAGGTAAAATCCCCCTTTATTTTGTAACAATTGCATAAGTAGTGCAATAGTTCTTCTAGCAGTATTCTCACAGCATAATAGGTAAGTCATGGATAAGGTGTTCATAAAGGGTCTAAATATTCAAACCACCATTGGTTTTTTTCAGTGGGAAAAGGAAATAAAGCAAACCTTGGTTATCGACCTTGCTATGGGATGGGATACTGCAAAGGCAGCATTAAATGATGAACTCGACAAAACATTAGATTATGCCGATATATCTGTGGCGATAGAACGCTTCGCCAATGACAACCCCGTTGACTTAATTGAAACACTGGCTGAACGCTTAGCTGGCTATTTAATGACTCAATATCATATTCCATGGTTAAAGCTTAGTATTGGCAAACCAGGAGCTGTGCATAATGCACAAACTGTTGGAGTCGAAATAGAACGTGGCACAAAAACCACTGAGCTATCACTTTAATGGCGCAAATATATATATCATTGGGTAGCAATATTGAACGCGAGCATAATGTTCAACAAGGTTTACTTTCGTTAGCTAAAGCATTTGAACTACCTTTTGAACAGCTTATATTATCTTCTCTGTTTGAATGTGACGCGGTAGGCTTCGATGGCCCTATTTTTTACAATATGGTTATAGGCATGACTTGCCCACATAGTGTCGAACAGGTGGCAAAGATATTACGCACAATCGAATTTACTCACGGTAGAGACCATAACGCCAAAAAATTTAGTCCACGGACTTTAGATCTTGATTTGTTATTGTATGATAATTTAATTATTGACCACCCTGCGCAGCTACCACGCGACGAAATAACTAAAAATGCTTTTGTGTTGTGGCCATTAAGTCAGGTTGCACCTGAGTTATCACACCCTATTTTAAAACAAAGCTATCTCGATTTATGGCAAAATTTTAATAAAAATAGCCAACAGCTTAGCATTATTGCTAACTGTTGGTAGCAACAACTCTGATTTCAAATAAACACCTCAAAAAGTAAAGGATAACTGACGACACATGAGCACTTTAGAAATAATCATACTTGCCTTATTGCAAGGCTTAACCGAATTTTTACCTATCTCCAGTTCCGCACATTTAATTTTGCCCTCACAAATATTGGGTTGGAAAGATCAGGGCTTAGCTTTTGATGTTGCTGTACATGTCGGCACTTTATTAGCCGTTATGATGTACTTTCGTAAAGAAGTTGGTGTTATGGCTGTTGCCTGGTTAGGTACCGTTGGCGTAGGACCTGAAAAAGGCCACAAAAAGGGTCAAGCAAGTTTTGATGGTAAATTAGCATGGTGGATTTTACTCGCCACTATTCCAGCCGGTTTGTTTGGTCTCTTTGGTAAAGACTTTATCGAAGAGCATTTACGCTCTGCACTAGTGATTGCTGCTACTACTTTACTCTTCGGTTTCCTATTAGGCTTTGCCGATGTCAAAGCAGGTAATCGTTCTGAGCATAAACCTTTGGAGAAGTTAGGGCTTAAAGGCGCAATGCTTATTGGCTTAGCACAAGCCATCGCGTTAATTCCTGGTACCTCACGCTCAGGTATCACCATGACAATTGGTTTGATGTTAGGCTTAAGCCGTGACAATGCTGCGCGCTTTTCTTTTTTACTGTCTATTCCTGCTATTGCTATGGCCGGTAGTTATTTAACCTTGAAATTAGTTTTATCAAGTGAAAGTGTCGATTGGTTTGCCATGGGCTTGGGCAGTTTATTAGCTTTTGTTAGCGCCTATGCTTGTATTCATTACTTTCTCATTTTATTAGAAAAATTGGGCATGATGCCATTTGTTATCTACCGATTAATTCTGGGTGTTGGCTTACTTTGGTTTATTTTAGGTTAGATTCTATCTCTTCCGAAACTCAGCCAGTTACAAAATAAGTATCTCCAACAGTATGTAAAAGCATAACGTTGAACACATTTTCACTACATTTGAGAATACAAATATGATTACAGTTACCATAGATAATTTTCAGCACGTCGTTGTAGAAGAGTCAAAAAACAAGTTAGTACTCGTTAGTTTTTGGGCTCAGCAAGTGCCTGAGAGTGTTGAACTACGAGACAAGTTAGCCGCGAAGCTATCCGGATTAAGTGACCATATCACCTTAGCCACTGTTGACTGTCAAAATGAAGGTCAAATCGCCGAGCAATTTGGCATTAAGGGATTACCAACGGCTATTTTATTAAAAGATGCGCAACCCCTTGATGGTATCTCCGGACCACAAAATGATGAAAGTATTGCTGAGTTTTTAGATAAACATTTGCCAAAGCCTGAAGATATTTTACTTGCTCAGGCAAGAGTTGCCCTTGAAGATAATTTACTCGTTGAAGCTCAAAATGCCATCAGACAAGCCCATCAAATTGATAATAATCGCGCTGATATTAAGTTAGTGTTAATTAATGTTTGTTTGCTTACGGGCAAAACGAGTGAAGCAAAGACATTATTAAGCACAATAATGATGGTTGACCAAGATAGCGAGTATCACGCATTAATCGCCAAGGTAGAATTAGCTGAGCAGGCTGAGAACTCTCCTGAAATTAAAGCCTTAGAAGCACAGTTAAAAAACACACCTGATGATATCAACCTCAGCCAACAACTTGCTGCACAATACAGTCAAATTAATCGTCAAGAAGAGGCACTAACAATATTATTTCGTTTAGTGCAAGCTGGAGATGAGAGCACAAAAGATAAAAGCAAAGAGCTATTTTTAGATGTATTAAAGGCTTTACCTGATGGTGATCCACTTGCAACAAAATTTCGTCGAAAGCTTTACACGTTAATGTACTAAATATCAATTTCATCAAATTATTACCCGCTTGTGCTGGTTAAAATAATAAAGCCCGCTTCATGGTGAGTGAGCGGGCTTTTTTTGTGGCTTGTTAGCGATAAGCGATAAGCGATAGCTTATGGAATATGTTCACTGGCGAGGTAATCATGTGACTGCATTTCTTGTAAACGGCTTAAGCAACGCTTAAATTCAAACGCTAAACGCCCACCACTATATAAATCTTCTAAAGGGAGCTCGGCCGACATAATCAACTTTACATTGCGTTCATAGAATTCATCAACCAAAGCAATAAATCGGCGGGTAGTGTCATCACTATCAGGTCCCATTTCTTTAACATTAGCCATTAATACCGTGTGATACAGTTGACTGATTTCCATGTAATCACCTTGGCTACGAGCACTCTCACAAAGCACTGAAAAGTCAAAATAGACAACACCATCACTCACTAAAACGGTTTCTAATGGTCGATTATGAATTTCAATAGACTGCCCGACTTTGCCCTCATCTGTTGAGAGTTGCTTAAAGTAATGTTTTAAATTCTCATCTGCTTGTTCATCCAGTGGGTAATGAAATATTTCAGCTTGCTCTAATGTTCTTAAACGGTAATCAACACCACTATCAACATTGACAATAAGGGTATGTTCATTAATAAGTTTTATTGCGGGCAAAAATCGCTCTCGCTGTAAACCATTTCGATACAAGTCATCAGGAATAATATTTGATGTCGCAACTAACGTGACATTATGAGCGAATAATTCTTCGAACAATGTGCCTAAAATCATCGCATCAGTAATGTCAGAGACAAAAAACTCATCAAAGCAAATGATCTGTGTTTCGTCAGCAAATTTCTTAGCAATAATTTTCAGTGGATCAGACTGTCCTGATAGCATTTTGAGCTCTTGATGAACTCTGTGCATAAACCGATGAAAGTGCACACGCGTTTTATTGGTAAAAGGTAAGCTGTCAAAAAAAGTATCAACCAAGTAGGTTTTTCCTCGGCCAACACCTCCCCAAAAATACAAACCTTTAATAGGTTGCACTTCTTGCTTTTTATAAACTTTTTTCCAACGATTCAGTACTTTTTTAAAGCCAGTAACCGCTAAAGGTTTATTTTGTAAGTCATCGTATAAACGTTGTAGATGGATAACAGCATTTTCTTGTGCTGCATCAAAAAGAAAATCATCTCTGGTTAAATCTTGCTTATACTTATCGAGAGGAGGGAGCTTTATCATTAAGAGCCTATGTTATTTTTAATCTGTAAAAATACATTTTTTGCCACGATATTTTTACTAAGTAAATTGTTTTGATGGTAGTATAATCTATCTCAGCAACATATTTAATTTCTAATTACAAAGTAAGGTAACCCTATGGATGTAGTAATCGCTTTAGTCATTTTTATCATCGGTGGTATTGGTGGTTTTTTCGCAAATCGCCTTCTTTCTAGTACAAGTCAAGAGCAACGTAAACTCGCGGATCAAGCAAACAAAAGTGAAGCCGCTTTAGATCAATACAAGCTTGATGTTGCGGAGCATTTATCAAGTTCAGCCAAACTTCTCGACCAAATGAACAATACTTGCCAAACAGCCATGAAGCAAATGCAAGAAAGTACTCAATTATTACAAAAAGCAACGACTGTAGAGGTTGAAGGCATGCCCTTTTTCTCTGCTGAAACTCAACAACAGCTTGCGCAAACAGCGACTTTACGTCATCAAAAACGTAGCTCAGAAACTGCCGACCCTATGACAGAGGCACCACTTGATTACTCAGGAAACTCAAGTGGCTTATTTTCCGATCAGAAACAAAAAGTTACAACTGCAGAGTAATTTGATACATGATTAACTGAACTAAAGCCTTTTAGTTCAGTCTATTTATGGGTATTTATAGCCAAGACACCTCAAAATACAGGATGCAACTGGGACGTCTGAGCAGGTCACGTTCATCACTCAGACATCCTGAAACGAGCATTTTGAAGTATCTTGGGTATAGTAAGTTAACTAAATACTAGTTAACTTTTTTTATTGCTATAACAATAAATTTCGGAGAACTCTTAAATATGAAAAACTCATTCAAACTATCTACATCATCAAAGTATTCTAAATTATCCATTATTATCAGTGCAGCATTATTTTCATCTACTTTAGCGCTTGCTAGCGCCCCTGCATTAGCAAAGTTACCAGCCCAAGTAGATGGTCACGTAATGCCTAGCTTAGCGCCTATGCTTGAACACGCAACTCCTGCCGTAGTGAGTATTTCAGTGATAGGCACTCAAAAGGTACCGCAACAAAATGTACCCGATGCTTTCAAATTTTTCTTTGGTAATAAAGACAAAAGTCAAAACCAGCCTCAACAAAGACCATTTCGCGGCTTAGGTTCAGGGGTAATTATTGATAGCGACAAAGGTTATGTCGTCACCAATAACCATGTTGTAGAAAATGCAGATAAAATAATGATCACTTTAAAAGATGGCCGTCAGTTAGAAGCGAAAAAGCTGGGTAGTGATGCTAAAAGTGATATAGCCTTATTACAAATTGACTCTGATAACTTAAGTGAAATTAAACTAGCTGATTCTGATAATTTACGCGTAGGTGATTTCACTGTTGCTATCGGAAGTCCGTTTGGTTTAGGACAAACGGTAACATCAGGCATTGTCAGTGCGCTGGGGCGAAGTAATTTAAACATTGAGCATTATGAAGATTTTATTCAAACAGATGCCGCAATCAATAGTGGCAACTCAGGTGGTGCTTTGGTTAACTTACGTGGTGAGTTAATTGGTATTAATACTGCCATACTAGGCCCTGGCGGCGGTAATGTCGGTATTGGTTTTGCGATTCCAAGCAATATGATGCACAACCTAGTTACACAAATAATTGAATTTGGTGAGGTACATCGCGGTATTCTTGGTGTATCAGGACGCAGTGTAAATAGCGAGATAGCCAAAGCAATGGAATTAGAGGTCAGCCAAGGTGGATTCATTGAGCAAGTTATGCCTGAGTCTGCTGCTGATGAGGCTGGTATTAAAGCAGGAGACGTAATAATCGAAGTGAACGGTAAAACGATTAAGAGTTTCTTTGAATTACGCGCTAAAATCGGTTCAATTGGTGCTAATAAAAAAGTTAAATTAACAGTCATTAGAGATGGTGATAAAGAAATATTTACCGTTAAATTAAAACAAGATCAAAGTGCAGAGATTGCTGCGGTTAGTATTCATCGAATGTTAGATGGTGCAGAGTTAGAAAATAGCACTAAAAAACAAGCCATTGTTATAGAGCAAGTTGCAGAAGGCTCTCCGGCTCAAATGGCAGGATTAAAAGCGGGTGATATAATCACTGGCGTTAACCGAAGTCGTATCAAAGATATTGCTCAATTACGTGATTACCTTAAAGATAAAACCGGTGTATTAGCACTAAACATTGTTCGGGATAATCATGCTCAGTACATAATGATCCGCTAATTAACTGCTCACTTAGTAATAATTAAACCGTTTGCGATTACGGTAAGAGTATTTAGTAAAGAAGAACTCAAGCTGATTACATTGACAAGACCTATTTGCATTGGTTGAACTCACGGTAATTAGCTTTTTTTATGTTACACTGAAAATATTGGTACCTATAAAATAAGATAACCTTTGAAATTCTTCTCTTCAATAAAATATATAATTACAGCAATAAGTTACGGCGTGCTATTAGCGCTAGTCTTATTACTTCTCATACCCGGACTCTTGCCTGGTTTAAATAATAGCAGTTTAGCAACAAGCCTTTTTAAAGGCAGTCAAGCTCAACAAGCACCACTCTCCTTTGCAAAAGCCGTTAGCATAGCTAGTCCTGCTGTTGTGAATATTTATTCTCAACAAATTGAGGTGAACCCACAATATGGCCGCAAAGCACGTAAAAGTACTCGGTTAGGCTCAGGGGTTATTATGGATACCCATGGCTACATTTTGACTAACTTACATGTCATTCGCCAAGCAGACCTTATTCATGTGTTATTGCAAGATGGTCAAATTTATCCAGCCGAATTGATTGGTTTTGACCATTACACTGATTTAGCCGTTCTCAAAGTAAATGCAAGCAACTTACCGGTAATCCCACAAAAGGAACAACAAACATCACTTGTAGGTGATATTGTGCTTGCGATTGGTAACCCTTTAAACTTAGGGCAAACAGTCACCCAGGGCATTATTAGTGCAACCGGACGCAACGGTTTGAGTAACACCAGCTATTTAGAGTTTTTACAAATGGATGCTGCTATCAATGAAGGCAATTCAGGTGGTGCGCTGATAAACAGTAATGGTACTTTAGTGGGTATTAATTCAAGAAAATTCACTCAGTCAAACCCACAATTATCGATTCAAGGCATTTTCTTTGCTGTTCCATATCAACTCGCTTATAAAGTAATGCGTCAAATCATTGAAAATGGCAAAGTGGTACGTGGCTGGTTAGGTATTTCTACGACAAACTATCATAACGAGTTAAAGGGATTCGTTGTCGATGAAGTAATGAATAATAGTCCTGCGCAAGCGGCCGGAATAAAAGTAGCTGATGTGGTTTATCAAATAGACAATGTAGCCATAGAGAGTGTTGCCGATGCTTTAGATATTATTGCCGAAACTCAACCTAATACCGAATTAACCTTTAAGATTTACCGAGAAGGTAATGCGATTGAGACCAAAGTGAAAATCATCGAGTTATCTAATTAACTTTTGAACTAAGTTAACACTGACATTGGCTAACTGTAGTACATAATTCATCAGTAATAAAAATACTAATAATAAAAGCTACGAGCAATAAAAAAGGCAGACTGTAATTAAACAGTCTGCCTTTTTTATATTAGTACTCTCGGTCTATTACGTTAATTAACGCTGCCGTATTAGCGATATATCTTACGAGTCTAATTCAAGTAAATATTTCACTAGGTTTTGGTAATCTTGCTCAAAGTTCTTTTTATCTAATTTACTCGCATCAATTTTATATTTACCATTAACGATAATAGTTGGAACGCCTGTTAATGCACGTTTAGCGGTCATATTCTGTTGGTACTTTTTCAATGCCTTTGCTTGTGAATTAACACTAAAGCTTTTCATTAATTTATCAAATTTATCACCATCTGCGCCGTTTAAGACAAAGATATTACGAATATCTTTTTCTGAAGTTATAACTGCACGTTGCACGTGAATATAATTAAATACCGCACCAACTAACTTGTCCGCATCACCTAATTGCTCTGCAACAACAATTGATTTAGTGATCATTTGTTGAATTTTAGGACTAGCACCACGAAGAAAATCTACATGATTACGCTCAAATGAAGCATCAGCAGGTAAAGCCTTTTTAAGGTTATGCATTAGAGGCTCAAACTTAAAACAGTGGCCACAATAGACTGAGAAGTACTCTCTCACTTCTTTTTTCTTAGTTACAGTCTCATTCACTTTAGTATATTGCTTACCCTCAGTGTATTGTGCAGCCGCAGCGTTTACCGATAAAGCCAACAACGGCATTAACAAAAGAGATTTTAGTATTTTATTCATTATTATTTCCTAAAGTAAAATGACCTAATTACAGTAAGTAATATAATTTATATTACTTACTTATTGTGCGTAACTCAGGTTAAAAATTATTCAAACTTAACGGTGGTTGTTGCAGTGCTGACATTTGCTCTTTAAGCATCAGTATTTGCTGCTCCCAATATTTCTCAGTATTAAACCAAGGAAAATTCTGCGGGAAGGCTGGATCATGCCAACGTTTACATAACCATGCCATGTAATTGACAACACGCATAGTTCTTAATGATTCTATCAAAAGAAGCTGGTCACTTTCAAACTCAAAGAACTCCTCATAGCCCATTAATAGTGTATCAAGTTGTAACAACTGCTGTTGTCGGTCCCCTGACAGCATCATCCAAAGGTCTTGAATCGCTGGTCCTGTTCGACAATCGTCTAAATCAACAAAGTGTGGCCCTTCATCACGCCATAAAATATTGCCGGCATGACAATCGCCATGTAAGCGAATTTGCTGCATATCTTTGGCAGGTAGATACTGCTCTGCAGCCACCTTAATGACTTGATCCAAAATAGTGAAAAATGGCGTCGTTAAACTCTTAGGCACGTAACCTGATGCAAGGATACTTTCACGGGCTTGAAAAAGTAACTCTTCACTATTAAAACTGGGTCTTTGTATAAAGTTATTCTGTGATGAAACCGCATGAATACGTCCAATAAAGCGCCCCATCCATTCAAGTTGATTAAGGTTATCAACCTCAAAAATACGCCCACCTCGACAAGGAAAAACCGCAAACTGGTAACCTTGGAATTCAAATAAACTTTGTCCATTGACTTTAAGTGGCGCAACTATGGGTAGTTCTTGCTCTTCTAACTCAAAAGAAAAATCATGCTCTTCATTTATTTGCGCAAGCTGCCAGCGTTGTGGTCGATAAAACTTTGTCACATATTTAACAAGGTTATCATCATGGAATTGATAAACACGGTTCTCATAGCTATTGAGTGCTAATAAACCACTATCAACACTAAAGCCGGCACTCTCTAAGCCATCAATAATTAAATCAGGTGACAAAGCACTAAAATCAAATGATGCCATTAGCGTTTATTAAAAAATCGGCTTTCTTGCTCGATTTTAGCCTCACCTTCAGGTGAAATTTGTTCAACGGTAAAGATAATATTACTCATATATTTTTCCAATTCATAAGGATCAACTGACACACTAATCGGTAATGTATAAACTGTCGCAGCCTTAACTGTTACTTCATTTTTACCATGCCATATTGTGTTTTCAATACCTTTAACAGATAGTTTATAGGTATTGTCCGTTTGTGACATATTCAAGATTTTTAAGGTATAGACATTTTCAATCTCACCATTAAACTTCTCTCTTGCTAATTCGGTGCGATCACGGATGATATCTAAGGACAGTGGTACACGATTAACAATCTCAAGTACCAACATAGTACTCATAATAATCAGCAATACTGCATAACCAATAAGTTTAGACCGGACAATATGGACTTTCTTGCCTTGTAATTCATGCTCGGTGGTATAGCGAATAAGTCCTTGCTCATAATTCATCTTACTCATAACACCCGAGCAAGCATCGACACAGGCACCACAATTGATACACTCATATTGCAAACCATTACGAATATCTATACCAGTAGGGCAAACTTCAACACATAAATTACAATCAATACAATCCCCTAACCCCATCGCTTTATGATCTTGTTTACGTGCACGAGGGCCACGATTCTCACCTCGTTTCTCATCATACGAAACCGTTAAGGTGTCTTTATCAAACATCGCTGACTGAAAACGTGCATAAGGGCACATATGCAAACATACAGTCTCTCGCATCCAGCCCGCATTACCATAAGTAGCAAAAGTGAAAAACGCTAAAATACCCGCCATCATCAAACTGGTATCTAAGGTGAAAACATTGACGAATAAATCTTGCATTGGCGAGAAATAACCAGCAAATGTCATCGCGGTAAATAAAGAAAACGACAGCCAAGCAAGATGTTTTAAGGTTTTTCGTATCACCTTATTCGCACTTGTCTTTTGCCCATCGAGTTTTCTTCTCTGGTTAGCTGTTCCTTCAATTTTTTCTTCAAACCAAATAAAGATGAACGTCCAAACGGTTTGCGGGCACATATAACCACACCAAACTCGACCGAGAAAAGTGGTCACAAAAAATAATAAAAAAGCGCCAAATATACTAAACCAAGCGAGCAAGGTTAAATCTTGGGGCCAGAGTGTCAGACTCCATATAGTAAAGCGTTGTTCACTAATATCGAACAATACCGCTTGGTGTCCATTAAACTGCAGCCAAGGCAGCAGTAGAAAAAATGCAAAATAAACCAAATTCATTCGCTGTCTTAGCTTTTGGAAAAAGCCAGAGACTTTACGCACGTATATTTGATCACCTGGTTTATAGCGCTCTTTACCGGTATTTTTACTGCCATGGATTTTAACATTTTTAATGGGAATATGTTGCTCTACTACTGCCTTTTTGCTCTCAGGCGTAGATGATGATTGGTCGTTTTCTCTCACGATGAATCCTTGATAAGCGGAAAATAACTACTAACGGGCAGCTACAGGCTAGCCCCCAAAAGAGTAATGATTTTATTAACAATAGCGCACAATAGCTAATAATTTATTACCTTAAACAGGGTAATTAATATAATATCGACTCTTATTATTTATTATATGACATCTTATGAAGCATTTATTGATCTTAATCGTTGCTGCCGCACTCTATTTACATTTCTACCCAAACGAGGAAGTGACGAACTTTTATAACGAACAGAAACAAGTCTTACTTGATGGTTTCAGTGAATTTAGTGATACCAAAGTACGTTTAAAGGCCGATAAAATTTATTTAGACTTAGAAAGTGAGCTAGATAGTTTTTCAGAGAAAGAAGTCGAACGCTTAAAGAACATCACTTCTTCAAGAGCGAATGTCAAAGAGTTTTACTTAACCATTTGTAAAACTAAAACAAGGGATATTGATTTTCATATCAGCAATGAAAAGAAAGTATGCTCCACCATAAACCGTTATGTAAATATGCTTTAACCCTAAGGTTAAAACATATTTACAATAGCGTTGTTAGCTAGCAGATAACCTCACTAATAATTTGGCAAAGTTATCGCCGGCTTGTTCTTGATCAACATGTTGTTGCGCTTTTATTTGCCACTGTCCATTAACCATCACATCGAACACTGGGTTTTGCTGACTTGCAAAAATCATACTATCAAGTAAGTGCTGGTTGCCATTGGCGAACAATTTAGTTTTATCTTTATCCAGTACTAATAAATCAGCCTGCTTACCCACTGCTAGGCAACCAGTATTACTGTTAGTACTTTGAGCACCACCT
Organism: uncultured Colwellia sp.; assembly: GCA_913063325.1. Taxonomy (GTDB): domain Bacteria; phylum Pseudomonadota; class Gammaproteobacteria; order Enterobacterales; family Alteromonadaceae; genus Colwellia. The sequence goes on along the minus strand of CAJXYE010000071.1, from coordinate 9,980 downwards.
TGCGCGGCTTGCTGCCATAAATTTTGACCAACAGACGCTTGCTCATCCGTAGCTAAAATAGCACGTTGTTGCTTTATAAGACGCTGAGCATATTCAAGCCAGCGTAACTCTTCAATTGGGTTAACTGAAATATGACTATCTGAGCCAATAGCAATAGTTCCTTTTTCACTAAGAAACTCTGTAGTGGGAAATATGCCATCACCTAAATTAGCTTCCGTTGTTGGGCAAATACCTGCTATTGCTTGTTTATTGATAATGCCTTTTCTCTCGGCTTCATTTATATGTGTTGCATGAATTAGGCACCAATGTTTATCAAGTTCGATGTTATCAAGCAACCATTGCACCGGTCTTTTACCATAATGAGCTAAACAGTCATCGACTTCTTTTTGTTGTTCGCTAATATGAATATGAATAGGCGCCTGCTTATCTAAACCGCGTACATGCTGTACCGCACTAACCAAGGATGTTTTATCTACGGCACGTAAAGAATGTGGTGCAATCCCCACATTCGTATTCGAGTATTGCTCGCTTAACACAAAACAATCACTGACTAACTGATTAAACTGCTCAGTAGAGTTAATGAATCGCTTCTGTCCTTCACTTGGTTTCTGCTCACCAAAGCCGCTGTGTTGATAAAGAACGGGTAACAAGGTTAAACCAATACCCGACTCTTTAGCTGCATCAAAAATAGCTTGTGCCATGGTAGCCAAGTTTGCTGACTTACTTTTTGATTCGTTGACATCACCAGTATTATCGCTATAAATACTGCCATCGATGTCATGGTGTAAGTAATGAAATTCTGCAACGCGGGTATAACCCATTTTTAGCATTTCAATATAAAGCTGTTTAGCAATATTTTTAGCATCAACATCTGTTAGCTGAGCCAAAAACTGATACATGATTTTTCGCCACGTCCAGAAACTGTCTTGCCCTTCACTACCTTGTTCACTAAAGCCAGCGAAAGCACGTTGAAAAGCATGAGAATGACAATTGACCATACCCGGAATAACTACGCCCTGAGCTACCTCTGCACCGTCAACCATACCAGCCTCAATAGCGGTAATAACACCTTGTTCAATCGTGATAGTTTGTTTACTTGCCCAACCATGGTCTAATAAAATATTTTCTGCGTATAGTTTCATATTGCTCTACTAAAATTATCTACTAATATTGTTGCTAAGTGTGCTGTCTACCATTACTTTTCGTTAGCAAAATCAGCTAAGCACTTTACAAATAACTGTAACTTCTCTTTTACCTTAGCTGCTTTTATTTCATTATAATGGTCGCTAGGCTCATCCATATAGGTATGTTGTGATAACTCTAACTGCACAGCATGAATATTGTCTTTAGGCTTACCGTAACCTCGTGTGATATATCCGCCTTTAAAGCGGCCGTTAACTACACTAGAGTATGGCGAGAAATCAAGCTGCTCAATTTTACTAATCAAATCACTGCTACAACTTTCACCATTGGCACTACCAAAATTGAAATCAGGTAATTGTCCTTCAAAAAAGCGAGGGACTTTTGATAAAATAGAGTGTGCGTCTAATAAGACAACTTTACCAAACTGTGCTTTCATCTTTGCTAAGGTATCGTTTAATGTTTGGTGATAAGGCTGCCAGTAAAGTTCAATTCTTCGTTGTATTTCAGCCTCAGTAGGCTCTTGGCCAGTTTTATATAATGGCGACAAATCAAAAGCCGTTGTCGGGCACAATTCGGTACTGTTTGCGCCTGGGTATAGATTTACACCATCGATATTTCGGTTTAAATCGATAACATATCGACTGTATTTAGGCTTGATAACCGAAATACCAAGATCTTTGGCAAAATCATAGAGCTTATCCATGTACCAATCAGTATCAGGCACCTGGTGTCCCGTATTTGTCATGGTATTTATTACGTCATCAGGGATTGATTGGCCATTATGTGGCATGCTAATTAACATACCAATATTGCCAGTGACCAAATCATAACTTGTATTCATATTATCCCCTAAAAATTGGCTACCATTCAAATTGTATATACAACTTAGTTACAGCTAACTTATCATGCGAGAGTGAGTCTGAGCAAGGATAGATGAGATTCTTTTGTCTTGTGCAAAGTAGTCCTCGATAGTAAATTTACCATTCACCTAGATTTAAAATAGGTTTTACCTATTGTAACGATAGGTTTAATAAGTTTTACTAAATCAATTTGAGCTATCATAATAGCTGCATCTTAACGAGTTACCTCAAGTAGCAACTCGAAAAACGAATACAATTAACTAATAAAGGATTTCATTATGTTTAACGATATTACCGGTCAAACAGTCCCTGCAGTCACTTTTCCAATCATAGCCGATGACGCATGGAATGCACGCAGCAGTGAAGATATTTTTGCCAACAAAACTGTGGTAGTTTTTTCATTACCTGGTGCATTCACCCCAACGTGTTCGTCTTCTCATTTGCCACGTTATAACGAATTAGCTGCTAAGTTTTTTGAAAACGGTGTTGATGAAATTGTTTGTATCTCAGTAAACGATACTTTTGTTATGAATGCTTGGGCAAAAGACCAAGATGCCGACAACATAAGCTTTATCCCTGATGGTAACGGTGACTTCACTCAAGGCATGGGTTTGTTAGTTGATAAATCAGCGATTGGTTTTGGTAAGCGTAGCTGGCGTTATGCCATGTTAGTTAAAGATGGCATTATCCAAAAAATGTTCATTGAAGCTGATTTACCAGGCGACCCGTTTGAAGTATCAGATGCTGATACCATGCTTAACTTTATTAACCCTGAAGCGGTGCAAAAAACTGAAGTCGCTATTTTCACAAAACACGGTTGTTCGCACTGTGTTAAAACTAAAGCTCTACTCGCTGAAAAAGGCCTACAATACGAAGAAATGATATTAGGTGAAGATACGACTATTACCGCAATGCGAGCTATCACTCAAGCAGATACTACACCACAAATATTTATCGATGGTAAACTTATTGGCGGCAATGATGAATTAGTAAAATACTTTAGTTAATAAGCATTCTACTACTAATAAACTGAGCCATACCCAATAAAAACACAATAATGAGATACCCGTTACCGTTCAAGATACAAGTTTCAGAGTTTGTGAGCTGTTTCAGTTTTAGGCGCAGTGATTAAATAATGGTTATCCCCTATTTAATTGCTGCAACAACAAAATGGAATGGCTCACAACCTTCTTTGATGGGTTTAAAATGACTTTATACTGCGTTAAATAATCAAACCATAGAATGACTATGCTTAAATTATTTTCCTTGCCTAAAGTCATTTTAATTCCCACTGAAATCCTGCACTTTGAATGGTAACGGGTATATACTCTCATTATTGTGTTTTTTGCTGTTTATATATAGCAGCGGTAATAATAATTTCTGGAATTAAGATGGATAACCAGCCTTACAACCCTCTTCATGGTTTAACTTTAAAGACGATAGTCACTGATCTAGAAGCCTACTTTGGTTTTGAAACCTTAGGTAAAACGATTAAAATCAAGTGTTTTACTGACGATCCAAGTATTCAATCGACGTTAAAGTTTCTGCGCAAAACCCCATGGGCTAGAGAGAAGGTTGAGCAGCTTTACATTAAAAATAAAACTAAAATTCAAAATTCGTTTGAATAATCTAATTTGAACACGTTAATTTGAACACGTTCGACGCTTTCAATTGCTTGTCTGTCTATTAATTCTATAACTTATAGCCAGACAAGCTATTAAAGCGCTGGTAATGTATTGAAAAATATCTAATGATGACGGTAATACTCATTAGCAATAAGATCGTTATGTCTACAGCCACACATTATATTTTAACTTGGCAATGTCCTGATAATAGTGGCGTTTTAGCCAAAGTATCACAAAGCCTATTTTCACATGGCGCTTTTATTACCGAAACCTCACAATACAGTGATCCTTATACTGAAACTTTTTTTTCACGTATTGCTTTTGATGATCGTAATTTAACCGTTTCAAGTAGTGAATTTTTTGAAGCATTAGATGAGTTAGCAAAACCTCTCGCCATGCAATATCAATTGCGTAAGCGCGATGATGTACCTAATGTTCTTATTGCGGTATCAAAAGATGATCACTGCTTAGTGTCATTGTTAACAAAGTGGCGCTCTGGTGTTTTACCCATCAATATCGTCGGTATTATTTCTAATCATCAAAATTGTCAGGCACTAAGTGAATGGCATAATGTTCCATTTTATCATTTACCGGTAAATGCAGAAACCAAGCAACAACAAGAAGCTCAAATTACTGGCTTGATGACAGAGCTTAAAGTTGACCTGTTAGTATTAGCACGTTATATGCAAATTCTGTCTGATGATTTATGCCAGCAACTACAAGGTAAAGCTATTAATATCCATCACTCGTTTTTACCTAGTTTTAAAGGTGCTCGTCCTTATCATCAAGCTCATGCCCGTGGCGTTAAAGTTATTGGCGCAACTGCCCATTATGTCACAGCGAATCTAGATGAAGGGCCGATTATCGCGCAAGAGGTAAAGCCAATTAATCATACTTTTACCATAGAGCAAATGGTACATATGGGTCATGATTTAGAAGCAACAGCTTTGAGCCATGCGGTAAGGATTCATGCTGAACAGCGAGTTTGCATCAATGGTGATAAAACTGTAATTCTGGCTTAACATTAATTTAGTCTGAACTAGCTTTGGCTTAATTAACATTTTTCACTTCTACGGCTGTAAGTAATTTTGTACAGCCGTCAACTCCCCCTGACGTCCGGTGTATTACTAAATTCAGCCAAAATTAGCCTAATAGGTCACTTTATGATTAAAATTACCTCATAAACTATTTTAATAGAAGTCCTGATCATGATTAATATAGAAAAAATTCACCACGTTGCCTATCGTTGCAAAGACGCAAAAGAAACAACGACTTGGTACAAAGACAAGCTAAACATGGATTTAGTGCTAGCTATCGCTGAAAACGAAGTGCCTTCAACCAAAGCGCCTGATCCTTACATGCATATTTTTCTTGATGCGGGCAATGAAAATGTATTGGCATTTTTTGAGTTGCCTAACTCTCCTGCCATGGACAGAGATCAAAATACTCCAGCTTGGGTTCAGCATATTGCCTTAAGGGTTGCGAGTTATGATGAGTTAGTATCCGCTAAAGAAGAACTTGAAAGTAAGTCCGTTGATGTTTTAGGCCCCGTTAATCATGGTATATTTAAATCTATTTATTTCTTTGATCCAAACGGTCACCGTTTAGAGCTTGCTGTCGATATTGGTACTAGCGAACAATACAAAGAACTTAACAGAGTCGCTCACGAGATGATTGAAGAATGGTCTGTGACTAAACGTGCTCCGCGTCATGCTGCTTGGTTACATGAGCTAGATTAGTTGACTCTCGTTGTGTCTAAATAATCTCAAAAAATATAAAAGCACCTTAACTTATCATTAAGGTGCTTTTTATTTGCCCGTTAGGCTAGCTAACTAACGATAAGTCAGCAGAACTAGGCTTCATATTCTTTACGTAATTGCTTAGCCGCCTTAACCATGTTTTCTAACGCTAATTTAGTTTCTGTCCAACCACGTGTTTTCAAACCACAATCTGGGTTTACCCATAAACGCTCTACCGGTATATGCTTTTGTGCTTTACCAATGAGATTAATCATCCAATCAACCTCTGGTACATTCGGTGTATGAATATCATAAACACCTGGGCCTAAATCATTAGGATAAGCTTGCTTATCAAATGCATCGAGTAACGACATATTCGAACGTGATGTTTCTACCGTTAATACATCAGCATCAAGTGCCACTATGGCGGGTAAAATATCATTAAACTCTGAATAACACATGTGGCTATGAATTTGTGTTGCTGCTGGTGCCTTAGCGGCTGACAAGCAAAATGATGCCGTTGCCCAATCAAGATATGTTTGCCATTGGCTTTGCTTAACGGGCATGCCCTCACGTATTGCTGGCTCATCAATTTGTATTATTTGTGTGCCACTAGCAATTAAATCAACCACTTCATCACTAATTGCTAAGGCAATTTGTTTTGATACTTGTTCTCGTGATAAATCATCACGAACAAAAGACCAACATAGAATGGTAATTGGACCCGTTAACATGGCTTTAACCGGTTTAGCTGTTAAAGACTGCGCAAAGTTAGTCCATTCAACCGTCATTGGTTTTTTACGACTAATATCACCGAAGATGATCGGCGGTTTTACACAACGCGAACCATAACTTTGCACCCAAGCAAACTGGGTAAAGGCCACACCATCAAGTAACTCACCGAAGTACTCAACCATGTCGTTACGCTCTGATTCGCCATGAACCAATACGTCTAAGCCAATTTCTTCTTGGCGAGTAATAGTGTCGCGAATTTCGTCTTGAATCAGCTTAGTGTATTGCTCATCATTGATCTCACTTCTACGCCATTTTGCACGGGTTTCTCGAATATCACCGGTTTGTGGAAATGAGCCGATAGTCGTGGTTGGTAAAAGAGGTAAATTTAATTCCGCTTGTTGCACAACTTTACGCACGTCAAAGCTTTCTTTACGGGCAAAGTCTACTTTAGTTAATGCGCTAACCCGTTGCTGCACTTCAGCATTATTAATACGCTTTGATGTACCGCGAGCCACAGCAGGATTTGAGTAAATGCTGATTTCATCACTGTTCTGATTAACCAAAGCATTTTTAAGCAAAGCTAACTCTTCACATTTTTGCTTGGCAAACGCTAGCCATGATTTAAATTCGCTATCTAATTTACTTTCTTGGTTTAAATCCACTGGTGAATGTAATAATGAACACGAAGGTGCAAGCCATAAGCGATCACCTAAAGTTTTGTATAAAGGAACTAGCTTTTTATACACAGAGACTAAATCTGTTTTCCATACATTGCGACCATTAATAACACCTAATGAAATAATCCAATCATGAGGTAAGCGATCGATAATACCTGTCACATCGCTTTGTTCAGCAATGGTATCAATATGAAGTCCGTCAAAATTTAAACCTTTTATTAAGTCGATATGATGGTCAATTGAAGCAAAGTAACTAGTTAGCAATACTTTCAGATTACCCTTGTTAAGTACTTGGTGAGCCTGAGTAAAAGCTTGTTGCCACTTTGGTTCTAATTCCAGTCCTAATACAGGCTCATCAAGTTGTAACCACTGCACGCCAGCATCTGATAGTTGACTTAACACCGCTTGATAACGTATTAATAATTCAGGTAATAACGCTAATTTATCTTCATTACCATTGTTATTATCACTTTCAAATACGCTTAAATAAAGATAAGTAATTGGACCAAGTAGTACCGCTTTACGATTATCAGTAATCGCTTGCGCCTCTTTAAAATGGCTAAGTAGATTATCAGTATTGACTGACGTATCTTCGGCTAATAGCGCCGCGCTTAACTCAGGTACAATATAATGATAATTAGTATTAAACCATTTAGTCATATCACTAGCAGCACATTGACAACCTGATGGTGCTTGACCTCGACCAATACGGAACTCGAGATCTAAAACATTATGTTCTGCATTGTCCGTATGATCATGTGCATCTTCATTGTTACTTGTATGAGTATGCTGTTTATTAACGCTATGACTAGTAAATCGCTCTGGGGCTAACCCCAATAATAACGTGGTATTTAATACGTGATCGTAATGAGCAAAGTCGCCTACAGGTAACAACTCCACACCTGCCTCTTGCTGGATCTGCCAATTTTGTTTACGACGGTTCTTACATTCAGTTAAAAAATCAGCTTGTGATAAATCACCACGCCAGTACTTTTCTAGAGAGAATTTTAGTTCGCGCTTTGCGCCTATACGTGGAAAACCTAAATTATGAATTTGCATGCCTGCTCCAATATGATTATTTGATCTGCGAATAAAAGAGTAATAACTCTGTTAACTGGCCTGGGCTAATATTCATTTTTATAACAAAAACAAATAGACGTCTAGACGTTTGAATGGTTATAATCTAGAGAAGTAGCTTTTAAGACAAGCGCAAATAGTTCAACAGGGAGTTGAAATAAATTCATTATGTTCGAAATTAAACATTTAAAAACACTAACAACACTCGCCCACACCGGCAATATTCGTAAAGCTGCTGAACAGCTGTTTAGTAGTCAATCGGCTTTGTCACATCAGATTAAAGACTTAGAACAAAGGTTAAATACCCCTTTATTTATCCGTAATACCTCTCCGGTTGAATTCACTGAGGCAGGTCGGATTTTACTCAATTTGGGTGAAGAGTTTTTACCTAAAATTAAAGCCGCCAATTCTGCATTGAAGTCACCTTCATTAACGACAAGTTCTTTAAAAATAGCGATTGCATGTCATGCTTGTTTTCAATGGTTATTACCGGTGACGAGTCACTTTTCACAGCAAAATAGTAAGATTAAACTTGAATTCATTGATGAATCTTTCGACGTTAATAAATCACTAAAACATAGTGAAGATAAAGTAGATATTCTGTTTACCGATGAAAAGTTATCTGAAGAGAATATAGTCTATAAAGAAATTGGGCAGTTTGAAGTGATGGCAGTCATCTCTAATCAACAATTATCTGCTCTGCTTCATGCTGATAACAGTATCAACTCACCAGAGAGAAAAGAACAAGCTAGCCCTTATTTACTGCCAAAACATTTTAGCCAATTTACCTTACTAACTTACCCGCTGCCGCCCGAACAGTTAGATATTTTCAAATTATTTTTAACGCCGGCAAAATGTAAACCGATTAAAGTAAAACAAGTGACGAATAGCCATGTAATGCTGCAAATGGTCTCAGCAGATATGGGCGTAGCGACTTTGCCTGATTGGTTAGTAACAAGTGCAACCAAGCAATCACTCTTTAACTGTATGCGCTTAGGCGAAAACGGTATTCATAAAAAACTTTATGCCCGTTATGATAAAAATAGTCGCCAATTAGCTATGATAGAAAAGCTCCTACCTGAAGCTATCAAAGAGTTTGCAAATCTATACATTAACGAACACTGAAAATAGTAAAGTACAATCATCAATTCAAGAATGAGGTAAGTCATGTGGTATCAAACTGAAGTAATATTACGTTCAAGAAATCGTGGCTTTCATTTAATCACTGATGAAATATTAAGCCAACTGCCAGAGCTAAATGAAGTTAATTGTGGAATCCTTCATTTTTTTATCAAACATAGCTCTGCTTCAATTACCTTAAATGAAAATGCTGATCCGACAGTACGTAGTGATATGGAAGCGCACTTTAATCACTTTGTACCTGAACGAGCATCTTACTACCAGCATACCTATGAGGGTGATGATGATATGCCTGCTCATATTAAAGCAAGCCTATTAGGCAATAGTTTGAGTTTACCTATTACTAATGGCCAATTAAATATTGGTATTTGGCAGGGAATATATTTAGGTGAGCATAGGAACCATGCTAGCAGCCGCACGATTGTAGCGACCCTTAATGGTGAGTAGAGAACTAAGAAATAACAAGCTGGATCCTCGATGAAAATACCACGAGGATGACAACTGAAATAATAATGATTAAAGTCTACTTATCGATAATAGTATTCAGCTTTAAGTTATATTGTTCAAGTTTAAGGAAGCAGCACGGAGTTGACGTTAGTCAAGACTCCGTACATCCTGTACTCCACCTTTCAGGTCATCCTTTGGATGTTCAAATTATTTCCCGAAGAATTTGTGAGTACTTCTGACGCATAAATTGAGCAATACAGCGACAAGCTGAACACCTATTCAGCTATTTGATTAATCTTCTTCTAGTACATGCGGTCCGGCATAGTTATCAAAGCGAGAAAACTGACCTTGGAAGGTCAGTGGTACTCTACCAATCGGGCCGTTACGTTGTTTACCAATAATTATTTCTGCCATGCCTTTAAATTCACTGTCATCGTGATAAACCTCATCACGATAAATGAACATGATTAAATCGGCATCCTGCTCTATTGAACCTGATTCACGTAAATCTGAGTTGATTGGTCGTTTATCTGCTCG
>CAJXYE010000070.1 GCA_913063325.1 uncultured Colwellia sp. | reverse complement strand
AAAATTATGCGTCGTATTTTACGTAAAATTGCTGAAAACGACGTTGACAGCTTAGGTGATACTTCGACACTTGCTGAACCTAGTGTAGTAGAAAACTTAATTGCTGAACGTATAGTGCATAGTTCGTCATCATAGTTCGTTGAACACTATTCCAAAAGCTCACTATAGGCAGTCGATGAAAACAAAATGCTGTTGATAGTGAGCTGTCCCCCTAGGGCAATGTTTATGATACCGGATATGTCATTATTAATCGTTTCACTGATATCTGATAGAATTAGTTAGCTCTTAGCATCACTGACAATAATCATACCATTCCATCTTAAGTTGTTCCCACCTCAGTACAGTCTGTATAACACATTTTATTAACCCGCTTAGTACCACTTACAAACGAGCTCCATGAATCTGAGTAAGCGTCAAGAATGTCATCATATCTTTGATATAAGATTGAATGCTTTCGCCCGTTAGTCATTAACCAACATCGAATTGGCATTTATTTTGACGATAAACTCAAACGTTTGAGTTTATCGCTTGACAGAGTGTTTAGTTTATTGTAGCTTATACCAACTCAAACGTTTGAGTAATTTCATGTTTGAGTAAAAACCAATCCATAGAGTGATACCGTGAGTATTACTCAATATAAAAAATATAAAGGAGTGGAGTGGGGTTGCTGTGCATTTAGTTTTAAAAGAAGACTAATCAGTGTTTAATATGCAATAACTACTTTAGGAAAAATTATGAAACATAAATTATCAACAATTACCTTAGCTGTGCTGTCAGCTACTTCGTTAAATTTTGCAGCGTCGGTACATGCAGAAGAAGCAGAGCAAGAAATTGAAGTTATAGAGGTAACAGGAATACGTAGCGCACTTGCCAGTGCCCTAGCTGAAAAACGTAGTGCTTCAGGTGTTAAAGAAATAATTCAAGCAGAAGATATTGGTAAATTACCTGATAATAACTTAGCCGAAGTAATGGAAAACATTACCGGTGTACAAATTACCAGAGATAATGGTGTTGGCACTGGCGTACAAATTCGTGGTACCAGTCAAAACAGAGTAGAAATAAATGGTGTTTCTTCTGTTGGTGCAGGTAGCAGCCGAACAGGTATTAGTTTTGAAGATTTACCTGCAGCGTTAATTTCCTCTTTAGAAGTAACAAAATCTCCATCAGCTAAAACTATTGAGGGCTCAGTAGGTGGCACTATTAATTTACGTACTTTACGTGGTAATAGTTTAGATGAGCGTTTACTGCAATTTCGTGCTCAAGCTGAAAACAGTGACTTAGCCGATAGTACCACACCAAGACTTTCAGCTACCTTCGGTGATAACTGGGAAACAGATTATGGTAAAATAGGCTTGGTATTAACGGGTAGTTACGCTGAACAAGATGTTGCCAGTATTAGACCTAGAGTGGATCGCGACAGAATTGTTCAACCGGATGCTACAGGTAGTGATGCAGCGATTGCCAGAGATGAAACCTTTATGCGCATGCAGTTTTTAGATGCGCCATTTGACTCACGTCAGTATACCACAACAAACTTTACTGGCTCGCTAGAATGGGAAGCAACAGAGAATCTAAAATTTTATACAGATGCAACAATTAATGACCAAGAAATGCTGCGCTCAGAAATTCGTTTTATGGGATCTGGTGTGGGTAGTGGTTGGACTGTCGAAGAATCTACAGTTACAAGTGTTGAAACGAGAGACTTAGGTAGCATCGATGGTCCAAACGGCATCTATGACCTTGGCTCTATAGACGTTGTAACAGGTGGTCTATTGATCCCAGCCATTAGAGAAGGTGGTAGACACCTGGATCCTAACCTTCGTCTAGGGGGTAATAACACGCCTCGCCTGACTAAAAGTCATGTATTTGCTTTTGGTAGTGAATGGGTTGGTGACAAGTTGACAGTAAATGCCGAGGTAAGCTACTCGGATGCTGAAGATAGAGCACCCAAAATTAGTAATACCCTAGATTTTATTAATCCCAATTCGACACAACCAAATGGGGATCCTGGTTCAACTGGTTATTATGATAATGGCACCCCCTTAATATATAATGCTCATGGTTCCTTCTTTGAGTGGGGAATAGCTCAGGGGTTAGATACCACCCCAACCACAGCAATGTTGCTTGACCCAAAAAATTGGGGTCTTAATGAACTACGTATAAGCAATGATACCTCAGATGGCGAAGAAACTTCTCTGAGAACGGATTTTAGTTACGATGTATCAGATGACATGTCTTTCTTCACTGATGTCCATGCGGGTATTCGTTATAATGAATCCAAGGCTTCTAGAGCAAATGCGAGTAGTAGAACTAGAACTAGGTTCTGGGACCGTCCAAGGGGCGACACATTTTCAGAGATTCTTGTGCAAGGACCTGACAATTTTGGCAGTATAGACGGCAGAACGTTATATATTTCAGATTACTTAATGATAAGTCCTGATCTTAGTGCAAATAACCCGCAATATGTCCGAGATATCATTGATGCTGCAATCACTCGAAATAATGCCGAAACTGGTAGAACCACAAGTCTTACTTCAACACCAGAAGTAGCTGCCAGCAGCCAATTTTCCATCACTGAAGAGTCGACTGCTCTCTACCTTCAAGGTGACTTTGAGTTAGAATTAGGTGATGCGATAGTTAGCGGTGACTTAGGTGTGCGTTATATAAGCACAGATGTTACCTCTATAGGTAACTCTATCGCTGAGGATTCAAACGGTAATACTATGATATCCCAAACTAACACAAAGTCTGACTATTCTTTTACTTTGCCGCGACTTAATGTAGCTATTGAACTCTATGATGATTTTGTAGTAAGGATAGGGGCTGGTAAAGATATTCGTCGTCCAAATTTCGATGACTTGTCTACATCAGTTAGCTGGGGTGAAACGCCATACGACGAAGTTGCAATGGGTAACCCTGGCCTTAAGCCAGAAGAAATTACCTCTTATGACTTATCTCTGGAGTACTATTTTGCTCCAGGAAGTTTAGTAAGTGTTGGCTTCTTCCAAAAAGACAGATCAGATCTTATCTCAGGATTTGATAGCTTTCCTGTTAGAACGATTAACCCTGCAAGTGGAGAACTTGAGCGTAACGTCGATGGCGATTGTAGTGGAGGCGGTATCTGGAATCCTTTTGTACCAAATGATGCCTATGGTGCTGAATCAAGTCGTACTGACACCAATGGTATATGTGTAACACATGAAACAACTTCAAATGTTTCTGGAACTGAAGACATAAAAGGTATTGAGCTTGCTTTCCAAGGTGATCTATCATCTTTTGAAAAAGAACTTGGTTGGGCATCTGGTTTTGGTTTACTTGCTAACTATACCTATCAAGAAGCAGGTGGCTCACTAGACAGCTTCAGATATGCCAATAACACCATTAATAATGGCTTAAATCGAACTGATGGCATGGAAATGGATGATAATGATAACCGTATCTATGAAACAGCTACAACAGCTGATGATGTAATTGCTATCCGTAATACCTTATCTAACTTATCTAACAACGCGTATAACGTCACTGCGTATTATGACAAGTATGACTTAAGTGTTCGTGTTCGTTATACATGGCGTGATTCATACACAGACTCGAGTTTTGGTAATACTATAGGTGGTATGTATCCTCACTTTGGGGCAAGAGGACAACTTAACCTTGCTATTGGTTATGATATCAACGATATGGTCAATGTTGGTATTCAAGCGGTGAATTTAACACGAGAAGATAAAACTGTATGGTGTTTTAATGAAAACGCCGTATTCTGTGAGAATGATAAAGCTGATCGCAGAATCACAGCGGGCATCACTGTTAAGCTATAGATAGAGTTACGTTCAGATAGCTGTTAATTATTTACATTAGTTAAGTGTCGTAGTTACTGTAGCGACACAGCATAACTTGAAAGATAAAAACCTAGCATTAAGTATTAATGCTAGGTTTTTTTGTTTGGTTTTCTATAATACATTGATAACTTATACCAAGTAGATAATTAATTGGCGATTTGGCAATAGTTAAAGGCTTAGAGGCACAGGTTCATAGTTTCAGAATCCAAGCACCTACATCCAGGTAGGTGAGTGATTATATAATCTTGCTATATATGATTGTGTACCCCCCCCCTTTTTTTGATCAGATCTCAATAGAGCATTCCTGATTTAATTGTTCATAGGTCTTAGGTGGTAAATCATTGAGTGACTCATGGGGTCGCTCATAATTATATTTCTCCATCCAACTATCGGTGATTTCTCGCACTTCAGTTGACGATTTAAACAAATAACAATCTAAAACTTTGTTACGATAAGTCAGATTAAACCGTTCAATAAATGCGTTTTGTGTTGGTTTGCCGGGCTTTATAAAATCCAGTTTGACGGCATGCTGCTCGGCTCATAGCTCTAGCTCATGAGAGGTGAACTCAGGACCATTACCTTGCATTAAACGTTTTGGATAGCTTCGGTAGGCAGCAATACGGCAAAGATTTGTATTTCCGTGAATCGTGCTTTTTCATTGTTATTCTCCGTTGCTTTTAGTTTAACGGAAAACTCTATTGATGCGCTTTTGATTTTACGGGAGGGTAACAAAGACATGATGTCATTAGGCGAAGAACGCCGCCTAAAACTTTTGACAAAGACATACAAGCTCTAACAAGCACCTCTGCTTATATTAATATCGGGCCGGGAGGTCGATACGAAATTGATACAACCATTGCTGACTTGTATTAATACCAATCCGCATAATTATCTACTCAATCTTACTTGTTAAAATTATCAAAAAGCTGCGTTGACTTCAATCGTAATAGCCAGCTATTACTCAATCAGTCGCCTTGCTCTTGTTAATTTTTTCTTCGTAATTTTTGATCACATATTTAAACGGAATGGTTTAAGTTTCCTAGAAGGGCCCCAATTGAATCATCGGGCGATCAGTAATTCACAACTTACCCTGAGCATGATCATCTCATAAGCGTAAGGTTAAAAGCCTGCTGCGGCAGGGTACGGTTCAATGCGAACTGCACCTTACTGCAAGCGATGTTTAATCGTATCAAAGAGACACTGAGTTTTTTCAAAAAACCTAGCATCTCCTGATACAAACGAATATGTCACTATTACCTATTTTCTGCTAGTTCTAACGTATTATCGGCATTATCTAATGCATCATCGGCATTATCTGCACTTAACTTCATCATCAGCTCTTCAATCTCTGGTTTAACGGCATGCTTTCGATTTACCACTGCCGCGAGGCTAAAGAAGAGCAAAGAACTGCTAACAGGACCGCCAACAGCCAATGCCATTGATGGATCAGTGATAAAGAGTCTAGTACCTACAAAAACAGCTAAACCAACAGCCATTGAACCGAGCGCTGATTTGGGACCACAGTACTTATAAAATGGTAATAGACCTAGCACCATTGGAATAGAAGCAGGACCAATCAAACCACCAAACCACACTATAATTAGCCCAATTATGCCACCAAAATAATCGTTATTTAGCGCGATAATGATAGTAGCAACAGTGAAGGTAAAGGTTACTATTCGGGCAACTTTTAACGGTGTCTCGCCGTCTTTATTTTGAAACTTGTTACTGATCAATGGCAATATGTCACGAGAGAGGACAGAACTAATTGCATTCGCATCCGAAGCAACCATCGACAATGTAGCCGCAAACATTGAAGCTAAGACTATACCGACAAGTCCAGCAGGTAGATATTTTAAGGTTAAGATAGAATAAATTTGCGTTTGCTGACTTAGTTCTAGATTAGGAATTAAGATAGGAGAAGCCCAAATAGGAGCAAATAAAATCAAAGGCCAAATCAAATAGAGTGCGGATGATAAAAACATAGCTTTTCTTGCATGGCTACCACTTGGCGAAGCAATAAAGCGAGAAGCTAGATTCCAAGTTCCCCCTGTATAGCTAAGGAAAATAACCAAACTAAAGCTGATAAAAAACATAGGGGTATATTCACCATTAAACCAGTTACCACTACCAACAGGTAGTTGATCCCACATTGATAAATAGTCTGTACCTACTGCGCCTAATTCACTTTGGATAATGAAAAACATGGCTACACCAGCGGCAATTTGAACCATAAACTGGAAAAAATCATTCATAGTATCAGCCCATAACCCACCAACAGTCACGTAAAGCATCGCGACGAAACCAGCAATTAAAATACCGTAGTGAATAGGTACACCAGCAAATCCATATAAAATAACTCCAATTGCTGCATATTTTGCAGCTGTGTCTAGAAGTTTTAGTACAACCCCTAGCCAAGCAATGATTTGCTGGGTTTTTACATCGTAGCGTAATTTTAGATATTCAGTAGGAGACTGGATATTCAATGCCTTACGTAATCTTGCCCAGCGAGGAACAACTAGTAATGCACCGACAAAACAAGCTAATGATACATTTAGTGCCCACCAGATGTATAAATTAAAACCTGTCGCGTAGGCTATTGCCGCATAGCCTGTAAAGACAACACCTGAGTAACCAGATACATGATGGGAAACACCAGCTAACCACCAAGGCAACCCACCACCCGCCACATAAAAATCTTTCGAGCCACTAATACGTTTATAAGCATTAAATCCAATGCCCACCATTACTAAAAAAAAGACGACCAAAGCCACCCAGTCAAGAAGTTGCATAACATATTCCTCTTATTACTTCGTTTTGAGATTCACTCAAAAGGTTAAGGCTAAAAACCCTGTTAAAAACAATAACCAAGTTCAATTGCTCTAGATTGGCTATTATTAGTATTTATCTGTTTAATACATCCAGTTAAAATGTAGCCTAATCAATACTGGTATCAATTTCTCTTACGGAAAAGAATTTATATTCAGCAGCTTGAACACCGGTATTGCGGATAAGCACTGTGCCACCATCAGCAGTTAAACTTGTACAGACAATGATTGTGAAGAGCGTTTTAACTTCGTTTCTCATTTTATTTTCTCCGATTATATCAATGCTTTGCTGTAACGGTTTGCTGTGTATCGCAGCGTGTTGTAGTCATTGTTATAACTATTTTATTCATTTTAGTATACTAACTCAAACGTTTGAGTGGATGCAAGTGTTTATATTAATATAAACACCCTTGCTTAAAAACAGGGCTATTATTAGACGTTGTTTCTTGGAAACCGAATCTTGGGATATTCCTTTATGTTGCCTATGTTCACTCGTGTCGATTGTCCTTGAATTACTAATATTCCATTGAGCAGACTCCCAACTCGCGTAACCTGACATGGTGGGATAAAGTTTGGTAATGGCAAAAGAATCTTCATTCGTAGCATGGGTCACAACTTCTTGATAAGCAAAATTTAATTTCAGTGATGCTGCTCCAATCATTTGAAGTGTTGTCAAAACTAATAATACGAAGATGACGCCCTGAATAATTAATGCAATTACTTTCCAAAGCTAATGATGTTCCAGAACTACTGGTATCTATCACTATTACCCAGTTAGTTGCATCATCACTGATTTTAAATGCCATTGTCAGGCAGATATCATCTCATTTAAGCAGAAATTAATTACATGTAGCAATTAATTCCTTCAATATAAAATAGTATTTACAATAATTTAGTGTTTTTAACGTTGGATTTTAAAAAAAGCTATACACACTCAAACGTTTGAGTTAGTATGTTTTATAGACGGGATTATACATAAAACTCTGATGCTTGGCTTTAACAAGGGTATATATTCGATATCTTTCTATTATCTTTCTGGCAGGTAAATACGATGAAAATTCAATGGATCCAAGACTTTTTGAGCTTAGTTGATACTGGCAGTTTTTCAAAATCTGCTGATATACGAGCAACAACACAACCTGCCTTTAGTCGACGAATCAAAGCATTAGAAGAGTGGCTTAGGGCCCCTTTGTTTGACCGCAGCGAAACACCAGTATGTCTAACTGATGCTGGAGGAAAGTTCTTCCCTATTGCAGAGGAAACTTTAAATCGTTTATATCAATGCAAAGATGAAATTGCTCGTGAAAACTCAAATACAGGTAATGTTATTTCTTTTGCCGCTACTCATACGCTATCTTCAAATTTCTTCCCTAGTTGGCTAAATAAAATTGAAGAAACACTTGGCATATTAAGAACACGACTTGAATCGGATCATATGAACAAGGGTAAAGAGTCTTTAGTTAAAGGCCATTGCCACTTTATGCTTTGTCATACTCACCCCAAAGTTGATATAAATCTTAATCCACATCATTATATTTCAGTAGTTGTTGGTAAAGATCGCTTGATCCCTGTATGCGCACCAGATCATAACGAGCAACCTCTACTACAGCTTTCAGGAAGTATTGATAAGCCTATTAAATATCTAGGTTACACTCCTAGTTCAGGTGTTGGAAAAATAGTACAGCATTTACAGTTAACAAGTCGTGAACCTGTTTATCTTGATACAATTTTTGAGTCATACCTTGTTGGCGTATTAAAAAAAATGTGTTGTGAAGGGCGAGGGATTGCTTGGTTACCAGAGCAACAGATTATTGAAGAACTTAAAAGCGGTAAGCTAGTGAAAGCGCATAATGGTAGTCAAGAGCATGAAACGAATTGGTCAATTGATATTGACATTAAACTGTTCCGTGCACGTGAAGCTTTGCCGGACAATGCCGAGCAGCTTTGGAAATATGCCTTGGAAAATGGCTTAACTCGATAGCAATACCTTGAAAATTTCAACTTGCTTAGTTACTTCTTTCTTAGAGCATTACTTAATGGCATCTAAATGTCCATAAGACTCTAATAACATAGTATTATAATACTCTCTAAATGTGGCAATTGTAGATTCAATTGGTCAACGCAACAGTTATATGAAAATATCTGTTTGCGGAGGGTTATTGAATGAAACGTACATTTACAGCACAAGAAAAAGAGTTTGTCTTCGACTCATGGAAGCAAGGAATAGGGTTTAGTGATATAGCTAACCTGCTAGATTCTAAGCCAGGTACTATTTTCACTCTGCTTCGGGATACTGGTGGAATTAAACCACCAACTCGTCAGCGAAAGGCTAAACATTTAACCTTAGAAGAAAGAGAGGAAATACGTGTTAGTTTATCTGCGAAAATGAGTATAAGGGCTATTGCTCGTTTATTAAATCGTTCCCCATCTACAATATCTAGAGAAGTACAGCGCAACCGAGGTCGTCGTTATTATAAAGCGGTAGACGCTAATAATAGGGCTTGGAGGATGGCTAAAAGGCCTAAGCCATGCCTCTTAGAATCGAATATTGAATTAAGACAAATTGTCAGTGATAAACTTGAGTTAAATTGGTCGCCAGAACAAATATCTGGCTGGCTTAAAAGAACTATGCCTAAACGTAAATCAATGCAGATTTCAGCAGAGACAATATACAAAACTATCTATTATCGGAGTCGTTCAATATTAAGCCATTTGATGGCAAAGCATTTACGCCGTAGCCACAGCCTTCGTCACAGTAAAAAGCACTCTCGTAAAGGTGAACGTGGCACCATAAATATTGTTAATGGTGTTTCTATTCATGAACGTCCAAAGCATATCGAGAATCGCCGTTCACTTGGCCATTGGGAGGGAGATCTGGTAACAGGTTCAAAAAACACACATATAGCGACATTAGTTGATCGCAAGTCTCGCTATACTTTTATCCTCAAATTAAAAGGTAAGGATGCTCAGTCAGTTAATGATGCTTTAATCAATAAATTCAGTACCCTTCCTGAAAAGCTAAGGCAAACATTAACTTGGGATCGAGGCATGGAACTAGCGAAGCATGTTGAATTAACAGAGAAAACAGGTATTCCAGTTTATTTCTGCGACCCTCAAAGTCCTTGGCAAAGAGGTCTTAACGAGAACACTAACAGCTTAATTAGGCAATACTTCCCTAAAAAGACATGTTTAGGGCAACATTCACAAGATCGACTGGACGAAGTAGCAGCTCAATTAAATAATAGACCAAGAAAGAGTTTGGGCTTTAAAACACCTAAACAAGTAATTAAAAATAGTGTTGCGTTGACAAGTTGAATCTACAATGTCTTCTTTTAGTAGCCAACGCTCCATGTTTTCTCGCCAAGCAATAGTGGGTACTTCTCCACTTAAAAATTGATTAACTTTTGTAATGATTTCCTTTCCCAATCATTGTTTTTACAGCCAACTGCCACACGAATATAAGGGTATTTCATCTCTGCCATTGGCAATGAAATCATGGTGCCATTTGGCACTTGATATTCATTTTCCCAGTAACTTATCCATAATGGGTAGACCAAAGTGTAATGAACACGATCTTTTAAAATCATTTGAAAAATACTGCCAAAGTCTTGTGAGTAGTTCCAAGCGGAAGAAAGGTTTTTTTCGTGTTTTTTAATTAATTCGTTAATTATTCCTTTCCAGCGTTTTCCTGGTAGTCCCAGCACT
Organism: uncultured Colwellia sp.; assembly: GCA_913063325.1. Lineage (GTDB taxonomy): Bacteria > Pseudomonadota > Gammaproteobacteria > Enterobacterales > Alteromonadaceae > Colwellia. The sequence continues at coordinate 13,544 of CAJXYE010000070.1, read as the reverse complement.
AAATTTTTGTTTTGTAAAACAGTCTCTAATTTTACCGATGTTTTTGACTTAAGATGAGAATTAGCGAAAGACTTCTTCATTAATAACTCTAGTACAGGATGAGGTGACCAGGGTAGGGATCTAAGGTAATTCCCTTCTTTGTCGGGTTCTAGAGTAGGTAAATCAGGGAAGTATTCCACGTAGCTAAAACAAAGGTTTTCATTGTTATTTAACATGGCTTTGTGCCGAACTGAATTAACCAATAATGAGTAATGATTATATTCAGCTAAATGGCTTTCCAATCGTCCTTGCACATAGTCAGCAAACCCATGCCCTTGTTTATTACCTTTGACAATAAATGCTGGTGGTTGATCTAACTGAATCCAGCTAATCAGTGATTCATCTTTTACTTGTGCTTGCGAAACTGAACTTACTAGCAGTAATAAATAAACTAGATTACAGTGTGTGCAAAATCGAAATTCCATTTTGTTTTTTCTCTTATAATCTAAACTTAATGCACTTAATATAGTAAATAAATACTGTTAATCAAGCTTGATAGTTTCAACTTTTCCAACCAAAAGCACATAGCTAAAAATTGCAACCACCATCAAAATTCCAGCGATTACAAAGGCAGCCATGTAGGAGCCTGTTAATGTAATGATGTAACCAGTAATTATTGGCGCGAAAAAACCACCAAAAGCCGCGGCAAAATTTTGAATGCCAGCAACCGTACCGATAGTGCCTCGTGGGGCTATGGTTTGGCTAATCGCCCAGGTATTTGCTGTCGCTAGACCCATACCACTAATGGCAATCAAAATCATATACATAACATGCTGAGGATCTTCGATAAAGGGTACAGGAAGAATTAATGAGCCAGCTAGGAAGCCTGCGACAACAAATGACTTTCTTACCTTGCTTGGACAGTGTCCTCTTCTAATGAAAACATCAGAGGCGTATCCCGCAGCAATAACTACAACAGCTAAAACCCCATAAGTAAAGCCAGACCACCAACCTGTTTCTTTAATTGACAACCCTAATTCATCGAAAAGGTAGCTAGGTAACCAAGAAATATATAAAAACCAAGCATAACCGTAACAAATATAACCTAAAATAATGCCTTGAATTTTTGTGTTTTTCAGCAGTTTGCTAAGTGGTACTGTACTATTAGCTTCGCTGGTTATATTTTCTAATGTACCTTCTTCATGTTGCTGTTTAGCTTCTATTGTTTCTTGCTTATTATAAAAATATAGCCAAGGTAATACCCAGACTAATGGCACTAAACCACAAAGGATAAATAGCATTTGCCAGCTAAAATTTGCTAATAAAGCACCGGCAAGAACAGCACCTATTGCGGGGCCAAATTTACTTCCAGACAAAAGTAGGCCAGTAGCAAAACCACGCTCATGTTGGGCAAAATAACGACCGACATAGGCATTGCCTGCTGGGCCAGAAATTGACTCCCAAACACCGAGTAAGATGCGTAAGGCAATTAAATGCCAAAAAGCGGTAGCAATACCAAAGCAGGCGGCTGTTAAGCCCCAGACAATAAACGCTATGGTATAAGTTCGTTTTATACCAAATCTATCTACCAGCATACCAGCGGGAACTTGCATTAGTGCATAACCTAAAAGAAAGGAAGAAAAAATCCACCCTTTCATTTCAGCGTCTAAGTTAAAGAACTCTGTTATCAATGGCGCGGCCATGGATATATTGCCTCTATCGATATAGCTATTAATCATGGCTATAACTAACAGGCCTAATATCCACCACCTTATCCCTTTGACACTTTGCTGTGATGTTTTCAACGCTTGCAAGGGTGAAATTAAATTTGCATAGGTATGACTTAATGCGCTTTTCATAACTGAGTTCCTATAATATTAAAGCGAACGATTTCTAAATAGATATCTGCTAAGGAGCTAACTAATAATGCTTTAATGTTTATTACTTAAGTATTTATTATTTACATATCTCAGCGGCAATCGCTTTACCAAGATCAATAGTGCTGGCTTGTCCACCAAGATCTGGTGTTAACGGTGCATCATCAGCACTTAACACATTCTCTATTGCTTGCATGATTGCAGCTGCCGCTTCTTTTTCACCTAAGTGATCTAACATCATTGACGCTGACCAAATTTGTCCTATCGGGTTAGCTATACCTAAACCGGCAATATCTGGCGCTGATCCGTGTACAGGTTCAAACATTGAAGGATGTTTGCGCTCTGGGTTGATATTTGCTGATGGCGCAACAGCAATGGTGCCTGTGACTCCAGGCCCTAAATCAGAAAGGATATCGCCAAATAAATTACTGGCAACTACGACATCGAAACGTTCCGGACTCATGACAAAGCGAGCCGTAAGAATATCAATGTGGTATTGATCCGTTTCAATGTCTGGATAATTCTTTCCCATTTCAGCAAAGCGGCTATCCCAATAAGGCATGGAATGAAATAAACCATTAGACTTTGTTGCAGATGTCACATGAGGTTTGCCACACGCTTGCGCTAATTCAAAAGCATATTTTAACGCTCTGTCTGTTCCGTGACGGGTAAATATTGATTCCTGTACTACCGCCTCATAATCAGTTCCTTGATGAATCATGCCACCTATTTGAGAGTATTCACCTTCACAGTTTTCTCTCACTACCCAAAAATCTATATCACCAGGCTCTTTATCACGTAACGGACAAGTAATTCCAGGTAATAATCGCACAGGGCGCAGGTTAATGTACTGTTCAAATTCACGCCTTATGGGAATGAGTAATCCCCATAAAGAAAGATGGTCAGGTACTCCGGGAAAACCGACAGCCCCAAGAAAAATCACATCATTTTCTCTAAGTTGGTCTAAGCCACCTTCAGGCATCATGCTGCCTGTTTTTTTATAAGTTTCACAACTCCAGTCAAATTGGTTATAACTAAATTTTATATTAAATTTTTCAGCTATAGCATCTAAAACTCTTAAGCCTTCGGGGACAACTTCTTTACCAATGCCGTCGCCAGGAATAACTGCAATTTTATAACTATTCATGTTTGTCTCTTTTGTATTTGTACTATGAATTAATGTATTAGTAAGAGGGGAGTTATAGTCCGCCTATGCACATGTACTTGACTTCCATATAATCATCAATACCGTATTTTGAGCCCTCACGACCTATACCTGATTCTTTAATGCCACCAAAAGGGGCAAGTTCGGTAGAGATAAGGCCTTCATTTATGCCAACAATACCGTATTCAAGTGCTTCGGCTACATTCCAGGCCCTAGCAATATTTTGGGTATAAAAATAACTGGCAAGACCAAATTCAGTATCATTGGCTTTTTTGATCACCTCAGCGTCACTACTAAAGCGAATTAAAGGTGCAACAGGGCCAAAGGTTTCATCATTCAATAAGAGTGCATCGTCGCTAACATCGGTAAGAATGGTTGGCTGAAAAAAATGACCGCCTAAAGCATGGCGTTGGCCACCCAGAATAGTTTTTGCTCCTTTGGCAATGGCATCTTCAATATGTTCTTCAACTTTCTCGACTGCTGCAGTATCAATAAGCGGCCCTATAGTGACACCTTCCTCAAGGCCGTTACCGGCTTTTAGTTGACCAACTTTAATGATCAAACGTTTGGAAAATTCGTCATAGATTTTATCATGAACAAAAATACGGTTTGCACAAACACAGGTTTGGCCAGTATTACGAAATTTAGAAGCCATAACTCCATCGATGGCTTTATCTAAATCGGCATCATCAAAAACAATAAATGGCGCATTTCCGCCCAGTTCCATAGATACTTTTTTTACTGTCTCAGCACATTGTTTTAATAAAACTTTGCCAACCTCTGTTGAGCCAGTAAATGATAATTTCCGCACTATTGGGTTTTCAGTAAGTTCTGCCCCGACGACTCTTGCTGAACCGGTGACGACATTTAAAACACCGTTAGGTACACCGGCCTGCTTGGCCAATTCTGCTAATGCTAAGGCTGAAAAAGGCGTGTTTGAAGCGGGTTTGATAATCACGGTACAGCCAGCTGCAATTGCTGCCGCAGCTTTTCGGGTGATCATCGCATTAGGGAAATTCCAAGGGGTGATAGCGGCAACAACGCCAATCGCTTCTTTGGTTACCACAATACGCTTATCGTTACTGTGAGCAGGAATTACGTCACCGTAAGCTCGTTTGGCTTCCTCGCTATACCATTCAATAAATGCCGAACCGTAGGCAATTTCGCCCAGTGCTTCTGCTAAAGGTTTGCCTTGCTCTAGCGTTAATAAGTGAGCCAGTTCATTTTTGTATTCATTACAAAGGTCAAACCAACGTCTCAATATAACAGCACGCTCTTTAGCTGTTTTACGCTTCCAAGCTGGTAATGCATTATCAGCGGCAGTTATCGCTTGTTTAACTTCATCGCCACTTAGTTTTGGAACAGAGCCTAGTACTTCGCCATTAGCCGGGTTAGTTACAGTGATTGTTTGTGCGTCAAGGGCATTAAGCCACTGACCGTTAATGTAGCATTGTTGTTTGAAAAGAATATTGTCAGTGTGATCCATACTGTACTCCGATAGTGGCAACCGTTAAGTGTACTAGCTTACCTGCGTTTTTATACAGCAGCGTTATAGCAGTAGCGTAATTTTGGTTATTGGTAATTTATAAATAGACTAATAAGTTCCCATAGTTGCTGGACATAGTCGAATGCTAAAAATGGATAGCACTATACCTAAAGAGCATGAGCGTTATGGCGTAACCTAGGAGATAATCTAGTTCAAGATTAAAACTTAGGAAGCGGTGTTTCACTAGAAAAACGGCGTTTCAAAAGTGAAAGAGGAGCTAACATGATGTTTGACTTATTACTTAAAGGGGGAAGAGTAATTGATCCCTCTCAGAATATTGATGGCAAATTCGATATTGCTTTTTCTATGGGGAAAGTGGCAGCATTATTGCCGGAAATCTCAAAATACAGTGCCAAAATAACGCATGATGTTAGTGGTCATATTGTTTGTCCTGGGTTAATCGATATGCACTCACATGTTTATTGGGGCGGCACATCGTGTGGCGTTGATGCTGAACCTATTGCAAGACGCAGTGGCACGACAACTTTTGTAGATGCGGGTAGCGCTGGTGCAGGTAACTTTGTCGGTTTTCGGGAACACGTTATCAAGCGCAGTGCGCCGAGAATTTTGTCTTTTATAAATATTGCTTTTCCCGGAATATTTGCCTTTAGTAAAACCGTCATGGTAGGTGAAGCATCTGATGTTCGTTTAATTGAACCGCGCGATTGTTTGCGTGTCGCCGAAGAAAACCCTGATTATATTGTCGGCGTTAAAGCCCGTATTGGTGCACGTGCTGGCGGTGCTATGGGCACAGGACCATTATATACGGCCATTGAAGTTGCTGATGAGCTAGACATTCCCGTAATGGCACACCTTGATACGCCGCCACCAAGTCGTAAAGAAGTGCTTGATGCGATGCGCCCTGGCGATGTATTAACCCATTGTTTTCGTGCTTTCCCTAACTCTCCTGTGCGTAGAGATAACAGCGTACGTAAAGAAATTATTGAAGCTCATGAACGTGGTATTGTCTTTGATATTGGCCACGGTGCTGGCGGTTTTGCCTTCCACACTGCAAAAGCAATGTTAGCTGAAGGTATTTTTCCTGATGTGATCAGTAGTGACGTACATGCTTTATGTGTAGATGGCCCTGCACATGATGTTTTAGCGGTTATGTCAAAATTCATTGCCTTGGGTATGCCGTTAACAGAAGTAATCAAAGCGACCACAATCAATCCAGCCAAAACCATCAAACGACCTGAATTAGGCTCTTTAGCGGTAGGCGGAATTGGCGATGCAGCCATTTTGCAAATGGTTAATGAGCCTTATCAACACCTTGATTGTATTGGGGCCACCTTAAACACTGATTCACGACTTGAGTGCAAAGGCACTATTATTGCTGGCCAGCTCTGGTCTAGTCATTTATCAAAGTAACTTTAACGTAACTAATAATTAGGAGCAAAGGCATTGGCAAATATACCTGCAGCAAGCATTGGTGATAACTGGCAAAATATTGATACCCCAGCATTAGTGGTTGACTTAGATAATCTAGAGCATAATTTAACGACTATGGCAAATTACGCCAAACAGCAAAACGTTAGGTTGAGGCCTCATTCTAAATCACATAAATGTCCTGCTATTGCCCACCAGCAAATTGCCTTAGGTGCAGTGGGCGTGTGCTGCCAAAAGGTATCTGAAGCAGAAGTCATGGTTAACCATGGTGTGCTAGACGTCTTAGTGAGTAATCAAGTGATTGGCCGAACTAAGCTTGACCGTCTGGCTGCTTTAGCATTACAAGCAAAAATCATGGTATGCGTAGATGACTTAGCCAATGTTCAAGATATGAACGAGGCGGCGAAATCTGTTAACGCCACTATTAATGTCTTGGTAGAAGTAAATGTTGGTTCTGGACGTTGTGGTGTACTGCCCCAAGAGCCAGTGTTGGCGTTAGCTAAAGCTATTAGGCAAAGTGAAAATTTAAACTTTTCTGGCTTGCAGGCCTATCATGGTGGCGCTCAACATATACGTTCATATGAAGGTCGACGCCGGGCAATATTGCAAGCAACTCATCAAGTTGAGCAGACGATTAAACTGTTAAGTATGAATGATATTGAGTGTGATGTTGTTGGTGGTGGTGGTACAGGTACCTATATTTTTGAAGCAACCAGTGGCATATATAATGAGCTGCAAGTCGGGTCATATGTTTTTATGGATCATGATTATGCGTTGAATTTAAACGATCATGGGGAGCAGATTAATGAGTTTAAACAAAGCTTATTTATAAAGGCTGCTGTACTCAGTAAGCCTGAAAGTAATCGATGTGTGCTTGATGCTGGCTTAAAATCCTATTCAACAGACTCAGGGTTACCGGTTGTGCATGACATTGAAAATACGGAAGTTTTGGGCGCTGCGGATGAACATACCAATATTAGGTTTGATAGCTCGTTGCCTGTACCGAAATTGGGCGAAAGTGTAACTTTACTACCAAGTCATTGTGATCCAACGGTAAACTTACACGATTGGTTAATTGGCATACGAAATAGCCAAGTGCAAGCTATATGGCCAATAGCTGCACGTGGCGCGTTACTTTAATAAATATTACCTTAATAAACCTTACGTTAATAAAGATGAGTTTTACGCTGATTCCCTGCTGATAAGCTCTGGCGTGAAGCGCATGGTTTCTTGACTGGCTTTCGGGCTAGAAACTAGATCAAAAGCAGCCTGGATCATTTCCTTAATTGGCGGATTTAAGGTAGTTAATGACGGAATGAAATTACGCGAGTGGGCAATATTATCAAAACCAAATACCTTAACATCATCAGGTACTTTGATATTTAATTCGTGTAAAGAACGAATGATTTTTGTTGCCATAATATCATCACCAGCTATTATCACGTCAGGTAGTGATTTTAAGCGTTTTACACCACTTTTAACCGAATTGAGTGAGCCATCGCAAATGACGTCTTCAAGCACGGTAATTTCATGTTCCTTTAACGCTTCAATATACTCTTTTTTAAAGGTTTCATGAGACAGGCTGTGGTTAAAAAATAATGCCGCATTATTAGTCTTTTGTTTTTGTAAATAGCGAGCAATTAAGCTAGCGCTGACGGTTTCATCTATACAGATATTGGCGCCAATTTTTTCTGTAGTAAAACCAATTTGAACACTAGGGATTGATTTTTGAGGAAATTTTTCATACCAATCTTTGTTACGATCACTACCAACAATTATTAACCCTTCAATGCTATGCTTGGCAAATGCAGAAAGATCTAAAGTCTCTTCCTCTCTATGGTAAGAGCCCGCCAATATTAAGGTAAACTTCCTTTGTTTGGCTATTTTGTGTAGCTCACCTAAAATAATACCAAAATAGGGATCTTCAAAATCGTAGCTAATAACACCTAGCGTATGTGTTTTAACCCCCCGTAATGATAATGCCGCTGAATTTGGTGTGTAGTTTGTTCGTTGAGCTTCATCTAAAACTTTCTGAATGGTTTCTTGCGCAACACCTATTTCTTTTGCTTTTCCTGATAAAACCCGAGAAACAAGACTGATAGATAGTCCAAGTTTATCGGCAATGCTTTTTTGTGTGGCCATAATGTTCCATTGATACAGATAGAATAATTTTCTTTAGTGTATCGTAATCAACATTAAATATCATGTGCTTACAGAGATGCTTTTTATTTAATTGTTTTACTCTCACCTTTGAGGCATGACAATTAATACTAACTATAGCTCCATTATTCACCTATTCAGTTAAAACCGTGCAAAGAACTAAATAATTAAATATTAATTTATTTTTTAATTGTTGCTGTATTTATGAGGTTTATTCAGTTAGTTAGGTGTTTTGTGGTTTTTATTAAATATAATCATAATTTAAAAAAACACTTTTATCTTGACAGAAAATATATTTAAATATACATTAACTCAAACGTTTGAGGTGTATACGTGAACTTAAACGTAACTTAGTCGAGGTATTGATGCTTGATAAAGTTCAGTGATGAAATAAACGAGTCTCGATTAAGTCGGGAAGCAGTATCTTTACTGCAGGCTTATATTAAAAGTATAAGCAGAGTTTCTTTAACTAAATAACAAAGTGAAAGACAAATGAATCTTACAACTTACGAAAACGAACAAGAGTTAGGGCAAGCGGCAGCTAAATTGGCGGCCAAGGCTATTCGAGATGCGGCTCAAACTAAAGATAAAGTAATTATTCTTATTGCTACTGGTGCGAGTCAACTTAACACCGTTAAATACTTAACTGAACAAGAAGATGTTCCTTGGGAAAAAGTGGAAGCGTTTCATCTTGATGAATACGTAGGAATTTCAGCTGATCATCCTGCCAGTTTTCGAAAGTACTTAAATGAGCGCTTTGTTGCCAAGGCACAAGGTTTGCAGAAAATGACGTTAGTTAATGGCGAAGCAGAAGATCTTAATAAAGAAGTTGAAAGATTAAACGCCTTGATTTCACGCGAGGAAATTGATGTATGTCTTGCGGGTATTGGTGAAAATGGCCATCTAGCCTTTAACGACCCACCAGCTGATTTAACAACTATACAGCCTTATATCATTGTGAATCTTGACCAAGGTTGTCGTCAGCAACAGTGTAATGAAGGTTGGTTTGACTCCTTAGCCGACGTTCCAACGAAAGCAATCAGTATGAGTATTCAGCAAATTTTATCAAGCAAGAAAATTATACTTTCAGTGCCTGGTACACGAAAAGCACAAGCGGTTAAAAACACCATGAACGAAGAGGTTTCTCCAGAATTTCCTTCGGCAATTATGCGTAATCATGCTGATTGTGAATTATTGCTTGATAAAGAATCAGCGCGGTTATTATAACTTGGCGATTTAGGCAAATAATTGCTACAAGCATTTATCTTTTAAGGTTTAGCAAACAATGAATACAAGACTTTCTGAACGCAATATACTGCAAACCGCTGATGATTCTTGTCATTATGGTTATGACAGAGCATCGGTTGAATTGGGTATTGTTCATTTTGGTCCTGGGGCTTTTCATCGCGCCCATCAAGCTGTGTATACTGACGATTTGTTGGTAAATGGCTCGATCAAATGGGGCATTTGTGAAGTTTCCATTAATAGTGCAACAGTGAGAGATAAACTATTACCACAAGATAATTTATACACCTTAGCGATACTTGATCATGAAGTATCACATCGGGTTATTGGTGCAATTAAAGAAGTTTTAGTTGCACCAGAGAACCCTGCATTAGTGATCCAGCGTTTAACACTTCCTGAAATTAAAGCGGTGACTTTAACGGTAACTGAAAAGGGGTATTGTTTGACGCCTGAAGGTGGTTTGGATTTTGAACATGAGGCTATAGTCCATGATTTACAAAATATCGATAAGCCTTGTAGTGTTATTGGTTTTATCTGTGCAGGTTTAAGAGAGCGCTACAAGCAAGGTATAACTCCTTTTGTTGTAATTAGCTGTGATAACGTCAGTGATAATGGCAAACGTTTGAAACGAGCGGTAGTAGATTTTGCCAGGACTGATGATCCCGTATTTTCACGGTGGTTGGAAAAAGAAGTACATTTCCCCTGTACTATGGTTGACAGTATTACCCCTGCTACAAATGAAAGATTTTGCCTTAGTGTTGAACAGCACACTGGTTTTAAAGATAACTGGCCAATTCAACGAGAAAGCTTTAGTCAATGGGTTATCGAAGATATTCCTAATGTAACTTTGCCCCCTTGGGCATCCGTTGGTGCAATAGTAACAAAAGATGTTTCTGGCTATGAGTTGACCAAACTGCGAGTGCTTAATTGCTTGCATTCAACTTTGGCTTTTATCGGTACTTTTATTGGGTTAGAAACCGTTGAGCAAGCTATAAAGAATGCTGGCATAAAAGCCTTTTTAGAAAAGATGCTTCATGATGAAATCTTGCCAACATTGCCAGATGTTGAGGGGCTAAATAAAGTAGCTTATGGAAAGAAAATTATACAACGCTTTGAAAACCCAGCCATTCGACATTTACTGGCCCAAATTGCTTGGGATAGTAGTCAAAAAATACCTTATCGAATATTAGCTATCGTTAGTGATAATATTGCCAAAAACAAAGCTTCTCCGATGTTGTGCTTAAGTCTTGCTGCCTGGATAAAATTTGTTGTGGCGAATGTTTCTGCTGAGCAAGATATTATTGACCCGCTTGCAGACAAATTTGTATCTATTGCCAAGACTTGTGATGGCAGCGATATCGATGTAGAACGTTTCATTACACTTGAGCAAGTTTTTCCGAAACAGCTTCAAACGAATAAGTCATTTATTGATGATATTAAAACGGCTTATCAGTTGTTTAATCAGCATCGAGCTGACGAAATATCAACTATATTAACTAGTGTGAGGGCCGTTTAGATGAGTTCTCTTTTAGTTATTGGTGAATGCATGATGGAGCTAAATACTCAGCCTGATAATAGTTATGCTAGATCATTTGCAGGTGACAGCTATAACTGTGCAGTATATGCAAAACGTTGGCAGCCAACACTTAATGTTTCCTATTTAACAGCGGTGGGCACTGACGACATTAGTGAAGAAATGCTTACCGAGTGGGCTAGTGAAGGAATTGACCATTCACTAGTTATGAAAATTGAACAAGCCCAGCTGGGAATTTATATTATTTCAACCGATGATAATGGCGAGCGTTCTTTTACTTACTGGCGTAAAGACTCTGCGGCAACTCAGCTTATGCAGGTGTTAGCGAGTGTTGGTGGCGCAGACGCGATTCCTTATTTTGATTATGTTTATTTTTCTGGGATCTCCTTAGCTATTCTAAATGATAAAGATAAAAACGCATTGTTAGCTTTAGTAAATAACTTACGTCGTCGTGGCGCTAAAGTAGCTTTTGATCCCAACTACCGAGCAAGCATGTGGCAAAACGAAGAGCATGCAAAATTCTGGCTGGAAAGTGCTTATCAATGCTGTGATATCGCTTTACCGGGTTTAGATGAACATAATGTACTATTCAAGCAAACTAAACCGCAAGAAGTACGAGAACAGCTGCATACTTTTGGTGTGCGTGAATCTGTGGTGAAGTGTGGCGAGCAAGGGGTTTGTTGCTACGGGGGAAATGACTCCTTTAGCCACTTACCATTTACACCAGCAGAAAATCAACTTGACTCAACTGCTGCAGGCGATTCTTTTGCGGGCACATATCTTGCCTCGCGCATTGTCGGACAAAGCCGAGCTGAGTCTTTAGAGAATGCCGCTAAAATTGCTGGCTTTGTTGTGCAACATAAAGGGGCAATTGTTAATAAATTGCGCTATCAAGAATTTGTTGAACATGACTAATATCAAACGGATTAATTATCACTAAGTGATTAATAAATTAGCCCGATTGGTATAACTAGCAGTTACATTTTTTATGGTGTTAATAGATACACCGTTATTCTCAAACATTTTGTACTAATGCATATGTTAGTTACAAATCTAAATTTTCATAAGAGGTTGTTATGCAAGAAACATGGCGATGGTATGGACCAAATGATTCGGTTTCATTAACAAATATTTTGCAAGCAGGTGCATCGGGCGTTGTTACTTCGTTACATCACGTACCAACAGGTGAAGCTTGGTCGTTAGACGAAATATTAAAACGTAAGGCTTGTATTGAAGCTGAGGGGCTTGAGTGGACGGTAATTGAAAGTATACCTCTGCACAACGACATTAAAACGCGCAGTAAAGATTACGCACGACATATTGAAAATTATAAACAATCGTTAATAAACGTTGGTAAAGCAGGTCTTAAAACAGTGTGTTACAACTTTATGCCTGTGGTTGACTGGACGCGTACTAACTTATTGTATGAACTACCAAATAAATCAAAAGCACTCCGCTTTGAAATGTCAGATTTCGCGGCATACGATGTCTATTATTTACAGCGTGAAAATGCTGAAAATGCTTATGAAGCGGATGTGCTAGCAAAAGCGAAACAGCGTTTTGATGCTATGTCAGACCTTGAAAAAGATCTACTAGAGAAAAATATCATTGCCGGTTTACCTGGCGGTGAGGGTTCTTATGATCGCCAAGGTATTCTTAGCGCTATTACTGAGTTTATTCAACTAGGTACGGAAAAATTTCGAGAAAACTTAATTGAATTTTTACGCGAGATAATTCCAGTAGCCGAGGAAGCAGGGGTTGATATGTGTATTCATCCAGACGATCCACCGTTTTCTCTGTTTGGTTTGCCACGCGTTGTTTCAACGGCTGATGATGTTAGGACTTTATTTGATGCCGTACCTAGTACAGCTAACGGATTAACCCTTTGTGCTGGCTCTTTCGGTGTTCGTGCAGATAACAATTTAGTTGGCATGGTTGAAGAGTTTGGCAATAAAATTCATTTTGTTCATCTACGCAATGTCACTCGTGATCCTGACGGCTCTTTTTGTGAGTCTGCACACCTTGATGGTGACAACGATATGGTTGGCTTAGTTCAAGCATTATTAGCTGAAGAGCAGCGTCGTAAAAAGGCAGGAAAAGGTTATACCAATATTGCCATGCGGCCTGATCATGGTCACTTATTAGGTGATGAAATTGGCAAAAGCAATATCAACCCAGGTTATTCGTTTGCTGGCCGTATGAAAGGTTTAGCTGAACTTCGCGGTGTGATTCATGCCCTTGAAACGATCAGTAACAATGAGGCTGCAAACCGTTAATCAGCACAGAGCTTAATAATAATTAATTTAGAAAAGGTTTAGCTATGAAAATCAAAATTTTTATCTCAATAGCCGTGGCGATATTGCTAACGACATTGGCACCTTCATCATGTGCTAGCTCTGATAAGGTAACTAAAGCAAGCGTTCTAAAGCATATGGACAATGTTGCTCAGTGGCAGTTAAAAAATCCTGGCCATAAAGCTGCGTATGTGTGGGAACAAGGCACTTTTTTTACTGGTTTGATGGCCTTTTACAAGTTACACCCACAACAAAAATATCTCGATGCCATGTTAGATATGGGTGAATCTATGGAGTGGAAATTATTCCCACATCCTTACAGTGCGGATCATTTTGTTATTTCGCAAACCTACAT
>CAJXYE010000069.1 GCA_913063325.1 uncultured Colwellia sp. | reverse complement strand
TCAGCTAGGTCAGTAATGCAACTTGAGAGCCTTCATCACATTTAAGTTATGCTTTTGAAATACTCTCTAGGTGCCATACTTTTGCGACGATTTTCCACTCCTGATTTTCATCTTTTACAAAGCTTAAGTGGTCAACGAAAATGTTGTCATGTGCTCTAAGCCTGAGTTTTACCATCGCACTTAAGGGTGAGAGGTAATCGATAAGTATTATTTCTTCTTCACGTTTTTGATTCACGCTTGCGGGTGATGGTCGGTTTGCTACATCATGTCTAAAGTTAGCAATCGGGTCGACAAATATTTTACCTTCATCCGCATCAAATAGGCTTGAGGCTGGGTGAAAAATAGTATCTAATTTTTCTACATCACAGTAATAAATCATATCTAAGTAAAGCTCTATTGCTTGTAGTAGGTCTTGGTTTTTCATGTGTATCCCTTGTCTGGTGTTTGTAGTTAATGGTTGAGCTATACGATATCAAAGGATTTTAAATAAAAATATTGGCGTAATTGACAAGTTTAGGTAATATTACGCCAAACTGCTACTTAACGGCGTAGGTGACAAATATGGTGATTGATAATACTAATCCACCTTTAGTATGTATTTTGACTTACAACAATTTATGTATGTTTGAGTTTGGTATCGCTTTAGAAGTCTTTGCTTTACCGCGTCCTGAATTGTCGAAATGGTATGACTATAAAGTGATTGCGACAAAATCTGGTGAAATTAATGGCATGGGGGGCGTTAGTATCGACGCTAGTCATGACTTATCTTTATTAGCACAAGCAACATTGATCGTTGTACCCGGTTGGAGTGGTGAGGTAAGTGATGCGTTAAGGGTGGCGCTAACCAATGCTCATGCTAATGGAGTACGTATCGCGACTATCTGCTCAGGGGTATTTCTACCAGCTGCCTGTGGCCTATTAAGCGGCAAGCAAGCCACTACACATTGGCGTTATGCCAAAAAGCTTCAACAAGAGTATCCCGAAATAAAGGTAAATCCTGATGTGTTGTATATCGATGAAGGGCTAATGTTAACTTCAGCAGGCTCTGCCGCAGGATTAGATTTGTGCTTACACATTGTCCGTAATGACTTTGGTCATAAAGTTGCAAACATTGTCGCTAGAAGATTGGTGTTACCTGTGTATAGAGAAGGAGGTCAAGCGCAATTCGTACCTCGTCCAATAATAAAAAATAATGATTTATTTTCACCTTTGTTAGATGAAATAAGGTCGACATTGAATGAAGACTGGCCGGTAAAGCGTATGGCCGACAAAGCTGCAATATCATCGAGAACCTTATTACGCAGATTCAAGGACGCAACAGGAGAGAGCCCCTTAACGTGGATAACGATGGAGCGCTTAGCCTTAGTCCGAGAATTGTTAGAAACAACTAGGTTAAACATAAACCAAATTGCAAATGTCAGTGGCTTTATCTCACCAGAATTATTAAGGCACCATTTTAAACGCCATTATCAATTAAGCCCATTGCGCTATCGGTCACAATTTATTGAGGCTTGATCTCTTTATGAGTGTTATCAATAGCGCCTATTTCATTTAGTCATCCATCTTTCTTATAAACCTACGAGGGGGCCAATATTTCAGCTATATCATTAGATATTATATTGGCGTACTTGGTTAAACTTGAGGAGGGGGCTTGTTGGTAGAAAGTCATATAAAGTAAAATATCACCTAAGATACAAGCTGCTATTTATTATTTTCTGAATCTTACCTGACTTTTTTAACGCTGCAATGGCATGATTAAATTGTGTTACATCCTCTAAGGACATAGAGTTTTTACTTAACATAAAATATATATCAGCTTTATATATATAGAGAGCATGCTGAGAAAACTGCTCTTGTAAGTTAAACATTTCTATATAAGTATTCATGGCAATTGGATCTGCTAAAAGACCATCAATATGACCTTTTTGCAGCATTTGTACATTTTGGCTAAGGTCTGTAACTTCATTAAAATGTGATTTGAAAGTCGGGCGCTCACTTAAACTTTTGAACTCATCTCCGTAAAAATATCCTCTTTCAATACCTATGATGTAATTACTATCAATCACATCAGCAAGGGTTAGCAGCTCTATTTCTTTACCTTTCATAACAAAAAGTCTGATTTCTTCAATACGATAAGGATCAGTGAAATAAGCATACTCTTCACGTTCTTTATTTCTTGAAGAGCCCATGGCGATATTTACTTCTCCCTTTTTTAAGTACATTAAGTGCCGTTTCCAAGGAAGCTTTATATAAGCTAAATTAGCAGAAGTTTGTTCTGCAATAGCATTAAGAATTAATACATCTAAGCCTTTTAACTGATGGTTATTATCTTGATATTGATATGGGTACCATATCTCCCAACCAACGGTGACAGGCGGGAGTTGCTTAGCAATAAGCTGAAATGAGAATAATACGACAAATAAGAAGAGATAATTCTTCATGTTACTCCCTAATTGAAAGTATCTTACTGAGGATCAGTATAGCTTACTTAATAACCATTAGAGTTTGAAGGTAAGAAAGCAATAAAAAGTAAAATATTTTTATCATCAATGTTTCTTTTAGTTAGTATGTTAAGTAACCGATACTAGGGACGAATCTCCTATGCTGTGCTAGGTTTGTTTCACATAGCTGCAACGGACTCTGTGTTGTTATCGTCTTAAACCCACCTAACAGTATTTTATCTAAAGATTGTTTATCTGAAAATTGACAAGATATTGATAAAATTCGTTGCTAACATGATCAATTTATTCCTAAATATTAAATATATGTTTTTATTACGCTGTAAAGCTCAGCTATAACAGCGTAGGATCAACCTACTTTAGATAAAACTTAGGTTTGCACTTATGCCAATGAGTATTAAGTGCACTAACATAAAAAATTATGCAACAAACAGCAAAAGCATCACTTACTAACGCTTTACTTATTTCTATTTGTACACCTGATTTTAAAGGTGATGAGGCAACAGAATCACTGGCAGAACTTGCGCGTTTAGTGACTACACTCGGCTTTAAAGTAGTCGGCACCCAGTCTCAAAAACAGAGTTCGACTAAAAAGGTTAATGTACTTGGTTTAGGAAAACTGGCAGAAATAGCGCATCTTACCGGTAATCAAGGTGTGGTTGATGGTGCAGAAGATGAAGACTCATTTGAAGAAATAATGGATGAAGCAGACTTTAATGATATCCCATCAGACAATCTTCCGTTTGCTTGTGCCGATGTAGTAGTATTTGATTGTGATTTAAGCCCATCTCAGCTTCGTAATGTTGAGAACCAATTGGGTGTAGAAGTATTTGACCGTACCGGCATTATTATTGAAATATTTAGTCGCCATGCCCGTACCAAAACTGCTAAATTACAAGTAGAAATTGCTCGGCTTAATTATGTAGCGCCACGACTTCGCGAAACATCATGTGGTGATAAAGAACGTCAAATGGGTAAAGGCGCTGGCGAAACTACGCTTGAGCTAAATCGCCGTG
Source organism: uncultured Colwellia sp. (assembly GCA_913063325.1). GTDB lineage: Bacteria > Pseudomonadota > Gammaproteobacteria > Enterobacterales > Alteromonadaceae > Colwellia. The sequence goes on along the minus strand of CAJXYE010000069.1, from coordinate 20,765 downwards.
CAGTACGTGATCAATTAGCAGAACTTAAACGTGAGTTGGTAAGTGTTCAAAATGAAATGAAAGGCCGACGTACCCAACGTTCTGAGCTTTTTTGTGTCGCTTTGGTTGGTTATACCAATGCGGGCAAGTCATCATTGATGCGATCTATTACCGGTAGTGATGTCGAAGGTGAAAACAAACTTTTTGCCACCCTTGATACCACGGTACGCGCTTTGTTTCCTATTACTCAACCGCGAATACTGGTGTCAGACACTGTTGGTTTTATTAAAAAATTACCGCACGATTTAGTCGCTTCGTTTCATTCCACTCTCGCAGAGGCACATGATGCTTCATTGTTGTTATACGTAGTTGATGCCTCAGATCCTTCTTTTCGTGCGCAACTTGATGTGGTGCATGGAGTACTGGAAGAAGTTGGGGTTGAGGAAAGTAAGAAATTACTGATACTGAACAAATCAGATCTACTTAGCATCGAGCAACAACAAGCACTGATGGAAGAATTTCCTGAAGCCATGATGACATCTGCTCGTAATAAGGCAGATGTCAGTAAATTACATAAATATATTGTTGGTATTGCGCAGGATGAGATGATCGAAGAAGAGATTATTGTTCCTTATACTGCTAAAGGCATTATGGGCGAAATTCGATCAAAAATGAGTGTAACTAAGGAAGATTATGAGTTTGACCATATCAAGGTCACCGTTCGTTCAAGCGCTATTGATTTAGCAAGATTGAAAAAGCGGATGCTGAGTTTATAAAGAGTTATTAACCAGTCTACTAAAATAGACTGGTTAAAGTCACAGCCTTAAATGATTACTCATAGTAAATATATTTCCGTACTTAGATAATAAATATTAGCAAACGGGCACTACGCAGAGATATCGCATCATAGTGCCCCAATTAGGTCTTAAAGGTGTCAAGCAGGTTTTTTTTGACAGTGAAAAATACAGCTTAATAAACGAATCAATCGCAGTATTAGTTACGGTAATATTCTCAACGGTATTCAAAACCTCGTATGTTGCACATTATTCATTGTTGATAACAAGAAGAGCCTTTTATAAACTTAAAAGCGATGCCATTAGAAGCCGATTTTATAGCTTAAAATTGACATGGATCTTTATGTCCTAGGCCGCAATGGGGGCAGTTTTCGCCAAAGAAACATGGTGACTTAGTACGCTTTTTTAATGGCATCTGAGCCAGCATTGCCGACAGTCACAAGGTTGCATTAAGATGACCGTTCTGTTGCAAAGCGGATAAAATTCATGAATAAAAATCAATACTTTGTCTAATGAATAAAATTTAGTCATGTTACTAAATAACTTCGTGCTAATTGCTTCGATAAATGAACGATATATAATTATTAAACGTTTTGATGAACAATGATATGAACTTTTCGACTCATCTTCTGTCTGATTGAATCACTAACAAACAAAGTATAAGATAATGAATTGAAAGTAATTATATCAATATTGTTTATGACTTCACTATTTGGATGTGGTCATCTTCAAAATGAGAATAAAAATGAAGTGGATGAGGCTGTATGGGGGAATTCGCTTAAAGGCGAATATGTAGGCAAATCCATATTGAAATCCCAAATAACGGGTATTACTTACCCTTATCATATTTATCTACCTTCTTCTTATAAGCAAAATATTGATAAGAACTACCCTATTATCTATGTACTAGATGGTCAGTGGAATTTTAAAACCTTTGTGAATAATATTGATGGTAAAAATAGAGATGTTATCGTAGTTGCGATTGAAGAAGGTCCTGAAGGAAGTGACCGCCGAACAATTGATTATCGTTTGCCCGGAGCAATGACTTATTTAGAATTTTTAAGACAAGAGTTTTTGCCATTAATCGAATCGACTTATCGTATTGATGCGAATAATCGAAGCTTTAACGGGGTTTCTTTTTCGGGCATTATTACTACCGCCTTATTATTCTTAGATGATCATCAACAGCCACTATTTAAAAACTACATAGCTTACGATGCTCCATACTGGGACAAACCGAAATTAATGCAGGACTTAATTGAAAAACGATTACAAATAGATGATCGTATTAACTCCAACCTTTATTTAACCTCTGCATTTCCATTAGGCAATCATTTGGTGGTAATGGATTTTAAAGAAAACTTGGAACAATTCGATATTCCCGGTTTAAATATTCATCATGAATGGTACATGGTTCACCATAATAATATTCTGAGTGCCTCAATCGAAGATACTTTAGAAATTATTTATGGAAAGAATAAATAGACGATAAGATTGGACTAACATCCGAGTGAAAGTCTAACTCATAATTGTTGGCTGAGTTCTACGTCATTTCTCATTAAAGCCAACAATTATTTACCGCTAAAATGACGCTAAGGTACAAAACCTAATCCGAACTACAACTTCAACTCAATTAATTAATGTATCGAATGTTACATAAAGTTAGCCTTCAGAGATGAAGCGTCACTGGCAGCTATGAGCCTTAAACCTAACAGTCAACTCATGATTATACATGTTGTATTCATTTGAAACTGAGCTTCGGCGCAATTTCAAATAGTGGACTTGTCGGCTTAGATAGTTTGTAGATCTAATTCTAAATTAATAATATATTTACTCAGCCAATATATTATTAGCGCTAAAGCTATCAGTAAGACCATTGAAATATGGGAAGCCTACTAAATTGATGTTATTCTACGGTTAATTATGAGCATACCAAATAAGAATGTTGGGCGTTAGGAAAGCGGTTTCTGATATGGATTTCTGTATAAACATAAAAAAAATAGTTACTATTGAAGCGGTAAATCCTGTTATAAACCTCGATGGTCATCAGGAAAAGTCTTTTAACAAAGCTGAATTACCCAAATTAGACGATTTAAAACCAATGCAGCGCCGACGTCTTAGTCCTTTTGCTAAGTTAGCCATGCATTGTGCTTTAGAAGTAACAAAAAATGAAAACCAATCTTTGGTCAGTGTATTTTCATCGCGTCATGGCGACCTTCATAAGACCTCTACTATGCTGCATGACTTAGCCTTGGGTGAAGATATCTCTCCAACAGCTTTTAGTTTGTCAGTACATAATGCCGTGGCTGGTCTTTTTACAATTTTCACGCAAAATACCCAAGCATCTACAACGGTTTCCGCAGGGAAAGATACCTTTATGATGGCATTAGTTGAAGCTTACATACGATTAAAAACGGGTAAACACGAACAAGTACTTTTGGTACATAGTGATCAATCATTGCCAAGTCCTTATTCACAATATGCTGATGAGTTACAAGTAGATCATGCTGTCGCTTTGATTTTAACTAAAGATAGCAATGTAGGGCAGAGGCTTTCAGTCAAGAAATATAACAATGGCAGTACTGCCACAAGCACTTCAGATACAAGCCTAAGTGAACTCCCGCAGGCGCTTTCATTTCATCGATGGTTTAGTGATATAAAAAAAACTCAAGAGTTAACTATGCTCGATAAGCAATGGAAAATTAACAGGTCAAACATTGAATAAGTTATGGCGTATATTTGCGACTGGCTTATGTTTTACTATATTCGCCCTAGGTGGCTTAGTACTGACAATCTTAGTTTTGCCATGTCAAAGAGTATTCTGCAAAGACACGCTGACGGCACAACAGCAATCAAGAAAAACAGTACAATACGCAACCAAGTTGTTTATTGGTATTATGCAATTTACCCAAACATCTCATTTTAACGTAAAAAATCGTCGAAAATTCAGTGATTTTCGAGGAACTGTGGTTATTTGTAATCACCCATCTTTAATAGATGTGGTATTATTGATTTCAGTTATACCCAATGCAGTGTGTATTGTGAAAGCAAACTTGTTTAAAAACCCTTTTATCAGAGGTGTTCTTAGTAATACAGGTTACATCAGTAATGATAATGCGGAACAATTAATTGAAGATTGTCGAGACTCATTGGCACAAGGAAATAATTTAATAATTTTTCCTGAAGGAACAAGAACAACACCCAATAAACCGTTAAAATTTAAGCGAGGTGTTGCTAATATTGTTATTAGGTGTGGTTCGCCTATCCAATGTTTTAAGCTAAAGATAAATCCGACCACATTAACAAAAAATGAAAAGTGGTATCGAGTACCGGTGCGAAAATTTCAAGTAGATTTGAATTTGATGCCTGCGGTTCCTATGCCTAAAGCACAAGAAGAAGCTCCAATAAGTTTACTATCTAGAATATATACACGTGAGCTTGAACAATTTTATAACAAGGAATTAGAAAGTAATGTCAGACTTAAAAGCTAAGATCAAAGCTTTAATTATTGAAACGCTAGATTTAGAAGATGTGAGTATAGAAGATATACAAGATGATGAAGCATTGTTTGTTGATGGCCTTGGCTTAGATAGCATTGACGCACTTGAATTAGGCTTAGCAATTAAGAAAACTTTCAATATAAAAATTGATGCTAATTCAGAAGAAACGAAAAAACATTTCAGCTCAATCAATAGCTTATCAGAGTTTATTGAGACAAATCAGTAGTAATGGATCTAAAAATGCAATCTAGAGAAGAAATATACAACACTTTATCGACAATATTTATCGATGATTTTGAGATTGAACCAGAAGATATCTCATTGACGGCAAATTTATATGAAGATTTAGACTTAGACAGCATTGATGCTATAGATCTCATTGTTAAACTTAAGGCGTTCACTGGTCATAAAATAGAACCAGATGCCTTTAAGAAAGTAAGAACAGTCAACGATATAATCGACGAATTATCAAAGTTACTGGGCGTATAGCGCTTAACTAATAGAATAAGCAATTAAAAGCCAATACTAGTGAAAACACTTACCACAGCGCTACTCGCTCTACTGTTAATTTTATATCCAATCATTGTCTATATGGGGCTTAACTATTTTGAGCCTCGTTATGTTGCTGTGGCGCTTATCGGTGTTTTTTCCTTACGGTTGGCAACAAATTCTAAAAGCAAACAGCCGTGGTTGAAATTAACCTCAATTATGGCTATTTCAGTGCTGCTATTTTCGGTAGTTTTTGACCAAGCTATCGGTGTTTTACTCTATCCTGTCGCTATGAATCTAGGGTTACTCTGTATTTTTGCTTTCTCGTTGTACCGTAAACCTAGCGTCATTGAAACCTTAGCACGTCTTCAAGAGCCAGAACTCGATGATTTTGCTGTTAAATACACTGAAAAAGTGACATGGGTATGGTGTTTGTTTTTTTGTATCAATGGCAGTATTGCGCTTTACACTGCACTGTATTCATCGCTAGAACAATGGACTTTATATAATGGGCTTATTTCGTACCTCTTGATGGGCACGTTAATGTCAATAGAGTGGTTGGTACGTTTGAAAGTAAAAGCAGGGCGGAAAAAAAGTGTTTAATTTAAATCATCTGGCCAACTCACACAGTCTATTTTTTCTTGATGGCAACAACATCTCCCTCAACGAATTTATCAATGATGTTAATCATTATCGAAGAAAGGTTCGTCGTTTTAAAAAAGCACAGAGTAGTGCGAATAAGCTAATAAATACGCCACGTAAAGTTGTCTTGTTTCACAGCGATACTTATCAATTTGCTATAAGGTTATTTGCCTTAAGTGCAGAGTCAATTGATGTTTATTTCCCCAGAAATAGTCAAATACAGACACTTAATTTACTCTTTGAAGTGACTGATGCCTTTTCAGGTGAACTTGCTCATGAAATCACTTTTCCAAGCATTGAGTCCGTTGATATCGACATAACTGAAGATGAATCTCATCTAGAACTAAGCCCAGAATTAAGCTGGCCTGTCTCTGGAGGACTTTATTTCTCTACCTCTGGCTCAACAGGGAAAGCAAAGCTGATTGAGAAGTCATGGCAACAAATTAACTTGGAGCTGACTGAGTTACAAAATGTATTTTGCGTAACGCGTTACAGTAAAGTGATTGCGACGGTTTCTCATCAACATATTTACGGCCTGCTTTTTCGCTTGTTATGGCCTTTATCTAACGGGACGTTAATATCTGATACTTTTGACTATCCGGAGCATGTAAAATCGGCATTGCAGGGTGACAAAAAGGTCGCGTTAATTTCTAGTCCTGCATTTTTGAAACGTCTGATAAATGACAACGTTTTGGCTGCTAATTCTAATCACTTTAGTCATATATTTTCATCAGGTGGTTTACTTGCCGATGACATTTCGATTCAGCTAAATCAACAGCTAGATTTTCCTATCACTCAAGTTTATGGCAGTACAGAAACTGGCGGTATTGCCTATCGCCAAGTTGACTCTTTGCCAGCATCAAGGTGGCAGACATTTAACGGTATTACCTTAAGCGAGGAAGCACAAAGCAAAAGGCTCATATTAACATCACCCTGGGTGTCAGAAACACCGATGTTATTAGATGACATGGGCGAGTTAACGTCAGCTACTGAATTTACCTTAAAAGGGCGTATAGACCGTAACGTAAAATTAGAAGAAAAACGGGTCAATTTGTCCGCAATGGAACAAGTTGTTAATGAACACTGTTGGGTAAATGAATCTCGAATTTTATTAAAAACAGGCAAGCGAGATGTGCTGTTTGCCGTGTTAAGTTTAACTGAACTGGGTTTATTTAAACGAAATGAGCTAACCGCGATAGCCTTTACCCGTGAAATTAAAAATCATTTGTTAGGCAAGTTTGAGTTGGTTTGTTTACCGAAAAAGTGGCGTTACTTAACCGCATTACCTTATAATTCTCAGGGAAAATTAGTGCAAAGAGAATTGGAGAAACTGTTTGAATAAATTGCAAGAAACTCAGCCATTGTTTATCAAGAAAGAAACTATTGATAACGGAGTCAAATTGACCTTGAAAGTACAAGCGAGCTTAGATTATTTTAAAGGCCATTTTCCCAGCACGCCTATCCTGGCTGGTGTTGTGCAATTAGATTGGGCCGTTAATTTCGCCCATGAACATTTAAACTTACCATCTTCTACGGTTAGACAGGTTGAAGTACTTAAATTTAAAGAGATAATTCAACCAGATCAAATTGTAAGTTTGTCGTTAATACGTAAATCGGACCACAAGTTTATATTTGAATACCACTCTGAAAAAGGTGTACACGCTAGTGGCCGCATTCTTTTAGAAGAATCAATATTAGAAGATTCTGCCCTAGAGGAAACCTTGTGATGTACTGTTTGATTATTCCTAATTACAATCATACTCATGAGTTAGAGGCGTTATTATTACGCTTATCAGCCTATGAGTTTCCTATTATTATGATTGATGATGGTAGTAAAACATCAGCAAAACAGCTTTTTGAGTCACTTGTTGATAAAGTGCCTTTATTTACTCTTATTCATCATAGTGAAAATCAAGGCAAGGGCGCTGCTGTACAAACAGGTTTAAAACATGCGCATACGCTTGGCTTTGAATATGCTATCCAAGTTGATGCTGATGGCCAACATAACCTTGCAGATATTACTTCATTAATCGCTTTATCTAAAAAACATCCGGGAGCACTTATTTCTGGTAAACCTGTGTACGATGAATCAATTCCAAAGCACCGCTATCTTGCCCGCTTTATTACCCACTTCTGGGTTTATATTGAAACTTTATCTTTTCAATTAAAAGACAGTATGTGCGGCTTTCGTATATACCCAGTTGGTCAAAGCATAAAGTTAATGAATAAGGTCAGTTTAGGCAAACGGATGGACTTTGATACTGAGATTATGGTGCGCTTATATTGGCAAGGTCTTGATGTTAAGTTTTTACCAACAAAAGTAATTTATCCTGAATTTGGTATATCTCATTTTAGAGCATTTGAAGACAATGCTCGCATAAGCTGGATGCATACACGATTGTTTTTTGGTATGTTATTTAGATCCCCTAAGCTTATCTTTCGCCATTTCAGCTAATGTCTAAAGCAACAAATAGAGAAACTAAAGAGCAACATTGGTCGACGTTAGAAGAACGTGGATCGATTTTGGGGATGCGAATATTATTTGCATTTTATCGTCTGGTTGGCAGACGTATATTGTGGCTAGCGTTATTCCCTGTTGTTCTTTATTTGTATCTTGTCAATAAAGTCGCTCGTCATGCTTCGCTACAGTTCCTAGCAGAAGCCTTACTTGATGATAGTGGACAGCATAAAAGGGTTGGTTTCTGGCAAGGGTTAAAACTCCACTGTAGTTTTGCTGATTCGGTATTTGATAAACTCGATGCTTGGCTAGGTAAAATCAGTAAAAATGATATTGATTACCTTGATAGAAACGGAATTAAAGAGTTGGTTGAGCAAAAACAAGGCGGAATTTTTATAGGCTCACATTTAGGTAACTTAGAGGTGTGCCGCGCCTTAAGCACCATGAAAGATAATGTTGTTATCAATGTGTTAGTTTTTACTGAAAATGCAGTGAAATTTAATAAATTATTAGAAAAAGTAAATAATAAAGCGACTGTAAATCTGATCCAAGTTGGTGATATTGGGCCAGGACTAGCTGTCGCACTTAAAGAAAAAGTAGAACAAGGCGAAGCGATTGTTATCGTAGGTGATAGAACCAGTATTAGCATTGGTGGTAGAGTGATATACGCCCCCTTTTTAGGTAAAAAAGCGCCATTTGCTCAAGGGCCATTTATCTTGGCTGCATTGTTAGAATGTCCAATCTATTGGATATTTTGTTTTAAATCAAAAGGGCGCTTTAACTTAATTTTTGAACATGTAACTGACAGGTTAGCTTTACCCAGAAGACAACGAGCTCAAGTATTACAAGAGATTGTAGAAAAATATGCACAACGGCTAAGTCATTACGCGGTAAAGTACCCGTACCAATGGTTTAATTTTTATGACTTTTGGCAGACAGACGAAGAAGTAAGCCGTATAGAATCTAATGGAGAGAAAAAGTGAGTCAGCAAGTTGCCATTTTTGGCTTAAATAGGTTATCAATCGAAGACATTGTAAATATATCAAAAGAAGATGTATTAGTTGAATTAACCAATGATGAACATTTTAGTAAAAAAATCAATTCTGCACTTGAATTTTTAGACACTCTACTAAAAGAAGATGGCGTTATATATGGCGTTACTACAGGCTATGGTGACTCGGTAACTGTAAATATTCCCTTAGAACTTGTTAAAGAGTTACCGTTACATTTAACTCGTTTTCATGGTTGTGGCTTAGGCCAAGCGTTTAATCGCATTGAAGGTCGAGCAATACTTGCTACCCGTCTTGCCTCTTTAAGCCAAGGTTTTTCGGGCGTTAGCTGGGAATTACTTAATCTGCTAGTCGAATTTATTAACCAAGATATTATTCCTGTCATTCCACAAGAAGGCTCAGTAGGTGCAAGTGGCGATTTAACGCCACTTTCATACGTTGCCGGAGCTTTGGTTGGCGAACGAGATGTATTATTTAAAGGTGAAATTAAATCCAGTAGCGATGTCATGGCGCAGGAGGGATTAACACCTATTACGCTTAGACCCAAAGAAGGTTTAGCGATAATGAACGGTACTGCTGTGATGACAGCACTTTCGTGTTTAGCTTACGATCGCGCTGAGTATTTGGCTAAATTAGCTAGCCGTATTACCGCACTATCTAGTCTTGCGCTGCAAGGCAATAGTCACCATTTCGATGATATTTTGTTTTCCGTTAAACCACATCCAGGGCAAGGGCAAATAGCCGCATGGATCCGTCAAGATTTAAATCATTATGAACACCCAAGAAATTCAGATAGATTGCAAGACCGCTACTCTATTCGTTGCGCTCCACATATCATAGGTGTGTTGCAAGACAGTCTGCCATTCTTTAGAAGTATGATTGAGAATGAACTTAATTCAGCCAATGATAATCCAATCATCGATGGCATTGGTGAGCATGTTTTACATGGTGGACACTTTTATGGTGGTCATATCGCTATGGTTATGGATAGCATGAAAACTGTCGTTGCTAACTTAGCGGATTTAGCCGATAGGCAAATTGCCTCATTAGTTGATACCCGTTACAACAACGGCTTACCGTCAAATTTATCGGCAAGTTGTGATGAGCGTAAGTACATTAATCACGGCTTTAAAGCCGTACAAATTGGCTGCTCAGCCTATACTGCAGAAGCATTGAAATTAACCATGCCAGCAAGTGTATTTTCACGCTCAACGGAATGTCACAATCAAGACAAAGTGAGTATGGGCACCATAGCTGCCAGAGATGCTTTACGTGTAATGCAACTCACTGAGCAAGTATTAGCAAGTACCTTATTAGCTGCAGTACAAGCGGTACGAATACGCATTAAAAGTGGTGAGTTAGATCACGATACCTTATCGCCCAATTTGATGGAAATGTATGACGACGTAGCTGATAACTTTGAAACCTTAGTGGAAGACAGACCATTAGAGTCTGACTTACGTTATACCATTGACGCTATACAAACACAGCGCTGGAAACTTTATGAATAGCAAAAATGCATTATTGACTGCAGAAGTGGAAATTGAAATACCGTTTCACGACTGTGACCCAATGCAAGTGGTGTGGCATGGTAATTATGCACGCTATATTGAAGTGGCACGCTGTCAATTATTAAGACAATTTGATTACGATTACCTTGCTATGGATGACTCTGGTTATCTATGGCCCATTGTTGATATGCGCATTAAGTATATTGGCTCGGCAGTCTTTACTCAAAAAATTAAGGTGACTGCCTATTTAAAAGAGTATGAATCTTGTTTGAAAATTGATTATTTAATTTTCGATAGTAAAACAGGTGAGAAACTGACTAAAGCATCAACGGTACAAGTCGCAGTCGACAAAAGTAATCAAGAAATGCAATATACCAGTCCTAAAGTCTTGTTAGATAAACTAACTAAGGTCCTGTAATGAATATTTCATTTACAAAAATGGCTACTTTTTTATTGGCATTTTTTTGCTGCGCTTGTGCTCTTTTTTCGATTAATTCAGCCATGGCAGATAATACAGTAAAACCTACTACCTTAGCTGATAAGGTATCACTATCCGTTGAGCAGGTTGAAAAACGCTTACAGATCAATCCAGGCAGTGACGTCAGTCAACACGGTGACTTTATTCAAAGAAAATATTTTAAAGTCTTAAAAAAGCCATTTTTATCTTCTGGTAGCTTTGAAATATCCAATAATCAATTTATTTGGAAAACAAGTAAACCAGTAGAGAGTGCCATTATATTTAAAAACGGTGAACTTTACTTTAAAGATAACTCTGGCAGTAAAAAGGCGCCTGCTCAAGCGAGTACCATAGCGAAATTATTACAACACTTAATAGCCGGTAACTTCACTGCGTTAAAGAGTAGCTTTCTTTTCTATGATGATAATAATACGGCTGATTGTGTGACTTTGAAGCCAAAAACATCGGCAATGACTGCCTTTATTGAACAAATAATCTTATGTGGTGAAAAGCAAGTTGATGAGTTTGTGTTATTTGATAAAAACATGAATAGAACCGAAATATCAATCTCTTACAATAAACCATCATAGCAAAAAATAGGGAAGTGTATGAAACGTCAACTTGGACTTATCCAAGGGTTAGTTGCCATGATTTTGCTGATATTTGTTTTGATTATGGGCAAAGCAAATTTTCAAGCAGATATTTTGTCGTTATTACCAAAAAATGTGCAAACAGTGGTACAAGATGCGGAGTCACATTTTTTTGACGGCAATAAAAGACATGTTTTTATTTCCTTTTCAGGTACAGATGCAAAACTTTCCTATGACCAATTTTTTTCATTATCACAAAATAAACCTTGGTTTAATGTCAAAAGCATAGACCTTGATTTAGAAAAAGCAGTGCAATTTTACTTGCCATACCAAGGTTATTTATTAGCAGATAACTTATCAGAGGCGTTAACTAGCCCAGAAAGTTATAGCCAATTTGCCAGCCAAAAACTCTCAGAAGTCGTCAACCCGTTTGTCAGTGCATCAATTGCACAAGATCCCAGTTTATCGACTGCTGAATTTGTTGAACAAGCATTTGCTAAAAATGATGGTTTAGCGCTTGAAGATGGCCGGTTAATAACTCGATCGCAGGTAAAGGGTCAGCAACAATTCATACTAATTTTTACTATTGATAATGAAGCACTTAATGTTAATAAGGCGATAACTGTAGCCGAAGAAATTAAGCAGGTTATGCGACAGGTAGAAACGCAATATCCAGATTGTGTGGTGAAGTACTCGGGTGTACTGTTTCATACTGCAGAGAATTCTAGCCAAGCCCAATTTGAAATGAGCTTTTTTGGCGGACTGAGTCTGCTCGCTATGCTTGTTATGGTTTACTTTGTTTTTCGCAGTAAAACGGCCTTGCTCTCAGTTATTTTAACTATTACTAATGCGGTGATTTATGGCTTTATTGCTTTGGCGCTATTATTTGATAGTGTGCATATCATTAGTCTGGTTTTTGGCGTGACACTCATAGGTATTTCTATTGATTACTGTTTTCATGTATTAACAGAGTTACACAATAAAAAACCATCATTAACGACGGTAAATAAATCTATTTTTCTCGGTTTTATCTCTACGGCTTTAGGTTATATATTATTGACACTGGCACCGATGAGTTTCTTAAGCCAAGTGGCTACATTTATCATTGCTGGCTTAGTGGGGGCAATGGTCTGTGTTTTTACAGTAGTACCAACTATCTCATCTTCAAAGTCAGGGCTGAACAATTCAGTACTAGATAAACGACTAACAAAGCTAATTAACCTTATTAAACAATTTCAAGACCGAAGACTAGGGTTGTTAATTGTGATCAGTACCTTAGTTTTTGTCAGTTATCTTTTATTACCGATAAAATTTAATGACAGTATTGCCGATCTCAATGGCAGTAGCTCGACACTTATTAGTAATGAAAATTTTCACCAAAAAATCTTATCTGGACAAGAGGTAAAGCGATTATTCATCCTAGGCTCGACTATTGAACAAGTATTGCAGACCGAGGAAGTGATTCGTACTCGTGTATCAGCATTAATTGCTGAAACTGATGCCAGCTCGAAATTTGTATCTAAAGCAACACCTAAAACTATGCCCAAGGTAAGAGGCATCAGTGATTGGTTGCCATCAAAACAGCGTCAAAATGCCAATAATCAGCGGCTAAAGCTTGCCCAAAGTAATGATGTATTTTCTGCTTGGCAGCAAGCTACAGGGCTAGAGGTGACTTTTAATGCTGCTGCGCCACTCACTTACCAAGCTATTAAAGACTCAGTGGTTGCGCCTTATATTTTACCGTTTTTATATGTAGGGTTAAATAATGGCTTAGGACAAGATGCAGAGAATGATAACGATGAATTTGCTTCCTTGTTACAGCTTTCAAATATTACCACTGCGCAGTTAGTTAGTATTACTGAAGGTTTCGGTGATCAGGTGATCCCCTTTGATAAAGCGGAAAGTATCTCGCAGATAATGACTGATTCAAGAGAAAGTTTACTTTTTTGGTTTATGCTGGCACTCATAATATTTTCTTTGGTTATATGGTTTCGATTTGGTCTTAAGGCTGCAGGTAATCATAGCCTAGCCCTAATTTTATCCGTATCGATTGCATTAATGCTAAGTTATCTGGTGCAAGGGCCTTTAAACTTATTTAATGTATTGGCAATGATGTTGATTCTTGCCTTAGCCATTGATTATTTGATCTTTTATCAATACCGAGGCACTAATGCGTCAAATGTATTGGCAATAAGCTTATCTGCGCTGTCGTCTTTGTTTGTTTTTGGGGTATTGGTCTTTAGTAAAACCCCTGCGGTGTATAGTTTTGGATTAACAGTGATGTTAGGCATAGTGAGTATTTTTATACTCGCGCCATTGTCTGTGGTAAATAAGGAAGAACAGTGAATAAAGAACAATTTGATGTAGTGATTATTGGCGCGGGACCATCGGGTGCAGTTGCTTCGGCGATGCTTGCTCGGGCAGGGCGAAGTGTACTTGTTATTGAGAAGCAGTATTTCCCTCGTTTTTCAATCGGAGAAAGCCTTTTACCACAATGCATGGCGTTTCTTGCAGAGGCGGGGTTAGAGCAAACCGTGCACGATAATGCCAAAGCTAATGGCTTTCAGTTTAAAAACGGCGCCGCATTTCATAAACAAGGCCAAGATACTGAGTTTAACTTTACCCAGAAATTCTCCAAAGGGCCGGGTACAACATACCAAGTAAAACGTGCAAGTTTTGATAAAGTATTAGCTGATGGTGCTGCAGATGCCGGAGCACAAATTAGGTATGGTCATGAAGTGAAAACGGTTGACGTTGATTGTCTTTGCCCATCATTAGAAGTATTAGATGAACAAGGCAGTTTATACCAAGTTGAAGCTAAATTTTTACTTGATGCCAGTGGCTTTGCCCGCGTTTTACCGCGAATGTTAGGTTTAGAGAAACCATCGCACCTACCGAGCCGTACTTCCTATTTTACTCACGTTGAAGACAATATTGACTGCACTAACTTTGATCGTGACAAGATATTGATCACGGTTAACCCGAATGATTCAGACATCTGGTATTGGCTAATCCCCTTTTCAGATGGCACCTCAAGCATTGGCGTAGTAGGTAAACCTGAGCAGTTTTCTCAGGATGATAGTGCTGAAATGATATTGAAGCACTTTATCCATGCTGCTCCCAATTTAGATAACTTGTTAAAAAAGGCTAAATGGCACAATGATGTCAATAAGTTGGCCGGATACTCAGCAGATGTAACACATTTAGCTGCTAAAAATTATGCCTTATTAGGTAATGCCGGAGAGTTTCTTGACCCTGTGTTTTCTTCAGGGGTTACCATCGCGCTTTGCTCTGCGGTATTAATTTCCCCACAAGTCTTACGGTACCTGGATGGTGAAGCGGTTGATTTTGAACAAAGCTTTGCGGTGCCACTCAAAAAGGGTGTCGATTGCTTTAAAACTTTTGTTAATTCATGGTATGAATCGGGCTTTCAAGATGTAATTTTTTACCAAGATCAAGATAGCAAAGTAAAAGCTATGATTAGCTCAATTTTAGCGGGCTACGCTTGGGATCAAAGTAACCCCTATGTCGCACAAAGTGAAAGACGTTTTAAAACATTGGTAGAATTATGTCAGTAAAATTAATACTTACCACACTAATGTTAGTGTTAATGCTTTGTGGCTGTAGTACTAACTCAAATGTTGGCGTTGACCTTAGTAACGTTAATCAGGTACAAATCGCTGAAGGTGTGACATTGCAATTAACTGCACCACCAGGGGCATTGGTTAATCAATCAAAAAACCAGCTGTTAACCATTAGCTATCAGGGCAGTGAAAACCAGTTATTGACTCAGTTAGAGCTAACCGAACAAGGGCTAAATTTAGTAGCTGTTTCACCACAAGGTTTACCCTTATTTGAGCTGGTTTTTGTAGAAGGTCAGGCACTGCAGCAAAAGAAATATGTTGAGTTTGATATGTTACCTCTGCCGTATATAATTTCAGATATTCAATTAGTGTACTGGCCTTTAGTCGCAATAAATTCTGCACTTACCGATGCGGTAATTACTGAGCACAAAAATGGCAAAGAGCGAATAATTAAATCAGATGGTAATGTCATTATAAGTATTGTCAAAGGGTCTGAGAGCATTAGTTACAAGCACTTTCAACGTGGTTATCAGTTAACCATTTTACCTATGGAGTAATAGTAATGATAACTGCAAGCCTTCATGATTTAGGTATTATCTGCTCACTGGGTACAGATAAAAATAGCGTACTGATGAATTTGACCAGAAAAACGGATGAAGAGTTTTTATCATTAAATAGCCATTTATTGGTTAATGGTGAATCTTTGTATGTGGGTCAAGTAAATGCTGAACTGCCATCGCTGGAAAATGAAGAAAGTCACTTTAACAGTCGCAATAATCAATTAGCGCTTGCTGCATTAACTCAAATAATGCCAACAATAGCGCGGTTAAAAGCACAACAAACATCGGCAAGAATCGGTGTGGTAATAGGTACAAGTACTTCTGGGATTTTAGAAGGAGAGCAAGCAAGAGCGTCATTGTTAGCCACAGGTGATATGCCCCAAGCCTTTCATTACTCAAGCCAAGAAATGATTGCTCCAGCGCAGTTTATCGCCAGTAAATTAGCTGCTCAAGGCCCTGTTTATAGTATCTCTACCGCTTGTAGCTCTAGTGCTAAAGCTTTACATAGCGCCAAAATGATACTCGAAAGTAATTTGGCCGATATCGTTATTTGTGGTGGTGTTGATACCTTAAGTCAATTACCAAGTAATGGCTTTAAATCACTTGAATCTACCGCTAAATCATATTGTAATCCTTTTGGTAGTGAGCGTGATGGTATTAATATTGGCGAAGGTGCAGCATTGTTTGTTATGAGCCAGGCTAAAGATGATATTAAGCTGTTGTCTGTGGGCGAATCATCAGATGCCTACCATGTTTCAGCGCCGGATCCTGAAGGCGTAGGTGCTTTAGCTTCAATGAAACAAGCTGTTGAAAAGGCAAATATAGCAGCAGAGCAATTAGATTACCTGAACCTACATGGTACTGGCACACCGAAAAATGATGATATGGAAGCTAAGGCTGTTTCCGCATTTTGTCAGCAAGCTGTTTTGGCGGGTTCAACTAAAAGGTTTACTGGTCATACATTAGGCGCGGCAGGAGCAATAGAAGCGGGCTTGATTTGGTTACTGTTAAGTAAAGAAAATACAAAGCGACTTATTCCAGAGAATAAGATCGATGGCAATCTTGATTCATCATTGAGTAGTTTTAAGGTGAGCTCAGGTGAAACAGTTGCTGGTTTATCTTTGTCTCTGTCTAACTCCTTTGCTTTTGGAGGCAGTAATATCAGTCTAATATTAGGAACAAGTTTTGAATAAGTACCCTATTAACACGCTTATCTCACATCGCGAGCCAATGATCCTCATTGGCGGCTTAGACGACTTTAATGATGAGTCGGCAACGTGTTGGCTTGATATTGACGAACACTCAGCTTTTTATCAGACTGATAAGTCTGGAGTGCCCGCTTATATCGGTATTGAATATATGGCGCAGTCAATTGCCGCTTTTGCAGGGGCTAAAGCGTTAGAGCAGGGCAAAGCTGTGCAAATAGGATTTCTATTGGGCTCAAGAAAATACCAGCAGAGGCAAAACTACTTTGATAAGGGTAGTCATTTAAAAGTAAAAATCGTCGAATTACACAAAGAGCCCTCAGGTCTTGGTGTTTATAGTTGTGAAATTTTAAACCAAGAAGACATTATAGCCACCGCACAGGTAAATGTTTTTCTACCTCCTGAGCCACAAGATTTTGTTGGCATGAGTGAAAAACAGTAAAGCTTTGGCTAGGCATAGTTAAGGCATAGCTAAGGGTTACTTAAGTTTTAAGTTTTAAGTTTAAATTTAGGTTAAGAATTAGTTTAGTAATAAAGTGAGATGGGCCATATGAGTAAAAGAATTTTAGTGACGGGATCAAGTCGAGGTATCGGAAAGTCGATAGCATTACGTTTAGCAAAAGATGGTTTCGATATCACCGTTCATTGCCTCAATAGTGTCGAGCGCGCCCAGGAAACTGCGAATGAAATAGAAGCATTAGGTAGAACGGCAAATGTTTTACAATTCGATGTGTGTGATAGAGAGCAAGTTAAAGCAATAATTGACCATGATATCGCTAAAAATGGCGCTTATTATGGCGTAGTGTGTAATGCCGGTTTAACCAGAGACACTGCATTCCCAGCAATGACTGGTGAAGATTGGGATAGTGTAATTAGAACGGGTTTAGATGGCTTTTATAATGTAGTCCACCCAACGGTGATGCCTATGATCCAAACTCGAAAAGGTGGCAGGATAGTAACACTCTCCTCTGTTTCTGGCATTATTGGTAATCGAGGACAGGTTAATTACAGTGCCGCCAAGGCCGGACTCATTGGCGCTACAAAAGCACTCTCTCTAGAACTAGCTAAGCGAAAAATCACTGTTAATTGTGTTGCCCCTGGTCTAATTGACACTGAAATGACTGAAGAGTTACCTGTGACTGAAATATTAAAAATGATCCCGCTTAAACGAATGGGAAAACCCGAAGAAGTTGCCGGTACTGTGTCATTTTTGATGTCGGATGATGCCGCGTATATTACCCGACAAACCATTTCAGTTAATGGCGGATTAGCATAATGAAAAGAGTTGTTATCACTGGGATTTCTGCGATCACCGCCTTAGGTAATTGTTGGGACAGTTTTAAAGTCGCCCTTGAAAAAGGCGAAAATGCTGTGGTTAATATGCCCGAGTGGCAAAAAGTTTCAGGGTTAAATACTAACTTAGCAGCACCTATTCCACATTACCAAACACCAAAGCATTATAAACGTAAGCAAATACGATCTATGGGCAAAGTGTCGATAATGGCAACTCAAGTCACCGAAGAGGCTTTAACTCAAGCGGGGTTATTAGGTAGTGAACTATTAACAAGTGGTGATATAGGTATTTCTTACGGCTCTTGCATGGGCTCACCTGAGCCTATTCCTGCTTTTGGTGATTTACTAAAAGATAATAATATGGATGGCCTTACGGCCACTAGTTATATCAAAATGATGGCTCATACGACACCGGTTAATGTTGGTGTATTCTTCGGTTTAAAGGGAAGAACCATTACCACAAGTTCAGCGTGTACCTCTTCGTCACAGGGCATTGGTTATGCCTATGAAGCAATCAAGTTTGGTAAGCAAAAAGCAATGGTATCAGGTGGTGCAGAAGAGTTATGTTTATCCAGTGTCGCTGTTTTCGATACCTTGTTTGCCACTAGCTTGAAAAATGAGCTTCCAAAAACTACGCCTAGGCCATTTGATAATGAACGTGATGGCTTAGTTATTGGAGAAGGTGCTTGTACTTTTATTCTTGAAGAGCTTGAGTATGCTCAGCAAAGAGGCGCCACTATCCTAGGTGAACTTGTCGGTTTCGGGACCAATGCTGACGGTCAGCATGTAACTCAACCTACCGCTGAAACCATGGAACAAGCGATGCGTTTGGCATTAGAAGATGCCGAGTTATCACCTAAAGATATTGGTTACGTTAATGCTCATGGTACTTCTACTGAAAAAGGGGATATTGCCGAGTCTCTTGCAACTCACAATGTCTTTGGTGAAATACCTATTAGTTCACTGAAAAGCTACTTAGGTCATACCTTGGGTGCTTGTGGCGCGATTGAATCGTGGGCAAGCATTAATATGATGACAGATAATTGGTTTGCACCGACGTTAAACCTTGAAAGCATTGATAGCGACTGTGCGCCATTAGATTATATTCGAGGACAGGGGAGAGCATTAAAGACAAATTATGTCATGAGTAATAATTTTGCTTTTGGTGGCATCAACACATCGTTGATTTTCAAACGTTGGCAGGACTAATAAAGCGAACTGTTTTTTGCATTTATAAATTATGGTAAATGCAAAAACAGTCGGTAAAATATTAGGTTAGAAAGTTAGATCAATTAATCGGTAATACGCATGTTCTTTCTGCATTTAAACAAAGTATGGCCTAAGCCAATATCATCAATGTCTTTTTCTACATACAAGCCCGCTTTTTGAATTAATTTGATGAAATCACCTGAATGATACATTCGGCTATCGCCATTTGCTAAGGCGGTAAAATACAGTGATGTTGCATTGATACAATAGGTTGCAGCTTCATATCGTTGTCTGTCGCAGTAGGTCTCCATAATAAATAAACTAGTATCTTGCGTCATGACGTTCACCGCGCCTTTTAAAATATCAAGGATTTGTTCTTGTGAAAAGCAGTCTAAGAACTGGCTCATCCAAATAACATCAGCCCCTTGATAAAATTGTGCATCGGCAGCAAGTAAATCAGTAGGGTGAACTTCTATTCGTTCGGACATGCCTTGCTCTGCGACGTTACCCTGCAATACAGTTAATTGTTGTGGTAAGTCCATAATGGCCATATGAACATCAGTATCAAAATTTAAACAAGCCAAAGTCCATTTACCGGTATTGCCGCCAACATCTAAAATACAATTTGGTTTATCTTCAAAAATAATAGGCAGAACTTCGGGGAATGAATGGTCTGAGTAAAAGTGATCAAACTCAAACCAACTTTTCTTAACATTGTCAGGCAATGAAGTTAATGCAGGATATATTGTTGGCCAATCACCAAATACTTTTAATCCGGAAGGCTTGCCTGATCTGATAGCTTCTTCTAAGTGAAACATACCTTGATAACAAACATCCTGGGTAAAATTGATGTTAGCTAAGGTTAATTTATCATTAACAATAAAGTGACCTATTTTATCTAGCCTAAAGGTATCATCATTTTCTATCCAAACGACTCCCATGGAGGCCGCCATATCAAGTAATACCTTAACGCCGTATTCAGAGATTTTTGATTGCTCAGCTAACTGCTTAGCCGTAGCTCCTTGCTCACCAGTATCAGATAGGTATTTCAATATATCGGTTCTAAGCAGTGTCATTACTGCCTGAAAGGCAATGGGAGAAAATGCAATCTTTTGTGCTTCTAATTTTGCGTCTAGGGCTGAGATGTCCTTGGGTTTAGAATAATAATCCATTTAAAGCTACCAGAAAGTAAGTTACTTATAATTCTGTCATTAATTGACTGATAAAAATAGCTATGTATATAAATTATTGAGTGAAAATGTTGAGGTTAAGTGATTTATACCCGCTCCACTTGAAGATGCTCGTTTCAGGAAAACTGAGCGAATCATAATCAAGGCACATTTTTTTGTTAAGGATTATTCCCTTAAAAATAAATGTAACGACGAATATGGTTTGCTCAGGCTTCCCCCAAAGGGCTGGTTTATAAACGCTTTATGCTGCGTTATTGATTTCGACAAGGGAATAACCATTATCTTCAACCAATG
>CAJXYE010000068.1 GCA_913063325.1 uncultured Colwellia sp. | reverse complement strand
AGTGCTCTAAAAATAGATACCCGATCAAAAAAGCAGTACAAAAAAATGCCGTTCACCTTAAGTGAACGGCATTAGCCAAAGGGCAGTGTTTCTTTGAAATGTATACTGCGTTATCGCACATTCATGTAGCCAGCTACACTTCATGTGTTCTGCCTTGCTTACATATCAAACAAACTGCTGTAAAGTCATCTCGAAAGGTCAAAAGACCCTAATACTGACATGCTATTTGTTATCTAACTCACTCACTGTTAATTTAGCCTAACGATCGGGCTAAACTAACATTGAGTAATATATTACAAAGCATTACACCCTATTGATATTTCATTGAGCATACGCAAAGATGGGGTAATTTTTTTTGCTTTGTAGTCTAGTTAGATATAAGTGGTGCTTATCAAGTTGGTGGTATTCATGCTTTGATAAATTACTCACTCTACACTATTTTTATGCAGTAATAATTCAACATGTACTACATCATTTACTTTTGTATTAATTATCATAGCTAGCTTCTAGGAGAGGGGATGTCTTCAATTCGACCGATAGTAAGACCCAAAAACACCATTTTATTTAAGTTCTCCTTTGGTCTAACCCTATTGTTTTTAGTAATGATAGCGGCAACTTACATGGTTGTTGATCTCGTTGCTAAAGATTATCTGGTAAACAAAAATAAAGAGTTGATCGATGAGACGGGTTCACGCATCGTTTCAGAGATCTCATTACGCATTAGTATTGCCGAAACCTTGACCCGAAACTTGGCCGCGGCAGGGGAGACATTACCGAAAGAACCACAACTATTCCACAAAGTCATTCCTCAAATGATTGATATACAGGAAAATCAAGGTCTTATTACTGGGGGCGGGGTTTGGCCTGAGCCAGGTCAGTTCACTGAGGGTGTAGTACGAAGTAGCTTCTTTTGGGGCCGTGACAGTGACGGTAATTTACAATATTTTGATCAATATAATGATGTTGATGGTACGGGTTATCATAACGAAGAATGGTATGTTCTAGGTCGTTATAGCAAACCAGGAGAGTGTCTCTGGTCAAAATCTTATATGGATCCGTATACTTTGGCACCAATGGTTACCTGCACAGTAGCAATGTTCAACCAACAACAATTTTCAGGCAGCGCCACGGTTGATGTCAGCCTGCAACAACTGAAGAGTATATTACGCGAGGGTAGTGCTAAGCTTGGCGGTTACGCTTATGCAGTTGATCGAAATAATAAATTCTTATCTTTTCCTGATGAACAGTTAACTAAAGTCAGTAAAAATGATCACAATAAGTTAACTCAAGAGTACATTACCGTAAATCAATTAGCAGAAAAGCAGACTGTATTTCAACCCATTGCCAGTATATTAACTAAGATAAACAAATCATTTCTTCAAGCGCTGACAGACGAACATATGCTACTGGCGGAGAGTATTGCCAAGCAGAGTAAGCAAATATTTCCTGCGGATAGCCAGTTAATGGTAGCTAATATGTTGGTCTTACGCGATCAGGGTTTACATCGTAATGCTGATACAATCTCTATGATCTCTGAACAAGACTTCTTACTTGGTGAGCCAGTGAATGTCTCTGTATTCATCATGCCAAAAACACTATGGAAAATTGTAGTGGTCACGCCGCAAGAAGTGGCGATAAGCAGTGCAAGTAAGGTAGCAAATTTGATTTTAATCTTGCTTATTGCAATTCTGATAGTAGCCGCATTTTTTGGTTTTATTTATTGTCGACGTACTTTAATCGTGCCTATGTATCAAATGGTTAAGCAGCTTCAGCAAACTCTATCAAAAGGAGAGGGTGCCAATACAGACTTGCTTGATGACCGCAGAAAGGACGAATTTGGCTTGTTGGCTTATCACTTTAATCAATCAAAAAAGGCCTTAGACAGTAATAACCGGAATTTAAAATTACAAATCAAGGAACGTAGACAAGCTGAAAAAAAATTAAAACATCTGGCATTGCATGACCCACTGACGGGTCTGCCAAATCGCTTATTATTTCAAGATAGGTTACAACAGGCGATAGCTCTGTCTAAACGTAACGGACATAAATTTGCCGTATTTTTTATGGATCTAGATAACTTCAAAATAATTAATGACACCATGGGCCATGAAGCCGGTGATGAATTACTTAAAGAAGTAGCACTAAGGCTCAGCGATACCGGGCGTGATATGGATACAGTTGCAAGGCTAGGTGGCGATGAATTTGCTTTTATTATCAACAAGGTTCAGACCATTGAAAATGCAGTTATAGTTGCCCAGCGACTTAATAAGTTATTGAAAAAGCCCATTGAAGTGAACGGAAATAAAATTAATATGGGCAGTAGTATCGGGGTAACTATTTGTCCGGATGATGCTGACAATAGTGAGGAGTTGCTCAGAAACGCTGATATTGCCATGTATCAGGCGAAGGATGATGGTCGTAATGTAATACGTTTTTTCACCCAAGAAATGAATGCTAAATTGCAAAAAAACAAAGAGATTTTAACCGATTTAATTGAGTCGTTAACACAAGATCACTTTGAACTGTATTATCAACCGCTCTTTACTATTGACCATAAGACATTGGTTGGCGCAGAGGCATTGATACGTTGGCATCATCCTGAGAAGGGCATGATCCCACCAGATAAATTTATTGCGGTTGCTGAGCAAAGTGCACTCATTAATGAGTTAGGTGATTGGGTTTTGGCACAAACATGTCGTGAAATAAAAAACTTTATCAATGCGGGGATTTCAGATATTAAAGTTGCGGTTAACATTTCCCCGGTACAATTTAGACGTAAAGATTTCTTAGAAAATATGTTACTGATCCTAGATGAACATAACATTAGCGCCAGCCTCATTGAACTTGAAATCACAGAGGGTGCGGTGATGGATAATGTCGATCAAGCCATTGATATGATGCAATCCTTGCACGATGCTGGCTTTCAGTTGGCTATGGATGATTTTGGCACCGGTTACTCTTCGCTGAGTTATTTGAAACGCTTTCCTATTCAAAAGGTGAAAATAGATCGTAGTTTTATTTCAGATCTTGAGAATGACGATGATAGTAAATCTATTGCCAGAGCTATTATTCAGATGAGCCACTCTCTAGGATTAGATGTACTTGCTGAGGGTGTTGAAACAGAGGCTCAGCTAAGATATTTACAAGACGATAAATGTGATTATGTACAAGGTTATTATACCGGAAGACCTATGCCGGCTAGCCAGTTTATCGAAAAATTCGGGGTGAAAGCCAAATATCAACAGTCTAATTTTGGATCAATCTCAACGGCAACAACTTAGTCTCAATACTGCTACCAGCCACTACTGCGGCAGCAGTAGTGGCTGGTAATTTAACAGGTGTTTTAGTCCTAACAAATGTAAGCTCGATATCTGTCATGCGTTATCATAAACCTGATGCCGACGAATCTTCGCGCAGACTAAATTGAATCCCCCTAGACAAGATCTCTTCATAATTCCTCATTAATAAATTTAAAGCCTGAATCAATCAACCGTGGCTTATTAACCAAAAATAGATTTCTTAAATTTGATTCGTACTTGCACCGTGTGAGTGCCTTTTAGTCCTCAAGCTAGTGCATTCGTACCATTTAATCAACGTAATGTGTAACTAAGCTGTTGTTATTTAATTAAAAAAAAGAATGGCACTTACCTTGCTCTACTAAACACATATTGAATAAAACCTTGATAGAAAGCTGAGCTTCTACAAAAGGGTTTTATCTTATTCACGCACTATTAGTAGGATTGTCCTTATGAATTCAGATAAACAGCTGTCGAGCAAAGCTAAAATTGTTGTGGTTGGCAACGGTATGGTTGGCCACCACTTTGTTGAAGAAATGAGTAAACATGAAGATTACCAAGTTACAGTATTATCTGCTGAATCACGATTAGCATACGATCGTGTTTATCTGTCTTCATACTTTGCTGGTAAAACGGCAGAAGATCTTGCGTTAACAACCCCTGAGCATTATGACGAATTAGGTGTTAATTTTGAAACCAATGCCAAAGTTACTAATATTGATAAGTCTGCCAAAGTGGTTACCACAGAAAGTGGTGAATCGTTCGCTTACGACAAACTTATTCTAGCAACAGGCTCATACCCTTTTGTTCCTCCGATTCCTGGCGGAGATGTAGAGCATAGCTTAGTTTACCGTACCATTGAGGACTTAGAAGCCATTCAAGCAAGTGCTAACGTCAGTAAAGTTGGTGTAGTAATTGGTGGTGGTTTGCTTGGTTTAGAAGCGGCAAAAGCACTTAAAGAGCTTGGTTTAGAAACGCATGTCGTTGAATTTGCGCCGCAGTTAATGGCAGTGCAAGTTGATGGCGGCGGTGGTCGTGTACTTAGAGCAAAAATTGAAGAACTAGGCGTACAAGTTCATACTTCAAAAGCAACCAACGTTATTGAAGAAGGGGACAAACATCGTTATAAATTATGTTTTAGTGATGATACCGTACTTGAAACTGACTTAATTTTATTCTCCGCCGGTATTCGTCCTTATGACAATCTAGCCCGCGAATTTGACCTTGAATTAGGTGCCCGTGGCGGTATTGTTATTGATAATCAATGTAAAACTTCTGACGCTGATATTTATGCTATTGGTGAGTGTGCGTTATGGAATAACTTTATTTATGGTTTAGTTGCGCCAGGTTACAACATGGCGAAAGTTGCTGTTAAAAATATCTGTGGTGAAGCCGCAGAATTTACCGGCGCTGACATGAGTACCAAGTTAAAGCTAATGGGCGTTGAAGTAGGCTCAATTGGTGATGCTCACGCTAAAACTGAAGGTGCCTTAACCTATACTTACGAAAACCAACCCGAAGCTATCTACAAGAAAATTGTTGTCTCGGCAGACAAAACAAAAATGTTAGGTGCTGTACTTATTGGTGATACCAGTGAATACGACTCACTTCTACAATACATGCTTAATGACATTGATTTACCAGAATCGCCAGAAGGTTTAATTTTACCTTCAGCAGGTGATAAGCCAACATTAGGGGTTGATGCTTTACCTGACTCAGCTTCTATCTGTTCATGTCATAACGTTACCAAAGGCGACATCATTGCCGCGATTGATTGTGGCGCCGTTGATGTTGGTCAAGTGAAAAGCGACACTAAAGCCGGTTCTGGCTGTGGTGGTTGTGCAGCATTAGTTAAAAGTGTTGCCGATAACGAGTTTGAAAAACGCGGTGTTGAAGTTAAAAAAGATATTTGTGAGCATTTTGCTTATTCACGCCGTGAAATCTACGACCTTGTTAGCGTAGAAAAAATCAAAACTTTTGATGAGCTTTTAGATAAGCACGGTAAAGGTTTAGGCTGTGAAATTTGTAAACCATTAGCCGGCTCAGTACTTGCCTCGGTATGGAATGATTACATTCTTAAGAAACCACATCTATCACTACAAGATACCAATGATACCTACCTAGGTAACATGCAAAAAGATGGTACTTACTCCGTTGTACCACGTATCGCTGGTGGTGAAATCACCCCAGATAAACTTATCGTCTTAGGCGAAGTTGCTAAAAAATATAATTTATATACCAAAATTACCGGTGGCGCGCGTGTTGATTTATTTGGTGCCCGTGTTGAGCAATTACCGCCAATTTGGAAAGAATTAGTGGATGCTGGTTTTGAAACGGGACACGCTTACGGTAAATCCTTACGTACGGTTAAATCATGTGTTGGCTCTACTTGGTGTCGTTATGGCGTGCAAGACAGCATGACAATGGCAATTGATTTAGAGCACAGATACAAAGGTTTACGTGCACCACATAAGATTAAGTTTGGTGTCTCAGGTTGTACCCGCGAATGTGCTGAAGCACAGGGTAAAGATATTGGTATTATTGCCACAGAAAATGGTTGGAACCTTTTTGTCGGCGGTAACGGTGGTATGAAGCCACGCCACGGTGATTTATTTGCCACCGATTTAGATGATGAAACCTTAGTTAAATATGTTGACCGTATCTTAATGTTTTACGTGCAAACGGGCGATAGATTGCAGCGTACTTCAACTTGGATGGATAATTTAGAAGGCGGTTTAGCCTACTTACAAGACGTTATCATCAAAGACAGTTTAGAACTTAACGATGTGTTAGAAACACAAATGGCAGCAATTGTTGGTTCTTATCAATGTGAATGGAAAACTACCATAGAAGATCCTGAAGCATTAAAACGTTTTAAACCTTTTGTTAACTCAGACAAAAATGATAGCAATATCCAGTTTGTTACTGAGCGTGAACAAATTCGTCCGGCACGTGGACAGGAAAAAATTGAAGTGACTATTATTGATGCCGCAGCAGAAACGGTTTAAGAGGAGTACAACAAATGACTACAATAACTGACAAATTATGGCGTACAATCTGCGGCACAGCAGACTTAGTAACAGACTCTGGTATTAGTGCTTTATTGACTAACGAAACAGGTGAAGAAGAGCAAATTGCTATTTTTTATCTACCGAACAGTGAAGAACAAATATTTGCGGTAGGTAACTACGATCCTATCGGTAAAGCTAATGTTCTTTACCGTGGTCTTGTTGGCTGTATTGACAGTGAGCCAGTAGTGTCTTCACCATTATATAAGCAACATTACTCATTAAAAACCGGGCAATGTTTGCAAGAAGATGAAACGATTGCGGTTTATGATATTCGTATCGAGAACGAGCAAGTACAAGTACTTTATTAATAAAATATTAATACTTCGGCATAAAGCTGAAGATATTTAATAATATTTTTTTGTTAAAAGGCCATCGCTAGCGTCTAGTGATGGCTTTTTTGATCATATTTGCTAAAAAATGGAGAGTCGGTGTTATTGTGCAACGACAATAAAGCTTGTCCAAAAGGGGGTAGGTGGGGCGGTATACTTATCCATACTATAAATAACATCACTTTAAGGGCAACTCATACCACCAAGTAGACTATTTTCTGAGTGAAAAAAGACCTCAGAATGAATTGCTTAGCTACGAAAGCTTTCTAGTACTATTTTTCTATACTGGCGACCATATTTTCAAAAGTTAAAATTGGTTTGGGTTTGCTTGACTTAGAAAATAGATAATTTGAAAAATTTACTTTATTCCAAAGTTTCTGTTCTATGAAAGGCAGAAATTCATCAACGTTATTGGCGCTAATTACTTCATATTGCAAAACATACGGAGGTTTAAGAAAACGATCGATACCATTATGATAGTCTACAATTTTAATTAAGGCGTGTGATGCCATTAAGAAATGGCTACCAACAGATGCTGTTAGTTCTCCACTTTTTATTTTTTTTAGCGCTCTAGGCAGCCAGTCAAAACCGCCGACAATGATGGGTGAATTATTCGTTGCTTTATGCTCTTTTAGTATTTCAAGAGCCATTTCATCGCTAGCACACCAAAAGATATTCGTTTTAGGATAACGCATTGATATCTTGGGAAAACGTTCATTAATTATCGTTGGATCCCAATACATAGGAAAAACTTGATTAATAATGATTTCATTGGATGTGTTTTGCCTAATCAGGCTCTCAAGTGCTGACTGCCGTTTTTTGGATACATTATCAAAATCACCACCAATACCTGTGATATACGCTATTTTGTTATGGGATGTCTTTTTATGAGCATCAATCAGTGTATTTAGTAAAAGTTCGCCTCCTGTTTTATTGTCGTATGTTATTTCTCCTAACCAATATTGGTATTTTTCACGAACATTACCCAGTTTCAATTTGACAGTATCGCTAAACTTTTGCTCTAAAGTAACAAAGGGAATTTTGGCTGATTCCAATTGGGTGAATAAACTGACTGCATTGCCGTTAAAAGGGAAAAATATAATGTAGCCTGGTGTTATTTTCCTTTGGATTACAGCTTCAATGGCCTTTCGGGAGGCAAAACGATCTGGATCGTGATGTATTATTTCTAGATCGACATGTAAACTTCTAGCACTAGCCTTACTGACATTGGCAACCATTTGCCAAAATAGTGGTCCTTTGCCATCAGGAAGAATCAAAGTGACATTGATACCAGCAGCGAAGGTTTGTATTGTGGTCATCGAGAATATTATGTATAAAATATAACGCATTATGAAATACTAGTCCTTGCCGAACATTTATTTTTTAATATCTCGATTATAGTCATAGAATTATAAAAACCCCTGATACATAATAACTTGTTTGGTGCTGTATCTACCTAAAATAACCCCCAATGCTTTTCAGAGTCTTGTAATTATCAGGTCTTGCTTTCCATGGTTCATCAAGTGCATCGAAAAAGAAATAGGTTGTTTTGTGTTGTGTAAAAAAGCACAGGAGCGATCATCAGAAGGTTCTGATTATAGTAGCGAATAACCTAGAACATTTGGTTTTAAAGGTTTATATCATAATAGATGGGGTGGCTAAAGAGGCTTGAACCCTCGACAACCGGAACAACAATCCGATGATTTGTAATTACACTCAATTACTAGCTATTACTTCAAGTAACTATTACAACCGTTAATTTTAAATAGCGTTCTATAGCTATAAATTTTATTTACTCATTAAAAACATTGGATTGGCACAAGGCGCCCCTAATCGGTCATGGCTGTATTGACCGTCTTACGCCTTCGATATTTTCCAGAACTAACACCTTACCAACAAACTTTAATGGCTATGGACAATCTTAATTGTCGTTACACGGTTATAACCTGTAATCTACTGCCTTATTAATTAAGGGGGCTGCGACTATCTTTTTGATAATACAACTCTGCTGTCAATTTGCTTGCCAAGGTACGATAAAGCTGAGCTATATTCGATTGCGGATCTTGCTCTTGAATTGACTGGCCTAGGTCAGCACATTCACGAATTTTAATGTCTAGGGGTAATTGTCCTAATAATGGAATAGCTTTAGCCTGTGCTAATTCTTTACCGCCATGCTCACCAAAGATAGTTGATTTACTCGAACACTTGGGGCACACGTGATAACTCATGTTTTCAATTAACCCTAATACCGGAATTTTAACCTGTTCAAACATATTTATGCCTTTAGTGGCATCAATAAGCGCAATATCTTGTGGAGTTGTAACTATTACCGACACTACCGCTTCAACCTTTTGCGATAAGGTTATTTGAATATCTCCTGTACCTGGAGGCATATCAATAAGCAGATAATCAACACCACCCCAAAAGGTCTCTTTAAGCATTTGTTCAAAAGCAGAGCTCGCAAGTGCACCACGCCATATTTTAGCGTCTTGGCCATCAGCCAAAAAACCGGTCGACATCGCCTCAATACCATTTTTAATGATCGGCTCTAGATTAATGCCATTGGGTGAGCGTGGGTGCATACCTTCAAGCCCCAACATTTTGGGTAACGATGGTCCATAAACATCGGCATCTAAAATTCCGACACTGGCACCTTGAGCCTGTAAAGCATACGCCAAGTTCACCGAAGTGGTTGATTTGCCCACGCCACCTTTACCAGAAGAGATAACGATAATATTTTTAATACCGTCATATGAGTGCATAAAAACAGGCCAGATTTTTATCTTTATTTGTAGCTCAATTGAGCTTTGATCATTTTCCGCAACGAGTACTTGTTGAATATGCTCTCCAATGGCTGGATACTCACTTTGACAAGGAAAAGGCAGAGTAAAAGCGACGACAATATTGCCTTTCTTTTTAGTCAGTTCCAAGTTACTGGCAATCACTAAAACCCCAGCAGGAAATAATTCATTTTGGTATTGAGCTAATGCTTGTCGGATAAGCTTGTCTTGCTGCTTAGAAACCTTATTAAATTTAAAAAAATGACTAAACATAGCTTTATTGATTAACCCTAGGGTCTTCAGTCCTTGGGTACCACTTCCACCACTGTTGTTGCCCTTCTTGTTTTTTGTCGTCTTGTTGGCTTTTAGTTTGGTAAATATCCCAAGTCACTAAAAAGTCTGGATCGACAATTTTCACTTGTTCATGGCTAGTATGAAACTCACCTTTAGGCGCTTTAAACCAGCAAGATAATGTCGCGGGAATAATAAAGTTAGCGTCTTTTTTAGCTTTACCTTTTTGCTTACTTTTATCGGTATTATTGCTTTCAAGCGTAGCTTCACCTTCAGAGAGTAGCTTTATGGTAATACCCATTTCAGCATCAACAGCTACGACCCTACCGGCAAGTAGCTGTTTCTTTAGCTCTTTACCGTCGATATCGAAATATGTTAAGCCGATTAAACAACTTTTTTGTAGCGTGTCTTCTAGTGTTTTTAACATTGGTTTATCTTTCTTTTAATTTGATTTAGTTTGGCATTCTTTTGATTGGCTTTGCTTTAATTTAACTTTTCAAGCTAGTTTAACCCTACGCTAGCTCTGTCTGCTTGTAAAAAGAAAAAGAGCGAATTAATCCGCTCTTTTTATTAATTTACTCATAAAAACCTTTTAGCCAATACACTTTTTCTTAAGGGATAAGGCCTAGTTTTAAGAGTTAAGGCTTAATGAGCTAATGGTGCTACACCCGTCGCTGGGTTATCAGCTAAACCAATATCACGAGCATGTTGTTCAAAGGCTTTGTTCTTCCAGAAAAATGCACCTGGCATCGTTGTTGGAATCACCAAGATATAGAATAAAGCACGACCTATTGCCGCAGTAAAACAGTTAACTAATGCTAATGCGACCCAAATTAATAATAACGCAGGCTCGTTATAACCAAGCAAATTTACCGTTAATAAAGATACACCCGCAATAATGTTCAGCGCTAATAACCAGTTACGGAAAAGGTAAGTTTTACCAAAGGTGGTACATTGAATGTAATGCGCGGCACCACCTTCATTTTCACTACGGTTTAAATCACTGTTATGTTTTATTAAGCCTAACGCTTCAATCAGCATACCGATAATAAAGGCACTGGAAAAAACGATACTTGCTTGTTCAATTAATGCTGTAGTTGCTTGAGTTACCATTAGGGTAATCACCACAATAGCACCACCAACAAACGCACCTAATGATAAGCTATTACCAACAAACGAGGTCGCTGTTTGTAAATGATTCCAGAATGGACGCGCTTTAATTTGATAACATTTATTCATATAGAATAAACCACCGCTACCACCAATTACCGCAAAGATGCCAGCAGCTTTCACTAAGGTATCTAAAGGTAAAGCTTGCGTTAAGGCAACTAAATCTAAGCCTACATTTGTTGAAATAAATTCAGTTAGCCATACATTACTCGGTAATGAAAACAATGCCGTTAAACCACAACCCGCTGAAAACAAGGCTAAACCTAAACCTTCTCTTGCCATAGGTGAATAACGTAAGTTATTAAAACCACGATAAAAGCGCATTGGTTTACCTAAATGGGTAACACTCATTATTAAGGCAAAACTTGTCATCACTAATGCCGTTACCGTCAGTGGTAAAAACATATCAGAAGCAACAAATAGACTTAACGCTTCTACACCGAACAATGCACCTAAGAAGGTAATAAAGAATACACCTAAGGCTGCTTGAGCAAATAAAGTAAATAAAACTAATGGGTTTTCGCGACTATTTAGTTTAGCGAAATTCCAATGTTTAGCTTTACCTTGTTTTTGATCAACTACTGGCTTGTAATTGCCTTCACTGTCTTTATGGTATTTTACCGGCATAGAATCGGTACGACTCATTTCAATCGGCAAATCTTTGGTTTGTTGAAAACGAATATTAGGATGAGTGATTTCAGGATCGGGAAAACCTGGAATGTGTGTTTTACATTGTTCACGTTTTTCTGGGGTATTTTCAATAACACCAAAATCTAACGCATTACCAATACAAGCCGAGACACAAGCGGGTTTTAAACCAACTTCTAAACGGTCAACACACATATTACATTTTGAAACCTGACCTTTAACGGGGTCTAATTGCGGTGCATTATATGGACAAACCCAAGTACAGTAACCACAACCAAAACAGGTTTCAGGGTCTTGCAATACAGCGCCGTATTCCGCATGTTTAGTATAAGCTTTAGTAGGACAACCTTTTAAACAAACCGGATCATCACAATGGTTACAGGCCATTGAAATGTTCATACGCTTGTAATCAGGAAATGAACCGCCTTCTACATAACCTACGCTACGAAACGCAAGATGTGATGGATTATCATTTTTCTCTGAACAAGCGGCTTCACAGGCATGACAACCAATACAGTTATCTGCAGTGAAGAAAAAACCATGTTGTTTATTACGATTTGGATTTGAGCCAACCTCAGGATTTTCGTTGATAAACATCGAACGCCCTGCCGGAAGGCCGGTTAGTTCAACTAAATCGATTTGTTGGCCGTAACGATTTTCTTTATCAATTTCTTGGTCAGGTAAAAAAGCATAGGATTGCTCTTGAGTTCTCACTTCCCAGTGATTTGAACGTCCTTCTTGTTCTTTACCAATTTCCATCGTCGCCGGGTCAAAACCTTGAACGGCAACATCGGCGGATGAATTTTCTATTTCTTTACTCATAATTGCTCTCTCTTCTGCCGAATTAGTAGTTGCGACGTTCTGCATTTAAACGGGCCGCTTCTTCTTGGTCTACCTTTTCTATTCTGGCAGAACATTGTTTAAAGGCTGGCTGGCGAGAATAAGGGTCTAATAAACCCACCGTCAAACGGTTCACACAGTCATGGAAATGGAAAGGAATAAATACCATGTCACGTGATACTCGTTGAGTAAGCTGTACCAGAACTACAGCGTCACCACGTCGACTCGTTAAGCGAACATATGTCTGATGTTCAATACCTAACTCTTTAGCGGCATCAGGATTCATTTCCATGTAAGGTGTTGGGCTAAATTTGTTACAGTTACCAATTTTACCGGTACGGGTACGGGTATGAAAATGCTCAACCACACGACCACTGTTCAACCAAAAAGGATAATCTTTACAGGGTTTTTCGTTGTTGTCGTAAAAATCGACACAAATTAAGTTAGCTTTACCTGATGGCGTTTGGAATTTACCATCGGTATATAAACGTGGACTGCCTTTAAGGCTACCACTGGCTTTATCTTGCTCTTCACTGTACGGCCATTGGATACCGCGAGCTTTAACAATTTTTTCGTAACTCATACCTGAAATATCAAGTGTGCGTTCATTGCCGTATGGGTTAGACCCTTTAGAAAGCTGTTTCATTTCTTCAAAAGCACCCTCAGGTGTTTCTGGGAATTTAATTTTCTGGCCGTTGTCAAAACGTTTGGCCATTTGATTAAATATCCAAAAATCAGGTTTTGAATTTGCGTATGGCGGTAAAACATTACTGATCAAGCTAACGCGACGTTCTGTGTTGGTATGACAACCTTCTTTCTCTGCCCAAACAGAAGCAGGGAAATACACGTGAGAATACTGATTGGTTTCAACGTCGGCATAAACATCTTGAACCACTAAGAAATCTAAGCTTTCAAGCATCTTACGAATGCGCGGCGTATTTGCCATCGAGGTCATTGGGTTTGTGGCAACAATCCACATACCTTTTATGTCACCCGTTTCAATCGCTGGGAATATATCGGTTTGCGCTAAGCCACGTTTTTTCGGGAAAAATTCTGGATCTATGCCCCAAAAATCAGCGATTTCTTGGCGATGTTGTGGATTTTCTAAGGCGCGATAGCCAGGTAAACCTGAACATGAAGACCATTCACGTGTGCCCATGGCATTACATTGACCCGTGATTGATAGTGAAGTACCGCCGGGTTTACCAATGTTACCTGTGATCAAGTTAAGATTGTTGATATTGGCAACACCATCAGAGCCATGGGTAGACTGGTTAATGCCCATGGTCCAAATACTCATTGCTGAAGGCGCTTTAGCATATAATCGGGCAACACTACGAATACGGTCTTCATCAATACCACATTGATGTTGAGCCACTTCCGGTGCGTAATCTTGCACTAAAGCCTTAACAGCTTCATAACCTTCAGTGTGTGCATCTATGTATGCTTGGTCTTGTAAACCCTCGTTAATAATAACGTACATCATAGAGTTAATTAATACACAGTCAGTACCAGGCGTTATCGGTAAATGAATATCAGCAAATTGCGCGAACATGGTCACGCGAGGGTCAACCACGATTAAGGGAAATTTACGTTTTTCTAAGGCTTCTTTTAAACGCCAATAAATAACCGGATGTTGCTCAGGTAAGTTCGAACCGAACGCCATAAAACAATGGGTATGTTCAAAATCATCATAACAACCTGGAGGACCATCACTACCAAAAGAACGTTTATAGCCACTTACGGCAGAAGCCATACACAAGGTGGTATTACCATCGTAGTTATTGGTACCGATACAACCACGGGTTAGCTTACCTAAAGTATAAAATTCTTCAGTTAATAACTGGCCGGTTGACACAACAGCGAATGCATCTTTACCGTACTTATCTTGTATTTCTTTAATTTTTTGGGCGGTAGTATCTAGAGCATGATCCCAGGTTGTTTTTTCAAATTTTTCAAAATGTTTGTCACGAATAAGCGGCTCGGTTCCTCGGCCGGGGCTTTCAAAAAGTTCGTGCTCTAACAAACCTTTAATACA
Organism: uncultured Colwellia sp.; assembly: GCA_913063325.1. Lineage (GTDB taxonomy): Bacteria > Pseudomonadota > Gammaproteobacteria > Enterobacterales > Alteromonadaceae > Colwellia. The sequence goes on along the minus strand of CAJXYE010000068.1, from coordinate 9,862 downwards.
CAACTTACCGCGGTTAACGTCTGCGCCAGCATGGCCACGAGTAGTGACAATGCGTTTATCTTCGTTTAGACCAATTTCAATGGCACAACCCGTTGAACAATAATTACAGGTAGTGTATTTCCATTCTTTTACTTTTTTATCGGGAATGGTAATCGGTTTTCTTTTTTTGCGTCCAAACAACATCATAGATCCAGGATTTGACAAGTATATTGATATTAATCAAGCAAAAAGCATACCCATTATTTATCGCTGTAAATACAACGTGTTATGATCTGGTGTTTAAATGAATGCAGACTATAACGGTGCTTCTGCCTTGTTATGGTGCGGCTTATATCACTGCTTATACCAATTGCATTAAGTTTGGGATCAGCTGAAGTATTGCAATGTCGATACAGTAATAACTACAGTGAGTTGCCGCTTAATACAAGCGAGCAATAAGCTATAGGCACTCTAGAGATGAACACTTTTGACATTCTGTATTCGAGTGCCACGAGTAAAACATGGCTATGGAAAATCGGATTAATCAGTCGACGGGAAAAACCAGCAATTAACTGATTTATTGTTTTAAAGCGGCTAATAAGAGGTCTCAGGTAGACCATTACCTTTAAACACAGACGGTAGGAACTGGCCATATTTTTACATAACGGCTTCTTTTAAAGATGGCCCTTGTTGCAAAATAGTTTTAATGATTATTAATGCATCGGTTAGTTGTAAATGAGTTTTTGGCCTGCTGAGACACAAACGTATAGCTGGTGATGGTATTTGCTGACCCGCGCGGTAGTCATCTGCACTACGTACTAATACTCCCTGTGTTTTGGCTTGTGCTACAAATTCATGGCTCAACCATCCGGGGGGTAACTCTAGCCATAAATTAAAACTGGTTTGTTGACTATTCGATGCCCAAGCGGAAAGGTGCTGCTTAGCGAGAGCTTGTCGTGTTGACATTTCTGCTGCTAGCCAGAGCTCTAATTTGGCAAGTTCACCATTATCCATCCATTGGCACAACCAGTGTATTAATATGGGCGAATTTGTCCAAGAAGAAGCCCGCAGGGATAGACGAATTTTATTGTAAATAGCATGAGGTGCGACTAAAAAACCAATGCGCATTGCACCACTAAAACGTTTGGAAAAGCTGCTTAAGTAGATAGATTGCTCAGGTGCCAATTCTTGCATACTTTTTGGTTTATCTTTACTGGCAATAAACTGGACATCATCTTCTAGAATCAATACATTATGTGCACGGCAAATATCTACCAGTGCTTGGCGTCGCTCAATTGATAACTGTGTTCCGCAGGGGTTTTGGCTATTAGGTGTTAAGTAAATCATTCGGGGTTTATGACGTTGGCAAGCTTGTAAAACTTTGTCTGGCATAATGCCCTGAACGTCCATGGCAATAGAGATAACGTTAACACCCTTGTCCTGCGCTGCGGCTAAGATACCAGGGAAGACTAAATCTTCAGTAAGAATTATATCCCCCTCTCGGCATAGGGCATTAATTGCGACACTAATGGCATGTTGGCCACCGTGAGTAAGTAAAAAATCACAGTCTTTTAATGCTACAGGCTCAGTAGTCAGCCACTGCTGAAAACTATTGCGATGATTGGAGTAGCCAAGTTCAGGGGCATAATTCAGTAAATTATCAAGTAGTTGCTCACTTTCAGCCATTGATGTCATTGCGCGGCTTAACATTTTTATTTGCGGGCCTTCTGGCGCAAAGGCCGCTTGCATATCAATTTTGCCCGCAATGTCCTGCGCCATTTCATCATCTACGGCATTGACATTATTATTTGTTCGAACGTAAGTGCCACTACCCGTTTTGGCTGTAACCAAACCACGCCGCTCAGCTTCACTGTAGGCACGAGAAATTGTCCCTATTGTTACCCTTAAGGCATCAGCAAGGCGTCTCTGTGGTGGCAACTTATCTTCGGGTTTTAACTCACCTTTATTGATTGCTTCTTCTATAGCCTGGGCTAAGGCCAAATACTTTGGCAAGGCACTATCGAGTATTGGTGTCCAAATTGTCATGGTGTCAATAAAATCCTTGAGTAATAAAAAAAAATCAATATGATGACACTTAATAAGTGACACCCTAATAAATGAGAATTGTATGCATACAATTTGATTAATGCAAGGACTTTTATGTACGAACAACTTTTTACGCTGATGTTACCCTTACTGATATTTACCCTTACTGCGGCATCAACCCCTGGTCCAAACAATATGTTGCTTTCAGCTAATGGTGCTCACTTTGGTTTTCGCGCCAGTATGCCATTTGTATTTGGCATACGTTTAGGCATTTTATTGCTCGTTGTGCTGCTCAGTCTTGGTCTAGGCGCCATCTTTACTAACTACCCTGCAGCACAACAGGTGCTTAAGGTAATTTGTATTGCTTATATGCTGTACCTGGCAATGAAAATAGCTTTTGCATCCCCCGTGAGCAAACAAGACAAAGGTGCTCAACCATTAAGTTTTTGGCATGGGGTGGTCTTTCAATTTATTAACCCTAAGGCCTGGATGACCAGCCTTACCTGTCTTTCAGCTTTTACCTTGGTAGGTGAAGCATACTTTTACTCGGTATTTATGGTGATCTTTGCCTGGAGCATCACTGGCTTTATTGGCAGCTTATTCTGGATTTGTTGTGGGGTGGCGATGCAGCGACTATTAAAAACCCCTCGTCACTGGCAAGTATTCAATATCACGCTGGCATTAGCAACGTTAGCCAGCATAGCTATGATCATAGGAAATTAATATGACAAATAATATGAATAAAAACCTTATTGATGAAGTGAAAGATAAGGTGAAAAAAAATACTCAAAAAGCAATAACCAACCAAGAGCAAACCTTTTTAGTGAGTGATGATGAGGCCAGCCTGCAACTTAACATTATTCATGGCTACTTAACTTGCAGTTATTGGTCTAAAGGCATATCGAGGGAATTGGTTGCCACAGCGATTAATAACTCTATGTGCTTTGGTTTGTACTTTAATAATCGACAAATAGGTTTTGCTCGGGTAATTACTGACAAAGCCATTTTTGCTTATTTAGCCGATGTTTTTGTATTACCTGAATATGCCAATCGTGGCCTAGGCACCGCCTTGATAAACTTTATTATGCAGCATAATGACTTACAAGGCTTAAGACGATTTATGCTGTGTACCCTTGATGCTCACGGGCTTTATAAAAAATTTGCTTTTACTGGTATCGACAGCCCGCAATCAATGATGCAAATCAACAAGCCTGGGCTTTATTCAACGAAGTCATCGGCTAGAGTGATTTAAATAATAAAAAAACGTAATGAGGCAATATCGCTAGGTCACTCCAAGAAAAGGCCTGATAACTATATTCAATAGGCGCATAAGCATCTACAAAGCCGCATAGGTTAGGTCATCAAAAAATTGTACCATTGAAAAGTATTACCTAGGCGGAACAAAATTTAGTTTAATGCTTCAGCTTAATGAATCTTGAAAAAGTGCTGCTTAACCAGATCTCAGGTTACTTGCTATGTGATAAAAATGACTGCTTAACCTCTCCCTTTCAGACTAGAACAGAAGCTTTTATCTAAAAACCCCAACTACTCCTAGCCTAGATACAATAAACTTGGTTACAATACGCACTCTTAAATATGCTCAATGAATGGATTTATCATGTCACTTTCTGTCGTTATTCTTGCTGCGGGTAAAGGTACCCGTATGCGCTCTTCCTTACCAAAAGTTCTTCATAGTGTTGCAGACAAGCCTATGGTTGGTCATGTTATCGACAGTGCTCGCCAGCTAGGCGCAAGTAATATCTATGTCGTTTATGGTTTTGGCGGTGATGCATTAAAGGCAGCGCTTACTGAAGGAAAGAGCAGTGACGACTTAACGTTTGTTGAACAAGTAGAGCAACTTGGTACCGGCCATGCGGTTGATCAAGCTTCGCCATTTCTAACTGATGATGAAGATGTCTTAGTACTTTACGGTGACGTACCGTTAACTAAAGTATCAACGTTAGAAAATTTATTAGCGGCAAAACCAGCTGATGGTATGGCGCTATTAACGGTGCATTTAGCTAACCCTATGGGTTATGGCCGTATTGTTCGTCAAGAAATTGCAGGTCAGCAACAAGTGGTTGGCATTATTGAGCAAAAAGATGCTAGCTCAGAGCAGCTAAAAATTAACGAAGCTAATACCGGAATTTTATTGGCTAACGGTGGCGATTTAAAGCGTTGGTTAAGCAACTTATCGAGTGATAATGCTCAAGGTGAATATTATCTTACCGATATCATTGCTTCAGCCCATGGTGAAGGTAAAACCATTAATACTGCTCACCCTGAAACTGAAATTGAAGTAGAAGGTGCTAACAACCGTGTGCAACTTGCTACTTTAGAGCGAGCATACCAAGCCCGCATTGCTGAAGAGTTGATGATTGCTGGCGCAAGTTTACGCGACCCAGCTCGTATTGATGTTCGTGGTAAATTAACCACAGGTACTGAAGTAAGCATTGATGTAAATTGTATTTTTGAAGGCACGGTAACTTTAGCTGATAACGTACTGGTTGGCGCCAACTGTATAATTAAAAATAGTGTTATTGGCGAAGGTGTTGAAATTAAGCCAAATAGTATTATTGAAGATGCAGTAATTGAAGCTAACTGCTCGGTTGGTCCTTTTGCTCGTATCCGCCCTGGCTCGGTGATGAAACAAGACTCGCATATTGGTAATTTTGTTGAAATGAAAAATACTACCTTAGGCGAAGGCTCTAAAGCGGGACACTTAAGTTATCTTGGTAATGCTGAAATTGGCGCTAAGGTAAATATTGGCGCGGGCACCATTACTTGTAACTATGATGGCGTAAATAAATCGACTACCACCATTGGTGATAATGCTTTTATCGGCTCAAATAGCTCTTTGGTTGCTCCGGTTACTATTGGAGCTTCGGCTACCACAGGTGCAGGCTCGGTAATTACTAAAGAAGTAGCAGAGAGTGAATTGGCTCTCGGTCGAGCTAAACAGCGTAACCTTAGCGGTTGGCAACGACCGGCAAAGAAGAGTTAATTAATTTAGCTTAACCACACAATACTTTACAAAAGTGCTATTTATAGCGCTTTTTTTGTGCCTGAATTTTGATTGAAAAAGATCAAAGGACAGCGTAAAAATTGCATTAACTTTCGAAATGAAACATAATAACGTCAATATCGAAACTAAATGGTTTTATCGTGAATGTTTCGAAAGCTTATTACGGATTATTTAGTAAAGTACTCTTTAGTAAAATAACCTCCAATTTCAAGTAACCATTACACTTATGTCTAAAAGAAATACACAACAACGTCGTCATAATATAATTGCCGACTTAAATGAGCAGGGTGAAGTCAGTGTTGATAGCTTAGCCAAGCAATTTGATACCTCTGAAGTTACCATTCGAAAAGATCTTGCGGCACTAGAAAATAGTGGCTTATTGTTAAGACGTTATGGTGGCGCAGTTGCCTTGCCAAGTGAGATTACCGAAGTAAAACCTGAGCAGCTGTCTCAGCAAAAATTAAGAATTGCCAAACAAGCGGCAATGTTAATTCGTGACCATAACCGCATCATCATAGATAGCGGTCAAACCACATCAGCACTGGTTAGTGAATTAGCCCATAAAAAAGGCTTAGTGGTAATGACCAATGCCTTAAGCATTGCTAACGAAATTCACGCGTTAGAAAACGAACCTACATTATTGATGACCGGTGGCACTTGGGATGCTAACTCTGAAGCTTTTCAGGGGCAAGTTGCTGAGCAAGTATTACGTTCATATGATTTTGACCAGTTATTTATTGGCGCCGATGGCATAGATATTACTCGCGGCACCACTACCTTTAACGAATTAATTGGCTTAAGTCGGGTAATGGCAGAAGTGGCTCGTGAAGTGATTGTTATGGTTGAATCGGCCAAAATATTAAAGAAAATCCCCAACTTAGAACTAAACTGGCAGCAAATTCACACAGTGATCACAGATGATGGTCTCTCTGAAGAAATGCGAACAGCCCTAACAGAGCAAGGCGTAAAATTAATTATCGCCAAAGGTTAATTTAGCTGATTCATTTAAGTTAAAACCTAGCCAAGCTCTAAAAATTAAACCAGTCGAATTAACTGTAATATCAGCTAATTCGTTGAATATAAATAACGTAAAAATAAGGAAGAAGATTATGTGTGGCATAGTCGGCGCAGTCGCCCAACGTGATGTAGCAGATATTTTAGTAGAAGGTTTAAAGCGATTAGAATATCGCGGTTACGATTCTGCTGGTGTAGCAATTATTGATAATAATGAACTATTATCAGCGAAACGCTTAGGTAAAGTACAAGAACTTGCCCAAGCGCTTGCAGAAAAACCATTAGCTGGCGGTACAGGTATCGCTCACACTCGCTGGGCTACTCACGGCGCTCCAAGTGAAGTGAATGCACACCCACATATATCAAATAATACTATTGCGGTAGTGCATAACGGTATTATCGAAAACCATCAAGCGTTGCGTACTCGCCTACAAGGTTTAGGTTATGAGTTCTTATCTCAAACTGATACTGAAGTGATCACCCATTTAGTTCACCATGAACTAAAAACTAGTGATAGCTTATTAGCGGCAGTGCAAAAAACCGTTAAACAACTTGAAGGCGCTTACGGCACAGTAGTAATGGACAGCCGTGATAAAGACAGCATCATTGTTGCACGATCTGGCAGTCCATTAGTGATCGGTTATGGTTTAGGCGAAAACTTTATTGCCTCAGATATCATGGCATTATTACCTGTTACCCGTAAATTCTCTTACCTTGAAGAGGGTGATGTCGCGCAAATTAGTCGTTTTGAAGTGAATATTTTCGATCTTAATGGCGAGCCAGTTGAGCGTGAAGCTAAAGAAGCCAACGTTTCACATGACAGTGGTGATAAAGGCGAATACCGTCACTACATGTTAAAAGAAACCTATGAGCAACCTACCGCTATTCGTAACTCGCTAGAAGGTCGCTTAGTCGGTGGTGCCCTTGATATAAATACCTTTGGCGAAGGCGCTGATGAGATATTCAAAAATGTAGAGCATGTGCAAATTATTGCCTGTGGTACCAGTTATCACTCGGGTATGGTCGCAAGGTACTGGTTAGAAGAACTTGCCGGTGTTTCATGTAATATAGAGATTGCCAGCGAATTTAGATACCGTAAATCGTTTGTGCCAAAAAACTCATTATTAGTGACTATTTCACAATCAGGTGAAACTGCTGATACATTAGCCGCACTTCGTTTAGCCAAAGAAATTGGTTATCAATCGAGCTTAGTTATTTGTAACGTGCCGGGTTCGTCGTTAGTGCGTGAATCTGATCTCGCTTTTATGACTAAAGCTGGCGCTGAAATTGGTGTAGCATCAACTAAAGCATTTACTACTCAGCTTGTTGGTTTATTAATGATGACCGTAGCAATCGGTCAGCATCACGGAATGTCAGTTGCTAAACAAGCTGAAATTGTTCAATCCTTGATGTCATTACCGGCAAAATTAGATGAAGTCTTAGCGTTAGCTTCTTCTATTGAAGATTTAGCGGAAGATTTTGCTGATAAACACCACGCATTATTCTTAGGTCGCGGTGATCAGTACCCTATCGCGATGGAGGGTGCATTGAAGCTGAAAGAGATTTCATACATTCATGCTGAAGCGTACGCAGCAGGCGAATTGAAACATGGTCCATTAGCGTTAATTGATGCTGAAATGCCAGTTATTGTGGTCGCGCCAAAAAATGATTTAATTGAAAAGCTTAAATCTAACGTTGAAGAAGTACGTGCTCGTGGTGGTTTAATGTATGTTTTCGCTGATAGCGATGCTAACTTTGCGAGTGATGAGACTATGAAGGTCATTGATGTGCCAGTGTGTGATGATATTATCGCGCCAATCGTCTACACCTTGCCTTTACAGTTACTTTCTTACTATGTTGCTATCATCAAAGGTACTGATGTTGACCAACCACGTAATTTGGCAAAATCAGTTACTGTTGAATAGCTGCTTAAAATGAAATGATGATGTTATAGCTGTTATTGAGTATTCGCAACTTAGCTAATACTGCGATACAAAATCTAATAGATCGATACTAAACAAGATCGATTCTAGATTTAAAAGTACGAAACTAAAAAAAGCGACTTACTCCTAGAGTAGTCGCTTTTTTATATTTACTAACCTGAGTGATTTGTTTGCTAACTATTATTGTTATATTTAGTTAACTTGCATCATCTATAAGTACTTAAACCCCTTAATAAGCTTTGGTTTGTTTGTACAGGAGGAAGTATATTTTTCAACTGTAACTCCGCATTATCCTCTAAACCAATAGCTAAAGCATGTTTGACTGATTCTATTTTACGTTTAACGGAAACTAAAGTGTTTTTCTTAGCCTGTGAGGCTGTCCAAGGTAACTCTAACCCCAACATGAACTCAAAGAAGTACTCTTTAAGCTGACCCGATGACCTTAAACTAGATAATAAGCCGCCCAAGAAAAAGAACGTGTGATTAATAACTTTCTGCTCCAAATCGTAAGACTCAAAAACATAACCATTTTTGGCATTCCAATACTTTACTAACCTGACTAACGGCTTAATTAAACTATTGTTGGATTGATTTTTACTTGTTAAAGATGAATTGAAATCGTTTGGATCTGTATCAATCCAATTCTGGTAAGATGATGCTTTTGCTGGTATCCGCAGACCATGAAACCAATCATCGATAGCAGGTACTAACTCTAATTTAATATGGTTTAGTGATAATACCATCGTAGGGTTTGACTGAAATATTTCAGATCGGCCGTAATAAGTTGCACTGAATTGACGTAATTGATTTAAATACCTTTGGGGGGTGAAGCTGCTATCAGCAAAAACTATCATGTAATCTATGTCTGAATTTTGATCCATTGTTCTAGGCAATATTGTATTTCGAGTATAAGAACCAAAGACAACCTGACGTTTTAACTGTGAACCAAAATAACTATTCAGCCTTGTTTGGAGTGTACTGATAGAGCGAGCAATGTTCTGCTTTTCACTATCTCTTATTATGGCGCTATTCGCCAAATTTGTTAAATAGCTATTTACTGTCACTAGTTGCTTCCTTGTCTACTTTATAAATATTTTGTCCTGCTTCTATATCTTGCTTGGCTTTATTGTATGCCCAGCGAGGTATGTCTAAACTCATAGAATTTAAAGAGTCTTTTTTGTCGGCCATCTCATTTAGTGTTTGTGGTAACTCAGAAGTATTAGTGCTCAAGACATCAATACTTTTAAATCTCCTGGCCTTATTTCGTAATACATTGAATTCGCGGCCAGAGCTTTTATGGTTTTCTGCTAACTTTTGTGGGCTTAAAAATGTAATAGTCGCGGTTAATGCTGCCGATAAAAGCGCTAATAAGGCAGTAAGTTCAAGATTGTTTGCAAAGGCTTCTATCCCTGCCCAACCAGCTAATATTGTACTGGGTAAGCCCAAACCAATATGAACTTTTTGCCATCGACTTCCCGCATTGAAGTGCCCCTTCATAGAATAGAGACAATCTTCTTCGATACGGCTTGCTTCTTCTGTTAATGCGCTAATCAACTTTGGTGAATTATTTTTATTATCATCTTGAGCAAGCATGGAGAGTCCAGTTTTTAGTTATTATCGATATAATAGATTATCTTGTGGCAAACCCCTTTGATTTCAATCACAAAGTGTATTTTTTGTTCAATAAATGGTTACCTTCTCTGGAGTGATAGCAATCCTATTCCTTAATTCTTTTAATTTAAAAAGCTTCAACATATTTCATATTAAATAAATTAGTCATTACTTATTAAAATGGTCAATTTAAAAAGTTTTTTTATCTTTTTTTGCAAAAAAATTCACCACCCCACCAAATTTT
>CAJXYE010000067.1 GCA_913063325.1 uncultured Colwellia sp. | reverse complement strand
AATTCTACTGTTGCGCCTACTTCAAGCTCAAGCTTTTCTAGACGAACTGTTTGTCCTTCGGTTACACGATGCTGTTTGCCACCGCTTTGGAATACCGCGTACATAGCTACTCCGTACTGCGCCATCATATGTATGACGCTAATTTTAAAAATATAGGGCGCGAATTCTACGCGAAGAACATAATAAGGGCAAGTCTAAATACGATCATTTACCAAGTTAATTCACCTTTTATGCTTTTTATTTGATTTTTACTTAAGAATTACAACAAAGCGATTAGAAAACTAGTTTTGCATAAGATTTAGTGTAAACTTTGCTTTCTCAACTAATTGAATTATTTTGATTAAAAAACAATCAAATAGCTAAAGAAAAGTGGCATGAGCAATAAAGTAGATATCAAAGCAATACAGACATTAGCACAAAGCGATATGACAGCAGTAAATGATCTTATTTATGATCAATTGCAATCTGATGTCGCATTAATTAACCAACTCGGCATATATATTGTTAACGGTGGCGGTAAGCGTATGCGCCCTATGTTAACTGTCCTTGCAGCTAGAGCATTAGCGTATCAAGGCACAAAGCATTTAGAAATTGCAGCTATCATTGAGTTTATTCATACCGCAACACTACTCCATGATGATGTTGTCGATGAATCAAATATGCGCCGTGGTAGAGAAACCGCTAACGCGTTATTTGGTAATAGCGCCAGCGTATTAGTAGGTGACTTTCTTTATACACGCTCATTCCAAATGATGACTAAATTAGGCGATATGCGCATTATGGATATTTTATCTGATGCTACCAACATAGTGGCCGAAGGTGAAGTTTTACAGTTAATGAACTGTAATGATGCAAGCACCACCGAAGAAAGTTATATGCAGGTTATTTATTGTAAAACAGCCAAATTATTTGAAGCAGCAACACGCCTTGCCGCCGTTATCTGTGACCAAGATGAAAAAATAGAACAAGCCATGGCTGATTATGGTAAATATCTAGGTACCGCCTTTCAGTTAGTCGATGACATTATGGATTACACTGCTGACGCTAAAGAGATGGGTAAAAATGTTGGTGATGATCTCGCTGAAGGTAAACCCACCCTACCGTTACTTTATGCGATGAAACACGGTAACAGTGCGCAACAATCACTTATTAAAGAAGCTATCGAATTGGGTAATGGCATGGATAACCTTGAGTTAATCCTAGCTGCTATGGAAGAAACTGGTTCATTACGTTACACCCAAAAACAAGCCGAGATTGAGGCTGACAAAGCGATTAAAGCACTTGATATCATTGCTGATAGTGAGCAAAAGCAAGCACTTATTGCCCTAGCGCATATAGCTGCTAATCGTACAAGTTAACCTAATTTATACCTCAGTTTCATACCTCAGTAAAACTGCTGAGGTATTTCCTCCAATAACTCCCTCTCCCCCAAACATTGCTATTTATTGATCTAAATCAACAGATACTTGCTTAAAGTTGTTCCTCTTAGCTTTGATGACTAACCTAGTTATTAGGGATTAAAAGCTAGAAATTGGCATCAATATTCCATCACAATAAAAACAACACTTTTTCTAGCTATGGGTGTTATACCAATCAGTATAAGAAAGTGATCACTTCTTTTATGCTCTATGGTATTAAAATCAATGGGGGTATTATGCCATTAATAGAGTGGTCAAAAAATTTAACTATCGGCATTGAAAGTATTGATAATCAACATAAGAAGCTCATTGCCATAGTGAACACGCTGCATGATGCAATGCAGTACCCTGACTCAAGAGATGTATTAAGTGATATATTTAGAGAGTTAACAAGCTATACCCAAACACACTTTGCTTATGAGGAGAAATTATTTGCACAGTATGGTTATCAAGAAAGCACTGAACACAAGCGACAACATGCAGAATTGATTATTCAATTATTGGAGTTAGAAGAAAAAGTGAGTCGTTATCAACAAGAAGACTTAACCCAAGAGGTGATGATGTTTCTAAAAGGCAGGCTTACATTTCATATTCTTGAGACTGATAAAGCTTACAGTGACTTTCTCATTGCTAAAGGGGTAAAGTAATAAAGCAGTTAAATAACTAATCTATAAACTATTAGACATAAAAAAACGCGCTAATATTAGCGCGTTTTTATTTATTCTATGGCATTAGAAGCCAGTCGAATTGGCTAATTAGCTAGCCATAAAATCAACACCTTCGTTGATGTCTTTCTTTAATGTAGCAAGCATGTCTTCTTTAGCTTGTAGTTCAAAAGCACTTAATTCACCGTAAGGTAAAATTTCGCTAACACCATTTACACCAAGACGTACAGGTTGTGCAAAAAATAGTGCGTCTTCACCTTTACCTTCAACGTAAGCGTAATCTACAACGTCTTCACCTTGTAGGCCTTTAACTAAAGACATACAAAAACGTGCTGCTGCAGCGCCCATAGAAAGTGTTGCAGAGCCGCCACCGGCTTTAGCTTCTACAACTTCAGTACCTGCATTTTGGATACGAGGAGTAAGCGTTGCAACTTCATCATCAGAGAAAGTAACACCTTCTACTTGAGATAATAATGGAAGAATAGTTGTGCCTGAGTGACCACCAATTACTGGTACTTTCACAGTAGCAACATCTAAGCCTTTAAGTTCAGCAACAAAAGCTTCAGAGCGAATAACATCTAGTGTAGTAACACCAAATACACGAGCCGCATCATATGTACCTGCTTTTTTGAATACTTCAGCAACAATTGGCACTGTTCCGTTAACTGGGTTAGTAATAACACCCACTAACGCTTTAGGGCAGCTAGCAACGATGCCTTCAGCTAATACTTTAATAATACCAGCATTAACGTTGAATAAATCAGCACGGTCCATACCTGGCTTACGTGGCATACCCGCTGGGATCAATACAATATCAGCACCAGTTAACGCACCGCTAAGATCGTCACGACCAAAACCTGCAACTTTAACGTCAGTTGGGATGTGTGATAAATCTACCGCAACACCTGGAACAACTGGTGCAACATCATATAAAGACAACTCAGAACCTGCTGGTAATTGAGTTTTTAATAATAATGATAATGCTTGACCAATACCGCCTGCGGCGCCTAAAACAGCTACTTTCATGTGATTTCTCCGAAACTAAGTGGGGTTTATTTGTTGTAAGATTAATTATTAAAATATTATTCGAGTAAATACGTTAATTTTTTGCTGTGCAAAAGATATAGCATAAGTAAGTAAAAAACAATTATTATACTCTTTAACTCTGTTATTAACTTTCAGTTTATTACACAAACCACATGAAGATGCAGGATTCAGCTCTTCAAGTAGCTTGGGTATGATGATGCGATAACGTATACTAGCGTTATTTATACTGATTACAAACGCCACTTTAGTCTATTACAGGATTTATTACGCATTATGAGCGGTTCACAAAAACAAGAAGCACTAGTACAGGCATTTAAAGACTTATTAAAACAAGAACAGTTCGGCTCTCAAGGTGAAATAGTTGATGCTTTAAAAGCCAATGGCTTTGACAATATCAGCCAGTCTAAAATATCTCGTATGCTCAGTAAATTTGGTGCCGTTAGAACCCGAAACGCTCGCCAAGAAATGGTCTATTGTTTACCTGCGGAATTAGGTGTTCCTACCGCACAAAGCCCGCTCAAGCAGCTAGTTTTAGAAATAGAACACAATGAGGTAATGATCATTATTCAAACCAGTCCTGGAGCTGCACAGTTAATCGCAAGATTACTCGATAGTTTAAGTAAAAGTGATGGTGTACTAGGGACTATTGCTGGCGATGATACCATTTTTATTGCACCAACAGATGTTAGCCAAATTAATGAAACAATAAAAACATTAGAGCAACTTTTCTCTAAAAATTTAAGCTAAAAACTTAAGCTAAAAATTTAAGCTAAAAACCTAAGGCTTTAACTTACTTAAGACGTGCTTTATGCTGCTAAGTAAGGCCTTTCCTGTCACGGGTTTTGACATATGTAAATTCATACCTGCAGATAAACTTAATTGTTTATCTTCTTCTCGGGCATGAGCTGTCATGGCAATGATCGGTAAATCCTGATATTTATCTTGTGCTCTAATATGTTTCGCAGCAGTCAGTCCATCCATTATCGGCATCTGAATATCCATCAGTATCACATCAAAATGGTGTTCAGCTAATGAGTCTATCGCTCGCTGACCATTATCAGCAATAATAACCTTAGCACTCATATTCAATAATAACTCTTTCGCGACCAATTGATTTACTAAATTATCCTCCACCAACAAGATAGATATGCCTTGTAAGCTACCCTCCTCACTTGTAGTTAAGCTTTCTTGCCTACTATCTATTTCTATATTGTCTAGTGTTTGACCATGTTTTTCTGGGTAATTGGCAAGCTTTATATTAAAATGATTACCCAGTTGCTCTGGCTGTTCAACACCATGAAGTAATGCTTTGGATATTTGGTCAAGCGCGTAACGGAACAAAGGCATATCAACTAATAGATAAGATGTAGACAGTTTATCTAAATAGTTACACGTTTCATTACTCAATTGCCTTAATGCTGGCTGACATAAACAGAGTAACCGAAAGTTAGCTAATGGTAATGTTAATTCAGGATGGCTCTGTTGCTGAATAAAATCCTCCTCGCCGATAAGTAAGACACTATTTTGTGCAATGTCTAGCTGGCATAGCTCTTCAACACCACTAACGGTATGCAACACCCAATTCATCTTGGCAATGCTTTGGATGAAACTGGTAGATAACTTTTGATTTATCGTATAAATACTAATATCAGAGAGTAAAGGTTGGTTTAGTTCCGCTGGTAAATTAGATATCAGCTCTGGTGAATCAAGTAGAACTCTTTGGAATGGCAAAACAAAGCTAAGTTCACTGCCATGTCCTAACTCGCTGACAAGACTGATCTTACCACCAAGCAGCTTAATAATTTGCTGACAAATGGATAAACCTAAGCCTGAACCTCCATATTTTCTTGTCATGGATTCATCGGCTTGACTAAAGGCATTAAATAAGTGACTTTGATTATGGTTTGCAATACCTATACCGGTATCACTCACGCGAAAGCGCAATTGGGCCACAGTATCAGCCACTGAAAGCGCTTCAATAGTTAACTTAATCTGACCTTGCTCAGTAAACTTGATGGCATTATTAAATAAATTTGCCAGCACTTGTACTAGACGCATTTCATCGCTAATTACATTACTAGGTACCTCTGCACTCATATCAACAATGATTTCAACTCGTTTATTATCAACATTAGTTATATTGAGCTTTAATGCCTTATCAATAATGATAGGCAAATTCACAGCATCTTGGCTGACAATCATTTTTCCTGCTTCAATTTTGGATAGATCCAACAGCTCATCAACAAGATGAAGTAAGGTTGACGAAGCACTTTGCGAATTCACTAAGTAATGTTGTTGCCGTGGATCTAGAGAAGTATGCATTAATAAATCCATCATGCCCTGCATAGCATTGATTGGTGTTCTTATTTCATGGCTCATATTCGCAAGAAACTGTATCTTGACTCTGTTAGCATACTCGGCTTGGTCTTTAGCTTTTTCAAGTGCTGATTGCGTTTTTTGCTGTAAGGTAACGTCATGAAATATGCTGATAGAACCAAGAATATTGCCTTTTGCATCAGTAAACTGATTACAGTACCCTTGGTAGATAAACTCCCCTGCATGAATTAGCGCTTGTTGTGGATAAACCTCATCAATTGAAGCATTTAAGTTATCGATTTCCCTTGCTAATAGTACTGGCATAAAGGTAACTGACTTCATTCCTAACATTTGTTCAACAGAATGATTAGCCAAACGTTCGAACGCTTCATTACAACCCATTAATAAACCATCGGGGTCATTGAAAACAATCAATTCAGGGATGGCATTCATCACCGAACGTAATAGAGCATAATCACGTTGATGTTTAGCACTACTGTCCTGTAAAGCTTTAGTTTTTTCTACTACACGACTATCTAAAACATCATTTTGCTCAGTAAGCTGTAATAACAAACTACTATTTTGAGCAAAAATATCTTCCACCACTTGAAACCAATGTAACCAATCTGCTGTAGGTTTTATTTTGCCTGGATCGCCGATAGCGCAGTACTCAATATGGCTGATAAACTCAGTAGTGGGTTTTATGAACGTTCGCTTAGTCATGGTATTGATTAACATTAAAAATGCTAATAAACCAATAAAAAGCATTGCGAAAACAAACACAAAGTCACTGTATTGCGGGGCTGAAAAGCTTTCAAAGTTTTGATATTTGAGTAAGGTCCAGCCATTTACCGTAAGCACTTGCTTTTCAATAAACCAAGCCCCTAAACGCTCTGTATCGCCCATTTCAGCCAGTTTTTCAGCTGTAATAGATTGAAGTGACTTAGGCAATAAGTCTTGCCAAGAAGCGCGGTAACTTAACGACTCTTTACCTAAACGTTTAGAAAGTAAAATATCATTACTTTGATTATATAAAATAAGCCCTTGATCATTAGACTTTAATTCAGACAAACTAGCATGTAAACGCGATAAATTGATGTCTATCACTATCGAGCCTAATATTTTGTCATGATGAAAAACACTAGTTCCTAATGAAGAGTTCATGCCGCCTCCTGCAGCATCTAGGTATGGCGGAGACCATAGTACTCGATTGTTTTTTGCTGTTAATAAATGCATTGCTTTTTTATGAGGGTTATCTAGGGTTTCCTCACTAAACTGCCATATTTCACGGTCAACCCAAGGGTATATATTTACAAAATTGTCCAAAGAAATGTAATAAAACCATGTTGCTTCTTCGATAATGTTTTGTGCGGCAACAAATGCTGGAGTCAACGCATTAGCCATAGATATTTCTTGCTTTTTAAGCTCCCCAAATTCGCCAATTTGCCCGACGCCAGTTATGTTACTGCTTAAACGTTTACCTTGTTTAATGACATCATGTATGGGCTTATTCAAATAAAACCTATCCCCTTGCTGTGATAAAGAGGGCATTGGAATATTTATTTCATTAGGGTGTTTGAGAATATATTCAGCAAACTCTTGTATACCTACAACAGCCTGAACACTTTGCTCTAACATAATGTTTAGCTGTTTCGCTTCTTGTTTGAGTGCATCTAAACTCTGCTGTTTATGCTGTGCAATTTGATTGAAGTAACGTAAGGATGCAACTGACAGGGCAATAAGAATAATGACAATAAAGGCAACAACAACTGTGGTATTGTAGCGTTTAAAAACTGTACTAATGCCCGCTTGGTAATACACTAAAGTGCCTTATTTTTTATTAAATTATTCGATAACTTAATAAGTTAATGCAGTCAGGGGCTTTAAACAAGGAAAAGTAACTGATTTGACTAGGGGATGTTGATCTTTCAGGGTTAAAATTTATTCAATTTAAAACGGATTTAATCGCGACGCGAGCTTTGTATCATAGTAATTCTATTAAAAAAGCGAGCAACAATGAGTAAATTGCTTTTAAATGAACCCTAAATGGCAGCACTTGTTTGAAATTTAGTCTACGTTACCGTCTGTTCGAGTAGCCAGCTACACGTAATACCAATCTCACTAACTATGTGATCATTTCTACTTGTTAAAATTACCAACTACTTTGTTATTTATTTAATAATTAGAACAACTAGTTATTAAAATAAACGCCTTGTATTTGGCTATTTTTCCTACGTATAAAGTAGATCACCTAATTAATGAAACTGGTATAACAAACTCTGCCTTGTCTAAATACCAAACAAGTTGCTGTAAAAGTCATCTCGAAAGTTCAACAGACCCTAAGCTACTTTCCCAAGGGGTTTAAAAGTTATAAGTTCTCCTCTGCAAATGCAGCGAGTCGACTACGTACTACGCCATTTAAGTTGACGGTAGCAGACCCAGGAAAGTCTTTAAAACGCTCAACAATATAAGTCAGTCCAGAAGTCACTGCGGTTAAGTAATTACTGTCAATTTGTGCCAAATTTCCTGAACAGACTAATTTAGTTCCTTCACCACAACGCGTGATAATAGTCTTTAATTGAGCTGCTGTTAGATTTTGACATTCATCAAGCAGTACGAGGGCGTTTTGAATACTACGTCCCCGCATGAAATTCACAGACTTAAACTGGACGTTCGCTTTATCCATAATATAGCTTAAGCTGCCATGCATACTTTCATCTTGTTGATGTAATACTTCCAGAGAGTCAGTTATTGCGGCTAACCAAGGTGCCATTTTTTCTTCTTCGGTACCGGGCAAGAAGCCAATAGATTCAGCAATTTCAGGGGTACTTCGTGTAACAATTATTTTGTCATAAAGGCCTCGTTCTATGACTTGTTCTAAAGCAGTTGCTACTGCAAGTAATGTTTTGCCACAACCCGCAGGTCCCGTAAGGATGACCAAATCAATGGTCGGATCAAGTAGAGCGTCCATCGCCATGCCTTGATAAACATTTTTAGGATGGATACCCCAAGCACTCTTTGCTAATAATCGCTCTCGACCAAGATCTAATATGGAGATATTATCATCATCCCAACCAGTTACTTTCCCAGCAAAGCTGTCACCTTCATCTAACAAATACTCGTTAATATAAATTTGAGGGACTGTATCTCGAGCAACATAATGTGTGGTATTCCGTCCTTCGGTCTCGCTATCAACTGACTGAATATTTTGCCAAAAATAACCTTCAAATTGATGATAACCTTTGGTTAAAAATTGGACGTCATCAATAAGTTGGTCTGTTCTATAATCTTCAACATACGCTAATCCTGCGCCTTTGGCTTTCAAACGCATATTTATATCTTTAGTTACTAACACTATTTTTTTGTGCGGGTTTTTCTTTTGAATATGTAAAGCCGCGTTGATAATTCGATTATCATTTTCATTAAAAGATAAAGTGTTAGCTGTTTTCTCTAAAGCATAATCATTAATAATAGCCAAACAACCACTGGGGTGTTGGTCATCATTCTGCGGTAACTTAACGCCAGCAAGTACTTGTTCTGGACTGGCATCTCGCAGTGTATCTTCAAGCGCTCTTATCGCTACCCTAGCATCACGACTGACATCTTTTCGCCTATCCTTAATTGAATCGAGTTCTTCCAGCACCGTCATAGGAACAACGACATCATGTTCTTTGAAGGATAAAAAGGCAAAAGGTTCGTGTAAAAGGATATTGGTATCTAGAATGTAGATAATAGGTTGATTTTTGGTCTCTTCGACTTGAGTCGATAGGGCTAAATTTTCACTTAACATATTCTCATTGTTCATATTCTCTTTAGTCATGGCGATCTCCGTGATTCACTGACAAAACAAATATAAAAGAGCAATAGCGCACTTAAAGTATAGCTCATACCAAGTCTGTTAAGTTATTTCCTACTCAGCGAGAGTTAAAAGGCTTAGAGGCAAGGCATTGATTGCTGGTAATGGTATATCCTTATCAAAATCAATAACGCTGAATATAAGCCTTTTAAACTCGCCCTAGGGGGCTCATTAGCAAACTTATTACCTCACAAAGTTAATGAAAAATAGAGTAACTATATTTAACCAACTTTACTTGTAATAAGCGCGCTAATGTAACTCTGAGCTGGGAATAAATTTAATAGAATTGGTATTATTCACAATAATATCTTAATTATTACGAAGCAAGCATAATTTTTAATGATTCCGTCTATGATTAAGAGTAATATAGCGCCTTTTTTTTACCCCTAGTTTTTAATGCTTAGTATTATCCTTACATTTTATTAAGCTACCGTTGGAGAAGTAAGTTTATGCCATTTCAGGTAGGTCAGCGTTGGATCAGTGACAGTGAATCAGATCAAGGCTTAGGTACAGTAACAGGGGTTGAAAACCGCTTTGTTAATATTGTATTCACCGCGACAGGTGAATCACGTAAATATGCTAAAGATAATGCACCGCTAACACGTGTTATTTTTAATGAAGGTGACTTTGTTCCTAGCCATGAAGGTTGGTCGTTAAAAGTCATTTCATATAGTGAAGCTCATGGCATAATCAGCTATGAAGGCATACGCCAAGATACCAATGAGCAAGTCATCTTAAAAGAAGTGATGATAGATCACTTTATTAAGTTCAATAAACCACACGATCGCTTACTCAATAGTCAAGTTGATCGTTTAGATTGGTTTCGCTTACGTAAAGATTGCTTACAACATCAATACCAACAGCAACAATCTGATTTAACCGGTTTGACTGGTGGTCGAGTAAGCTTGATACCACACCAGCTTTATATTGCCGATGAAGTAGGCAATCGCTTTGCTCCTAGAGTTTTACTTGCCGATGAAGTTGGCTTAGGTAAAACGATTGAAGCAGGTTTGATCATTCATCAACAATTAGTCACTGGCCGGGCAAAAAGAATTCTAATCATAGTACCTGAGTCATTGATGCACCAATGGCTTGTTGAAATGCTGCGCCGTTTCAATCTTAATTTTAGCATTTTTGATAATGAACGCTGTGTCGAAACTAGCCAGGATAACTATGTTGATGGTAAAAAGGCTAACCCTTTTAGTTCTGAGCAATTGGTACTGGTTAACCTAGGGTTTATTACTAACAACCCAGAATGGTATGATGCACTGCTCAGTGAAGATTGGGATTTAATGGTTGTCGATGAGGCACACCACTTAAATTGGCAACAAGATAAACCAAGCATTGAATACCAGTGTATTGAACAACTCGCGCAAGTTGTGCCTGGCGTTTTACTATTAACAGCTACCCCAGACCAATTAGGTCATGAAAGTCACTTTGCCCGTTTACGTTTACTCGATGCTGACCGTTTTTATGACTATCAAAAATTCACCGAAGAAGAGTCTCATTATAGTGAAGTCGCTGATGCCGCCAATGCTTTAGTCGAAGGTAGTAAGCTTTCTAGTGAACAAGAAAAAATACTCACTGACTTATTAAAAGAAACGGATATCAGCACCGAACTTACGAAGTTAAATCAAGAAGACACTGAGTCATCGACAACAGTACGCCAAAGTTTATTAAAACAGTTACTCGATAGGCATGGTACTGGGCGTATTTTATTTAGAAACTCTAGGAATACCATAAAAGGCTTCCCTGCTCGCCAAGTAGTACCTATGTTGCTTGACATGCCAGAGCAATATCAAGAAAACATTAATGAGTTTATGCTCAGTGACAGCCCACAAGCTTTAGCTAAATCAAAACAGGCTAAATATATTTTTACCCCAGAAATGCTCCATGGCTTAGATCAACAGAATGAAATTTGGACTGATTTTGACCCTAGAGTTGACTATTTAATTGAGCTTTTGCAGTCACTTAAGAAAGAAAAAGTATTAGTAATTTGTGCTCATGCGCAAACAGCCATTGATTTAGAAGCTGCACTTCGTATTAAAGAAGGTATTCGCAGCGCTGTTTTCCATGAAGGTTTATCGATATTTGAACGTGATAAAGCCGCCGCTTATTTTGCTCAAGACGAAGACAGTGCCCAGCTATTATTGTGCTCTGAAATAGGTAGTGAAGGACGTAATTTTCAGTTCGCTCATCATCTGGTACTTTTCGATTTACCAAGTAATCCTGATTTATTAGAGCAACGCATTGGTCGTTTAGACCGTATTGGACAAACAGAAATAATCCGTATTCATGTGCCTTATTTTGAAGATTCTGCACAGCAGCTATTGTTTGATTGGTATCAACAAGGTATGCAAGCATTTGAGCATACCTGTATTACGGGTCGAGTGATCTTTGAAACCTTTGGTGAGCAATTACTTTCATTGGCGTTAACCTGTCAGCAACAATCATCTGATGCAGAATCACTTATCAGTAATAGTTGGCAAAAACATTTAACGATAAAAGCTGAACTAGAGTCTGGTCGAGATAAGTTATTAGAGCTGAATTCTTCTGGTCAAGGACGAGCCCATGAACTGGTTGAAAAAATTCAACAAGTAGATGGTGACATAGGCTTGCCACAATTTATGTTTCAAGCGCTTGATGTATTTGGCGTTCAACAAGATGATAAAGCTGATAATGCCATCGCGTTAAATCAAAGCGAACATATGCTTAATAGTAACTTCCCTTGTTTACCTGAAGACGGTACAACGGTCACTTTTGATCGAGATACCGCTTTAGTTAATGAAAACTATCAATTACTCACTTGGGATCACCCTATGGTCCGTGGTGTTATGGACTTGGTATTAAGTGATGAAATTGGTAATGCAAGTATTGGTTTACTCAAAAATGAAGCGCTACCTGTAGGCACTTTCTTTATTGAATGTTTGTTTACCGTTGAAGCAACTGCGCCAGCTCATTTACAATTAGGTCGCTACTTACCGACGACACCGATTCGTATTTTAGTTGACAAAAATGGTAATAACTTAGCTGACAAAGTCAGTGAAAAAGTACTTGATAAGCAATTAACGCCGGTGAAAAAGCAAATGGCATTGCAACTTATCAAAGCACTTAAGCCGCAAATATCTCCTTTGGTAGAGAAAGCAGAAGCGCACGGTGCTAAACACATTATTGCAATCCAAGATAAGTCTTTAGCTGCTATGAAAAATAAACTATCACTAGAGCAACAAAGGCTAACCGCGTTAAAAGCGATTAACCCAAGTGTTCGTCAAGAAGAAATAGATTTTATTAGTCAACAGCAAGATGAGTTAAGTCACTATATTGATAAAGCACAATTGACCTTTGAAGCAATTCGCATGATAGTGGTTACACACTAACTGTCAGCATAGTAATTATCTGCACCTTAATTGATAGAGGGTATATTCATACGAATATCACCCTTATACCCAAGCCACCTCAAAATGCAGGATTCAGCTGGAATGATAAACGCTTTTAGGCAAGGCATTGATTGAAGATAATAGTTATTCTATTGTCGAAATCAATAACGCTGTCTAAAGCGTTTATAAACCAGCCATTGTGGGACGTCTGAGCAAATCATGTTCATCGTTATGAAGTTCATTAAGGGAATAACCATTAATGAAATACACGCCTCGATCATGAATCGCTCAGGCGTCCTGAAACGAGCATTTTGAAGTCGCTTGGGTATATAACTAATAATGAGAAAGTAATGAGCGCAAACCCTGATTTTATCTATCTTCCCCCCATGTTGCCTTATATTGATATTATTTATCAAGATAATGATTTTATTGTATTAAATAAAGCGAGTGGCATTCTCAGTGTGCCAGGTCGCTTACCTGAACACCAAGATTGTTTACAAAATCGTGTAAAACGAATTTTACCCACGGCAACTATCGTACATAGACTGGATATGGCCACCTCTGGTTTAATGATTATGGCACTAAACAAACCAGCACATGTCGCCATTAGTCGTCAATTTGAGCAACGAAAAACTAAAAAAACGTACCTTGCCCGTGTTTTCGGTTTAATCGAGCTCAATGAAGGCAGTGTTGATTTGCCGCTGATATGTGATTGGCCCAATAGACCCAAACAAATGGTTGATCATGAAAATGGCAAGAAATCATTAACCCATTATCGTGTACTTCACCGTAATGACTCTACAGATGAGCAAGCAAGTACGTTAGTGGAATTGACCCCTGTGACAGGGCGTTCTCACCAGCTTAGGGTACATATGTTAGCCTTAGGCCACCCTATTTTAGGCGATAGGTTATACGCATCAAAAGAAGCATTAGCCATGAGAGATCGATTACAGTTGCACGCGTTAAAGTTAAGTTTATTTCACCCAAGTACTGAGCAAGCGATTGCTTTTAATGCGCCGTGTCCATTTTTTTAACCTTTCGATTAACGCTTTTTATTTCATGATTTTTATTCTATGGTCGATATAGAGCAGAACATAGATACTTGATACCGCAGAGGAAAAATAGTGCCTAAGATAATTTTACCTGAAATAAATCGAAGTACTATCTGCCGACCTACAATGAAGCAGAATAAAACTAGTTCGGCATTAATTGCTTTGCTTATCTGTTTACTTACTTCTATTTTTACAACATTCAGCGCTTTAGCTGAGCAAGAGAAAGCTGAAAAAACAAAAGCCGATGCATCTATAGATAATACCCAAAAATCCGCAGATAAAAGCCCTCTCCTAAAAAAACCTATCGAATTGACCAAGCAATATAAAGAAGACCTTAAACATTATCTAACTGGAGATCAGGTAAAGCCACTATTGGCGGGACCTGATGATTATTTAACTCTGGTCAAAAAATACACTAGCGCTAACAGTAAAGGTGTCGCTATTTTATTACCTGAATGGCAGCAAGGCGCTACTAATCCAAAAGCAATTAATTTTTTACGCAATGCCCTGCCAGCTAAAGGCTGGAGCACTATTGCAATCCAGCCTAGTAACAAACCAGAAAATTATCCCTCTACAGCAATTACAGTGGAGGAACAAAAAAAAGAAAACCTATTAACCTTAAAAGATTATAAAAGTAAGCTCAGTAGCATGCTCAATGCAGTAATGAATACGACAAAAGAGTATCCCGGTATAGTACTGGTTATTGCGCAGGGCAATAATGCCGCTTTTCTAGTCGATTTATACAGTCAAGAAGGTAGCCAACTGCCCAATGCGCTAATAATGCTTAGTAGTTATAGACAGAGCAACCATGGACTCATTAATAGTGTAAATGAAGACTTTGCCCGTCAACTGGCCTTTACAGAATTACCGGTGTTAGATCTCTACCTTACGCATGATAATCCACTCGTGTTAGCTAAAGCGAGACAACGAAAGTCGTTTGCAAAACAGGAAATGAAAGTATATTTTCGTCAACGACAGTTAAACAATACTGTTACTGGTTATTACCCAGAGAGGGAATTATTAAACCAAATTAATAGCTGGTTAAAAGCGATAGGCTGGTAAAGTCTAGACGAGAAAAATGACACTTACAGAAGTTGAACTACCATTAGTTCAACGAAAAACCTCAGCACAACACTTATGAGTGATGTGCTAATAATGTTTACTGTATTGTTAATAATCTACGTTTTAATGCTGAGAATCGGATAAAGGGTAATCTTGAGCAAGTGCAGTTTATTTAGTCTGCTTAACAATCATGTCATAGGCGCCTTGAATATCTTGTGTTTTTTGCTTGGCAATTTCCATCATTTCTGGCGGCAAGCCCTTAGCAATTAACTTATCAGGATGATGTTGAGACATTAACTTCTTATAAGCCTTTTTAATCACTGGCATCGCGGTTTCCTTATCAACTCCTAACACTTTATAAGCATTAGCAAGTTGTTGACCACTAGCTGGTGCGTTTCCAGTTCCTTGCTGCCTATAACCATGACCTGCCTGTTGATGAAAGTTAGCACCTGCAATGATCATCTCCAGTAAATTATCAAGTTCACCTTTTGAGTAGCCTAAAAACTTAGCTATGGTATGCAAAACGGAGCGCTCCGCGTCATCTAACTCACCGTCACTAAAAGCCACTTGAATTTGAATTTCTAAAAACATTAACAACAAGTCATGTCTATTACCCATCAAACGCTTAAATTTAACAAGCCGGTCTTTAAGAGGGAAGCTTGATGATTTACCTTCACGAAAAGCATCTTGGGCTTGTTGACGTAATTCACTACTCAACCCTAATTTATTCATATAGGCACTAGCAAAAGCAATTTCATGACTAGTAACCTGCCCCTTTGCTTTAGCTACATTACCCATCACGGAAAAGGTAGTGTAGAAAAAAGCGGCTTGTCGAGATATTTCGTCTTCTTGACCTCCTGCGATGCCATTGAAATTAAAACCTCGACCACGATCAAATAGATGACCAAGCCAAAGACCAATTAAAGCACCGAACAGATTTTTACTGAGCATAAAACCAAACAAAAAGCCTAAAACCTTACCCCAAATATGCATATTTTTGAGTATTCCTTAAAATATTACCTAACCTGCAGCTAAATTATGGCATAAGAATTTAGCCCAACTGAAAAAATTGCTATATCATAAAGCAATTAGCCGTTAAAATACTTGATTCATCGCTATAAATCGATTTATAAAAAATTCACCATTTTCGGATAATAAATGTTTTTTTCCCGTACATTGAGTTTTACCCTAATTGCACTGTTAGTTTACTTGCCAAAAGTAGCGCAAGCTAACGTAGAAATAAGAAGTCAAGCACCTGAAAATCAAGTGATGATGTGCACATTACCTATCTTTGATGATATTGGTCTAGGTATTCCTGATGTGCTTAATGACGATATCCATATCTCCTCTGAACAGGCAAGTATTAAACAGGATCAAATAGCACAGTTCAATGGCTCAGTGATTTTGGTTGATAAAAGCCAAAAAATAGTGGCTGATGAACTATCCTTTAATCGTTTAAAAATGCAAATAGAAGCCGTAGGTAATATTCATTATCAGGGCAAACAGATTAATATCTTTGCTGACACGTTAAGCGCAAGTAAAATAGAACGCTCTACTAAAATGACATCAGCCTCTTACCAGCTAGATGGCAACCCCGGACATGGTAAAGCCAAAATCCTATCAATTAACGCTGATGGTCTATTAAGTTTAGTCGATGCTACGTTTACTACTTGCTTACAAGCAGTCCCTGATTGGCAAATAAAGGCTTCTGAAATTAACCTTTCAGCCTCAGGGGACTTTGGTGAAGCTTATCATGCCCAGTTTAGAGTGCTAGATGTACCCATTTTTTATGTTCCTTATTTTTCTTTCCCAATATCAAAGGATCGTTTAAGCGGTTTTTTATATCCTCAAATCGAACAAACAACTAATACAGGCCTTGAAGTAACCGCGCCATTTTATTGGAATATAGCCGAGAATTATGATGCCACAATCACCCCACGTTATATGTCTAAACGAGGCCTGCAGCTGCAAACTGAGTTCCGTTATTTGATGGACCAGCAATCAGGTAAAATTGATCTTGAATATTTAGATAATGATAAGGAAATACAAGCGAATGATGACCCTCGTTATTTATTACGCTTCCAACACATAGGTACTTTTTCTGAAGACTTTCGCGCTTACGTTGATTACACCACCATCAGTGATGATAACTATTTAGTTGATCTTGGCAGCAAACAATACAATTCGAACGATGCTTATCTTTATCAAACGGGTGAATTGGCTTATTTTGGTCAACAATGGCAAGCGACAGTGCAATTACAAGATTTTGAAGTATTAGGGGATCATCAACCTAGCTACAAAACACTGCCCCATATTGAACTATCAGCTCAACAACCATTAAACTTTATGCCCGGCCAGTTTGAATTGTATTCTGAAATAACTAATTTTCAGGCATCAGAGAAAGATCAGGTTGAAGCAAATCGCTACCATGTAGAAGCTGGCTTTATTTTCCCTATTACCAGACCAGCTTGGTTTTTAAACTCTGAAGTTAAAATAATGCATACTTATTATCAACAAGATAATATTGCCCAAGGAAGTGCCTACGAAGAGACGGTTGAGAGAACCTTGCCTAAAGTACGAATCCATGGTGGTATTAACTTTGATAGGGAGCTTATCGCTTTTGGTGATACTTATCGCCACACCCTAGAGCCGCAGTTACAATACCTTTACGTACCAGAAAAAGATCAATCAAATATTGGCTTATATGATACCACTTTATTACAAGACGATTTCCACGGTATCTTTCGTGATACAAGTTATAGTGGCTTAGATAGAATAGCCGGTGCTAACCAATATACTTGGGGTATCACCAGTCGATTACTTGATAAAGAAAATTTGGAAATAATTCGTGTTAGTCTAGGTCGTATCCAATATCTTGGTAACAATAACACTGACCTTGCCAATGATGTCTTGTTACTTGATAATAGCGATAACAGCGATAACAGCGATAATAAGCAGTCATCTGTTGCCGCTGATTTGTTTTACCGAATTAACCATCAATGGCAAGTGAGTGGAGACATTCAATACAACACCCTAGAAGATTTTACCAATAAGGGGCAGATCAACGTTGATTATCAAATTAGTAAATATAATCTAGTACAATTGAACCATCGCTACACTCGTAGTGTCTCAGGAGATAGCTTAGAACAAGTTTCGCTATTAACCAGTTTTGCTATCAACAAAAACTGGGCGTTTGTCGGACGTTTTACGCAAGATTTACAGCAAGATAGAAGTTTAGAGACATATGCAGGCTTTCAATATGAAAGTTGTTGTTGGGCTGTACGTATAGCCTACCATCGTCATATTAACTCTAACTTAGACCCTGTCAGCTTTGCTGATGAAGGACGTGAAGAATTTGATACTGGTATTAGTATTAAATTCATCATGAAGGGATTAGATGGCAACCAATCAGCTATAGGTACTCAAGAGATGTTTGATAAGAGCATATTTGGTTATAAACGTCCTTATTACTTACAAAATTAGCACCATACGCAATATTTAAAATTTTAAAAAAGATATAAAAATATGAAATATATAATTAAAGCAATACTGTTAGCTTCTAGTCTTATAACGATCACGTCAGTGCATGCCAAAGAAGAGTTACTCGATAGAGTAGCTGCTATTGTCAATAGTGGTGTAGTACTTGAGTCTGAAGTTAGCGACCTACTTAAAAATATTAAACAGCAAGCTAAAAAAAATAATCAAGACTTACCTTCAGATAAAGCTTTGCGCATTCAAGTGATGGATAAGTTAATTAATGATAGCCTTCTGAGCCAAATCGGTCAGCGTATGGGTATCCAAATTAGTGATGCTCAACTTGACCAAACCTTAAACAACATGGCTCGAGAAGACAAACTAACCCTTGCTCAGTTTCGTCAACAAGTGATTGATGAAGGTACCAGTTATGAAAAATACCGTGAAAATGTACGAATCGAGTTAGTTTCAGGGGAAGTAAGCCGTAATAGTGTGAGACGTAGAATATTTGTGCCCCCACAAGAAATACAAAATTTACTTACTGTAATGAAAGAGCAAAATACTAATAATGTCGAATACCATTTAGGACATATCTTAATAGAATTCCCTGCCGATGCTACTCAGGAAGATTTAACCGCCGCTAAAACTCGCGCAACCAAAGTGGTAGAAATGCTTAATG
The DNA here is from genome assembly GCA_913063325.1 of uncultured Colwellia sp. GTDB lineage: Bacteria > Pseudomonadota > Gammaproteobacteria > Enterobacterales > Alteromonadaceae > Colwellia. The sequence continues at coordinate 5,792 of CAJXYE010000067.1, read as the reverse complement.
ATGGTTCTGACTTTGCTAAAATTGCAATTACTTCATCAGGCGATGCTAACGCATTAAAAGGTGGTGATTTAGGTTGGAAAAATATTAATGAAATGCCTACACTATTTTCTGAATTAATTAATGATAAACCTAAAGACACTATTGTAGGACCTATAAGAACCGGTTTAGGCTTTAGTATTGTTAAAGTACTAGATATTCGTGGTAGAAAAGTGGTTGAAGTAGAAGAAACAAAAGCTCGTCATATTCTGATTAAACCTTCAATTATTCTTAGTGACGCTAAAGCACAAGACTTATTACAAGGCTTTTTAAATCAAATCAATGCCGGTGAAGCAACCTTTGAAGAATTAGCTAAAAAACACTCTGAAGGTCCAAGTTCAGTGAGTGGCGGAGATTTAGGTTGGGCAGATCCAAAAGGCTATGATCCTGCCTTTACAGACGCACTAGCTAGTATGAAAAAAGGCGAATATCATAAGCCATTTCGCTCATCTTTTGGCTGGCATATCATTAAGCTAGAAGACCGTCGTTTAGTTGATGCTACTTCACAATTGAATGAAAACCGTGCTTACCAAATTCTCTTTAACCGTAAATATGGTATGGAGAGTGCTCGCTGGTTAAAAGAAACCCGTGATGAAGCTTACATCGAGATATTCGAACAGGATAGCAAGTAATGACACAACGTATTGCCATTACCCCCGGAGAACCGGCAGGTATAGGTCCCGATCTAATAATTACCCTTGCTCAACAAAATTGGCCTGTTGAAATGGTTGTCATTGCTTCAAAAGCATTGTTGGAAGAGCGAGCTAAAACGCTTTCCTTGCCATTAACCCTAATTGATTATGATCAAGATAAAACTGCACAGCCTCAATCTGCAGGGAGTTTAACTGTTCTAAATGTTGACCTAGCCCAACCTTGTGTTCCAGGAACGCTAGATAGTGCTAATGGCGCCTACGTGGTAGAAACGTTAAGAATCGCCAGTGAAAAAAATATCTCAGGTGAATTTGACGCAATAGTGACAGGCCCTGTACACAAAGGCCTAATAAATAAAGCAGGTATTGCTTTTAGTGGTCACACAGAATATTTTGCCAATCAAGCAAATTGCACTGATGTGGTAATGATGCTTGCCACTAAAGGTCTACGAGTAGCGTTAGTAACAACACATATTCCACTCGCGTACGTGTCTAAAGCGATTACTAATGAACGCTTGCAAAAGGTGACTCGAATTCTGCACCAAGATTTACAGGATAAGTTTGGTATCAAATCACCCAAAATTTATGCTTGTGGTATTAATCCTCATGCAGGTGAAGATGGTCATCTTGGTCGTGAAGAAATAGAAGTCATGGAACCTGCATTTGCAGAGCTTCGGGCTGACGGTATAGATATTATTGGTCCTTTGCCTGCAGATACTATTTTTCAAGAAAAATACCTGGCTGAAGCCGATGCCATTTTAGCTATGTACCATGATCAAGGTCTTCCCGTGTTAAAATACAAGGGCTTTGGATCGTCAGTAAATATTACCCTAGGTTTACCGTTTATTCGTACATCGGTTGATCACGGAACAGCACTTGAACTTGCAGGTACTGGCACAGCAGACTCAGGTAGCTTTATTGAAGCAATGCGCAACGCCATCAACTTAGCTAGTAACAAATAGTTTAACAAAGAAGTAGTTATGAACGATAAAAAACATTTAGGTCATCAAGCCAAAAAACGCTTTGGGCAAAACTTTCTTCACAATGATGCTGTTATCAGTGACATTGTCGATGTAATTAACCCTGAGCCCGGTGAAAACCTTATCGAAATTGGACCTGGATTAGGTGCATTAACCGAACCCGTTATCGAACGAGCAGGTAAATTATCTGTGGTTGAATTAGATAGGGATCTTGCCCATAGACTTCGTCATCACCCTTTCTTGGCTAAAGATTTAACCATCTATGAAACTGATGCACTGAAATTTGATTTTGCCCAATTAGCTAATGACGAAAAACCATTACGAATTTTTGGTAACTTACCTTATAACATTTCTACACCGCTTATTTTTCATCTTTTAACCTTTAAAGATAAAGTAAAAGATATGCACTTCATGTTGCAAAAAGAAGTGGTAGAACGTATGGCAGCAGGGCCACACTGTAAAGCCTATGGACGTTTGTCAATAATGACTCAGTATCAGTGTCAAGTACATCCTGTGATGGAAATAGGGCCAGAAGCTTTTAAGCCAGCTCCAAAAGTAGACTCTGCAATAGTACGTTTGATTCCTCATACACATATTGAGAATCCAGTTAAAGATATTAACGCATTAAATACTGTTTGTTTGGCCGCATTTAACCAACGTAGAAAAACTATTCGAAATACTTTTAAAAAGTTAATTACTGAAGCACAGTTAGCTGAATTAAACATTGATGCTAATTTACGCCCCGAAAATTTATCTCTTGATGAATATAAGAAACTTGCTGATTTTATTGTGGATAACCCACCGGAGATTGCTCCAATAAAAGAAAAAAGACATATGGCAAAAAAAAATAAAAGTAAATTTAATAAAGACAATTTAAATGAGAATTCTGCAACCGAAGCAGAGTAATTATGGCCATTTATTTGGTAGGCGATATCCAAGGTTGTTTTAATGAGTTAACCGCCTTACTAACTCAAGTAAACTTTGATAGTGAAAAAGATATCCTATACCTTGCGGGCGACTTAGTCGCTCGCGGCCCTAACTCTCTTGAAACTTTACGCCTTGTGAAGTCTCTTGGTAAAAGTGCTAAAGTCGTTTTGGGTAACCACGACTTACATTTATTAGCTGTTCACGCTGGCCTTAAGAAAGCTAAAAAGTCCGATTGTTTATCAGCACTATTAGCGGCTCCAGATGTTAATGAGCTAATGGACTGGTTAGCCGCACAACCATTATTACAAAAAATATCTAACAATGACTCCAGCTCAAAAGTAGAAAGTCAAAATCCCGAAGATTATGCCTACATGAGCCATGCAGGCATTTCTCCACAATGGCAGCTAATCGATGCATTAGAACAAGCCGAACTTATTCATAAAAAATTAGCAAGTAGTGACCGCAAAACTTGGCTAGCATTAATGTATGGTGAGAAGCCTAACAACTGGCATGATGCAAGAACTGACATTGAAAAATTTCGTTACAGCATTAATGCCTTTACCCGTATGCGTTTTTGCTTTTTCGACGGCTCATTAGAATTTACCCAAAAAGACTCTCCTGAAAATACCGCAGTTATTAGCATAACTCCTTGGTATGAATTATCTAAAACGATTATTAACACAACTTGGGTTTTTGGTCATTGGGCTTCACTTATGGGGAGAAGTTCAAATCCTAACATTTATCCCTTAGATACCGGCTGTGTGTGGGGGAATGAATTGACCATGCTTCGTTGGCATGATAAAAAACACTTTAAACAAAGTGCACAGTTCAATAATTAACAACGTTAATTGTACAAAAAATCAAAGAATGGATAGCAGATATTTTTTCTCCACGTATAATGCTAAAAATTGCTGGGAAATAAATTAAATATTTCCTATTACTCGCCGATACAAGCTAAGCTTGATATATCAAAATAAATTAACGTACTAACTAGGCAAGTAGCCTACCAATTGGGTGGATTCTATGAATTTAACTGTAGCTGTAAAAATAATTGGTGGCTTTGCCATTATCTCCATTTTATTAATAGTAATTAGCGTTATATCGTTATCAAACTTAAACACCATCAGTGAGTCAACTCAGCAGCAAAATACTCTGGCGATCCCCACACTTAAAGCCAGTAATACACTTGCTCTTGAATTGAGTCAAATGAGTAATTTAACGCTCAAAGGTTATTATCAAACTGACCTTAACTTGTTAGCCGAAGAACTTAAAGATTATAAAAATATCGAAGTATTGTTTACACAACAGTTGTCAACGTTGAAGCAGACCGTAGCTACTGAGCAAGATTTATTAGCGAACCTTTCCAAAGTCGATCGCCTTTATGCTAATTTTCATAGTGCTAGTATCGGCTTGTTTAGCAATAATAAAATCAGTATTGAACAAAAGAAACTATTAACGGATAAAATTGATACCTTGGAAGAGAAGGCTGATGACACCGTTATGCTACTTTTAGATCTAGCTGATCATGAGCTTGCTGATACTAAGCTTCAACGTGCAATCAGCTTAAGTGAACAGCTCGAAAACCAATTTAACTCCATTGTCTCCTCTTCTTTCGAGTATCGTGACATTATAGATAATAGTACGGCACAACTTATCGAGAGTGAGTTATCTCGTAGTCTCAATGAAGCTGAAGCTTCAGTAGAGAACATCATTGCTGAATTGAATGTACATGATATTGAAGACGTAGCTCAAGAAGTACTATCCGCTTTCAACGACATACAAGCTCTGCTATCTCAACAAGATGGCATTATGGCACATAAAACAAAGCAACTTGATGCCAACAAAAAAGCGACGGCTATGTTAGCAGAGGAAGAAAAATCAGCTAAGCAAGTTAATAGAGTATTAGATAAGCAAATTGAACTAGCAAATCAAACTACTATTAAAGCCAGTCAACTAGTAGAAGACTCTGTTAGCAGTGGTAGTACTCAAACAACCATTATCATGCTCATATCCATTGTTGTTGCCCTGATTATTGCAAGAATCACACTTATTGGTATAACTCGACCACTAGCGCGCGTTAATGAAATGCTCAATATTGTAGCTTCAGGTGATCTTTCAATGAAACTAGATGAAAGTGGTAAAGACGAATTTGCACTACTATCAAGAAACTGTAATTTATTGATTGATAGCTTACGAAACTTAATCGAAAGTATAGTTAACCGCTCAGCGCAACTTGCTGCAGCTGCAGAGCAAACGTCAGCAGTTACCGCGCAAAGCACCACAGCGATTGAAGAGCAACGTAATCAAGTAGAACAAGCTGCCTCAGCAACAACTGAAATGAGCAGTACCTCACAAAGCGTACTTTCAAGCGCAAACGAAGCTTTGAGTGAGATTAAACATGCTGATGAAGAAGCTGAGCGTGTTAAACAAATTTCAGCCGTGGGTAGAGAAACGATTGAACAATTAGCTGATGAGGTTGAATCAGCTGCTCAAGTTATTAATCAATTACAGCAAGACAGTGCATCGATTGGCGGAATTTTAGATGTTATTCGTGGCATTGCTGAACAAACTAATTTACTGGCGTTGAATGCAGCGATTGAAGCGGCACGTGCTGGAGAACAAGGTAGGGGCTTTGCTGTAGTTGCAGATGAAGTACGTACTTTAGCCAGTAGAACACAAGAGTCCACCTCTGAAATTCAAACAATGATAGAAGCATTACAGACCGGAGCGGGTAAAGCGGTAACCGTTATGGATGCAGGTAAAGCTAAAGCCACTGAATGTGTCAGTCAAAGTGAAAAGGCAGACCAAGCGCTCGAAACAATAACCCATGCTGTGCATGAAGCATTCGATCGCAGTTCACAAATTGCCACCGCAGCTGAGGAACAAAGTGTTGTCGCTCATGAAATCAGTGAAAATTTAGAATCAATTGTAACTATTGCAGAACAAACAACTGCTGGCTCACAGCAAACCGCAGCATCAAGTAGTGAGGTAGCTCGTTTAGCTGAAGAGCTGCAGCAATCCGTACAAGAATTTAAATTATAGTTAAAAATGAAAGCTACAAGTCTAAATCCTGATTAACTTGTAGCTTAAATCATACTTATGGTTGACATATGCCGTGTTAACTATATAATGCACCCAGCTTGAAGTTAGTTTTATTTTTTTGTACACCATTTCGATGTTATCTCATGCTTACCTTAGA
>CAJXYE010000066.1 GCA_913063325.1 uncultured Colwellia sp. | reverse complement strand
GGGAATAACCATTCTCAACAATCAATGCCTTGCCTTTAAGCCTTTTAATTCTCGCTGAGTGGGAAAGAACTTAATCAGCTTGGTATAACAATTAAAGCTGGTTTTTAGTTACTGCTACCATACGAAATAATATCAAAAGGCCACTTTAATCGAGTGGCCTTTTTTCATTTTTAGCGTTTATTAACGTTGTTGGATGGAATAAGGGGTTAACGCATAAAAAATTTCAACATTAATCTTTGGATAAAACTGTTGTAAGGCGGATGAACTAACTTACCCATATTTATTTTACCTTGTGCTAAGACTGTTTTCGCTTTTGAAAAGGTTAAGAATCCTTCTTTACCATGATAATGGCCCATACCTGAATCACCAATACCACCAAAAGGTGCATCATCAGCAGCAACGTGCATGATAGTATCGTTAATGCATACGCCACCTGAGTGGGTTTTATTAAGTAATAACTGTTGCGTTGTTTTGTCAAAGCTCATGATATATAGCGCTAGCGGGCGAGGGCGGTCATTAATATAATCAATAACTTTATCTAAATCTTTATACGGCATTATTGGCAATAATGGGCCAAAGATCTCCTCTTGCATTAATTGCATATCATCAGTTACTTGAGTTATTAACTGTGTGGCAAGTTGACGAGTTGAGCGATTGATTTCTTCGCCACTGGCTGATATTACTTTTGCACCTTTATTAATAGCATCGTCAAGCCAAGAGACTAACCTCTTGTGCTGTATATCATTAATGATATTGGCGTAATCTTTGTTTTCATTACTTGAGTTGTCTGAATGCCTAGGATACATAGTTTGAAATTGCTTTTGATAAGCGGCAATAAACTCGTCAACTTTACCTTCAGGGCAAAAGATATAATCAGGGGCTACGCATATTTGCCCTGCATTTAAACACTTACCAAATATTAAACGTTCAACGGCAGTATCAATAGGCATGTCATCGGCGATAATAACCGGTGATTTTCCGCCTAGCTCTAATGTAACCGGCGTTAAATTGTTAGCAGCAGCGCGCATAACATGTCTGCCGATATTCGTTGAACCAGTAAATACTAGGTGATTAAAAGGCAAGGCAGAAAAAGTGGCAGCAACATCTGCTTCGCCCTCTATTACAGCAACGGTTTTAGTATCAAAAATACTCGTTAGCATTGCAGTTATCACGGCATTGGTTGCCGGTGTAAATTCCGATAACTTAATCATGGCGCGATTACCTGCGGCCAAAGCGCCAATCAAAGGGCCTATGGATAACATGATGGGAAAGTTCCACGGCACCATAATGCCTACAACACCCAAGGGTTGATAATGCACAGTGATTTTAGCCGGTGATAATAATAATCCTGCATGCCTACGTTGTGGCTTTGACCATTTTTTGAGATTTTTAAGGGTGTAATTGATATTCATCACACAAGGGAGAATGTCAGCTATTAAACTATCTTGTTTTGCGCGTTGACCATAATCTTTATTTAGCGCCGCAACTAATTCATCTTGGTGCGATAATAAAGCCGCTTTAAGTCCACGTAATTGCTCACTTCTATACTGAATAGAAGGAGCGGGGGATAATTTATATTCCTGTTGTTGTTGAGCTAAAATAGATGTTAGTGAATGTTGAATGCTCGTTTCCTCACTATTATTTAGCTCACTACTATTCACCTTAGTGCTTTTCCTATCAATACTCATACTCATTGGACCTCCTATTATTATGCTTTTACTTTATATCTTTCAATATTAATCGCAAGGTAAATTTATTCTCGCTTTATCAACTTCCCATATTGATAAACAAGGTTAGTAAACAGAGAAGATTATCGTAGAGGTGGTCACGACCTACTGAGGTAATACTCTTTAAAACAACAAACCCAATATAAATTAATTCAGTAATGACTAAAGGTTCCGATTTTTTTATTGTGAACTATCATTTTATTTATCGGTTTTTACGGTGAATAAAAATAAGTACTTGTTGTTTTAGTGCAACTCTGGTTGAATAAATCAAACGCCTGTTCGATTTATTTGCTGAGAAACATGATTACTATTGTAGTGAAACAACAAGTACTGGCTCCTTTGGAGCAAGTAAGCCAAGTTTTATTAGGCCATGCACAATTAGACCGTTTTTTTAATGCCAAAATTAAGCTGTTAAATAGTGAAAATGATGGTGAATTAGTTGGCGGCAAAGGTGCTATTCGCCAAATATCTATTGGGAAAATAGTCTTCAAAGAAGAAATTATTAGTGCGAGCAATGAGCATATCTGTTACCGAATTATTGGCAACTGGCCAGTATCAAACCATCAAGGCGATATTCGCTTAACTCCCTATATAGCACCACAAGTTAAGCCTGAATTAACTACTCTAGGAGGGGATAAGCGAAGTACGAACATTGATTATCTGATCCAATTTAAAGGGCCTAAATGGTTACCTGATTTTTTGTTAAAATTTTTTGTTGGTCGTGATATAAAAAATGCCATGAAAAAATTAGCAGTGCATTTTACCACTGAGTACTCCTTAAAAGCGCAAGCCACAAAAGAGAAGTCAGCATGAGTATTGAAGTGATTTTGTTGGCATTAAGCCCTATATTTGTCGCCTTTATTATTTATGAGTTTGTTAAACACCGTAAACACTATGATATAAAAGACAGTTTGGCCAATACCGCTTTAGCACTATTACACCAAGGCTCTGATGCCATAGCCTTATTGTTGCTAATGCCATTTTTTTATTGGTTACATCAATACGCATTGTTTGATATATCCCTCAATTTCACTACGATTTTGATTGCCTTTTTATTACAAGACTTTCTTTATTATTGGTTTCATAAAGCGTCACATCATATTCACTGGCTTTGGGCAGCACATGTAGTGCACCACAGTTCAACTAAGATGAACTTTTCTACCGCATTTCGACAATCCTTGATGTACCCATTAGCAGGCATGTGGGTTTTCTGGTTGCCGATGATCATTATTGGTTTTGACCCCATCACAGTGTTTACCGTCGTAGCGCTTAATTTGGCTTATCAGTTTTTTGTTCATACCCAAATTGTTTATAAACTGGGTTGGTTTGAAAAGGTATTTAATACTCCATCAAATCATCGAGTACACCACTCAACCAATAAAGCCTATTTAGATAAAAATTTTGCCGGCGTATTAGTTATTTGGGATAAGATTTTTGGTACTTATGTGGAAGAAAACCCTGAAGAAAATGGCCCATGTCGTTACGGTATTGTTGGTCAAATCAAATCTAATAATCCGATTTACATTAGCTTTCATCAATGGATTTACTTACTTAAAACAACGTTTAAGGCTAAAGGGGTAAAAGCTAAAGCTCGAGTACTCTTTACTTACCCAACAAGTTCAGTTGAAAAGTCAGAGCCATAAATAAGAAATAAGTACCAATTCATCAAGGTCCAATATTTTTAAAATAATTGCTAATTAATGATGAGTGGTCGGTCAATTTAGCTTATTTTTGAGTGTTGCTGTTCATTAGCTCTACAGCGAGTTGTGGATAAAATTGTTATTTTCATGATTTTTTTGTTCTATATCAAATAGCCTTAATGCATTTGTAATACTTTTGTTAATCCGTATTAAATGGTATTGATTCGCATTTATCCTCGTGATTTAATGCGCGCAATAGAACTAATTAATAATAATTTGGAGTTAAAGGTGTCAATTAAATCGTTCAAACCAGCCCTATTAAGCTTAGTTATTGCCAGCGTAATTTCTGCTAATGCCTTTGCTGATGAAGCAGTCAAAGAGTCATCGGTTGATGAGCAGTTTACTATTTTGGGTAGTGATACTTCTGTTAATAATATTCCCGGTAGTGCCCATCAATTAACACAAGATGAGCTAGATAAATTTGATTATAGCGATATCATGCGAACGTTAACCTCAGTTCCTGGGGTATACGTTTTAGAAGAAGATGGTTATGGTCTTCGTGTCAACATAGGTATGCGTGGTACCGGTCAAAACCGTAGTGAAAAAGTAACTATCATGGAAGATGGTGTACTTGCTGCCCCTGCACCATATTCTGCGCCAGCAGCTTATTATTTTCCAACACCTGGCCGTATGCAGCAAATAGAAGTATTAAAAGGTACCTCGAGTGCTATGTATGGTCCACGCACAACGGGTGGTGTGGTAAACACTTTGTCTCGCCAAATCCCAGAAGAGGAACTTGCAGGTCAAGTTAAGGTACAGGCAGGCCAAGATGGTTTTGCTAAGCTACATGCATTTGTTGGTGGTCAAGGCGAAAACGTTAGTTCAGTATTTGAAGTATTCCGTTATCAAGCCGATGGCTTTAAAGACATTAACCACACTGACCAAGACGCCGGCTTTGTTAAAAATGATGTGTTAGGTAAAGTGCGCTTTAATACCGATGATGATGCCACTTTTTATCAAGAACTTGAGTTTAAGATAAAATATTCAGATGAAGATTCTGATGATACCTATATGGGATTAACCGAAGCTGACTTTAACTCTGATCCTTACAGCCGATATTCAGCCTCACAAAAAGACAACATGGCAAGTGAGCATTTACAGTTACAACTAAGCCATGCGATAGAGCTATCAAGTCGCTTCAACTTAGGTACAACGGTTTATCATAATGATTTTAGCCGTAATTGGTATAAGACCAGTAAAGTTGATGGTAAAAGTTTAGGTGATGGCGGCATTGAAATTGCCGCTGACCACGACAAGTTTGCCACAGGCTCAATTGATGTTGATGTGAAGGCCAACAACCGTGATTATTTATCGCAAGGTATTCAAACTGTCTTAGATGCGGACTTTGATAATCACCAAGTTAAATTTGGACTACGTTATCATCAAGATGAAATGGATCGCTATCAATGGGTTGATAAATATGAACTCGACTCAGCTTATAACATGATGTTATTGAGCGAGGGCCAACCAGGTACCGATTCAAATCGTATTGATAGCGCAAGTGCACTGGCATTATTTATTCATGATGAATGGACTATTGGCAAATTTGTCGTTAATGCAGGTCTTCGTTATGAAGATATGGTTATTGAGCGACAAGACTGGGGTAAAGAAGACCCAAATCGTTTAGCAGCGCCCAAAACTAAAAAGAACGAGTTAGATGTGGTATTACCATCACTTGCGCTTACTTATCATTTGACCGAAGACTTAGTATTGATTGGCGGTGTGCAAAAAGGTTTTGCGCCACCTTCACCAGGTAATGAAGAAGCGACTAACGAAGAAAGCATTAACTATGAATTTGGTACAAGATACGCTATAGATGCTTTCAATGCTGAAGCATTATTGTTCTTATCAGATTATGAAAATATGCATGGTAACTGTACCGCAAGCCAAAATTGTGATGATGACAATATTGGTGAACAATATAATGCTGGTGCCGTTAAAATTACTGGTCTTGAATTAAAAGCGGGTTATGACTTTGAACTTGGTGAACTTTCAATGCCAGTAGATTTAACCTTTACTCATACTCAAACTGAGTTTTTAACCAGTTTCCATTCTGATTTTTGGGGCGATGTACAGGCTGGATATGAGTTGCCTTATGTGCCAGAAAATCAATTGCAACTTACCCTTGGCTTAGCGGGTGATAAATGGCGTACAAATGTATTGGTGCGTTACACCGCAGAGATGCGCAGTGATGCAGGTACTGGTGCAAGTGATGAAAATATTGATGCACATACTGTGATTGATTTTGTTGCCAGTTATGATGTGGCAACAAATCAGCAAGTACGTTTTAGTGTTGATAATTTACTTGATGAAACGTATATGGCTACTCGCATGCATGGCTCGGTAATGGTTGGTAAGCCACTCACCGTATCGGTTGGTTATCAATATAACTTTTAATATTTAAGCTAACAGTAACAGGCCAACAAAAAGCCCCTGTAAGTAATACTTACAGGGGCTTTTAAGTTTAATTATTTTAAAAAATTAGGCAAAGAGGTATTAACATTCGATAATATTTACGGCTAAACCACCACGTGAGGTTTCTTTATATTTAGTTTTCATATCATTACCAGTTTCCCACATGGTTTTGATTACTTTATCTAAAGATACTTTTTGTGTGCCTGTGCCGCGTAGTGCTAAGCGAGAAGCGTTTATTGCTTTTACTGAGCCCATAGCGTTACGTTCAATACAAGGTACTTGTACTAAGCCGCCAACAGGGTCACAGGTTAAACCAAGGTTGTGCTCCATACCTATTTCAGCTGCATTTTCTACTTGCATCGGAGTGCCACCTAAAATTTCAGTTAATGCACCTGCTGCCATTGAACAAGCCACACCCACTTCACCCTGACAACCAACTTCAGCACCGGAGATAGAGGCATTGGTTTTATATAGAATACCAATCGCTGCTGCGGTAAGTAAGTAACGAATACAATCATCATCACTCACCGGTTTAACAAACTTATCGTAGTAACATAATACGGCAGGGATAATACCAGCGGCACCGTTAGTTGGTGCGGTAACCACACGACTACCTGCTGCGTTTTCTTCATTAACTGCCATGGCAAATAAGTTAACCCAGTCCATAGCCATAAGTGGATCACTAGATTTTTCTACCATCAAAGTGCGGTGCAAGGCAGGCGCACGGCGAGCTACTTTTAAACCGCCAGGTAGGATACCTTCAGTGTTCATTCCACGATCGACACTATCTTTCATTGCTTGCCAAATCGTGACGAGCTTAGTGCGAATTGTCGTTTCACTATTTAAGCACTTTTCATTTTCCATCATGATAGTACTAAAACTTAGACCTTTAGTCTTCGCTAGGGCCAATAGCTCATCACCTGTACTGAAAAGATGTGGACGTTTAATATTGGCGTGTAAAGATAGCGCTTTATCTTTCTCTTGTTCAAAATCACATGCCTCAACAATAAAACCACCACCTATTGAGTAGTAAGTTTGCTCTAATAATAAAGTATCATTTTGATAAGCATACAAAGTCATTGCATTGGCATGAGCAGGTAATGTTTTTTTACGGTGGTAAATAATAGCGTCATCTTTAGGGAAGCTAACTTCATGGCTACCGTTAAGTGATATTTTTTGGCTGCTAACCACATCGGCTAAAGTAGTTTCAATTGATTCAACTGGAATACCTTCAGGGGTTTGTCCGGTAAAACCTAAAATAACGGCTTTACCCGTGCCATGTCCAATACCTGTTTGACCTAATGAACCAAAAAGCTCACACTTTACACAGTCGACATTGTCTAATAGTTGCTGTTCAACTAGCGCATCAACAAATAATTTGGCCGCTTTCATTGGGCCCACTGTATGTGAGCTAGATGGGCCTATGCCAATAGAAAACATATCAAATACACTGATCATACTCTTTTACCTTTGCTCTGCTTTTATTATTTATACTGCTCGTTTAATTATAGACCTAAGGGTATCTAAGTAAAACTCGATACAAGGGCTAAGGTTTTATATTTAATACGGCTCTTTGTGGTGTTTGTCGAATTATTGATAACCGTTCTTCAAATAATGAAATTATTATCGGTAATCCTGTGTTGTTGGTAATTTTAGCTGAAAGTTATCAGATAGAGAAACAAAATATTCAACTAACAGATAACTAAATGCGCTAACAGAGGGGGAAGGATTGCACAATAAACTGTATTAATTAGTTTATGTGAGCGACTAAATCTTTGAGCATTACTGCCGTCGCGCCCCATATATTGTAATGTTTATAAGGTAAGAAGTGCACATTGTGTTGTCTGCCACTTTTATGAGCAACAAAAACATGGTGGTCATTAGTGGTTAAAAAATGCTGTAGTGGTACCTGAAATATTTCAGCCACTTCATTTTTATCCATTTGATAAACCTGTGCGCTGGATACAATGGCAATAATAGGTGTTACTTGAAAACCGCTAATGGTTTCATAGGGCGGCAATTGGCCTGCTACACATACCGCATCAGGGGCTAAGCCTATTTCTTCAAAAGCTTCTCTAAGTGCTGTGTCGATAAGTGATTTATCTTCTGGCTCAACTTTACCACCAGGGAAACTCACTTGTGATGGATGATGCTTTAAGTGACTGGCGCGTTTGGTTAATAATACTTGTAAGCCGCCACCGTTATCAGACTCCACTAATGCGATAAGAACGGCAGCTGCTCTCAAGGGTAATGGGTGTTGATAATTATGTTCAGATTCGGCCAATTGTAATAAATTAAAGCGCGTTAAAAATTCATCTTTGGTCATAGGCGTACAACTTATCGCTTTATTTTAAAGGAGTAATATACCCAAGCTACCTCAAAATACAGGATTCAGCTAGAATTAGAAACGCCTTTAGGTAAGGCATTGATTGAAGGTAATAGTTATTCAGGAGAATATGCTCCTGCATTCTCTAATAAGCTACATCCGTGTAGCGTTATTGTCGAAATCAATAACGATGTATAAAGCGTTTCTAAACCAGCCATTGTGGGACGTCTGAGCAAAACACGTTCATTGTTGTGCAGTTAATTAAGGGACTAACCATTAATAAAATACACGCCTTGAACATGAATCGCTCAGCCGTCCTGAAACGAGCATTTTGAAGTCGTTTGGGTATAGCAATTGCTATCAGTTAAGCCTACACCTGATTGAGCTTTGATAATACCGGTAAAATACAATTAACTTTATCAAAGGTTTCTTGGTATTCACTTTCAGCTGTTGAATCTGCGACTAGCCCACCACCAGCCCAGCAATGAATAGTCTTGTTTACTGTCATTGCCGCACTGAAAGACGGTTCATCTGGCTGACAAATTAAAGTACGAATGGTAATACTGGTATCCATAGTGCCACAATTAGAAAGGTAGCCAATTGAACCACAATAGACACTGCGACGATGTGGTTCAAGCTCTTCAATAATCTCCATGGCACGTATTTTAGGCGCGCCAGTAATAGAGCCGCCGGGAAAAGCGCCACGAAGTAAATCGGTGGCATGTTTATCGCTAGAAAGTGTGCCTTCAACGGTACTGACTAAATGATGCACTGCTGGGAAGCTTTCAATGGCAAAGAGCTTTGGTACTTTTACTGAACCTGCTTGGCAACTTCTACTGATGTCATTGCGCAGTAAATCAACAATCATTAAGTTCTCGGCATTGTCTTTTGTTGAGTGCCTTAATATTTCTGCATTCTTGGCATCTTGAGTTTTATCCGTACTGCGCGGCATCGTGCCTTTTATCGGCTTACTTTGTACTTTACCTTTTGATAGTTGTAAAAAACGCTCAGGGGAAACACTTAAAATGGCAGCGTTTTCTAATCGAATGAAAGCTGAGAAGGGCGCTTTATTCGCCTCTTTAAGGGCTAAGTAAGCTTCGAATTCATCACCTTGATACTGAGCGCTAAAACGCTGGGCGAGATTAATTTGGTAACAATCACCGCTTAATAGGTAATCTTGCACTTGTTCGAATTTTTTTATGTAGCTGGCTTTATCCATATTGGCCTGCCAAGCCGTACTTAACTGAAAAGAACTTGTGCTGGTTTCGCTTGCTCGATTTGTTAATTCAATCAATGATTGTTCAAGTTCACTACGAGCATTATCAGGGCAAACTAAGTAGAATAGAGCTGATTTCTTATCATAAACCACCGCCTTATTATAAAGGCCTACAGCCATTTCTGGCAAGTTAATATCTTGTTCAGCTACACTAGGTAGGTTCTCAAAACGTCGGCCTAAATCATAAGCGAAATAACCTAATGCGCCACCTAAAAAGGGTAAGAATTCATGGGTACTGTCGGGCGTGTGAAATAATTTAGCTTGCAGCGTTTTAAGTAATAACAGCGGATCTGCAGTACTTGTTTCAACTTCGTCGCAATCTGCAAAGTTTATCTCGGTACTATCACTATGGGTCGCTAACGTAACTATTGGCTGCCACACTAAAATATCAAAGCGACTATCAACGTGATCGCTATCACCTGAGTCTAACCACATCGCCCATGGCTGATGGGAAAATTGACTAAATATTGCTTCTGCGGTAGTCGCACTTTTTAACGGAAATTCTTTAGCAGAGATAACAGGGGCTTGGTATGTGTCAGGAATAGTTTTGAACAAGATATTTATTACTTTAAGTATTCGCTAGTTAAATAGTTATTATCAGCCATTAGCTCTGGCAGCACTTTCAATAGCGGGTTATTATATGAAGTAGCGTTATTATAACTTTCAACTCAATAATTTAAAAGCTAATAGAGAGCACTATGGCCATCATTAAACAGCAAGACTTAATCGACAGTATTGAAGATTCACTGCAATATATTTCTTATTATCATCCGATTGATTTTATTCAGGCATTAGAAAAAGCTTACAACAAAGAAGAATCTACAGCGGCGAAAGACGCTATTGCACAAATTTTGATTAACTCGCGGATGTCGGCAACGGGCAAACGCCCAATTTGTCAAGATACCGGCATAGTGACCTGTTTTGTTAAAGTAGGTATGGCTGTTCAGTGGGATAAAACTGACATGACCGTACAGCAAATGGTTGATGAAGGTACGCGTCGTGCGTATTTAAATCCAGATAATCCATTACGCGCTTCAATTGTTGCAGACCCTACTGGTGCCCGTAAAAATACTAAAGATAATACTCCTGCCGTTGTTCATATCGACTTGGTTGCCGGTAATGAAATTGAAGTGATGATTGCTGCTAAAGGCGGCGGTAGTGAAAACAAAGCTAAAATGGCGATGTTAAACCCATCTGACTCTATTGCTGATTGGGTAGTTAAAACGCTACCAACAATGGGCGCGGGTTGGTGTCCACCTGGAATGTTAGGTATCGGTGTTGGTGGTACGGCTGAAAAAGCGGGCGTATTAGCCAAAGAAAGTCTGATGGAACCGGTAGACATTCAAGATTTAATTGAACGTGGTCCAGAAAACGCTGAAGAAGAGTTACGTTTAGAGATTTTTGATCGCGTAAATAAATTAGGTATTGGCGCACAAGGTTTAGGTGGTTTAACGACTGTTGTTGATGTAAAAATCAACTCTATGCCTACTCATGCCGCGTCTAAGCCAGTAGTGATGATCCCCAATTGTGCAGCTACACGCCATGCACATTTTCATCTTGATGGCTCAGGCCCTGCTGATTTAACACCACCTAAACTTGAAGAGTGGCCAGAAATCACTTGGGAAGTGGGTGAAAATGTTCGCCGTGTTAATGTTGATGATTTAACTAAAACCGGCATTAGCGAATGGAAAACAGGTGAAACGGTACTGCTAAGCGGTACTATCTTAACCGGTCGTGATGCCGCGCATAAACGCATTAAAGATATGTTAGCTAAAGGCGAGAAACTGCCAGTAGATTTCACTAACAAATTTATTTATTACGTTGGCCCCGTAGATGCTGTTGGTGATGAAGCAGTAGGACCCGCTGGCCCTACTACGGCAACACGTATGGATAAATTTACTGAAATGATGTTAGCTGAAACCGGCCTTTTAGGCACTATCGGTAAAGCTGAACGTGGCGCTGCGACGTGTCAAACCATTAAAGAGCATAAGTCAGTGTACTTAATGGCTGTTGGTGGCGCGGCGTACTTAGTGTCTAAAGCAATCAAAAAAGCGAAAGTGGTTGCCTTTGAAGACATGGGTATGGAAGCTATTTATGAATTTGAAGTAGAAGATATGCCAGTGACAGTTGCTGTTGATAGCACAGGTGAGTCTGCTCATGTTACCGGCCCAGAAATTTGGAAAGTTAAAATCCAAGAAGCGGAAGCCAAAAGCAAAGCTTAGTTTGAGCCTATGTAAAGGCTGATACAAAGAATTGATATTAACGAATGATTAAAGGCGCTGATGGCGCCTTTTTTATATCTTTAATTCTGACTTTTACTGCTCTGAGTTGTGACCGCTCGGTTTTATATTAAGAAGTTTCATTGTTATGGGCATGACAATATAAGAAATAATTGGCACAATAACAGCAACAATAATACACACTTGTAGCAATTGATTCGCGGGTAAAAGTGGGCCAAGCCACTGCGGAATAAAATACACTAACGGCACAAGGGCAATAAAGTTAATCAGTGCCAGTAAGTGCTTGTTGGGTGGTTTCATGAGTTACTCCTGAAATAATTTTTATATCATGTCTACTGGACGATGTTTACTCTTTGAGCAGTACACATCGACCAGTACCTTACTTTTACTAAAGTTACTAAGAATAAATATCTTACTTCGCTTGGCTCGCCTGTAAAAAGCTATTATATACCCAGCGGTAACTCGTATGTTGACCTAAGATACCACCTAGCTCCATGCCTTTTTCACTGCGCCAATCATCCATTACTTCAGCCAATACTGAAGCCCATGTCGCCACTTTCACCCCTGCTTGGGTCATGCGATGAATTGATGCTTGGGCAACTGCATCATTCCAAGTGCCTGATGCATCAACAACAGCGTAAACGTCATAACCTTCGGCTACTGCTGAAATGGCAGGAAACATTAGGCATACATCAGTAACGATACCGGCCATGATGATTTTTTTACGACCTGTAGCTTCAATCGCGCTTTTGAATTTAGGGCTTTTCCATGCATTAATTTCACCAGCACGTTCAATCACTTCATCACCTAATATCTCGATGATTTCTGGCATAATTGGGCCATTTGGACCGTCAGGCATGCTTGCTGTGGTTACGGTAGGCATATCAACAGCTTTAGCCATGGCACACAAACCTTTAATGTTTTCAGTCATCAAATGTGGGTCTTGATCTCGACAGCTAACTAATAGACCTGTTTGGTGATCTATCATGGCTAATACGGCGTTATCAGTGGTTAAGGTTTCTGCAAATTTATTCATGTTGGTTATCCTGTTTATTTATAATTTTAGTATTTGTTTTATTTGTTTTATTTGATTATTCGTTTGAATTAGCTAGCTTGGCCAACGACAACTATTTCTACGTCACTCGTTGCTAAAATTTCGGTTTTATAACTGCGAATTAAATCGCCATTTTCAGCGTTAAAGTTATTGTTTTCATCGCTAAAATCCGCTGTGCCATTACTGACGTAAGCTAAAATCTCTTCTTTAAAATTGATTGATTCACCAGAGGCTAAACGCACGACATCAATAGTGGTTTTGCTGGCAAAGGTTTGTTTTTGGCCTTGCTCTTTACCTTCGCCACTTTTCCCACCATGCCCTTTACCTCCGGCTGCTTTACCCCCATAGATGCGAGTTACACCTTTGTCAGGTAATGGGTAATGTTTATAACCTGCAGGCTCTCCCGCTACTTCAGGTAATACCCAAAGCTGCAACATACGGTTTTTAGTACTGTCAGGATTGATTTCGTTATGTGAGAAACCTTCACCACCAGCGCGTTGCACTTGTACTTCACCAGCCTTCAAACTCTGTCCGTGCTCTAAGGAGCCTTCATGGCTTACTTGGCCAGACATCATGATGGAAATAACATCAATCTCTTTGTGTGGATGCATATGCGTTTCGCCGTGCGGGTTAAATTGTGCATCGGCAAGGTAGACAAAGTTGCCAATACCATCAAAAGTGTTTGGCGCTTTACGTGATCCAAAAACGCGACGGTCTGTTACTAATCTGTGTTCGGTTAATCCGGCAAAGCCGCCTAAAGGTAATGATTTTCTGCTAAGTACTTGCATGTGATGCTCCAGGTCAAAGTTAGATAAGTTGGTAAAACGTTACGTCGTTTCAGTGGTTGTAATATTAATACTTACTCACTGTTTGATAAATAGCGCTTTGTTGATATCATAATCTCATTAATGACAACAATGATTGACCCTATAAATAATAGGGCAGGGATAGAGTGATGGAACATGATTTAAATGACATGATGGTTTTTTTGGCTGTGGTCGAAACGGGTAGCTTCACATTAGCCGCTGATAGACTTGGTATTCCCAAAGCTAATGTTAGCCGTAAAGTGTCGCGCCTAGAGCAACATCTTGACGTCACTTTGTTAGAGCGTTCAACCAGATCTCAGCATTTAACGGAAGCAGGGCGACGCTATTTACAGCATTGCAAACGCATTCACGAAGAGCTTGATTTAGCGACGGCTTCTGTTTGTGAGCTTTTTCATAGTTATGCCGGCGAGTTAAAGGTTGGCGCATCTGTTGCTACGGGCCAACAAATATTAAGACCGGCACTGGGCAGGTTTATGCACCAATACCCTGAACTTAATGTTCAGCTGAACCTTGTTAACCGGCGTGTTGATTTCATCGAAGAAGGCTTTGATGTGGTTATACGTATTGGTCAACTAAAGGACTCTCTGCTCATAGCTAAAAAACTGGGTAGTGTTTCCAGAGGTTTATATGCGAGTCCAGCCTATTTAGCTAAAAATGGTAAACCTGAGCAGGTAAAGCAATTAGCAGACCATCAATTACTGATAATGAACTCTGCCAATAATGATATAAAATTAACGTTATTATCAGAGCAAGGAGAGTCGTTTATTTTAGATTGTCAGCCAAGGTTACTCGTTGATGATTTTGTCATGCTCAAGCAAGCCATTGTCGATGGCTTGGGCATTGCGGTTTTACCTGATTACATGAGCCGTAAAGAAGTTGCTGCAGGACAGCTCGTTAATATATTGCCTAGTTGGGGTATGGCAGCTGTTGATGTTTATGCCTTATATCCAAAACACCGCGCTAAAATCCCCAAAGTAAAAGCCTTTCTCGATTTTGTTAGCGAACTCTATGGCGAAGTGCTTACCCAATAGCGTGTTATTTATGTCACTCGATAGTGTTTTATATTGAAATTATGAGGAAGGGATAAGACACTCTTTGAATAGTAGGCTACTGATCATTTTTTTTTATTGGAGCAAGAGAACACCAACCCGTATCTAAATAATTGTCTATATTAAATAGCTGTTTGAATTCATTGTTTTTAAGCAGCCATATCCCATTAGAAGTGCCATAATATATAGCATCATTATTTTTCTCTATACTGGTAATTAAGCCTATTTCTTTAGGCACGTCATATTTTTTCAACACTAATGTGTCTAAATCAAATTGATAGTTAGCGTTACCATCAGTAAACACAACGCTATTAGCTAATATTGAAACATACTCCATGCCTTCGGTATTAAATTCATTTAAGGTAAGCCCTGTTGCGGTGTCTAGTACTCGAATGACTTGATAACTTAGACCTAGTAACTTGTCTCCAACATATAAAAGGCGCGTGATTTCGGTGTCTGCAACAACAGGGTTCCATTGTCCTTGTTCAAATACAGCAATAAAATCGCCTCCAACACGAGCATCGAATAAAGCTACAGCATGATTTTCATTCTCAATAAACTGTAAGTCCCATAGGTATCGGGTATCGGGTCTAATAACTTTCAAGTCATCAATCAGTGTTGACCAGTTCTCTCCATCTTTTGAGTATTTAACCCCTTCACTGTATCTATTCTCAACCATTAATGTCGTGGTTAAACTGCCATTGTGATATTTTCCTTGTTGCATGAAGGTTTCATCGTTATATTCTTTAACGATGAAGCCTTCATCAAATAACTCTCCTTCAGTGGAAAACAAAACCCCGTTAGGTAATAAGGCTAAATCAATGCCCTTGGGCGCATTTGAAAAACCTACAGCAAGATGATTGAACCCTATACAATATAATTCACCGAAATTGTGATTTTCGACAAAATAGAGTCCGTTGCTAAAATTAAAATATACATTATCATTGCTAAGCTTGATTGAGCTTATGATACTTTCTAGGGGGATATATTGGATTGTTTCTTCAGGAGGGATATCAGTTGCAGAATCTTTACAACTAGCTAAAAATAGCATAAGCAGTAAGCCAGTGATTATTCTCATAATAATTCCTTTTATTAATGTTAATTACAGCTATTAATTAAATAGCTGGCTAATAATTTCTTTTGAATGCCAGCACGGTGAAACTGAACGCTAACTGAACAATCAAGTTACCTTTGTTTATGCAATATACACCGAACCGTTTTACATAGATTTCGGGTTAAATGAACTTTTCTTTAATTTCTGTTATTTAAACATATGGTTTTATTATCATATGTTTAGAGCAACTATACCAATAAGGTAATTTAAACGGATAATTATTTGTTTTATTAGTTAATTTAATTAATATTTTTTAGGATAGGATTTAAAAATATCATCAATGATATAATAACTTTATGTCTACCCTACTAAGTAGCGAGCTATGAAAGAGTGTAATCAATGTGGGAAATGCTGTATCAAATACGGCGGTGAAGATCTGGCAGCAACAACTGAAGAGATTGATCTATGGGAGATATTTAATCCTGAGATATTCAAATTCGTTAAAAACAATGAAATATGGTTTGACCCTAAATCGGGATTGAGATTAAAAACTTGTCCATTTCTTGAAGTCGCTCCTAAGAAAACGCCTCTCGATGCTACTTTATATACCTGTAGCATTTATTTAGATAGACCTGAGGACTGCCGACATTATCCTAGTCTAATTGCTGAAATGATCAGGGATGAATGCGAAATGATTGAAGCAATAGATGTAAGCAATCCCAAAAAAGCGCAAGTCAAATTGGATGTGTTGATGGTAGATAGTCGTCCTCCAAGCTACTCCTAGTATCATTAAGTCATGGGGTATTTGAGTTCAATAAACTAATGAGTTAATGGCATCTGATATGGTTAAAAAATAAATCTTAGTCAGGCATAGTTCGGCTTTTTTAAATTCATTGGCGCGAATTAACTGGGTTACTTCGCCCACCGTTATTATCCTGTTTGTTTTTATTAAGGTAATTTTCTCTGAAATTAAATAACTCGCTCCAGCAGAATCTATGACATGGTCATCATCACTGAATATTAATTCCCGACATTCTGAGATTAACTCTTGTTCAGAGCCTAAGTAAATAAGCTCGTCATCACCGCTTAACTTTAAAATACATGGCCAAGAAATCATAAAGGTACCTCTGTAAATTTCACGAAACAAGCAAGGAGAAATAATTATTTGAACTACTGTATCAGTGTCGACTCAATAAATTTGCACCAATCTGGCGTATTTCTGGGCGGCACAAAGACTTCACCTCTAACCCCTAGTTTAAATTCCACAACAGACTTCCATTCATTAGAGCCGATGTCTGGACCATGTCCGTGAGAATCGGATGTTTTCAATTTATGTTCGATTATCTTAAACGAGTTTATATCGCATTTTAAGCTGTTATTGATTGGAGTCTTGCCAGTGTATGAACATGCACTAATGCAACAAACCCAAAAAATAATATAAATTGGCTTTAACATTGCTTTAACTCCTTAACAAAAATCACCCCGATGATATCCAATCTATAGTATTTATCAAAGTATCGAGTTAATTTATTTGTCGGACTGCTCTTTTTCAGCGGCAATGACTTGTGTTAACCAGCGGGTAAAAGCCAGTATTGGGGTGTAAGTTAGTTTGTCGTTAGGAGTTACTAGATAATAGCCATTATCGGTATGCTGTGGTTTGTCACAAATAACCTGTAACTCTCCTCGATCTAATTCATTTTTAATCAAAAATTTGGGTAGTAATGCAACACCTAGCCCTGCTACTGCGGCATTAGTGGCAATGGAAAATTGCTCAAAATGCATGCCTTGGTGAGATTTAGCTTCTGCTACCATATCATGTTCATTAAACCATTGATGCCATGCATCTGGGCGAGTGGCAATGTGTAGTAGTGGTAAACCAATCAAGCTTGCGCAAACATTGTTAGTTTCAGCCAGATTAGCTTGGTCAAACAACTTGGGCGAACATACCGGTATACTTTCTTCAGCCATTAAAAAGGTACAGTTGGCATGCGACCAGTCAGCATGACCAAAGTGGATGGCGCAGTGTACATCTTCTTTAGAAAAATCAAATTGTGATAGTTTACTTACCGTATTAATGGTGATTTGCGGATGTTTTGCTAGAAAATATGCCAGCCTTGGCATTAACCAGCGTGAGCCAAACATAGGTAAAATGGCAATATTTAGCACTCCGCCATCAGGGTTGGTCATGAGGTTTAGTGTTGCAGAACGGATGTGGCTTAACGCAGTATTAATTTCTTTTGCGTAAGTTTTTCCCGCTTCAGTCAAGGTGATTTCTTGCTTGTTTCGGTGAAATAAATTGATATCTAATTGCTGCTCAAAAGCATTTACCTGCCGGCTAATAGCCCCTTGTGTTAAAGCCAATTCTTTTGCTGCAGCAGTGAAACTACCTGTTCTAGCTGCAGCGTCAAAAGCAGCTAACATACTAGTGCTGGGTAATAATTTTTTAGACTGAGGGCTATTCATCAAATTTAATTGCCAAGATATTTATTTTTCTAGTATAACTAAAAAAAACTGGCTATTTATTACCCAAGATCATGAAAGTGACTTATTCCCAGTTGTCATTACCAAAACTCATGACTTGGTGATATATAGTCGTTTGCTTAGCCTATCGCTTTGTTTGAAAATACGCTCAAATATTATCATTAACCCGTTAGTTGTGAGCTCGCCAGTCTTTTGAGTTCCGCTAGAGAGAGCATAATTATGACGAATTCAACCTCGGCTTCAAGCGAGCATCATCAAATAGATGTTGCGACAGTAAATCCAAGTAAACTTAACTCAAGTAAGCTAAATAAAAACGATTGTGAGCCAAGTGGTTCAGTTCATGTACGTAGCAATGATATCAGTGATGTAAGTGTTGCTGATGTAGCAGATATGATGAATGTCTATCATTATAGTGACGAAACTCGTCAGATCATCAAAGACGAGAACTTATTACCAACAGGTTTATTAAGTCGTTTACAGGCATCATACCCACAGCACTCTGGTTTAGTGGATAAAGAAGCACACATGTTTACCGATAAAGATCAGTACACAGGCCTTTCAGGTTTTCGTGAAGTGGTTAAAATTCTTGAAGCTAACCATATTGATATTGGCGCAATCGAAGAGCGAGAGCTGTTTGTTGAGGTTTACCGCTTTTTGGCGACTAAACACAGCTTAAACAGTATTAATTGGACTAACTCCTACGAAGACTCAGTATTTCAGTTAGTCATGCCACAACCTAACATGATCAACAAAGCAACGGTTGCTGAGTACCTAGGCTCAAATATTGCTGAAAAGAAAATGATTGTTGCCGATTACCAAGAGAAAACCAGTCCTCATGATGGTAACCAACAGTTAAATAAGCCTTGGTTTGAAAATGATCAAGGTGAGACAGAGTTCCTTGATGGCAGTCAGCATAAATATCCACAATGTCAGTTGATTTTTGATAAAACTACCCAGAACTGTTTCTCTTTTTGTACTTACTGTTTCCGTCACGCACAAGTTCGTGGTGATGAAGATATGTTTATTCAAAAAGAAATCGACCAAATTCACCGTTATCTAAAAGTACACACTGAAGTCACTGATATGTTAATAACAGGTGGTGATGGTGGTTATATGCCAGCAAGTCGCCTAGAGCAATATGTTACGCCACTAATGGAAGAGAGGGGTTTATTGCACATTAAAACTGTGCGTTTAGCGACGCGTGTTCTAACTTTCCAACCGGAAATGATTTTAAGTCACAAATACGACAAGATGTTAGCTGTATTTGATAAGTTACATGAAAATGGTATTCAATTGGCGTGGATGGCACATTTTTCTACACCACGAGAGTTATTAAACCCAAGCACGATTGCCGCTATTCGTCGTTTACAACGTCACGGCGTTGTTATTCGTAGTCAAAGCCCAATGATGAACCATATCAGTTTATTTGAAAATAAAGACGGTTCTATTGATATTGATCGCAGTGCACAAAACTGGATTGATTTATCAAATATATTAGGGACTATGCTGATCAGTTTCCATTCAATGTATTGTGCACGTCCAACGGGTGAACATCATTACTTTACGGCGCCTTTGAGTGATGTAAGTAAAATTTTCGATAAAATTTACCGTGAGTTACCCTCTATTAACCGTCCGTCACGCCACCTTTCAATGACTACCTCGGCAGGTAAAATTTCGATTATGGGTGAATGTGAAGTAGGTGGCGAAAGAGCGTTTGCTTTGATGTTCACTGAAGGTCGTAATATGAAGTGGATGGATAAAGTATTTTTAGCTAAATATGACGAAAATACCAATGATGTGAAACTACTTAAACCCTTTGATACCGATAAGTTCTTTTTCGAAGATGAATTAGCGACTATTGAGCATGATTTAGCGGCAGCATTAACAAATAGATTAAAGTAGTATATTAAAGTATAAAAGCTGAGTGGTTAACGCCACTCAGCTTGAATAATTAAAATACTTCCTAACTATTAAGGCTTCGAGCAATCCGCTTGGGGAAGATGTTTTATCCAGTAATTAATTAATGCGACGCCTTCTTGATGAATAGTACTTCTGCCCAGTTCAGGCATGCGATGACGCTGAATATTAGTATTCATCCTGAATAATAAGTAAGAGCTTTCAGGACTGCCCGGAATAACATCGGCAGGGTAATCTTCGTGGCCACCAGCGACAGCTATTTTACAGGTACCAAAACGTTGTGGATTTTCTGCATAATCACGATTATATTCCATTTGTAAACCACTACCACCAGCAGGACCAGCGTAGTTTTCTTCAGGAATAGTTAATTCAGAACGATGACAATGAGCACAGTTGATGTCGAGATAAGCTCTGGCAGTATCCATTACCTGTTCATGAGGTAGAGTCTCAAGATTATCATCATCGCTAAACTGAGAATATTTATCTATTGTTGACAAATCTGCTGGTAAGCCAATTAATACCTGATTATCACTTAAATATTGTAACTGGTTAGCAGTATTGTCTTTATAAACATGGTCAATATTAAGGTTACGCGCCTTCGGTCCAATAGGTTTAAATATTGGCTGCCTCATATCATCTGCTCCCTGAATTAACGGCACCACTGAGTGACAACTAGTACAAGCGGAAGCTTTAGGTACCGAGTAGCTAAAGGTTTTTAACTCACCTTTGTGTGTTGTGGTCATCCCCTCAATTGTTTTACCGGTAATAGCAATTTTCGCATCTGTGGTGTCAGCCCAGTAATAAGGGCGAGCTACCCAACCACTCTCTCGATGGATTAATAATCTGGTTTCTATTATGAGTTCTTCGCCATCGCGATCGGCGGTATTAGCAGGCATAGTAAATGTTTTTACCAAGACAGTGCCAACAGGGAAGTCGAGCACTTCATCTTCACTATAATTAATCTGTTTACCTTCAGGAATAAAAGCAAATCGGTATTTTGATGCATAGTCAGTAAATAATGGTACGGCCAAGTTGAAGGCAACACCACCATTAGTCGGGTTTTCAGTCGGGTTCATATTATCTTCAAACAGGTTGTAGTCAGACAAATTACGACAGGTTTCAGTCATTAAGGCATTCCAGTTAACGCCTTCAGTGACTGCATCACAATCACCCTGACTTTGGTCTGGACCACCTGCATTGTTATTTATTGAATTAACAATAGGTGTTGGTTCTGGCTCTGCAATAACGGGAAGCTCTTCGCTTTTAGTATTACTATCGCCACAGGCAGACAATAACAAGGAGGTTATACCCGCTAGGATTAAACTACGTGACTTCTGGGTTTTTGTAATTTCTATCATAGTAATATTCACTGTATTTGAAGCTGGCAGAGTATTACTCATACCAGCTAGTTTAATTATTATCTTTATTGGCTTTATTGGCTTTATAGAGCACAAGCCAATGTTGCAACATCATCACCATTACAACCGTATTTTTTACCTCTGAAGGTAACTACTGCTGGGGCAAGTCTTGGTTGGGTACAGTTTAATAAGCGAGTATTTGCTTGGACTGTGTCAGATTCAAGAACAGGTGTAGTGGGGTCAGTGGTAAAAACGACGCCAATATTTACATCAGCAAACTCAAGTGCGGACGCCGCAGAATTACTGTCTATATTGCCACTGGCACAAACGAGATCCTTTGTCGTATAAGGATTGTAATTAACGCCATCGGCTGCTGCGTCGGCTCCTACTATAGCGTTAAATCCACCAATGAAACCTGAGTTAGCTAAAGATTCACCTATGCCACCATAAAGGATAGCGGGCATAGTTTGGCCGAGCATTAACGTATAACCTGCGACAATATCGGTAATCAAATCACCGCGTGGATTGGCACCTGAACGTGAAATATTATTGTCGTGTATATAAATGTTTTTAGTTAGCGGTGACCAGCCATTGGCCATGGTTGCACCATAAGTAGTAGGGTATGCGTTAACATCATCGTTGGCTAAAAAATAACTAGCGACTTCTATTGAAGATGTTTCATTATTGGTGAAGTTATTATTATATATTTCGACATCGCTCACTGAAAAGATTAAAGCACCAGTGCCAGGCGGTACGATCCCAACAGCACCCGAACCAACATTTTCGGCATTGTTAGCGATCACTTCATTATTGAAAATTCGGATATTACCACCGTATGCCTGAATAAGACCCGGAAGATCAAAGGCAAGAATGCCCCCCGTATTGCCTATGGCAACATTGTCATATACATCAGCCATGGTAGAGTTTTCAATTTCAATACCAGCGACATTATTTTTTGCGACGTTATCTCTAATAACGATATTGTTAGATTGTCCTACATAAACACCTGCATCAGCAGAGCCATAAGCGTAATTATGTTCAATAAGGATATTTTGACTTTGCAAAGGGTAAAGCCCATAAGCGCCATTGTCTTCTTCCAAAGGGCCATTCCAAACAGTACCTGTATAAGCGATATAGACTCCGTTAGCACTGACCACTTTAATACCATTTTTATTTGCTTCGAGTACCGTAAAATCTCTGATTGATAAGCCAACTCCACCTTCGAAGCGTATACCATCGTCTCCTGTTGAATTAGTAAAATCTAAGGTTGTTTCATTGATGCCGTAACCGGTCAGTGTAATGTTGTCTGCTGCAGCAATGGCGATAGTTTCAGAGACAATGAAATTTCCCTGAGGCATTACAATGGTTGAGCCTGCTGGTACTTCAAAGAGCGCTAATACAAGTTCGTCTGTTATGTCATCGCCATCGATTGCGTGTGGCTGAACAAAGATGGCATCTGCTGGAAAAGCGAATCCAGAGCTGGTGATCATAGCTGGATCTGTTGTTGCACTCGTTCCATCATCTCCGTCTACTCCATCGGTACCTGTAGCACCTTGAATGCCGTCTATTCCATTAGTGCCGTTAACTCCGTCGTCGCCACCGCATCCTGATAGCGATAAAGTTGCCAGTATAGCGGATAGGATCAAAGATTTTTTCCAGTGCTGTTTACCAATAATGCCATTGCTGATCATAATACAACCTCTTTTTTTGTTGATACGGGTTTATGTTTTTAGTGGAGTAAAATGGACAGAAAATAAGGAGAGCCTAACAGCGCTTCTATTCATGCTTATCTACTCGTCTAAATCTCGTTTACACTTAATTTCAACCACAATAGCCCTAATTACCTACTTGTTAAATGACTAACAATTACACTATGATGATTGTTTTACACTTATCGTACAAATGTAATACACTTGAAGCATATGTAATAGTAAAGGGTATAAATGAAGTTAGGTGAGATTTCAGTGTCGTATTTAGAAATTATTGCTAAAACCATGACACAATTAAATTGTGATGTGCTCGGTATTTTTGAGCAGTATTCGATAAGTCCTTTAGTCTTTACATCACCCGATGCTCGTATCAGTATTCCCAAACTTCTACATATTGGCCATGCATGCATAGAGATAACAGAGACTCCGTGGCTTGGACTGGAAATGGGACGAATGACCGCACCAACAAATTTAGGAGTGCCGGGGTTAATCGCTATGACAGCAGCTGATTTAAGGCAAGCATGCCAGGCGATAGCTCACTACGAACTATTAAATAGCTTTAACGTTCGAGGTCAGTCTAAGTTTTACATCAGTCAAGGCCCAGGAATTAAGGATGGCATACTCGAATTTTATTCACTCAGTCCTTATAATGACTATAATTATTTTGTCGTGGATTCGGTATTGTCGGGCTGGATGAACGTTATTACGGCATTGATAGGCACTGTAGGTGCGGTTAAACAAGTCTGTTTTGAATTTCCTGCGCCTAGCTATTATGATAAATACGATGATTTTTTTACTTGCGAAGTATTATTTAATCAACCTGCTAACAAGCTGATAATCAATGCTGATTCACTTAATGAGTCTTGTATTAATAGCTGTGAGACAATTTACCACTTGCTTAAACACCAGGCTGACAACGATCTTTCTCGTGCCCAGCTAGGACTCAGTTTTACAGAAAAAGTAGCACGGGCAATCACCCCTTCTCTTAACGTAGCAATTCCGACTCTTAACCAAGTGGCTGAATTACTCAATATCGCTCCATGGACAATACGGCGAAGACTTATTGAAGAAGGAGGGAGTTTTCAAAAGGTACTTAATGATACGCGGCGTGATTTGGCAATAAGTTATATAAGCAATACTTCATTATCCCTTGGGGAAATAGCCTATTTATTGGGTTTTGGTTCAGCAACAGCTTTTCAGCACGCCTTTAAACGCTGGACTGGAAAAGCGCCAGGTAGTTATAGAAGCTAAATATTCGGTATGGATTTTTGGCCTATCAATTTTGGGCCAAGTACCGCTTTGGTGAACAGCCCAAATGTTTTTTAAAACTAGTGATAAAAGCGGATGTTGATTCATAACCTAGTTCAAAGGCAATATCTATCAGTTGAATATTGCTATTAAGTAACTCTAATGATTTTAAAATTCTTAGTTTTTGTTTCCAGCGACTAAACCCCATGCCGTAGTTTTGATTAAACAACCGGTTTAAAGTACGACTAGATGCACCTACTTTCACTGCCCATTGCTCAATAGTCAATTTGTTTGCAGGCTCTTGATTGAGGGCTTCTATTATGGGCAAAAGCCTTTTATCTCGAATTGTTGTAAGCGTCCGGCAAAGAGCATCTAAACAATAAGTAGTTATCAAGTTAAGTTACTTCAAACAATTATTTGGAGTAAC
>CAJXYE010000065.1 GCA_913063325.1 uncultured Colwellia sp. | reverse complement strand
TCACCTGGTTTTATATCTAATGCTCTTAATATATTATCGACTTTGTTTAGGGCATTGTTTAATTCTTGGTGAGTATAAGAAAGCCTGATGTCGTCTCGGTATTCAACAAGTGCATCTAAATTTGGTGTAACCGCCGCTTTGCGTCTAAACACATCACCCATGGCAACGCGGTTAATTAAATTTCTTTCTGTACTCATAATATTCCTCAGCTTATTTTTTAGTTATTATTCGTTACTTATTAGCCATTCAATAATTTATTCAACTAACTATTTATACTAAAATAGCCGCTTCACAATAGTGTGTTTCATCTGCTAGTAACTGCTTTATAGCCTTTTTAATTTGGTCAAAGTTCGGTGTGTCGAGTTCAGATGTTTCTTTAAAAGCATTTGAAAGTTCATACCAACTTTGAGCACTTTTTTGCATCTTATCTTCCAAACGTAATGTTTTTATTGAATCAAGGTACTGACTAGCTTCACCAAGAAAGCGCGCGTACATTTTTCTAAAACCACAACCACCTGTGCCACGTTTTTCAATAGTTTGATAAGCAAAACGACAATTCCACTGCCAATCATCAGAGTGCTCCCACTCGTTAAAATCATCTATTAATGTTTGCAGGGCAGAAAACCCCGTTGACTTATCGGTTGAACTGAGTAATCGAGAAGCATTTTCTTTAATTGCTTGCTGACATAAGCTTTTTAAATCGTTAGGTTTATTTAAGTGTTTTGGCGCATAAAAGTCACCGTTAGATATAAAAGGGAGTATTTGTGATACTCGAGCTTTTTTCATTTTTTCAAATGATACCGTTTCTAAGTTTTCTCTTTCGGTATCAGTTACCTGAAAAAAATTATCGTCTTTATTGTAGCCCCATGCTATTACCCCGTGGCCTGGGAAATGGCTAGAAGAATTAAAATAATGTAAATAATAAATATCAGTAAGCAATAATGCAGGGCGATTCTCATCTAATGCGGTAATCAGTTGTTGTTCGCTTTCTTGTACTGTGGCAGCACTCAACCATGAAAAATCATTAACTCCAATGGCATTAAAAAAACGTTTTTCATAACCTAAAGAGCGAGTATGTAGCAAGCGAGTAGGGGATGCTTGTGGTGTTTTCAAATAAGTAATACCTAAGCCACCACCCACACCAAAGCAAAAGTCTTCACTCCAATCAAAACCATGAAAGCGAACTAGATCAGCTATTGCCGTACTAGAACAATGCACACCTGGTACATGAGTATTCTTAATCAACGTCATTTTATTGCCTTTATATTTATTTGAAATGTAAACACGCTATTTGGCATCACTATTCTTTTTTCCTACACCTAATAACCAAGCTAAACTGGGTATTAATGTTAGTGCTCCAATCATATTAAAAACAAACATAAAGGTTAATAATAGCCCCATATCAGCTTGAAACTTAATAGGAGAAAACACCCAAGTTGCAACACAAATTGCTAAAGTCACCCCGGTAAAACCAACAGCTTTGCCTGTTTGGTTTAACGTATATAAGTAAGACAAGTAGAGTGATTTTTTCATGGCTAATCCTTCGTTTATCTTACTAAAAATATAGATACCATAATCAACACCAATACCCACACCTAGCGCGATAACAGGCAAGGTTGCGACTTTAACGCCTATGCCTAAAAATGCCATTAAAGCCTGACTTAGCACTGAGGTAATAACTAAAGGAACAATAATACACACCACAACAGGTATTGATCTGAAGGTAATTAAACAGATGATAATAACAACAGAATATACCCAAATAAGCATTTCAGTTTGCGCTTCTTCAATCACTATATTTGTTGCTGCTTCAACACCCGCATTACCTGCAGCTAATAAAAAGGTAATACCTTCTTGTGGGTTTTTAGTTATAAAATCATCTACTTTATTAACAACGGTTGTTAAGGTATCGGCTTTGTGATCATTTAAGAAGACAATAATGGGTGCCATAGAACAGTCACTATTAAGAAAGCCTGATGGCACTTGTGATAGTGTTGCGTTAGTGACAAATTCATTTCGGTTCAGGTTCGCCCATTTTAACGAACCTTCATTCATGCCAAACATGCCTAATTTGGAAATATCAGTTATTGAAACAACATTTTGAACACCATTGGTATTTCTAAGTTGCCATTGAAGCTGATCCATCAATACTAAGTTGTCGTATTTACTACATTGGTCTGGTGCAGTTTCAACTATAATGACAAACACATCGGTACTGGCGGTATAATTTTTGACGATAAAAGCATTATCAAGGTTATAGCGAGAATCTGCTCTTAATTCAGGGGCGCCAGCATCTAAATCACCAATCTTCATGAACTGTGAAAAATATAAACCACCACCAAATAAAAATGCAGACAGCGAAATCATTAATATGGCAAATTTAGGCTTAGTAAAACCTGCAAACAACTTGTCTACTAAGCTAATTTTATGGGTGTTTTTTCTTGAATGCTCTATTGCCTTAGGTGAGATGCCAATAAAGCTTAATATAATAGGTAAAGCAACTAAGTTGGTGACAATAATAATTGCCACGCCAATACTTGCTGCAATAGCAAGCTCTTGAATAACGCCAATATCAATAACCATTAAAGTGGTAAAGCCAATGGCATCGCTTATTAATGCAGTAATTCCTGCTAAATAGAGAGATTTAAAAGCTAGGCTGGCAGCTTCTAATTTATTTGCACCAGTTTCTGCATGGTGAATAATAGAGTTAACAATTTGTACGCCATGGCTTACGCCAATAGCAAATACTAAAAATGGCACTAACATTGAATAAGGGTTAATACCGTAACCCATTATGTTTAGCGTTCCTAACTGAGCAAATACGGCTAAAATAGAACAAATAACAACAACCAAGGTACTACGTAAACAGCGTGAATAAAGCCATAGTAAAAAAATAACAATTAATACCGCTAACATGAAAAATATAATAACCTGCATTGCGCCGTCAATTAAATCACCAACAACTTTGGCAAAACCAACTATTCTAATATTAATATGGTCAGATGAGTGTTTTTCTCTTATTTCATTTTCAAGTGTTTGAGAAAGGTGATGGTAATCTATCGGTAAACCTGTTTCAGGGTTAATATCTTGTAGAGGAGCTAAAACAATACTTGATTTAAAATCATTACTAACAAGACTACCAATTTGACCAGACTTGAATATATTAGAACGGATAGTATCAAGGCTTATTTCTGAGCCATCATATCCATCGGGAATAATGCTACCACCAATAAAACCTTCTTCAGTGACTTCTTGCCAACGAACATTTGGTGTCCAAAGAGACTTTAAGCCATCACGATTAACACCAGAGATGAAAAAAACATCATCAGTAACATTTTTCAATACCTCTTGGTATTTGGCATCAAAAATATCACCATTTTTATTTTCTACAATAACTCTAACAACGTTACCTAAATTGGAGAGCTCTTTTTTGTATGATAAAAAGTTTTTAATGAACTGATGATTAGTCGGTAGCATTTTTACAAAGCTCGCTTCAGGTTTTACTTGAATTGCTTGAAAAGTTAATACCACGCACAACAAAATAAGTGAAGATAAAATGATTAATCTATTGGAAAAAATAATTTTTTCAGCAAACAAAACTAACTTATTTGAATTAGACATTATTGAGTAACTCCTTTGTTATTTACTGAATTGTCTAGTGAGACTATACCGAATTGTCCAACTAATATAAGTTGCTCGTTCATTACAGTAACTGCTGAAAATGCAGAGCCAGAAGGATGTTTTATTAAACTTGTTTTATTCGGGGTATTAATGTTTAGCGTGATAATTGTGCCGCCATGACCAACCAAAACAACATCACCATTTTCTTTGATATGGCCGCCAAGTAATGTTGCACGGTTTTCAGAGACATAATGTTGCCAGTGCTTACCTTGATCGCTAGAGATAAAATAATTACCTTTTAAACCAAAAGTAATTAGGTTCGTTGATTTTTTTTGTGAAAGTATGCCAAACAAACTGCCATTGTACTGTGTATTAATAGACTGCCAAGAGTTGCCATTGTCTTGAGAGGTATAAGCAAGGCCGTGCTCACCAACAATATACGTTCTATCATTATCACTAGTAATACTATTTAGGTGATATTTATCAGGGTTATTTAAAAGATCATCTGATAATTGCCATGTTTTTCCTAAATCGGTACTGTGCAATAACGTGCCATAAGCACCAGTAACAATGATGGAGCTATTTTTAGTTTGAGTTACTGATAGTAGGGGCAGGTTAGGGCCAGTGTTTTCTGCATTTTGAGCATCTTCTAAAGCGAATTCTAAATCTTCTAAAGTAAAACTCGCGTCTTCAATTTCATCTTCATCAGTCAGGTTTTCGATAATTTTCTTAGCTAATGTTATTTGTTTTTCTAATAAAGCTATTTTTAATTGAGTTAATTTAAAACCGTCAAACAACTTATGCCAAATGTCAGTATTTTTTGGCGAAGAAATAATTGCACCATCATGACCTATGGCTAATTTATTACCATTAGATAATACGATTACATCTGTTAATAATAATGAAACTGGAGATATTTCTTGATGGTAATTATTTTGAGATTGCCAATTGACTATGTGTCCTCGTTCACCCACTGCTAATACACCTTTATTGGTGCCTGTAGTTAAGGAAGTAGTGATGCTAATTGAAACTAAATCACTTGGTATTGATGTGGTTTCTAAAAGCTCTACTTTTGCTTGGCAACAAATACCATAAAGTAAGAAAAAGGCATAAAAAACAAAATGCTTAAGGGTATGAAATCTCATATTATTCTCTGAGGATTGATAAAAAGCGAATGAAATAGATAAACTCTATTAGTTCATTAAAATATGGTGAATCAATGGTGTATAAAGTATGAAATTAATATATTGAATTTCTACTTATTGATATGTTTAAAACAGCTATAACTAACACTTAGTGCCAGTTATAACTGTTTTTATACTAGGTTATAGTTAACGACCCATGCGGCGCAGTGCAGAGGTGCTAAAGTGTTTGCGTTTAGCTTTAATTCCCCATTCCATAAATTTAGGCTCTTCGTTGCTTAAACCTGTCACTAAATATCGACCAGAATTTAAATCATGTAGTGTTTCAGCAACAAACCATGGCGTGTCTACATCATAAAATTGAACATTATGACCTTCAGATAACTTCCAAAGTTTACCTCTGCCATCATATTGATCGACAACTGATGCCCCCCAAGAGTCTTCATCTATGAAAAATGTTCTTTTTGCATAAATATGGCGAACTTTGTCTTTAAGAGTTGCTTCTACTTGCCATACTCGATGAAGTTCATAACGAAGAAACTCGGCATTAAGATGACCTTGTTTTATGATAGATTCATATTTAACGGTAGTATCAAGTAATTTATAAGAATTATAAGGAACATAAAGCTCTTTTTTACCTACTAGTTTCCAGTTGTAACGATCTGGAGAACCATTGAACATATCATAATTATCTGATGCTCTTAAACCATCTGTACCTGCTCCAGGACTGTCATATGCAACATTTGGTGCTCGTCTTACTCGACGTTGTCCAGCATTATATACCCATGCTCGGCGCGGCTCTTTTACCTGATCAAGCGTTTCGTGCAGCAATAAAGATGTACCGGTTAAACGTGCAGGTGCAGTGATTGTTTGTAGATAATAAAATAAAACATTATCGTCTTTTACTGCATCTCTACCAGAGACTAAAAAGTCAGGCCAAACCAATTGATCATTCATATTCACCGCAGTAAATGAACCGTCTTTTTGAACAGGTACAGTCACTTGGAAACGTTTGGCTGCACCACCTCGATAACGGGTTAAATGATTCCATATAACCTCAGAGCCATTTTTAGGAATAGGAAAAGGTACGGTAATACTGAAGTTTGTTAAACCATTGCCGCCATCAACAAGCTCAGCCGATGTGGCATTAGTCTGTATGGTTTTATATAAACTCTCAGGGTAAGCGGCAGTTCTTTTTGTTTTATACACTGGCATTTTATAATCAGCATACTTTTTAAACATGGCAATTTGACCTTCACTTAAGTTACTTTTGTAGTCATTTAAGTTGGCATTAGAAATAACAAATAAAGGTTTTTCCTCGGGAAAAGGATTTGCAGGGCGGCCACTGTCTTTACTTTTTGTGGTGTTCTTGCTATTTAATCCACCTTCCCACTTTGGTATAGTGCCTGTTTTATTACCAGCCATTTCAGCACCAATTGGTGTTAATGATACGCCAAGTTGAGCTGCTTCTGACGAGGTTACTTTAGCTAAGGTAGCGTTTGATGTAAGGCCTAGTGATACAACCAGTATACTAAGCGTTGTTTTAAATTTATTCATGTGTCTATCTCCAATTAATATGACAAGGCAAAACTTACTGCAAGGAAATCTTTATCAGTGATGGAGTTAAAATCACCACCACCAAAATTGGTATAAGAAACAGTTACAGAGTATTTTTGTTGGTATAAAGCCTCTAAAGAAACAGCCGCTACTGTGCTGCCTTTATTGAATTGGTCACTGTGACCATCAACATCGTGATACCAAGATACAACTGGCTTTAATGTAATTCCGGCAAACAAGTCAGAGTAGTTAAATTCTACGCGTGTTCTATAACCCCAAGCTGAGTCTGTTTTAAAACCGCCTTCACCTGGTGCAAAAGTAGGTGCACCATAAATAGTATCTCTGCCATACTGATATCCCTGAGCAGCCATATCTTCAATGCCATCGGTTAATGTTAAGCCAACTTCACCAATAAAGGTGACTCTTGAAGCACCAAGCACTTGGTCGAAAAACTGTATAGCAGTTATTTGTAACTGTGTAACATCAAACTCATCCCAAGCTCTTACATAACTGTCGCCAACAACACCATCTGCCTGTAGCCTTTGTGAAAAGGGTAATAAAGGATTTTCAGATAACGCAGCACCTACGGCATGATTACCATTTATTTGTGTTGGCGTATCAGGTTTATATGAAATTTCACCCGATAAGGCGATACCACTGACATTAGTGGCAAAACTTAAGCCGTATATTTTAAGATCTTCAGGGAATTCGATAAGGTAATTGGCGTTCAACGAGTCAATATTATCTTTGGACAAATCGGTAATACCATAAGCATTTAATAAACCCGCTGTTGCAGGATCTGCTGTTGCTGCCCAAGGAATAAATGAGCCTGTTATATCGACTAAGTCAACTGGTGGAGTTATAGCCGTTGGGCCATAATCGGTAAATTCTGAGCGATAAATACTCGCAATAGGTAAGCGAGCATGAAGGTTCATGTAATATAAACCGAACTCAGTATCGTTTAACTCCTCTGAATAATAACGAACGGCTACACCGTATTGGCCCCCGTCATCTGGCTCAATATCAGTTTTTCTTTTAGCGTAAACACCGCCTGCCACTGCTTGTACATCGCTTCCTCCAGCGGTAATAAAATTACAGCCATCAGCGGCATAATCAACAGTAGCAAAAAAAGTACCACAGCCATCTATTTGTGTTTTTTCCCATTCATATTGATAAAATGCTTCAACACTTAAACTTTCAGTTAAGCCTGCATTGGCAAACAGCATACCAACAGGTAATAAACCTTCTTTAAGTGTTGCACCAGGGCGGCGTAAGGCACTTACATCTAAAGGGTTAATAGCATTAATACCACCTTGAATGAAGGTACTTTCCCCCCAACTAACCACTTGGCGACCTAAGCGAACATCTAAAGGTGTTTCACCTAAATCAAAGCTACCATAAACATAGGCATCTAAAATTTGAATCCCTGTAAATTTAGAGGTATCACTAAAACCTTCGTCGCTTAATGGCGTGCCAGCAGCATAGCCGTTTGGTCCATTTCCGTGTGGGCGAACGCCATCTTTTAATTCAAGATCATACCAATATTTAACACGAACAAAGGCACCAAAACCGTCATTATCTAACTGAATATCATTAATGCCTTTAATGATAGTGGTAAAAGCATCATGTTTGCTAAAGTTTAAAGTATCATCGTCTGTGGTAGAAGATAGACCAGTGCCAGAAACGCCATCAATAATATTATTTGATGAGTAAAATTTAGGGTTTCTATCAGTCATGCGCCAGCTAGAGCCAATAGAAAGTTGAGAATTAATTGCTAATAGTATTTCATTATTTTCACCAAAATAAAAATCAGCAGCTTGAGCTACAGGAGCGCTAAGAGCCAAAATTATAGCGGTTTTCAATGAATTCTTTATAATAGATTTATTTTTCATTGTTATTCACTCATATTGTATTAATAAGGTAAGTGTTGTAATAATTAACTTTTGTAATGCTTAATTAAAATGTAATAAAACAGCTTTTTTAAGTAGCGCATTTTGCGTCATTATATTTTTTTTATGTCATTTTTTGTCGAACACTCAAGTTTAATGACTCTCAAAAGAAGGTTTTTAAAGGTATGGATGAAGATTATTCTTTAATTAGTGGTTGGATGATTTCAATTTGGCGAGCGATGGAGTTGTCTGGTCTTGATTTTAAACTCGCATGTAGTGAGCTTAAAATTGATCGCAGTGCTTTTAATAACCCTGAATCAAGAACGGCAGCAAAAAATACTATTAAGATACTTGAATATTGTAATGATAAACTGAATAGACATGATTTTTCGCTTGTAGTAGCAGAACAATTTCACCCTAATATTTTTCATGCGCTGGGTTACGCTATGATGTCATCGCAAAGCTTGCAAAGTGCATTAACATACATTGTACAATACAAAAAAGTTGTCTCTAATACTTGTACACTTTCCGTCGTTGAATGTGATAACAGATTGATTTTTCGCATGAATATATGTCGTTATATCAAGAGTAATGAGCTGGTATTACCTTATGTCGCGGTTGAACTATTTATTGCGACTATCGTTAAGTTTTCTAGAGAATTAACTGGCTCAAGTTTAAATCCTAAAAAAGTTGTTTTTTCATTTCCTAAGCCTGAATATGGTGTTGAATATTTAGCTGATTATTTTAAATGCGATGTTGAGTTTAATGCGCTCAATACCGCAATAACTTTTGATATTATCCAAGCTCAAAATATAGTAATGACCAGTAATCCTTTGATTACACAAATGCATGAAATAATGCTTGAAAACTTCATGTCACGCCTTGATAAAGATGATTTAAAGCATGCTGTTAAATCAAAAATATTTGAATTGTTACCTTTGGGCAGTCCTTCTCAAAAAGTTGTTGCCCAATCATTAGGTTTTAGCTTGCGTAATATGCAGCGGAAATTAAATAAGCAAGGTACAAGTTATAAGTATATTTTAGAAAAAACACGTAAAGAGCTAACTTTTGGTTATATGCAGCAATTTCATTTAACTTATACGGAAATATCTTATTTAGTTGGTTTTTCATGCACCGCTAATTTCAATAGAGTTTTTAGGAAGTGGACAGGAATGACACCTAGCTGTTACCGAAACTCATTAAAATAACAAACGCATAGGGCTTTCATTAACTAAATGACAACAGTTTGGCGTGAATTGATAATGCAAGATAGTTATATAAATTCAATACTAGGTTAAATTATTTTTCATTATAAGTTAATAGCATGAATTTGATCCAAACCATAAATAACGTAAATCAATGTTTCGAATCACAGAAGGGCCAATTTTTATCTGCACCTTATCGCAGTTATGATGAACGTATTAGTGATTTAAAAAAGCTCAAAAAACTTTTACTTGATAATCAAGAGGCCTTTATTGACGCGCTAAATAAAGATTTTGGCGGTAGGAGTGCTGATGACACCAGAATAGGCGATATTATTACCACTATTTCAGGTTTAAATTACACAATTAAAAATTTAAAAAAATGGATGAAACCTCAAAAGCGTAAAGTAGGTTTGTTATTTCAGCCCGCCAAAGCCTCTATATTGTTTCAACCTCTGGGTGTAGTCGGCGTGGTTGTACCATGGAATTACCCTGTGTTTTTGTCTATAGGTCCTTTAGCCACCGCTTTGGCTGCAGGCAATTGTGTTATGTTAAAAATGTCTGAGTTCACGCCAGAAACGGCAAAGCTATTAGCTAATTTACTACAGCAAAACTTTAGTAAAAAACAAGTTGCGATCGTTGGAGGAGAGGTGGAGATAGCAACAGCTTTTACTTCTTTAGCGTTTGACCATTTGTTTTTTACCGGTTCAACCAATGTCGGTAAAATTGTGATGAAAGCGGCAGCCAACAACCTTGTTCCTGTTACTTTAGAGTTAGGGGGGAAATCACCGGCAATAATAGATGATAAAATTGATATTAAGCTCGCTGTTTCC
Organism: uncultured Colwellia sp.; assembly: GCA_913063325.1. Classification (GTDB taxonomy): domain Bacteria; phylum Pseudomonadota; class Gammaproteobacteria; order Enterobacterales; family Alteromonadaceae; genus Colwellia. Next base: position 16,768 of record CAJXYE010000065.1, on the reverse strand, counting down.
CGGTTTATTTTAGGTAAAGTTCTTAATTCAGGGCAAACATGTGTCGCACCTGATTATATATTTTGCCCAGAAGATAAAGAGGCAGAGTTAGTCGACGAGCTGCATAAAATTTATACGAAAATGTTTCCTAAAATCAGTAATAACAATGATTGCACTAGTATTATTAATGATGCTCAATTTGAACGTTTAAATGGATTATTAGATGATGCCCGAAGGCATGGCGCTAATGTAATTCCGTTAACTATAGAGTCAGTTGATAAAGCACAAAGAAAAATGCCTTTAACGGTATTAACTGATGTAAACGATAAGATGAAAGTGATGCAGCAAGAAATTTTTGGTCCTATCATTCCTATATTTACCTATAAGTCGACTACTGAAGTTATACAATACATTAATCAAAATGATCGACCATTAGCCTTATATATTTATAGTTTTGATAAAGCTTTTCAACAGGATATTTTATTAAGGACTCATGCCGGTGGTGTCTGTATCAATGAAGCTACATTTCATGTGGCAAATGATGACTTGCCGTTTGGCGGCATAGGGGCTTCAGGTATGGGACAATATCATGGTGAAGAGGGTTTTAAAACATTTTCTCATGGTAAGTCAATTTTAGAAAAAGGTCATGTCAGTTTTGCTCACCTATTATTTCCTCCTTTTGGTGGTATGATGCATAAATTGGTCTATAAATTATTTATTCGCTAAATATCATAAGTTACATTATTATTGTTATTTTCTGGAAGTTCTAGTTCACTTAAAGGAATGGTGACCGTAATTATCATTCCTTTTCCTATGCTACTTTTATAGGTTAACTCACCATGCATTTTGTAATGAATTAACGTATAAAGTATGCTCAAACCTAGTCCTTTATTATTAGCCATTTTTGAGGTGTAAAATGGGGTGAACATATTCTCTAGTACACTTTGCTCTACGCCTTTACCATTGTCTTGATATGTTATCTCTAATAATGATTCAGCTTTAATTGTTGTGATTGTGATTGTGATAGCCCCTTCTTCGCCATCATCAAAAGCATGTTTAATGGAGTTATCTATTAACGTCAATAAGGTATCGCGGAATGTTGCAGCATAAGAAAATATGCGTATGTTTTCTTCAATGTCACACTTAAACTCAATTAATGGATTTTCATCTCGTAAGTTTTTTGTCACGATGTGAGTTATTAAATAATTTTTTACTTCAAATGTTACTTTCTGTTCAGTATGTTCGTTAATAGATAACAGCTTAAATGTGGCAATGGTTTTTGACGCTTCAACTAAACTTTTACAAATAGCTTTAGACATTTTAATGATATTATCTAAAAAATCGGTGAGTTTTCTTTTAGATAGGGTTTCCATCTTTAATTGCTCTAACATGATATTTGCTTCATCGTCAATGAACGACCCTCCTGTAAGTGAAATACCAATGGGGGTATTAAGATGATGAGCTACGCCCGTTACTAAGTGCCCCAATGAAGCCATTTTCTCTGCTTCAACCAGTTTAATTTGAGTCTTCTTTATTTCATCTAAAGCATTGATTAATAATCTATGTTTTTCATCTTTTTCCTTTTTTAATTGATCCACATTATAGGCATAAAAAAACACACCTATGGATAATACTACTAATGCAATGGCGTAAGAAAGAGTGAAGGTTAAGCTATAAGGAAAGGGTATCTCTAATATAAAGTAGAGTAAATAAATGCTTACAAGGAAAATAAAAAAAATGCTGCAAATTATTATACCTTTCTTAAAGCCGGTAAGCGAATATGAGTAGAGCACTATTTGAAATAACCAAGGAGCCCCTAAATAATCTGTAGTAATAGTAAAATGTAATAATAATACAAAACATGAACCTAAAATAATTAATACAAATGAGCCAGCTTCAATATTGTTTATATTTTTATATAAGTTAATTGAATTAATAAAGGCGATAAATAAGAAAATGCTGGCAGAGATGAAATACAGATGATGATATTGATAGATTGTAGAGCCAATACAAAGACTGGTACATATGAGGTTGATACAAATGAAATACTTTTGATTCAGAGTCATCATGTATTTAACTTACTAGTATTTAGTATTTAGTATTTAGTATTTAGCATAGACCAGCTACCAGCTTGTGACAATAAAACAGCCTCTTCAGTATAAAATTTGTTCTTTTTATATCAGACATTTTCTAATAATAATTACTCACCTAACTATTGTTAGGTTTGTTAGAAGGGGAATTCAGGCATAGTACTCCTAGTTAACAATATTCAATTTTAAATTAGCTATATTACCAATGATTGAAATTAACAGTAAAACTAAGAGGACAACAAATGACTGGAAATATAAAGAAAATAAAAACAGGCATTCAAAACTCTGGAGTAGCAGATGCAACTGCTGTTGTTATTGAAGAAGACAGTAGTTGGATAAAGAGTAAAAAGTATTGGTATTTAACTTCAATGATATTACCTGGAATTCCAGTTGTTTCAGCTTATTTATCCTCAGAAACCGGTAGTGGTTTATGGTTGTGGGCAATGTTTATTGTTTTATATGCACTATTACCTTTGTTAGATCACATATCAGGTTTAGATGCCGCTAATCCTGGTGAAGAATTAATGGCTGAATTAAAAGGTGACCGTTATTACGTTTATGTTTTATATGGTGCAGCGGTAATGCACTGGATAGCCTTGATTTATATGGGGTATGTTGTCTCAATTGGTGAATTCTCTTGGTTTAATATTTTAGGAGCTGGTTTAAGTATAGGTATTTCTAATGGACTTGGTTTAGTTGCGGGGCATGAATTAGGTCATAAAGTGAATGATAAAGTGCAAGTGTTTTTTGCCAAGCTAGTACTTGCCTGTAGTGGTTACGGTCATTTCTTTATTGAGCACAATAAAGGTCATCACAAAGATGTAGCCACTCCTGAAGACCCCGCCACCTCACGTTTCGGTGAAAGTATTTACAAATTTGTTAAACGTGAAGTTCCAGGAGCCTTTAGGCGTGCTTGGGAACTTGAAAGTGCTCGTTTACATCGTGTAGGTAAATCTGAATGGTCATTAAGTAATGAAATAATTCAACCAGCACTTATTACTATAACGGCTTATATGTTAATGATAGCTTTCTTTGGCCCAGTAATGATCCCATTCTTAGCGCTAGGGGCTGCGTATGGTTGGTGGCAATTAACTTGTGCTAACTATATTGAACACTATGGTTTAATGCGTGAGCGAGATGTAAATGGGCGTTATGAACGTTGTCAGGCGCGTCATTCTTGGAACAGTAACAATAAAATTTCTAACTTAGTATTATTACATTTACAACGTCATTCTGATCACCATGCTCATCCAACACGGCCTTATCAAATGTTGCGTGATTACCCAGAGGTACCTGCATTACCGTCAGGTTACCCTTGGATGTTTGCTCTTGCAATGGTGCCATCGGTTTGGTTTGACACTATGAATCCAATGGTTACTGAATGGGCAGAAGGTGATATGAGTAAAGTAAATATTGATCCCGATGTAAAAGACGAAATGTTTAAGCGTTATCATAAGCCAAGGACTGCTAAAGCTGCATAAGTTTCAAGTAGCAGCAAGGCGTAAATTGACGAAATCTTGCTGCAAGACCAAAACTAAAAGGGAATTTATATTTAGCAAAAAAGAAGAGGAGGCGAATGAAAAAATATGAATGTTCAGGTAGCGATTATGTATATGAATGCCAAGATTGCGGTTATATATATGATGAGAATTTAGGCGCTGAGCATAAAGATCATCCGGCAAGAGTTAAGTGGCATGAGTTGCCTGATAGTGTTCCATGTCCTGATTGTTTATTTAGATAGAAAGCGGATTTTGTTGGAGCGTAACAATAGCTTAGTTGGTGTTTTTTTTAAATTATAAGTAGATGTTTAGTTGAGGTAATTATGACTGTTGTTGAATATAAAAAATATTGTTGTGTCACTTGTGACCTTGTTTATGATGAAGAGTTAGGTTTTCCTGAAGAGGGCATCGCGCCTGGTACTCTATTTGAAGATATCCCAGATGATTGGACTTGCCCAGAATGTTCAGCATCGAAATCAGATTTTTTTCTAGTTGAATAATGTTAGTTAAATAAATATAGGACGTCATATGAAACCCATAATAGTTATCGGCTCAGGCCATGCTGGACTTACTTTAACGCGAGAATTGAGAGTGATTAATAAAGAAGTATCAATCATTCTTATTACACAAGATGATGGTTGTTCTTATTATAAGCCTAACTTATCAAAAGCCATTTCAGTAGGGAAGTCTGCAAATGATTTAGTGATGAAAAATGTTGAGCAAATAAAAACAGAACAAGATGTTTTTATTAAAACTCATACGAAAGTTGTTGCTATTGATGCTAAAGACAGCTTTGTAACGGTTGATGATGGTATCAGTATAGAGCGAATATTTTATCAAGATTTAGTTATAGCAACAGGCGCATCACCGTTTGAATTACCGATAACAGGTAATGCAAAGAATGAAATTGTCTCTGTTAATAATCTAGATGATTATCGCCAGTTTCGTGAAACCATAAAAAATAAAGAACGTGTGCTAATTATTGGTGCGGGTTTTGTTGGTATCGAGTTTGCGAGTGATATATTTTCAGCGGGCTATCATGTTGACGTTGTTGATATGGAAGCATGGCCCTTGAAAAGAGCATTGCCACAGCAATTAGGGCAATCAATTGTTGATTCATTTCCAAAGGATAAGGTGAACTGGCATTTTGGCTCATCGGTTGTCTCTGTCGATGCTAAAAATGAAGCACTTGAAGTCACTTTATCTTGTGGTAAAAAGCTAGAGGTCGATTTTGTGCTTTCAGCAGTCGGTATTCGACCTAATGTTGGCTTAGCTAAAGCGGCTAATGTTGACATAAATCGCGGCATCGTTGTTGATAATTACTTAAGAACTTGTATTAAAAATATTTATGCTATTGGTGATTGTGCTGAAATTTCTGGGCACACGTTACCTTTTATTGCACCTGCAACATTTGCAGCAAAAGCATTGGCTAAAACATTATTAACATCGGATACAGGGCTTAGTATTCCTAACTTAGCAGTGGCAGTTAAAATACCCACCTGTACTACAATAGTATGCCCATCATTATCTTTGAAAGGTGGCTGGGAAGTGGAAGGCGAGGGCTCTGATTTTGTTGCTCGATTTATGAATTCCAAAGGTCAAGTTAGTGGTTTTGCATTGACGGGTAAAGCTATTAGTCAAAAGGGTGCTTTATTAAAAGAATGTATTGCTCCTACGCTTTGTTAATTATTTAGTAAAATGTAAAGCTCGCTTCCCCTTTAGGAGGTACTAATTTTATAATTTCGGTTAATCTTATTAGGAAACTTGCACTTCCTGTTTTATTTGATTAATGATTAGTACCTCCATTTTTTACCTTCAACATTGTGTGACTGTTATCTTTATTTATAGATGTTTGGGTTTTCCATAAAAACTATACTATATTGAATTATACAAATTAAACTATACAAATTGAATTATATTGGATAGGTAATGAAAAAAATAAATTCTTTGGCCTATAAATTTAAAGCATTAATGCTACTTTCAATTGCTGCTCTATGCATTACCTTATATGGTGTCCGTTTAATGTCTAAAGCAACCGATTTTTCATATCAAGAAAGACAGCATATTCTTTCGTTAGAAAGACTAATGAGTGAATTAGGTCGTTCTCAAAGCGATGCAGGGCAGCTAAATAACCACATTACTATAGCAATAGAATCTGCAAATACAGTTGATGCAACAATTTTTTATTTTGAAGAATTACTCTTTAGAATGTTAGGGCGAGGTTGGATAATTGATGACGCAAGAGAAAGTTCACAACGTTTATCAAAAGCTAAGGTAATATTGAACGGATTTTCAAATCAATATTTAAAACCTGAGGAAGTAAAGCAATTTAGCGAGCATATTAAATGGTCATCTGATGCATCAACCCAATTCGGTCAAGGTGTTAGAGAACTATCCTATTTTATTAAAACCCTTGTCTCAGTTATTTTGTTTATTACAATTTCAGTTATTATTATTTTGATCTATGTAATATCGAAGCGTTCTTTACCTCCTTTATCTATTGTCGTTAATCAGTTAGAGGAAATCGCAAATGGCCAATTAGCTATTACAATAGAAGTAAATGATGATTATGATGAAGAGATTGTTAGCTTACAAAAATCAATGGATAAAGTCGTTCGTAACTTACGAACATTGCTTTGTGAAGTAAGTAATGCCATTACAGAGATAGTTACCGTTGCTAATAATTCCTCAGAAATCACAAAAACCACACTTGATGGAATTAAAATACAAAAATCAGAAACAGAATTGTTAAGCTCATCTATTGGTGAAATGAGTTTAGCAATAACAGAAGTTGCTTCATCTGCTTCTAATGCGGCTTTAGAAGCTTCTGAAAGTGATAATGCAGCTAGAGGAGGTCAAGAAATCGTTGAATATGCTGTGTCTAGTATTAAGGCGTTATCTGCTGAGGTTGATCTATCTGTAGATGCAATTGAGAGAATTGAAGAAGGCAACAAACAAATAGTATCCGTTGTTAAAATAATTAAGGATATTACCGATCAAACAAATTTATTAGCTTTAAATGCTGCGATTGAAGCTGCTCATGCTGGAGAGTTTGGTCGAGGGTTTTCAGTAGTAGCTGATCAGGTTAGGGTTTTAGCAGAGCAAACGGAAAAATCTACTATGGATATTCAACATATGGTTGAGGAGCTGAGGAGTGGCACTGCAGCAGCGGTTGGTATTATGAATAGTAGCAAGGCCAAAGCATCAGAAGGAGTTATTCAAGCAATCAAAACTGGAACTGTTATTGAAGGTATTGCGAACTCAGTATCTGCAATAACAACAATGAATGCTCAAATAGCCAGTGCAGCTGAGCAACAAAGTGTTGTTACAGATGAAATCAGTGGTAATGCTAAAGTCATAAGTGAAATCGCTAATGAAGCAGAGGCTAATGCTGTGATAGTTGCTAATGCGAATCAGCAACTAGTTGAACTTTCAGTTAACTTAGAAGAATCAATAAAAGTGTTTAAAATTTAATCTGATCTTCTATTCGTTTTAGTACACTTATGAGTGAGATAACAGACTAAACTTGTTTATACCATATTACGTTACAATCATCGGAGTGACTGTGAAGTATTTTTAACTTTTCTAAATAGTTAAAGTGAGCTCTACTTTCACCACAAGCCAACATAAATGTTTTATGGTTGATTTTCTTGTGAAATAGTACGTCAAATCCATCAACTACTCGTTTAGGTGTTTTACAAAAACTTGTTAGTTTACTCAAGTTACTTTCAACTTCTGAAATTAATCCTTCGAGTCTTTGTATTACTTTGGTGAATGGCATACCGTGTGCTGGTAGCACAAGCGTTGTATTATTCAATAAACTTTTATAATTTTGACAAGAGGTTAGCCAATTATTTAAGGGGTTTGCATTAGGCTCTGCGGGGTGAACACTAATATTTGAAGATATTGTCGGTAAAATTTGATCTCCTGATATTATAATATTTAAAGATTTACTCCATAAGCAAACATGTTCAGGAGAGTGGCCTGAGCCAATAACAACTTGCCAGTTATAACCACCTAATTCGATAACATCATTATCTCTTAAACGTTTATAGCTTGTAGGAAAAGGATAAGCAAAAGTTTTATATATACCAATATATTTATCATATAGCTTGGCTTGATCCATATTTGCCCCGTTTGACAAATAAAAGTCATATGCAGTGGTATTGTCATCACTAACAAGCTCCGAAGATATATTTTGATAGCCTTCATACTCTCCTTGTGACATCCATAACTCAGCATTGAAGTATTTACATAGCCAGCCTGATAACCCCATATGGTCAGGGTGCATATGAGTACAAATCACTTGTTTAATTGGCTTATCTTTCAATTTGTCTTTAATTACTTGTAACCAGTAAGACTTGCTTTTTTCTAAATTCAAGCCACTGTCGATAATGGTCCAACCATTGTTATCTTCAATTAGCCATAAGTTAATATGATTTAAAGAAAATGGCATTGGCATACGAAGCCAAAATATATTATCGACAATTTTGATTAGTTCATTTGGCTCAGGGGCTTTTTCAAATGGGTAGCTAACTTTTATTTTCAATCTTGTACGCCTTATAAAGTCAATTTAGATTAAGGTGAGTATTTTGGTATAAAGTAACTTGTTAGCTAATTTATAGAGCGATTTCTTCCTTCCCAAAAGGGTTCTCTAAGCTCATTCTTTTTATATTTTCCTGCACCAGTCATTGGAAAGGGCTCTTCACGAAATTCGATGCTTCTAGGGGTTTTGTAATTAGCTATGTTTGCTTTACAGTGTTCAATAACTTCTGTTTCAGTGATTGTTTCATTATCATTTGATCTAATAATGGCATGAACAGCCTCACCCCATTCATCGCTAGGAATACCAATAACAATAGATTCAAGTATTTTAGGGTGCAAAGATAGTGCGTTTTCTACTTCAGCAGAAAATACATTTTCACCACCTGTAACTATCATGTCTTTTACTCGGTCAACAAGGAATAAGAAGCCATCTTCGTCCATATAGCCAGCATCGCCAGTTAAAACCCAACCATCAATGATAGTTGATTGTGTTTGTTTTTCATTTTTCCAATAGCCCATCATAACATTAGGGCCGTAAGCAGCAATTTCACCAACTACTCCTGTAGGAAGTACATTGCCATTGTTGTCTCTAATTTCGATACTTACACAATAACCAGGTCGACCTGCAGAACGCAACTTACCAGACTTTTCTCCTTCTAATACGTGGTATTCTGCAGGGAGAATAGTAATTAGTGGAGATAACTCTGATTGCCCATACGCTTGAATAAACTGTACAGAAGGCATTTTTTCCATAGCAGAAATTAAAATTCCTTCTGGCATAGGGGAGGCGCCATATACTATGTTTTTAAGAGATGAAAAATCTGCTGACTCTAATGCTTTTGCTGAGAGCATAAGTGTGACCATGGTTGGTACTAATAAAACATGATTTATTGCTTTCGATTGTATAGTTTCAATAACAGCGTCAGGTGTAAAAGCAGGGATAAATACTTGAGTAAGCCCACTGATTACTGTGCCATAACCAATACCTATATCAGCTAAGTGAAACATTGGTGCCGCATGCAGGTATCGTTCACCTTCTTTATTTATTTCCATAGCTGAAATTAAACAAATAGAACTTGTCCAGAGGTTCTTATGAGATAACATAACACCTTTAGGGAAGCCTGTTGTACCACCGGTATAAAAAATACCGACTAGATCATCATAATTACATTGAACAGCTTTTATTGGTTCATTATTAGTAATTAACTCTTCATAACTTAAGGAGCCAGCAGGGGCTTTGTTTTCACCAATATAAATTAGATGTTTAATATTATTGCATTGCTCCATTAATTCAGTAGCGGTATCAATAAATGTATCATCAAAAAATAATATGCTACATTCAGAGTCATTTAAGGAGTATAAATTCTCCTTAACAGACCAGCGTATGTTTAATGGCACCATAACGCTACCAGTCCATGGGATAGCGTTTAAACATTCAAAATATTTATCTGAATTCAATGCTAAAATTGCTATATGAGTGTCTTTTTTTGCTCCAATGTTGACTAGTCCACTGGCAGCTTGAGCTACTCTATTTTCAATTTCATGCCATGTGTGTTCTCTGTCGCCAAAAGATGTGCCAATAATATTAGGTAAAATAACTGCGTTTCGTTGCAATGCTTGATAGAAAAACATAAGAGTCTCTTTTAAATTATAAATATTAAGTGATTAACTAATGACCAGCTCAGTAACGTTTATTATATTATTGAGTAATTGAGATGAATAAAATAATAATAATGCTAGCTGTATTCCCCAAAAACCAGCACGTATAACTACAGCCAGCATATTAGTAGAAATCATATGGATAACAGATTGACTTATACGAGCATAAAGTACATAGATAATCGTTGAATTCATTACATCTAACTGATCAGAAAGTGAAGCAACAATCACTAAAGCTGCAAATGCGGCTAGCATTTCAATGCAGTTTAATTGTGCTCTTGTTAATCTTTGGCCGAAACCAGGGGTGTTGCTCCCATCAGGAGAGAAGTTGTTTAGGGCAACTTTATTACTGCTAATAAAGGTATAATATGCTCTCATATTAAGGAGTAAAAAACTAAGGAACAGTGTCCAAGCTGCAAAGCCTGCTAACGCGACTAATGTTTGATTCATATATAGTCCTATTTTTGTTTTATTAAGATGAACTCCCTATAAACTTATATGACAATTTTGTAGCCGGATATGATGCAATACGTCAAATCATGCCTTTATTTGTCATAAAATATTTTAATATTATCTGTTCATTATCTAAGTTTACTGTTTTAAATTTTGATGTTACAAATATGTAATGTACGTTACTTAATTAGATGGTTCGCCATACCCCTGAGCTAAGCTTAGGGTAAGCAATTAAAGAGGCAAACTATCATGTCATTAATTAAAGTACTTGGAATAGATTTAGGTAAATCCTCTTTTCATGTTACACAATGTGAAGAGTTAGCATTGTTAAGAAAATGGCGCAACCTAAGGTGTCTATTGGTATAGATTGATTAAAAAGCATAACGGTTTGTCTATTCTATCAATATTAATAGCTGCCATAACTTCCATTGCGACTAAGCCTACATGGTTAATATAGACAACTGTCGTGCCTGGTACTAGTTGTTTACTGTGCGCAATAGAGAGGGTGTAAAAATAAGTGTGTAAATACTCATTGTCTATATCGGTTTAAAAGGTCGAGAATGGCTACTTGGTAAAAGTGGAATGTTTGATTCAATTGAGAGCCTAAATAGAGCAATGGTAAAACAACCTGTAGTTTTGTGACTGAGTAAAGTAGTACTTTGCATAAGCACCTATAAGCACAAACGAAAATAATTTAATGGTAGAAACGTTATCGATTATATTGGTTGCTAATTAAGATGTAAGCTATTGATCTCAAATGACTGGTACTGCTACTATTTTTAAAGAAATAGAGTGGTATTTTACATGTAAGTTGTTGTATATATGTTGTTTGTGGCGTTTTAGTTAGCATTCTTGAGGGGACTGTGCGTCTACAAATTGAGTAGGCTTATTAATCTAAATTAGGGGCGGTGAAAAATCTGTACCAGCTTTGAATAATAGGGCTACATTACCCAATGTTTTCTTGTAATTCAGATAGTTGTTTAACAGCGTTAATAACTATTTCGGCATACGCGGGATTTATAGCCATTCCACCGTTCTCACCAAAATGGTACGCTACAACCCCATTCTTGGTCAGGCCAATTGTGGCTATGTTTTCGTTTGCGTCAAATAGCTCTTGCATAGCGTGTGGCACTATTTCATTACTTTTAGAGTCATCACTCATATCTTCACCCTTATCAGAAAGATTTTTATACTCTGTTTAACTTGTTATTTCGCTATATAGTAAGACACTATGCAAATCCTTCTAGTTCTATGTGGCGAATGTATTTAATCACGGCATCTGCTTGATCTTTTTTGCAAAGTTGAAATGCAGTTTTACCGCCAAATGCTGAAATAGTCTCAGATTGAAACCATTCAGTAGCTTTAATATCTGAGCCAGTCCATGCAACTAATGTCGAAAATAAATATAATTTCTCATTTTCGTCAAAGAACTCACCACAGCCCCGCGTTAAGCTTTGAAAATTAGACTCATAACTCTCTAGGTCCATATACTTGCTCGCATAACTATTAAATCTCTGATTATTTACAAAGTTCGCCAAATAATTGGCTAACTATGTTATATTAAAATCATAGTCAAAAATAGTCGGTAAATCAAACTTTAAGTAATTGAATTTAAATGATTTAAATGCATTAATATTACACTATATTGATAAAGAGCTATTGATTGAAAGTCCATGCGATTCGCATGAACTTTCATTTGTCATAATAGAGTTCCTTTCTAATTATTTTTAAGTGTTTGCAACCAACCGTTTATATCCTCACGGATCCAGCGTTTTGACCGTCCGATTGTTATCATCTGAGGCAAATCGCGTTGCTTTAAAAGCCTCCAGACCGTTACTTTGCTGATCTTTAGCTTCTTTGCTAACTGATCTTGTGTGACAAATTCATCTTCGAAATACATGTGACCTCCTGTCTACTGCTGCATATTTCAAAAAATATATTATCCCAAAATATAATTTTATTTCGTTTATTTTACATTAATTGGTTATTTCTTTGTAAGTTGTTGTTTATACGAGATTATGCGTTTAATGATGTATTTTCCGTATTTTATGGTGATGAAAGGGTGTTGTTGTTGGGTTGAGGAATAGTGAAAAAGTGATTGCTTTAGAAAATAAAATGAAGAAATATTTGATTGATTTACTAAGTGTAGGTTTTGGTGTAGGTTTTTTATTGTTACCTTCTGTGGTTCTCTATTTAGTTGAGGTCAACACTGACGCATCATAGGTGTGTGGGATGATAGATCTTTTGTGGCAGTAGTCATGAAATGCTAAAACTCTTAGGTAAATGCTAGGGAAGTTTATACCAACTGGTATTATCGCTAGATTATGCCATAAGCCGTATTAGCATTTCTTAATTTTTGATAGTTAATTTTGATCATTACAGCGATAGGTATATTATCTAGCCATCCATGCATTAAACAGTGACCAAGCAACTAGCCACATCACTAAGGCAATAATGGTATCTATAGTCATTTTTACTTTTGGTCTGCTTAGTTGTTTAGACAGTTTTGCTGCACCAAGTGCTAAACAGCTAAACCATGTGAATGAGCCAAGCACACAGCCAATGAGAAAATATACTTTCGCTTCATCTGAATACTGCCCACCAACACTGCCAATGACCATAACGGTATCAATGTAAGCATGCGGATTTAAAAAAGTTACCGCTAAAGTTGTTAAGAAAATAATCTTTGCCGATTTCTTTTTCAAAACTGTGTCTGTTGTATTCTTACTTAGGGCAAATGCAGACTTCATTGATAGCAAGCCATAAACACTTAAAAATAAGATACCGCCCCAGGTAAGTAAATTAAATAAAGTCTCGTTATGTGAGAGTAATATGCTGCCGCCTAGTACGCCTAAACTAATTAATAAAGCATCGTAAAGTACAAAAAGAGCGGCAGTCATTTTATGATGATTTTGATTCATACCTTGATTTATTAGCATAGAATTTTGTGTGCCAATAGGCATGATCATGCTTAGTGTTAAGGTAAAGCCTTTTGCTAAAATTAATAAGCTCATATTCGTACTCGATAAATATTCAGGGAATTTAATAAGCGCTAGTTTGCACTAATCATACAGTTAATTATAATTAATAATAATTAACTATCATTAGTAAAACTTATGGGGTCTGTTTTGTATTATGGCAAATTTTGATTATAAGCTTTTAGCTGCACTGGCTGAAGTTATTGAGCAGCAAAGCTTTGAGTTAGCAGCACAAAGATTGTTTATCTCTCAGTCGGCTATTTCTCAGAGAATTAAAGCGCTTGAAGAGCATGTTGGACAGCCTGTTCTTATTCGCACTCAACCCATTGTCGCCACACCGGCAGGTGAACAGTTGTTAAGTCACTTTAAAAAGGTGAAACAACTTGAACATGAACTGGTGCCATTATTATCTCCCGATAAACCCACCAAACCGATGCAAGTTTCGCTAGCTATTAACGCCGATAGCATTGCTACCTGGTTTATTGATGCGATTACCCCTGTCCTGAAAAACCACTTAGTCGAATTGAATTTAATTATTGAACATGAAGAAAGAACCTTGGACAAACTACGAAGTGGTCAAGCAATTGGGGCCGTAAGCATTATTGAGCAGCCGTTAAAAGGTTATCGTTCATTTAAGTTAGGTGAAATGGAGTATTGTTTGGTGGCGAGTAAAGGTTTTGCCCAAAAATACTTCCCTAATGGTGTAAACCAAAGCTCATTAAAGATGGCGCCAGGGATAAGTTATGATCACAAAGATGATATGCATGTACGTTATATTGCTAAGCACTTTAATTTGGCCGCTAGTGAATATTATTGTCATAGTGTTCGCTCATCAGAAGCGTTTGTTGCGCTAGTTAAACAAGGAGTTGCTTACTGTTTGTTACCTAAGCTACAAATCGAGGACGAGCTGCGTAAAGGACAATTACTAAGTTTATGCCCAGATAAAGAGTTGGTCGAGACTTTGTATTGGCATAGCTGGGTATTGGTAAAGGGGATTAATAAGAAAATATCTGAACAAATAGTGAGTGTTGGTCGCGAAAAACTAGCGTATTAACTTTTTGCTATTTATTGTACTTGCGTCAAATAAAGTGATTGTTATATTCTTTTAGATAACGATATTTTTTATTTGAGCATTTATTGAATTACTCACCTCTACAGCAGCAGAAAAACAAACCGTTAAAGACGTCTACAGCGGTCGTTATTTTAACTAGTTTTGTCATTCTTATATTGCTGGTATCACAGGCTTTTTCTGCGAATAAAATTCACCATAGCTATCAAGAGTCGTTGATGAATTCAGTCACAGATAGTATTTTGTCTGATTACCAAGAATATTTTACTCTGCTTCGTTTAGAGATTGATCTTTTTCAGCAAAAGCAGCTCAATGCCATTGAGGCGCTAGAAAATAAAGCCGATAAAGTTTCCAAAGAAGAATATATGCAAGTATTAACCTCGTTAAAAAATGATATTGATAATACACGCTTATTTGCCTTAATAGATCAAAAAGGGCTGGGAAGTCTTAAACATATAACAGGTGGTTTTTTACCTGATTGTGAAAATGAAATTGCCACAACGGTTGCTGAAGGTGTGCAAAATAAATTATTTCTACATCGGAGTAAAAGCAGTATTCATTTCGATTTATTACAGCCTTTAGCTACATCATCAGGAGAAGGTTCTTTTTTCTTTGTGGCTTTTAACCCAGATATTTTGACCAATATATTAAAAAAATATCAGTTACCACACCAGCAACTTTTTTTAATGCGCTCAGATCTGCCTGGAGAAATTGAGCTCACAACGGAAAAGTATGACAGTAAATATAACGAATTAATATTAGGAGAAGAGCTAAAGGCATTTAATTTGGTCAAAGCTATTCCAAATACCCGTTGGCAGTTGGCTATTCGGTTATCTCCAAAATACAGTAACGATTTATACCGTGAAGGTCTGATCAAGGCCTTACTTATTTGGGCACTGTTAACCTTATTTATCTATATCTTTTACCGACAAAGAAAGCGGATTTTACAAAAGCAGCTACAAGTAGAACAAGCATTAGCCTATGTGGATAATTATGACCAATTAACAGGTTTAGCCAATAGGGTGAACTTTGATAGGCAGTTAACCGAGCATATTGAAGCCAATCAATTACTGGCACATAACTCGATCAATGCAAATACAGTAGTAAACAAGCAAACAGGTGTTGTGATGCACATAGACCTGGATAAATTTCAGGTTATAAATAACAGTGTTAGTTATGCCATTGGTGATCGATTCTTACATCAAATATCCATCAATTTAAGAGCATTTTTACCTGCAGGCGCTATCATGAGTCGTTTAGGTAATGATGAGTTTGCAGTGCTTTTTCCTGAATTACTTTTTACAGAGGCTAAAGGTTTTGCGCATAAAATACGCTTAGAAGTTCAGAAGGTGCGTATTCCTGAATATCAACAAGATACCAATATAACGGCGAGTATTGGTGTGATCACATTAGATAACTCTATTTTTGACGCGCAACAAGTCTACTCATCACTAGGGCAAGCGGTTAGCTTAGCTAAAGAAAAAGGTCGAAACAGAGTGCAAGTTTATCAAAGTGATGATGAACAACTCGTTTTACATGCTAAAGAAATGGAAGCCGTACATGATATTGCCGATGCCTTAAAAGTTAATCGTTTATTATTATATCGACAAAAAATTAAGTCGTTGAAACCCAATCAACATTCTCATTATGAAGTACTTGTACGAATGAAAAATCCTCAAGGGATATTAGTGCCACCTAATCACTTTATACCCGCGGCAGAAAAATATGGATTAATACGACAAATAGATCAGTGGGTAATTGAGCATACCTTTAAAATGATTACTTTAACGCCTGAAGATACAAGCCGTTATAGCATCAATTTATCGGGGGTTACTATTGCTGACCGTGATATTTATAGTCAGGTGATTAAATTATTCGAACAATATCAGGTATCCGCACAGCGCATATGTTTTGAAATAACGGAAACCTCAGCGATTAGTCATATAGACTCAGCATTATATTTTATCAATAAGATGAAAGCCTTTGGTTGTAGTTTTTCATTAGATGATTTTGGCAGTGGCTTGTCATCATTTAGTTATCTACAAAAATTACCTGTTGAGATAATAAAGATTGATGGTGCTTTTGTTCAAGACATGGACACCAATGATATCAATCGAGTTTTTGTTGAAAATATTAAACGCACTGCTGATGCGATGAATAAAAAAACTGTTGCTGAATTTGTTGAGAATTCGGCAATTGAAGAAATGCTTGTCGACATTGGCATTGATTACGGACAAGGCTATCATATCCACAAACCTGAGCCTTGGTATGAAGTGCGCAAAGAGAGCACTAACTGATCCTTTGAGGTGGTTCTATCAGTATGTTTTCTTGTTAAACTGCACCCTATTATCTACCTTGGATAATGTCATGATTGAGCACTTCAAGAACCTTTTAAGATAATCCCCAAAAGCTATATGTAATACCAATTCCAATAAGTTTCTTCCCACTCAGCGAGAGTTAAAAGGCTTAGAGGCAAGGCATTGATTGTAGATAATG
>CAJXYE010000064.1 GCA_913063325.1 uncultured Colwellia sp. | reverse complement strand
TTTGCACTATCGGCTAGATCGGTCAATGGATCGTTTTATCTATTTGAAAAATCCTTTTTCTTAACTGATCGGCATTATGCTATATAGCACGGTTTTTTATCGGTAACTTAAGACGAAAGCTTAAGTTATGCTTTTTTTTCTACTATATAGGCATCAACTAAATCAGCCAACACGTTTAAAGGTACAGGACCATTTTTTAATACGACGTCATGAAATTCACGAATATCAAATTTATCGGCCAACTGTACTTTTGCGTGTTCACGCAGTTCAATTATTTTGTTCATGCCAATTTTATAAGCCGTTGCTTGTGATGGCATAACTACATGGCGTTCTACCATTTTCACTGCATCTGATACAGCATTTGGTGTGTTGCTAGTGTAGTACTCAATACTTTCGTCACGAGTCCATTTTTTAGTGTGCATACCTGTATCTACAACTAAACGACAAGCGCGCCATAGTTCCATTGCTAAGCGACCAAAGTCAGAATAAGGGTCTTGGTATAAACCAATTTCTTTAGGGATCATTTCTGAATATAATCCCCATCCTTCAGTATGAGCAGTATAACCACCAAACTTACGGAACTTTGGAATACCTGTTAATTCTTGTTTGATTGCTAGTTGCATGTGATGACCTGGAATACCTTCATGGTAAGCTAATGCCGCCATTTGATAAGTTGGCATAGCTTCCATGTCATAAAGGTTAGCGTAGTAAACACCAGGGCGTGATCCATCTGGCGCAGGACTTTGATAGAAAGCTTTGCCTGCTGACTTCTCTCTAAAGCTTTCAACCGCTTTTACTTTGAGTGCCGCTTTAGGCTTGGTTAAAAATAAAGAGTCTAGTCGGCCTTCCATATCATCAATTAAGGCTACTGCTTCATTAAGATAACGTTTTTTACCTTCCGCATTTGCAGGATAGTAAAACTGCTTGTCGTTACGCATGAAATCGAAAAACGCGTTAAGGTTTCCTTTAAAGCCAACCTTTTCCATGATGACACGCATTTCATTATGTATACGTGATACTTCACTTAAACCAATGTCATGAATTTTCTCTGAGGTTAAATCCGTTGTGGTAGTGCGTTTTAACGCATTATTGTAAAAAGCTTCGCCGTCAGGAAACTTCCAAGCACCGTCTCGATTGTCTGCTTTTTTCTCTAACGCTGTGAGGTAAGTGATTAATTGTTGGTAACCTGGCTTTAAGCTGTTAATAAGAGCAGCATTTACGTCAGCCATTAATACAGATTTTTCTTCATCTGTGATGCTAAGTTTGTCAACTTTACGGGTGAAGTCGGCAAGAATAGTACTGCTTGGTGCATCTTCAAACGGTGCGCCTTTTAGAATGTTTTTTGAGTCTCTAATTACGTGAGGAAAAACAAATTTAGGAGCAATAATGCCTTTGTCTTCGCGCAATTTAAGTTGCACAACAAGTTGCTCTAATAATTTTTGAGCGCCTTGAACACGGGCAATGTAATCTTGTGCTTCTTTAATATTACTGATTGAGTGTTGGTTAATTAAAAAGGCAGGTATTTGCGAGTGCGTACCGTACATTTGGTTAACTGGGTAGCTATGAAAACGCCATTTATAATCGGCAATATGATTTTCTAAATTCTGAATGAATAAGCTCAGACTTATTTTCGTTTGTGCATCAAGCGTTTTAACGTCTATGCTTTGAACTCGTTTTAAATTTGTTTTGGCAATGGCTAGCTCTTTTGCCGAGTTTTCTTCTGAAAAATCCTGCCATTTATCGTAATCAGTTTTAATACCTAAATACGTTTGTCTAACGGGGTTACGTTGTACACCTTCGTTAAAAAGCGTGTCAAATAACGCATTGGCTTGCTCTGAGGCTGTTGTTGTTTTATCAATAGCGATGTTATCTGCTGTTGATTGGTTACTATTTTTTTGTGCCGCTTTATCTGCTGAGCAAGCACTAAGTAAAGCCGCAGCTACTGCAACAACTAATAGGGATTTTTTAAAGGTCATACTTTTCTCATTTGATTCACATTAGCACTAGTGTGCCTTAATGCAGGTGGCTAATTCAATGAAATGTCGGTAGATTGTTATAAAATTACGACCAACAGGTGTTGTGAGCCGGTGAAAAGAAGTAAACTGAGTCATATTATTTGATACTAGCGACCATGGAAAACCTGTAAATGAAATTTACCGTTGGCTTTCGAAAAGTTAAACATGAAGACGTCGAATTTTTGTTGGAGTTACGGAGAAAAACCATGACTCAGCATTTGCTCGCGGCAGGCATTCGCATGACCGATGAACAGCACTTAGTCCGCATCAAAGAAAACTTTTATGAAAGTCACATTATTCTTGCTGATCGAAAGCCAATTGGTTTACTCAAAATGGGGGTGGTAGCTCTTAATAATACCCATAAAAGCTTGCACATCAGACAGATTCAAATTATGCCTAAATATCAAGGTAAAGGTATTGGCAGTAAAGTGCTAACGGTAGTTAAAAAACGTGCATTGCAATTATGCTTACCGATCACCCTAAATGTTTTATTGAAAAATCCGGCTCGAGGTTTGTATTTGCGTCATGGCTTTCAAGTAGAGAAGAAAAACCGACTAGAATATCAATTACGTTGTCCGTTAGAGGTGATTGCGGCGTAGATGGGTAATTAGTAATCTAAGCTCTAGTGAGCTTAGATTACTGAATAGTTAAGTAAGTAACTTAGTAAATTAAGCCGTTACGTTTTACTTTATTCGGGTCAATACGTGATGGTGTAATAGAGCCATCAACCAGTGGTGTAGTCGCTATTGCTAGCATCTTGATCACTTTCAGCATTGAAGGTAAGTTCAAGCTATTAATGTCATCCGATACTTGATGATAATGCTGGTCTTTATCAAGCTGTGTACTACTAAAACTATGCGCAGGTACACCTAATCTTGCTAAGGTGGCATTATCTGAACGATAGAATAAGTTTTGCTTAGGGTAGGGGTCAGCATAAACCGTTAGGTTCTGTGGTGCTAACGTTTGGTTTAATTGTTCACCTAGGTTAGAGCGCTCCATTCCTGTCATCCAAACACTACCTTCACCAAACACAGCGGGTTTACCAATCATTTCAATGTTAATCATGGCTGTTATTTTGCTTGGCTCTACATGGGTAGAAAAATGACGAGAGCCAAAACCACCAATCTCTTCAGCGCTAAAAGCAGCAAACATTAACGTTCGTTCATTGTTATCCATTTTAGCAAAGTGATTTGCTAAGTTGATAATGGCTGAAACACCAGATGCATCGTCATCAGCACCATTAAATATTTGGTTGCCTTGTTGAGGTTTACCATCGATGCTAGGTTTTATGCCTAAGTGATCGTAATGGGCTGAATAAAGTACAATTTCATTTGCTTTACTTTTTCCAGGTAAAATACCAACCACATTATTTAAAGTGGTGTCGGAAACGGTCGCATTTCCTTTAACTTTAAACGTTTTCACTTCACTTATGTCAGTTAACGCCATAACGATAACGCCACCTTGGGCAGTCGCATATTTGTCAACAAGTTTGGTCAAACCGCGAGCAAAGTAACTTTGATAGCGCTTGAAGCTTTCTTCATGTTTTGGGTGCAGTAGTACGAGGTGCTGTCCGCCTTGTTTATTTAACGCTCGCAGCGATTTACGCAGGTTGTCGTCTTCGCCAATCAATACCGTATTAACGTCTTGAGTAGACTGTTGAGTTTTACTGTTCCATGAAAAGTCAGTTTTCGTTGTTGCCATGGATAACGATTCTTGAGAAATCACTTGGCCATTTATTTCAACAGTCAGTGTATCGGGTTTAATGCGTTGTACTGAATAGTATTGTTTGAAGTTAGGGGCGCTTTTTGCTGGCGTAAGGCCTACTTCGTTAAACCGTTTGGCAATAAAGTCAGAAGCCTGGCGAATACCAAGGGTGAAATTGTCTCTGCCTTTTAGTTCGTCACTGGCTAAGTAGGTCACATCTTTAGTTACTTGCTCTAATGTTATAGTGTTATCAATACTTGCAACGGGGACTTTTTTACCCTCTGTAGTTTCACTACTTAGGCCTAAATCCATATTGCTACAGCTAGTTAACGATAAGCTGGCTAGCACTGCTAAGGAGATTGATTTTGCTAAGCTGACTGGCTTTAAAGCGTTGTTTTTAATTTTTTTAGTCATTTTTTTGTCCTAAAGGGCAGGTCTCTTACTTGAGTTTTTTTGTTTCAATCAATAAGGTTTCTTCACCTGAAGTTAACCATAATTGACCGTCTTGAATACTACACTGAAATTCCATATTGCGACCCAGTAGTTTAACTAATGCGTCACAAGTACTGGTGTCGAATTGCTCTATGGTTAGGCGCTCAAATTTATTTAGGTTTTGTTCTGCTTGAGACCACCAGGTATTTACGCTACTACCGTAACAATAAAGCTTTACTGCTTTTGCTTGGTTACAGGCTTTTTTTAAGCGTTTTTCGTCTAGTTGGCCCAGTTCAATCCACAGGTTTATTTCGTCGCTGTAATTAATTTGCCAAATTGCTGCTTCGGTCTCATCACTAACGCCTTTACCAAACTGTAAATCTTCATGCGCGTTGAGTATGTAAGCAATTAAACGGACCATTAATCGTTGTGGTGTTTCAGATGGATGTTGAGCAATGGTAAGTTGCAAGCTGTCGTAATAATTACGATCCATATCGGCAAGTTCGATATTGGCTTTGTATATTGTTGCTTTAAGGGCCATGGGGTCTTAGGGATAATAAATAGTGGCGGTATCATAACAGCATGCTGCTAACTTGCAAAAGTAAGTAAAAATAAAGTCATCGGTAGGTGTATATAGAGTGTAAACCTTGGGGCTGTTGATCTTTCAGGGTTAAAAATCATTCAATTTTAATAACCTAAAATTTCAAACAAGTCGCTGTAAAAGTAACCTCTAAAGTTCAACAGTTCCTAGGTATTGATCAAGTGAATACCTAGGATAATGGTAAGTAATTCTACTTATCATGAAATTTGAAGCATGATAAAGTCATTGAAATACTTAGTTATCCGTTATTAATCAATGTGCATGCTTCATGCACATTGATTAATAACAGATATATACACCCAAGTTGCTTGGGTATACGTTTATCCTTCACTCAGTAAGAGGCTCACATGACAATTCAATCTTTTTTTCCGCCGCAGCGTACTTTGATGGGACCGGGTCCATCAGATGTTAGCCCTCGTGTTTTATCTGCTTTAGCTAGGCCAACGATAGGACATCTAGACCCTTGTTTTGTTGCTATGATGGATGAAGTTAAAGAACTATTACAATATGCTTTTCAAACGAAAAACAAATTTACCATGGCAGTATCAGCGCCTGGCTCTGCGGGCATGGAAGCATGTTTTGTTAATCTAATTACCCCAAGTGATACTGTGGTTGTTTGTATTAACGGCGTATTTGGCATGCGTATGATTGAAAATGTAAAACGCATTGGTGCTAAATTGGTTGTTGTTGAAGGTGAGTGGGGCAGAGCCGTTGACCCTAAATCATTAGAAACGGCACTTAAAGAAAACCCACAAGCGGGCTTTGTCGCGTTTGTTCATGCTGAAACATCTACTGGAGCCTTGTCAGATGCGAAAACCTTATGTGCTATTGCCAAGCAACACGATTGTTTAACCATTGTTGATGCGGTTACTTCTCTGGGCGGTGTTGAGTTACGTGTTGATGAATGGCAAATAGATGCTGTGTATTCAGGTAGCCAAAAGTGTTTATCTTGTGTACCGGGTTTATCACCGGTAAGTTTCAGTGATAAAGCCGCTAAAGTTATTCAAAATCGTGGTATTGCGGTTCAAAGTTGGTTTCTTGATCAATCACTTGTTATGGGCTATTGGTCGGGCGAAGGTAAGCGTAGTTATCATCATACTGCCCCGGTTAACTCGTTATATGCGTTACATGAATCACTAGTGATGCTTCAAAATGAAGGCTTAGAAAATAGCTGGGCCAGACATAAAACCATGCATGATAAATTAAGTGTTGGTTTACGTGATTTAGGTTTAGATTTTATTGTACCTGAAGCTGAGCGATTACCGCAGCTTAACGCCGTATATATTCCAGAAGGTATTGATGATGCCAAGGTAAGACAGTTTTTATTAAATGAATATAACTTAGAAATTGGCGCTGGTTTAGGTGCTTTTGCAGGTAAAGCATGGCGAATAGGTTTGATGGGTTATGCGGCACGAAATGAAAATGTCACCTTGTGTTTAGCCGCTTTAAAAGAAGCTTTGAACAATGGCAGCAGTAAATAGTGATAATAAATGTGTAATGAAAAAACGCACATAAAAACTAATAATAAAAGCGTGCCCATGCATATGGCTCAAAGACGTCATCCTCGTGGTGTCTTAATCGAGGATCCAGTCACTAAAAAGTGATAGATCTTCGATCAGAGACTTCGAAGATGACAGTTACAACAAGCTCCGGAGTTAACAACATAGGCATGTTAAAAAGTGACTCGTAGATTTACCAAGTACCGCTATTTTCCATACTTAACCACGGCTCTTGTGGCTCTAAAGAACCCTCTTTTTGTAATAACTCTATTGCGATACCATCAGGTGAGTTAACAAAGGCCATATGACCACAGCGAGGTGGTCTATTAATGGTTATACCTGCGTCTTGTAATTTTTGACACGTTTGATAAATATTATCTACTTCAAAAGCTAAATGACCAAAACTACGCCCTGTAGAGTATTCTTCAGTTGAACCCCAGTTGTGAGTCAACTCTACTTCAGGGCCACCAATTTCTGTTGCTAGATAAACTAAAGTAAATTTTCCCGCGGGTACTTCACTGCGTCTTGTTTCAATCAAGCCAAGTTTGCTGACGTAAAAATCAAGCGATTCATCTAAATCACGTACACGTACCATAGTATGTAAAAATTTCATAAAGTGCCTTTCTTGTCATTGTTATAAATTACTTAGGAAGTAGTTTATAACAATCTTATACCAAATTGATTAAGTTCTTTCCCACTCAGCGAGAATTAAAGGGTTTAGAGGTAAGGCATTGATTGAAGAGAATGGTTATTCCCTTGTCAAAATCAATAACGCCGCATATGAACCCTTTAAACTCGCCCCTTGGGAGCTCATTGATAAACTGATAACATCACAAAATAAATGAAATATAGAATAACTATGTTTAACAAATTTTGCTTGTTTTAAGCTCATCCATGTAGCTCTGAGTAGGGAAGAAATTTAATCAAATTGGTATTATTAACTATGTGATCGTTTCTAGTTGCTAAAACCATCAACTATTTTGTTATTTTTTGGTTAATTCATGTATTAACTTGTTTTAGATTAATACTTGGAACGCTAACCTCATTAATATTACCCTGGGAATCATTTAATAAAATACCTATTGGGTAATATTTCGGTTTAGTTACAAGGAATAAGTATGTTTTATAAATTGTCGTTAGCAAAAAAAATAAATGCTGTTTTAGTTATTTTTTCACTTGTTTTTTTAAGTACAACGGTTATTTTTTTCTATTACGATGAAAAAGATTTAGCTGAGCAATTTGTTAAGAAAAATTTAGAAAGTTTGGCGCTTAATTATTTTGATTCAGTGAATACTATGATGTTGACGGGAACGGTCGCTAACAGACAAATTATTCAGAAAAAAATTCTTAGCCAAGATGATATTGTTGAAGCGCGGATTATCCGCTCTGAGCTGTTGAACAAAACATTTGGCAATGGCTTTGATGATCAAAAAGCAACATCAAAATTTGAACAAGATGGTTTAAGTGGCATTAAAGCTTATGAGTTCTCCGAGCAAAATGGTAAACGCTTGTTAAGCTTTATCAGCCCAATCAAAGCCAGTGAAAACTACCGAGGTACCAATTGTTTAGGTTGTCATCAAGTGAATGAGAATGAAGTTTTAGGCGCAGTAAAAATAACCTATGACTTAACTAGTGTGGAGCAAGAAATAACAAAATCAATCTCTCAAGCGGGTATTTTACAGCTTATAATCACCATAATTTGTTTTGGCTTGCTCAGCTTTATTTTTAATAAGTTAGTTTTATCTCGCCTTAAAAGACTCAATAGTACAATCAAGGATATTGAACAAAACCTAGATTTAAATAAAGAAATAAAAGTTTATTATGACGATGAGTTAGGTGCGGTGAGCTCGTCCTTAAATAGTATGATGCAAAAGTTTAAGGTGAGTTTTACCTCTATTTCTTTGGCGAATGAAAAATTAATAGAATCAGCTATACAGGTTGATGAAATCTCAACTCTGACCAGAGAAGCGGTACTAAACCAAAAGAATGGTACTGATTCTGTTGCCGCGGCAATAAATGAGCTTGACGCCTCTGCAAATGAAGTGCAATTAAATACTCAGGGGGCAGCAGAAAAGTCTGTTCTAGCAAGTGAGCGAGCTAAAGAAGGTTTATTGCTTGCTGAAAGTGCTAAACAAGGTATTAATACTTTACGGGATCAAGTGATTGCTAACACAGAAAAAATTACCATTGTCAGTAATAAAACTGAAGAAGTGGGTAGTATTTTAGAAGTGATCACATCCATTGCCGAGCAAACAAACTTGTTGGCACTTAATGCTGCAATAGAAGCAGCTCGTGCTGGAGAGCAAGGGCGAGGCTTTGCTGTTGTTGCTGACGAAGTAAGATCATTAGCAACAAGAACAAGGGAGTCTATTGAACAAATCCATTCAACGATTAGCGCTTTGCAATCAGATGCAAATTCATCGGTAGCGTCAATGAACGAAGTCAGCCATCAAGCAAATGAAAAAGCTGAAGAGGTTAACAACGTTGCCAGTTTATTAAAAGAAATTAGTGGCGAAATTCATGAGTTAGATGAACTAAATTGCCAAATATCTAGCTCGGCTACACAGCAAAATTTAGCAGCCGATGAAATTAACAAAAATGTAGTTTCAATTAGTGATGTGGCAGAGCAGTCTAGTCAAGATGCCATCAAAGGAAAGCAAATAAGTGAGGAATTATTAGCGTTGGCTCAAGAGCTGAATCAGCAATTGTCCAAGTTTAAGTTATAAAAAATGGAGCCTGTAACAAAGTGGGGAGCCTATCGAAAAATCACTGATAAGCTTTTCAAATTTTATGATGTTACTTGGGTATAGGTGAATTAAGCCATTTTTTTGCCTCATCAATTGAGCTGGAAAAGCTATGTGTTACTTTGGCGTTTTTGTAACAACGGCTCATTTGAGCTTCTACTAAGGACTCAGCCTCAACATTTTTAAATACAACTGCACATGCGCTGAGTCCTCTTGAACTTCGGTTTATGAGTGTTTTAGTTAGTATTTTTTCTGCTTCGGGAGTAAATAAACTTAACTGATGGAGTGTGATTATTTGATTCCACGGAGCTGCTTCTAGACTTTGGATGCATGACTCTAACGCATTTTCATATTTTATGAGCAGCTCTTCATTAAAGGGTCCTATTGCATTAACTAGCAATAATTTCCCTTCGGTTTTGACTTCAAATAAACCATGCTCAGTAAACTTCATACTCAACTCAACTCAACTCAATAGTTATCATGTTTTCTTAAAGCAAAGCGCTACTCTGCTTTATCTTTAAAATCACATAAGTCTTCAATGAGGCAAGAGCCACATTTTGGTTTTCTAGCAATACAAGTATACCGACCATGTAAAATAAGCCAGTGGTGTAAATTAAAAAAGAATTCAGTTTTACGCGGTGTATGCTTGATGATATTTTTTTCAGTTTCTTCTACTGTTTTACCTTTAGCAAAGCCCGTTCGGTTTGCTACTCGTTGAATATGGGTATCAACGGCGATAAAGTAATTTCCTTCATTATCTTTTAACTGACCAAATGCTGAATTTAATACAACATTAGCAGTTTTTCTGCCAACCCCAGGTAATGCTTCAAGTGATGCTCGGTCTTCTGGTACTTCACCACCATGTAAATCAACCAACATTTGACAGGTTTTAATCGTGTTAGCGGCTTTCGTATTAAATAAGCCTATGGTCTTGATGTATTCCTTTAGGCCATCAAGCCCAAGGTTGAGGATAGCTTGTGGGGTATTGGCAACAGGGTAGAGCTTATCAGTTGCCTTGTTAACACCAACATCAGTTGCTTGCGCTGATAATAATACCGCAATAAGTAATTCAAATGGGCTAGAATAATTTAGCTCGGTAACTGGCTCAGGATTATCATTTTGAAGTCGAGTTAACATTTCTATACGGGTATTTTTATTCATAGTTTGCTTCTTTATTAGCGGCTTAAATTTTTAGCTTATGTAGATTACAGTAGAAGCTAAGAATCAAAATTAACACGCACTCGTTCAATGACCTTTTCGGTATCAACTACTTTCTTGGCACTGATATGATTATCTATAGCATTTTTAAGGGCAATTAAAATACCCATAGCAATAAAGGCTCCGGGTGGCAAAATTGCGAGTAAGAATTGACTATCAAGCTGCATTACTTCTATTCGAAGTACACTGGCCCATTCACCAAATAATAAGTTCGCGCCGTCAAACAATGTGCCTTGGCCGAGTATCTCTCTTATGGCACCCAACAAGAGTAAAATAATAGCGAAACCTAAACCCATCATTAGACCATCAAAAGCGGACTGTTTAATCGGATTTTTCGATGCGTAAGCCTCAGCCCTACCAATAATGGCGCAGTTAGTTACGATGAGCGGCAGGAAAATCCCTAACGATTGGTAAATACCGTAGGTAAAAGCATTCATCAGCAATTGCACACAAGTTACAAAGGCGGCAATGATCAAAACAAAAATAGGAATACGAATTTCTTTAGGTACCCAATGACGGATTGCCGAGACAGTAACATTTGAGCAGACCAATACCAACAGTGTTGCTAAGCCAAGACCTAAGGCATTAGTGACGGTTGACGTTACTGCGAGTAAAGGACACAAGCCCAAAAGCTGCACTAAACCCGGGTTATTTTTCCATAACCCTTGTATCGCTAATTCTTTATATTCTGCTTTTAGTTCTGCTTTAGCGGTTGCAAGCGCAATAGCCTGTTCATCTAAACTGTCAGTAACATCAGTGTCGTTACTGCTTTGCGGTGCTATTTCATTACTCATTAGCAGCCTTATTAATTGGTGGTATTGATTTAGTAGCAATGTCGCTACAAGCATTCGGGCGAGTTAATAACATCGCTTTATTTTTGGTAAAGTAATTCAGCGTATCTTTAACGCCTTTTACTACCGCGCGCGGGGTAATGGTTGCACCGGTAAACTGGTCAAACATGCCGTTGTCTTTACTTACTGCCCAGCGACTGTCATCGTCAGATAGTATTTTTTTACCGGTAAAACTGTTGATCCAGTCATTCTTTTTTATTTCAATTTTGTCACCTAAGCCTGGTGTTTCTTGATGTTTGAGTACGCGAACACCGCTGACAGTTCCATCAATGTTGATCGCCATAATAAAATCAATATTACCGTTGTAACCTCGAGGCGCGGTACTTGTCATAGCAACTGCAACAACTTGGCCGGTTTTTCTAGCGATATAAGCCGTTTTAACGTTATCTGAGCCCAATGCAGGCGCACTCACCATAATACAATCATTAGCAATGTCGTTGTCGTAACGACTCGGGTCAATAATACTATGTAATGTTCTTAATAACTGTTGTTGCTCTTGAATTTTTATCCTGTCTTTAGTGAATTCACTGACAAGACTAACAGCCAAAGTACAAGCAATGGCAAAGAGCGCCAGAATTTTGGTGTTTTTAGAAATAGCAACAGTAAGTGCAGACTTGTCCGCTTTGCTGTTACTACTGTTGCTCCCTTCAGCACTCGTGTTGTCATTGTTATCAAGGTCAACAGTTTGTGTAGACTTATCAGATGCACTTTGACCTTGCTCTGAATCAATTTTATCAGTCATCACTTATCTCCCTTTAGGTGACCATAAGTGCGAGGACGAGTGTATTGATCTATTAACGGAGCAGACATATTACACAGTAAAATAGCAAAAGCGACGCCGTCAGGGTAACCACCAGCTGTACGGATTAAGTAAACTAATAAACCGGCGAGTAAGCCCACAATGATTCTACCTTTATTACTGGTAGCACCGGTTACGGGGTCTGTTAGAATGAAAAAGGCACCTAACATAGTCGCACCTGAAAACCAGTGAAACATTGTTGATGCGCTACTATCAGGGCTCAGGCTATAACTAATAAAAGAGCAGATAAATAAGCTTAATAAAAAGCTTACAGGAGTTTGCCAAGCAATGGCTTTTTTGAAAATGAGAAATATTCCACCTAATAAAAAGCCAGCATTTATCCACTCCCAACCTAAAGCAAAATTGTTACCAAAAACAGGATTTTCAATACTTTCAAAGACAGTTAGACCCAAGCCAGTATTAGTTTTTAGGGTATCAAGCGGTGTTGCCATTGTGATGCCATCAATACTCGTACGTATTTGTTCTACTGAGTAACCTTCAACGGTAAAACCGGTTAAAATGGTGGTTAAGGTATTGCTGAAATTTAGATCTACAGCGACTAAGGTTAGTGGCGGCTGCCATAGTGTCATTTGCAAAGGAAAAGACACTAATAACATCACATATCCAGCCATTGCTGGGTTAAACGGGTTATGGCCTAAGCCACCATAGAGTTGTTTAACAATGACAATAGCAAACATGGTTCCGATAACCGAAATCCACCATGGGGCTAATGCAGGTAAACAGATACCGATTAATAACGCGGTCAATAAGGCACTACCGTCAAATAGTTCATGGCTAATAGGTTTTTTACGCAGAGATAGTACCGTAAACTCACAAACAAGCGCTGTTGCCATAGCTAAGCCAATATGAATTAAATTACCCCAGCCAAAAAAGTACCACTGGGCTAAAACGCCGGGTAGCGTTGCGTATATCACCAAACGCATTAAGTTAGGTGTTTTTGTGTGATTATGATTGTGTGGTGAACTTGCTATCCAAAATGCCATTATTTATGTCGACTCG
Organism: uncultured Colwellia sp.; assembly: GCA_913063325.1. Taxonomy (GTDB): domain Bacteria; phylum Pseudomonadota; class Gammaproteobacteria; order Enterobacterales; family Alteromonadaceae; genus Colwellia. The sequence continues at coordinate 14,691 of CAJXYE010000064.1, read as the reverse complement.
TTGGGTTATTTCGCTGATAAATGTCTATTCGAGTTTGTTTTATATTGCTCATGCTTTACACACTGTCTTGGTCAGTTTTTTCAATTGAACTCGCTTCTTTTAGCTTCTTTTTTGCTTTCGCTTTTGCAATCGCTGCGGCAATTTTTGATTTTTTATCCATTGCGGCATTCGACTTACTTCCGGCTAGGCTTGGGTTGCTACTGATATTATCAGTCTTATTTGCAACCGTATTTTCTTGTGCTACTTGACTAGGTTGCGAGCTATTTCCATCTGTTTTTGTTGAGTTGCTATTACCATCGGCACTTGACTCATTCGTTTCTATACTTTGTTCGTCTACAGCTTTGGCATTAGCCTTTGCCAGTGCTTTATTTTTAGCTTTAGCTTTAGCTATAGCGGCAGCAACTCTGGCCTTTTTATCATCTGTATTTACGGCTTTTTCAACCACAGCCTTTTCACTTATACAATTAACGGTGGCTTTATCCGATTCAGTGATTTCGGTAGATTTAGCAAGCTTCTTAGCTTTTGCTTTGGCAATAGCTGCGGCGATTTTGGCTTTTTTATCACCTACACTTGGCTGTTGAGTTGCAGCCTCTTGTTCTTTTTCAGGTTTGCTCTTTAGAGTTTCGCTTACACTCTCACTGCTACTTGGCGCTTTATTCGCTGCTTCTGCTTTAAGTTTTTTCTTTGCTTTAGCTCGAGCTATTGCTGCAGATACTTGAGACTTTTGATCATCGGCGATATCAGTAGATAAATCCGCTGGTGAAGTCGGTGTATTGTCCCGATTTTGAGCTAGACCTTGTGAGGCTTTTTTAGCTTTAACACGCGCTAGTGCAGCTGCAACCGCAGACTTAGCACCCGTAGCTTCAGGGGTTGCTTTATTCATTGCCGCTTTACGTGCAGCAGCCGCTTTTTTATGTTTTTCTTGTCGCGCAATTTTCTCTTTTTCTAATCGTAATTTACGTGCTTCAAAACGAACCTTCGCTTTTTCAGCCTTTAAATCTAATTGTTGCTGTTCACGTATTTCAGCTTTAGCGATACGATAATAATGCACCAATGGAATTTGACTTGGGCACACATAAGCGCAGGCGCCACAATCAATACAATCTCGCAAATTAAGTTTTTCTAACTGAGAATAATCTTTAGCTTTTGCGCTCCATTGCAATTCTTGCGGCAGTAGTTGACTAGGGCATACATCACTACACTGGCCACAACGAATACACTCAACTTCTTTACTTTCTTTTTCAAATGCACTGGGCATTTCAACTTTGCTGGGCACTAAAATACAGTTACTGGTTTTTACAATAGGTACGAGTTCACTAGAAACACTAAAGCCCATCATAGGACCACCCATGATCACCGGCTGCTTTTGATTTTCGATAGCGTGTACATGACATTGCTCAAGTAAGAAATTTATTGGTGTCCCCAATAATGCCCAAACATTTTGTGGCTTATCTAATGCTTGGCCTGTAACGGTGACAACACGACGAATAAGTGGCGTGTCATGTCTAACTGCTTCATTAATAGCAAAACAAGTCGCCACGTTTTGCATAACAATGCCAGAATGAATCGGTAGTCGACCGGAGGCGACCTCTTGACCTGTTAAAATTTGAATGAGCTGCTTTTCACCGCCTGCAGGGTATTTAGTTGGCACAACACATACTTTTATCTTTTCAATGTTTGCGGTAGCTTGTTGTATGGCTTTAATGGCTTTAGGTTTATTGTCTTCAATAGCAACTAAAATAAAGGCAGGCTTAAGTAATTTGTCGAGAATTTTAATGCCATCAACAACCGCATCACTGTGCTCCATCATGAGCAGATCATCAGCCGTTATATAAGGCTCGCATTCTGCACCATTAATAATTAAGAAGTTAATATCAGGCTTACTGCTTACTTTAATATGAGTAGGGAAGCCCGCACCTCCCATGCCAGCGATACCTGCATCGGAAATCTTTTCAATTATTTCACTGTTTGATAACAGTCCTAAATCGGGACAAATATCTCTTTTACGCCAAGTATCTTCACCATCGACATCGAGAAATATACATAATTGACTCAAGCCTGAAGGGTGTGCAATGACAGATAATTTTATCGCACTGATAGTGCCACTCGTCGGTGCATGAATCGGCACCATCATAGGGTTGGTACCTAATGTTAGCGCTTGCCCTTTTAAGACGTGGTCGCCGATACTAACCAACAAATCACCTTCTCGGCCGATATGTTGTTGTAGCGGAATAATTAACTGCTTTGGTAAAGTAAGTTGCTTAATAGGTTTACTTGCAGTTAAAAACTTTTGTTCTGGGGGATGAATACCGCCATGAAAATCCCAAAAGTGTCCACGCGTGATACGTTCTATTATTGATTCCACCATACTCTCCTAATCCAGTTGCTTTACTGGAATACTGGTTAAATCCCATTGCCAATTATGAATAGTATCTGGCAATTCACGCATTTCAATACAATCTACAGGGCAGGGAGCAACACATAAGTCACACCCTGTACACTCATCTATGATGATGGTATGCATTTGTTTAGCTGCGCCGATAATGGCGTCAACAGGGCAAGCCTGAATACATTTTGTGCAGCCGATACAATCTTCTTCAATAACAAAAGCGACTTTAGGGCGATTACTTTTTGGAGTCTCACCTTGTGCATGACTGTTATCAAGGGGTTGTACCTCAACGCCCATTAAAGCTGCTATTTTTTTGATGGTATCTTCGCCGCCCGGCGCACACTTATTAATAGCCTCACCATCGGCAACAGCTTGTGCGTATGGCTTACAGCCAGGGTAGCCACATTGACCACATTGAGTTTGAGGAAGTAGCGCATCAAGTTGATCGACAATAGGATCGGCGTCAACTTTAAAACGTACGGAGGCAAAACCGAGTAGGGCACCAAAAATGGCAGCAATACTGCCTAAGACTAGGATAGCAAGAAGGATGTTCATGTTAAATTTTCACCAAACCGGTAAAGCCAAGAAAAGCTAATGACATTAAACCAGCAGTAATCATGGCAATCGCTGTGCCTTTGAAGGGTCCCGGTACATCGGCATTTGCTAACTTTTCGCGCATGGCGGAAAATATGATTAATACTAAAGAGAAACCTAAGGCAGCACCAAAGCCATAAATAATAGATTCAAAAAAGCCATGTTGTAACCTTAAATTGAGTAAAGCAACACCCAGTACTGCACAGTTAGTGGTTATTAAGGGTAAGAAAATACCTAATAATCGGTAAAGACTGGCACTGGTTTTATGAACAACCATTTCAGTAAATTGCACAACAACGGCAATAACCAAAATAAAGCTCATGGTAGTTAAGTATTCAAGATTAAGAGGCACGAGCAGATAAGTGGTAACTAAGTAGCTCAATAGAGAGGCTAAAGTCATCACGAAAACAGTGGCGAATGACATGCCTATAGCTGTTTCAGTACGTGAAGAAACCCCCATAAAAGGGCATAAGCCAAGAAATTGCACTAAAACAAAGTTGTTTACAAGGACAGTGCCAACGAGTAGTAATAGATAATCAGTCATTTACTTTATAGGTCATTAAGTTATTTATTATAATAATGTCGCTATTATCCTTGTTTTTATAAGATATAACAACACATCAGCAGTAGGGGTATTAAGCTTTGTTTGACTTTCTTTGCCTTGAAACAACAAAAGGCTGTTTTATAAAAAAGCAGAATGATAGTTACATACCCGTTACCATTCAAAGTGCAGGATTTCAGTGGGAATTAAAATGACTTTAGGCAAGGGAGATAATTTAATCATAGTTATTCTATGTTTTGATTATTTAACGCGGTATAAAGTCATTTAAAGCCCATCGTAGAAGCGTTTGAGCAACATCACTACATCACAGCGCCTTGAATTGAAATTGCTCAAGCACTCTGAAACATACATCTTGATTGGTAACGGGTATTCATTCGGCTTTAACGCAGTAAAAATAATGAATTTATAATTGAGCAGGTTTTCCAACATAATAGCCCTGACAGCCATCAATAAATAGTTTCTCTAAGGTATGTTTTTCTTCTTGGCTTTCAACACTTTCAGCTAATACGCTAATGCCAAGCCTATGGGCTAAATCAACCATTAAGCGTAAGAAGTATTGATTATTTTTATCATCATCAATATCACGGGTATAAGAGCTATCCATTTTAATATAATCAGGTGTTAAATCTCTAAAAAATTTAAAAGATGTTAAGCCTACACCAAATCGTTCTACCGTTACTCTTGAGCCAAGGCGATGTAACATGTCAACCAAACGTTTAGCTGTTTTTATGTTTTGTTGCAAACCTAACTCCGATATTTCAAATACTAGACGGGGAGTCGCTGTGGGCTCGCGTAATAACTTACGCTCTAGCCAGATCATAAAATGTTCGTCATTAATGCTTCGATGGCTAAGGTTGATACCATAACTATTTTCTAGCATATTTTTACTGGTTATTTCTTTAATTACTGTCTCTATGATTAGACGGTCAACATCGATTATTTTATCTAATTTTTCTGCCATAGCAATGAATGTGGCTGTTGGTAACATGTCATCGTTAGCATTAAGAAAACGCGCTAACACTTCGCCATACACACGGTTATTACGACCACTGGGGAGGATAGGTTGCAATAATAAAGTTATGCGACCAGAATCTAGGACGCTATCTATCTCTTGACGCCAATTTTGACTGCCAAAGTTAGCACTATTATTACTTAAAATATCAATATCTTTTTGTGAGTACCATGAGTTAGTTTTTTGTGTTTGAGCGACACTGACACCGGTATCGGCTAATGCTAATAACTCACCCAAAGGTTTTGATTTATCAAAATAGACTAAACCAGTAAAAGCAACAGAATCTAATTCATTAATTTCTTGATAGTCGTTGAATTTAATTGTTAAGTCATTAGCGTAATTTTCAGCTACCTTGAGTTTTTCGTTCGGTAAAATAGTGGCAAAATCAGAACTGTTCAAACGGAAAAGCTTTCCGTTTGGGTGGTTTACTAAAGTGTTTTTTATTATTTTAGCAACTTTGACAATATAGTTGTCGCCTGAGTTGTAGCCATGTACTTGGTTGATGGTTTGCAGCTCAGAGCAGCGCGTAATAAGCAGAACGCCAAAGGTAACAGGACCTTCCTGTACAATTTTATTTTCATAAAATTGTACAAATTGATTTCGGTTTTCTACGCCGGTTAAACTATCGACATGTGCTTCTATTTCTAAATTACTTGTGTTTTTAAGTTGCTTGGTCATCATTAACTTTATTTCAGCAATGCCTTCTTGCAACGCGGGTATTTCTAATAAATGATTAGTTTCGGTTTCTTTTGTAATGAAATCTGGGTCATTAATTTTAGCTAACTCACCACTAATTTTCTTACTTATGATACGAAAAATAACTGATTGTAGTTTGTAATTTAATTTAGCCGAAATAAAGACAAATAAAAGGGCTAATAAAAAAATGCCTATAAATAGCTGTGTTACAAAGTTGATTATGCCGGTGAAAGCTAATTGGTATTGAATCTGTAAGTTTAGTTTATCAACAGAAACTGTCTTTTGTTTTGCTAAAAAAGCATCAAGGACATTACTTCGATTGTTTTTGTAATTAACGAGCACTTGTGAATTATTTTTAATTATTAATGTTTGGTAATTTGTGCTGGCATGTAAAATTGTCGCTAATTTAGTCGCAATTTCATTAACGGGTAAATCATCACCTATCAACTGCTGACTAATAATTTGAATGTTTTTTTGCTGTGTCAGTGTTTCCTGGCCCGCATACAAGCTGAGTAATGAAAATGTAATGGCGACTAAAGCGAGTATAAAAACTAACGCAAATAATGCATTTTTAATGAGTAACTTAGAAAACTTAAACATAATTCAATCAATTGCTCCATTCAAAATCCATTAGGGCGCTAAAACATACATGTAATATAACTACTAATTATTGTATGAAAATATAGTCAAAGTATAGGGGCAATACTAAGATATTGTAAAATATAAATTAACCATGCTATTTTACCTACACAATTTACTGGGTAAATAGAGTAAAATAATGTACTTTTGCTGTTGATAATACTTAATGCCTCTTGCGCTTGTTAGCGAGCCATTATATAATTCGCCACAATCGAACTTAGTAAGATGTCACTGAATAAACTCACTATAGTGGTGTTGTTTATATTCTTATTAATATTATTAGTAGTTTAGCTATTAATAACCGGATTAAACCCTTTATCGCGTTTAATCCAGGGGGAAAACAGTGAAATAAGCCCCTGATTTGGGGTTTTTTTGTTTTTAAGCGTAAAAATTACGTAAAAAAGACAAATACAGTAAAATTTCGCTGGGCTATACGCCCTTTTTTTATATCTAATTTTTATATTGTACTGCTTATGAAATGATCATGAGGGTAGAATAACAGGAGAAAACGCTTGGCTAAATTTGAGCAAAAACTAACTGATTTATTAAGACCTGCAGTTGAAGAAACTGGTAAAACATTACGAGGCATTGAATATCTTAGTGCAGGTAATAACTCAGTTTTACGTTTGTTTATTGACCATGAAAATGGCATCAATGTTGACGATTGTGCGGAAGTTAGTCGTCAAGTTGGTGCATTATTAGATGTAGAAGACCCAATTAGTAGTGAATATAGTTTAGAAGTTTCATCACCTGGTGTTGATTGTCCCTTGTTTGAGTTGGCACATTTTCAAGAAGTCATTGGTGAAATTGTTAATGTAAGATTATCTATGCCTTTAAATGGTCGTCGAAAATTTAAAGGACCATTAGTCGCTATAGAAAACGATACCCTAATAGTAACAGTTGATAGCATCGATTATGAACTTGCTATCAGCAATGTAGACAAAGCGAATCTTGTCGCAAAGTTTTAAACCTTGAATATAAGTTAACATAAATTAAAGGCTAAGTAGCATGAGTAAGGAAATATTACTGGTTGTTGATGCGGTTTCTAATGAAAAAGCATTACCACGAGAAAGCATTTTTGAAGCGATGGAAACCGCTTTAGAAACAGCTACCAAGAAAAAATACGAAGGAGACATCATTGTACGTGTCAGTATTGACCGTATAACGGGCGAGTTTGAGACTTTTCGTCGTTGGTTAATCATCGAAGACGGTGTAGCAATGGAAAATCCATATGCTGAAATCGGTTTAGCAGCAGCGCAATATGATGCTCCTGAACTAAATTTAGGTGATTATTCAGAAGATCAAATTGAGTCAGTAAAATTTGATCGTGTAACAACACAAACAGCTAAGCAAGTAATTGTTCAAAAGATACGTGAAGCTGAACGTGCTTTAGTGACCGAAGCTTATCAAGAACACTTAGGTGAGATTGTTACTGGTGTGGTTAAAAAGGCGAGCCGTGAGAGTGTTATCGTCGATTTAGGTAATAATGCTGAAGCGGTTATTTATCGCGATGATATGTTACCACGCGAAACATTTCGTCCAGGTGATCGTGTTCGTGGTTTGTTGTATGAAATTAAACCTGAAGCACGTGGCGCACAATTATTTTTAAGTCGTACTAAACCAGAAATGTTAGTTGAACTTTTCCGTGTTGAAGTACCAGAAATTGGCGAAGAAATGCTAGAGATTAAGGGCGCAGCTCGTGATCCTGGCTCTCGTGCAAAAATTGCCGTGAAAAGTAATGACAAACGTATTGATCCTGTTGGCGCTTGTGTAGGTATGCGTGGTTCTCGTGTCCAAGCGGTATCTGGCGAATTAGGCGGTGAGCGCGTTGATATCGTTTTATACGATGACAATGTTGCACAATATGTAATCAATGCTATGTCACCGGCTGAAGTTGCATCAATAATTGTTGATGAAGACAAAGGCACTATGGACATTGCTGTTGAAGAAAGCAATTTAGCGATGGCCATTGGTCGTAGTGGTCAAAACATTCGTTTAGCAAGTCAGTTAACTGGCTGGGAACTAAATGTAATGACTGTTGCTGATATGAAAGAAAAACATCAAGCAGAAAACGATAAAGTTTTAAACTTATTTATTGATAAGTTAGATCTTGATGAAGACTTTGCAACATTGTTGGCTGAAGAAGGTTTTACTTCATTAGAAGAGATTGCCTATGTACCAACAACTGAAATGTTAGATATTGATGGTCTCAATGAAGAAATCATTGAGCAGCTTCGTGAACGTGCTAAAGAAGCATTAACGACACAAGCACTTGCAAGTGAAGAGACTTTAGAAGGCGCAGAGCCAGCACAAGACTTACTTGACCTTGACGGTTTAGAGCGTCACTTAGCGTTTGTTTTAGCTAGTCGAGGTGTTCGTACATTAGAAGACTTAGCAGAACAAGGTATCGATGAAATAAGCGATATTGAAGAATTAACTGAAACCAAAGCGGGCGAGCTAATCATGGCTGCACGTAACATTTGTTGGTTTAACGAAGAATAATAACACCGGAGAATATACTAGATGGCAGATATAACAGTAGCAGAACTTGCCAAAGAAATCGGAACACCGGTGGATCGCTTAGTCACTCAATTAGCTGACTCAGGCGTGAATAAATCGGCTACCGATGCTATTTCGCAAGATGAAAAAGAAGCCTTGTTAGGGCACCTTAAAAAACAACATGGTGATGAGTCGGAAGCAAAGCCGAACAAACTCACTTTAAACCGTAAAACTAAATCTACTTTGACTATGGGTCACGGTAGTAAAGCTAAGTCGGTAAATGTTGAAGTTCGTAAAAAACGTACTTATGTTAAACGTAGTGACGTTGAAGATGAAAAATTAGCTGAAGAAGCAGCCAAAGCAGAAGCCGAAGCAGCGATTTTAGCCGAAGCAGAAGCTAAAGCAAAAGCCGAAGCTGCCGCTAAAGAAGCTGAAAATGAAAAAGGTGTTGCTGCAGCTAAAGCTGAAGTTGAAGCTGAGCGTAAAGCCGCAGCCAAAGCAGAAGCCGCTGTCAAAGCAAAACAAGCCGCGGTTGAAAAATCGAAAAATGTTGAAAAAGCGCCTGAAAAAGTTGCTGAAACTGAAGAAGCTAAAAAACTTCGTCTAGCGCAAGAAAAAGAAGTTGCAGCTAAAATTGAAGCTGAAGCGAAAGAAGCGAGTGATGCTGCTAAAAAATTAGCAGAAGAAAATGAAGGTCGCTGGAAAGAACAAGAAGCTGAGCGTAAAGTAAAAGAAAAAGAAGTTGTTCATGTAACTTCTTCAGTATATGCGCAAGAAGCAGAAGATAAAGTTGATGCTGCTGATGAAACAGCAGGTCGACGCCGTAAGAAGAAAAAACCAGCAGACCGTAATGCTCGTGGTGGCCGTAATGCTCAACGAGGTCGTAAAGCTACTTTATCTGCACCACAAAGCTTAAAACATGGCTTTACTAAGCCGGTTGAAACGAAATTACAAGACATTCGCATTGGCGAAACAATCTCTGTTGCTGAACTTGCTAATAAAATGGCAAAGAAAGGCGCTGAAGTTGTTAAAGCTATGTTTAAAATGGGCGCTATGGCGACCATTAACCAAGTTATTGACCAAGAAACTGCTGCATTAGTGTCTGAAGAAATGGGCTTTAACGTAGTACTTGTTAAAGAAAATGCTTTAGAAGAAGCTGTATTGGCCGATCGTGATGATGCTGGTGATGCGGTAACTCGTGCTCCGGTTGTTACTATCATGGGTCATGTTGACCACGGTAAAACATCACTACTTGATCATATTCGTGAAGCAAAAGTAGCTGACGGCGAAGCCGGTGGTATTACTCAGCATATCGGTGCTTATCACGTAGAAACGGGTCATGGTATGATCACTTTCTTAGATACTCCTGGTCATGCTGCGTTTACTGCAATGCGTTCTCGTGGTGCTAAAGCGACTGATATCGTTATTATTGTTGTTGCCGCCGATGATGGTGTTATGCCACAAACAATTGAAGCAATTCAACATGCTAAAGCATCTGATGCGCCAATTATCATTGCTGTTAACAAGATGGATAAGGAATCAGCTGATCCAGATCGTGTTAAGAGTGAGTTATCACAACATGACGTACTTTCAGAAGAGTGGGGCGGTGACGTTCAATTCTGTCATGTATCAGCCAAAACTGGTTTAGGTATTGATGAATTACTTGATGCAATATTATTACAATCAGAAGTATTAGAATTAACGGCTGTTGTTGATAAGATGGCAAGCGGTGTTGTGGTTGAGTCTAAGCTTGATAAAGGTCGCGGCCCAGTTGCAACAGTATTAATTCAAGAAGGTACGTTGAAGCAAGGTGATATCGTATTGTGTGGTTTAGAATACGGTCGTGTTCGTGCCATGCGTGATGAAAACGGTAGAACAATCCAGTCAGCCGGTCCATCAATTCCTGTAGAAATCATCGGTCTTAGCGGTGTTCCAATTTCAGGTGATGAAGCAACTGTTGTTAAAGATGAGAAAAAAGCCCGTGAAGTTGCCTTGTTCCGTCAAGGTAAATTCCGTGATGTGAAACTTGCCCGTCAGCAAAAAGCTAAACTTGAAAATATGTTTGCTAGCATGGCATCTGGTGAAATCTCAGAAGTTAACGTGGTACTTAAATCAGATGTACAAGGTTCACTTGAAGCTATTACTGATTCATTACTTAAACTTTCAACTGATGAAGTTAAAGTTAAAATCATCGGCTCTGGTGTTGGTGCTATCACTGAAACTGATGCCACTTTAGCTGCAGCGTCAAATGCTATCGTTGTTGGTTTCAACGTCCGTGCTGATGTAGCTGCACGTAAAGTACTTGAATCAGAAAATATTGATTTACGTTATTACAGTGTTATTTACGCACTAATTGATGAAGTTAAACAAGCGATGAGCGGCATGTTAGCGCCAGAATTTAAACAAGAAATCATTGGTCTTGCGCAAGTTCGTGACGTATTCAAATCACCAAAAATCGGCGCTATTGCTGGTTGTATGGTTACTGAAGGTATTATCAAACGTTCAGCGCCAATTCGTGTACTTCGTGAAAACGTTGTTATATACGAAGGTGAGTTAGAATCTCTACGTCGCTTTAAAGATGACGTACAAGAAGTTCGTAACGGTATTGAATGTGGTATCGGTGTTAAGAACTACAATGATGTACGTGTTGGCGATCAGATCGAAGTTTTCGAAACAGTCGAAATTAAGCGCTCGCTGTAACTTTATATTATTGCTAATGACTTCGATAGCAGCATCGGAAGTACTCATTGACTAGCGTCAACTCCGTGCTTCCTCTTTGCTCTCAAAGTAATTAGCTTCAATCTAAAGCAACAGGTGTTTAATTATTTTTCAAAAGGGGCTTATGCCCCTTTTGTGTTAATTATTGATAATTGAAAGCTGTTATAAATAACAGTTTCATAGGAGTATACGATGGCTAGAGAATATGCCCGTACTGACCGAGTAGGTCAGCAAATCCAAAAAGAAATCGCCGTTATTTTAATGCGCGAAATTAAAGATCCACGTTTAAGCATGACGACTGTTTCTGCAGTAGAAGTAACACGTGATTTAGCTTACGCAAAAATATTTGTTACGTTTTTTAACGACAACGCTGATGAAATTAAAGCATCACTAGAAGTACTTGCTGAAGCTGAAGGTTATATCCGTTCACTATTAGGCAAACGTTTACGTGCTCGTATCATGCCGCACTTACGCTTTGTGTACGATAGCTCAATGAGTGAAGGTGTACGCATGAGCGCTTTAGTTGATCAAGCGGTTGCCAGTGATAAAAGCAATGATAAAAATGATGAATCACCAGTTGACGATGAATCGACAAATATAGACAAAAGTACTGATAGTGAGAAAGGCGAATAAGTCATGGCAAAACGTAGAAAAGGCCGTCCGGTCAATGGTGTTTTGTTATTAGATAAGCCTCATGGACTGTCATCAAACCATGCATTACAAACGGTTAAACGCATCTATTTTGCTCAAAAAGCAGGTCATACGGGTGCGTTAGACCCTTTAGCAACTGGTATGTTACCCATTTGTTTAGGTGAGGGAACTAAGTTCTCACAGTATTTACTTGATACCGATAAAACCTATCAAGTTACCGCCAAGTTAGGTGTTCGTACAACAACGAGTGATGCTGGTGGTGAAGTTGTCAGTGAAAAGGCTGTTGATGTTTCAAGTGAACAGTTAGCAGTAGCATTAGAAAGTTTTCGTGGTACAACTCAGCAAGTACCTTCAATGTATTCAGCACTTAAACACAAAGGGCAACCTTTGTATAAATATGCAAGAGAAGGCATTGATGTACCTCGTGAATCAAGAGCTATAACAGTCTTTAATCTTGAGCTATTACGCTTTGAAGGTGATGAAGTTGAACTGAGCATTCATGTTTCTAAAGGGACTTATATTCGCACTATTGTTGATGATTTAGGCGAGTTATTAGGTTGTGGTGCACATGTTGCCCATCTTAGACGTTCTGCTGTCGGCAATTATCCTGTTGATAAAATGATTACGTTACCAGAGCTTGAAGCATTACTTGAAAAAGCTAATGAAGATGAAATAACGCCATCAGAAGTACTTGACCCACTATTACTACCGATGAATAGTGCAGTTGATGGTATGCACTGTGTGTATGTTGATGATATGTCGGCAAACTTCTTACGCCACGGCAATCCAGTTCAAGCCTATAATCAGCCTGAATCTGGCAGTGTACAGGTGTATCTAGGTGAAGATGAAAATGATGCTAATGCTGAATTCATTGGTGTTGGTTTTATCAATGATGATGGTTTACTTGCACCTAAACGCATCGTAGTTATAGAACAGTACTAGCGAGGCAGCTTGTGATTATGGGTAAGTGAATTTATATGACGTTGCAACGCACTATTCACTTGCTTTTTAGTTATTGGCTGCTAGAATACGCGCTCTTTCGTCATCAAAGCTGAATTAGTGTTCGGCTTGATGCGTATTTTAATACTCTTAACTCATATATATGAGGGCAGGGTCAACACACTAAGGATAAATTATGTCTTTAAATGCTATAGAAAAAGCTGCAATCGTTGCAGAATATGCTCAATCAGAGGGTGATACTGGTTCTCCAGAAGTTCAAGTTGCTTTGTTAACTACACAAATCAACCACTTACAAGGTCACTTTAAAGCACACATCCATGATCACCATTCACGTCGTGGTTTATTACGCATGGTTGCACAACGTCGTAAATTACTTGATTACCTTAAAGGTAAGAACGTTGAACGTTACAGCGCGTTAATCGCTAAATTAGGTCTACGTCGTTAAGAGTAAACCTCTTACTGATACAGATTTTAAAAAGGAGCCTTAGGCTCCTTTTTTGTTTTCTATTGTTGGTACTTTTACTATTAGCCTATTAAAAGTGTTTAAATCTGTGCTTATAAGGTAATAATTACGCTTTGGCGCTAGCATTCATTGGCTTACTTAGTATAATGACCGTGAAATTTACACCTGCGGATCTGTTCTATATATAACCCCCGCATTTATATCTTTTCAAATACACACCAATCCAAACTGTATAATTTTTTGTTCGACTTAGTCGGGGGTAATCATTATGTGTTTCTCCCACACACTCAGTGAATAAATAATTGTACAGATTGGTAAATAATATTATTAAAGACAAAAATTAAGGAAATTAATTAGATGTTAAATCCAGTTACTAAAAAATTTCAATTCGGTAAACATACCGTAACGCTTGAAACAGGTGCAATCGCACGTCAAGCATCTGCAGCTGTTATGGCAAGCATGGACGATACTTGTGTTCTTGTTTCTGTTGTTGCTAAAAAAGAAGCAAAAGAAGGTCAAGATTTCTTCCCGTTAACAATTAACTATCAAGAGCGTGCTTACGCTGCGGGTAAAATCCCTGGTAGCTTCTTTAAACGTGAAGGTCGTCCTTCAGAAGAAGAAACACTTATTGCACGTCTTATTGACCGTCCACTTCGTCCGTTATTCCCAGAAGGTTTCACTAACGAAGTACAAGTAATTATCACTGTTGTTTCTGTTAACCCTGAAATTGCCCCTGACATCATTTCATTAATTGGTGCTTCTGCGGCGTTAGCTATCTCAGGTGCACCATTTAATGGTCCTGTTGGCGCAGCTCGTGTTGGTTATGTTGATGGTCAATACATTCTTAACCCTCTTCAATCTGAATTACCAGCAAGCCAATTAGACCTAGTTGTATCAGGTACTGATTCTGCTGTATTGATGGTTGAATCTGAAGCTGACGTATTATCTGAAGAAGTTATGCTTGGCGCAGTAATGTACGGCCATGAGCAAATGCAAGTTGCAGTTTCAGCAATTAAAGAATTTAAAACTGAAGTAAACACGCCGGTATGGGAATGGAATGCACCAGTTAAAAATGCTGAACTACAAGCTAAAATTGCTGAGTTAAGTGCTTCACAAGTAAACGAAGCTTACCAAATTACTGAAAAAGCGGTTCGTTACGAAAATATCAAAGAAATTCGTAACTCTGTAGTTGAAGCATTAGTAGCACAAGATGCGGATGTGAACGTTCAAGAAGTTAAAGATTTATTCCACGACTTAGAGAAAACTGTTGTTCGTGGCCGTATTACTGATGGCAACCCTCGTATCGATGGTCGTGATCCTGAGTCAATTCGTGCATTAGACGTAATGACTGGCGTATTACCAAGAACTCATGGCTCTGCAGTATTTACACGTGGTGAAACACAATCACTTGTAACAGCTACTTTAGGTACTCAACGTGATGCACAGCGTCTTGATACCTTAATGGGTGATAAAACTGACCCATTCATGCTTCATTACAACTTCCCTCC
>CAJXYE010000063.1 GCA_913063325.1 uncultured Colwellia sp. | reverse complement strand
CATTCTCTGCAATCAATGCCTTGCCTTTAAGCCTTTTAATTCTCGCTGAGTGGGAAAGAACTTAATCAACTTGGTATGAGTGGTCTAACCTTCTGTGTGCAGTTAATTATAGAGAGTATTAGTAAACAATGAAGCAACAATCATTATATATTCATAGTGAAAAATACAAGCTACATCTTCGCCATATTTCTAAAAACTCAACGGGTACGCCTATATTAATGGTGCATGGCGTTATGGAAAATGGTCATATATTTTACACTAAAAAAGGTAAAGGGTTAGCTTGTCATTTGGCTGAACAGGGTTTCGATGTTTATGTTGCAGACTTTCGTGGCCGCGGAAAAAGTACGCCTATAATCAGTGATAAATCTGACTTTGGTCAATTCGAAGCGATTACCCAAGACATTCCTATGTTCTTAGATTACATCACGCAAAAGACCAATAAGGCCATGCACCTTGTGTCGCATTCATGGGGAGGGGTTTTACTGGCGAGTTGTTTAGCGCGTTATCCGGAACGTTTATCCCAAGTATTAAGTAATACCTGTTTTGGTACAAAAAGATCGGTAAGTGTAAAGAGTGTAGAGAAATTTTTAAAAGTGAATGTGTTTTGGAATAATTTTGCTATAAAACTAGCAAATAAAAATGGCTTTTTAGATGCAAAAAGATATGGCATAGGTTCTGATAATGAAACGAAGAAATCACTTGTGCAAAGTGTTGCTTGGGTAAAAAAAGGTGCTTGGATCGATCCACATGATAGCTTCAATTATGAAGAAGCAGCGAAAAAAATATCATGGCCACCGTCTTGGCATTTTACCGGTGTAAAAGATAAGGTTTTGGGACATGAGCAAGATGTAAAAGCGTTTATTGCCGAGTCATCTAATCATCATGCTAAATTTAATTTACTTGCTAAGAAAAATGGTAATGCTCTAGATTACGATCATATTAATATTCTGACTCATCAACAGGCGGTTACCGATCACTTTCCTTTGTTGGTTGAATGGCTAAATACGCACTAGCTATGTGAATGAATAGCGGCGTTAGTTTACTTGAAAGTAATTATTAAATCTTGGCTACGGGACAATTGCTTTATTGTGTTCCTTTGCTAATACGACAGTGCTAAGCGCTGCTTTAGTTAAATTATTTGTTGCTTCGCTTTACCAGCTAAAATACTATTATTTCCCTAATGAATCTTATCAACTCAAAGAAGTCAAAATGAATCCTGTGTCAGCTGAATTGTCTAAAAACGATAAAACCCTTCTAATGCAATGTAAAAATCTATTTTCCAGTAACCAAGTCTTAGAAGCTAGACAAAAGGTATCAGTTTTATTAAAGAGGCTTACACAAAATAAAGAGTTGTTAGAACTTGCTTTTAACATAGAGCTTAGGTGCCAAGATTTTACCAGAGCACGTGCTTTTTATAATTCATTAAGTGCTGGCGTAGTATCAAAACAAGAGCAACAGTTATTATTAATTTCATTGTTAGAAGCGCAAGAAGAGCACTTTAAATTACTCGAACAAATAGATTTATATATAAAGGCCTACGATAGTGATGTGACTATGTATTTTAAGTACGGCATAGTTGCAATGGCTGCAGGTAAAATTGAATTGGCCGAGCAGTCCTTTTTAAGATGTATTAATCATCATCATGAGTTGCCTCATTTATCACTAAATTTAGGTCATATATATAAAGCAAAAGGCGAAAGTGCTAAGGCTGTTGAATATTACCGACAGTTTATCCGTGAAACACCTGCGCAATGTGGTGTAGGGTATTGGAGCATGGCAGATTTGAAGGATTTTACTTTTCTAGCTGACGATAAAATAGCAATAGAAGGCTTGTTAGCTACTGAAAGTATCAACATAGGTAATAAGGCGCTGTTAAACTTTGCCCTAGCAAGAGCATGTGAACAACAGCAAGATTTTACCTTAGCTTTTAGTACAATGTCTGATGCCAATAATATTTTGGCACATTATCGTCCTTTTAAGCAGGAGTTATTTGCCGGCATGGTGAATAGCATGATTACCGGTATTGCTAATACTTTTACCAAAACGTTAGCCTGTGAAAATTTCACTCCTATTTTTATTGTGGGTATGCCGAGATCTGGTACTACTTTAGTTGAACAAATCTTAGCTAGTCACTCAAAAGTAGCAGCTACCGATGAGTTACAATATATTGAACGTATTGGACTTGAATTAGAAAAATCAGGTGGTTATGTCACTCAATTGAAAAAAATCAGTGATGAGCAAAGACAAACTTACTCGGAAAGTTACTGCAACCAAGTACAGCAATATTTTGGTGACTATCAACCAATAGTGATTGATAAAAACCCAAATAATTTTTTGCATATTGGCTTAATTAAGGCACTATTTCCTAATGCTAAAATCATTAACGTTATTCGTAACCCGCTAGATAATGGCTTAAGTGTTTTTAAACAATATTTTAGCCGTGGCCATGAGTATTCTTATTCAATGGCTGGCATTATCAGTTATTGGCAAGGTTACCTTGCGTTAATGAAGCATTGGAAAAAACTATTTGGCGAAGGTATTTATCACCTTAGCTATGAAAAGTTAACAGAAAGCCCTGAAGCTCAGATCCGAAGTCTATTAGATTATTGTCAGTTAACTTTTGAAGCCGATTGTTTGTCTTTTTATAAGTCAGACCGTGTGGTACTTACTCCTAGCGTTAGTCAGGTTAAGCAGCCTATTAATAAGCGGTCGGTTAACTCTTGGCAGAAATATGAGCAAGGTATAACCCAGTTCCTACCAAAATTTGACAGCATTATTAAACAAGCTGATGCGCTATTGGATTAATCGTTTATTATTTGCCCGTTGGTGGAGTCAGGGCAGGCACGATAATACAGTGGGCCAACATATCTAATGCGCTACTGTCGTTAGATATTTTCAATTGTGAGGCTACCGCTTTAGCTTGATGAAAAATCCCATCTCGACATTGGTGGTAGGCTTTCCAGCCGGCTTGCTCACTGCCGTAAAGCGACCAAAGTTTACGCCAATTTTGACTAAAACTGTGTAAAATATCAATCAGCTTGTTAGTATTACTTGTATCATTTGCAGTGACTTTTTGTACTTCATTGGTTAATTCATTCAGCATAAAGTCTAATTCGCCTGGGCTCATTACTATGGGATTATTATACTTCTCCGTAAGTGTATGAGTTTTCCCCGCTAAGGAATAATCCAGTAATTTAACTGGGCCTTCCGGTTCGCTATGCCATGGAACAAAAGATTTTTTGATCATTTGCCAAAATTGGCTCGAACCCGATGTATCTATGACCAAGTGAACTCTATCTTTGCTTGAGTTATTAACCACACGGTGCTCTTTCCACGTATCAAAAATCCAACATTCGCCTTCAGCCATATGCACTTTTTTATCGCCACAATAGAAAGAAACCTCAGGATCTGTAATGATGGGGATGTGAATTCTTACACGCTTATACCAGTGATAATTGATATCTGAATGCAGTGGTACTTCAGCACTAGCATCTAATTTCATTAATCGAGATCGGCCAAAAACTTCATCAAAAGATGCGATAACTTGTTGTATATATTCACTCTGCTTTAATGCGCTAGTTGCTAACATTTCACCAGTAAAATCATTGTTCTTTTGACCGTTTACACTGATTAGTGGAATCGCACTATTACCTTTAAAACCCTCATGGTGCTGATACCAGTCATTAGCAGAAAAACGAGCAATTTCCTCTTGCAGTTTAGCGACATCAAAACGAAGTGGTAATTTGAAAAATTCATGGGCTAGTTTCATATAATATTATCTACTTGGTAATCACTAAAGTTTGTTAAATTGGCGTTAAGACCGTTAATCAGAGTATCTAACTGCGGCATGTAAGGTGCAAGTAAGGTTTTATTCTTTTGCCATTTATCCGCTTCAGGTTTTGTTAATGTATATCTCGAATAAGGTAAGGGTTTTTCACAGTGCTGTTGCAGCTCAGCATCGTATTCAATACCGATGAAGTTACATAGTTTGTTAATTACCGTTCCGGTATTATCTAGGAAATCTTGGTAATTAACCGCGTACTGTCTGTTTTCGGGGATGTGCTTGAGGTCATCAATAATGGCTTGATTTGCAGCTTGCCATTGGAAGGTAGCAATTTCTTCAACGGGCTTTTCTTTTAATGCTTCCCACTTGGGTGGTAAAAGATAAGACCATTGATTGTTAAAACCAGGTAAATGCGGATAAGTAATGAAATGGCCTGAACGCCAACCTTCAATAATACTACTGATATTATCTTTAGGGTCTCGTATTAAGTGGACAAAAATTGCGTCGGGAAATACTTTATTTAAAAAGCGGATTCGTAATGAATTTTTAGGTGTTTTCTCTAAAAATCTTACTGTTTTAAGTTGCTGTTGGTCTAGAGGCTTATTTTTGCTATCTCTAAGTTGTTGCTGAAATCGTTCTCTTAGTACTTCAACTGCTCGAGTGGTACCATCATTTTCGGTCAATGCATTAGAAATAGAGCCATTGTAAATGGTACTGAACTCAGGTATTTCTTCAATAATGGCATGACTTTCACCCCCTACCGTCCATAAGTCATTTGCGCGGGTCAACGTTTCATAAAATAAGGTGCTACCAGAGCGGGGGCTAGCTAGTACAATGATTGGGCGATCGAAAACGTTTACTTCAGTATCACTAGATGATTTCACAACAGACTCAACAAATGGAATTTTATTAATATTAAAATATATAAATAGTCATTGCCAATAAAAGCGTTCACTAAATTTTTACAGAATATAAATTTTAATTAACTGGCTCTAGTTATTTCTCTTGATATTTAGGGTGTAATTTTAAATAGTCACACCAAACACTGAAGTGTCTATGGTTAAAGCGGATGTCTGTAGCGGTATACCACTTTGAGGTTTCTATCGCTTTTAAGCGAAATAGCATCTTGTAACCATCAATAGCGACATGACAAATTAAATTTTCCATTGTAGCGTTACTTACTTGTATTTCAGCAAATCCCTTAACATTTCTTTGATGCTTAACATTTATTTTAGGCATGGCAAAAGCACTGCTAGAAAGCAGTAATATAATGAAAAAGGTGAAAAATTTACTGAACATAATTCTGTTTTTTAAATCATTATAGAAAATAATATTAAGTTTAGCATTGAAAGCCAATGAAGTGTCTCCATAACTTATAACAACGCAGTAATTTCATTCTAATAATAGAAATTCAATTACAACATTATAAAAATATGCTCCACAGCAGCATTAACAAGAGACAATATCATGGCTAATTTTGTAGCAATTAAATCAGATAAACACCAAAACCTTAAAATTTCACAAAAACGTAATTTAGCGCATGTTGCAAATCAGCATATTGTTACTGTAACTGCCTCTGAATATGCTCAATCTTCAGCAAGTTTTCCGATTGTATTGGTAAAAAATCCAGATTCACCACGCTACCGTAGTGTTGCTATGTTAGGTATTGAAGCAGGTGAAAACGTATATTATCAAGACGAAAAGTGGTCTGCTTTATCAGTACCACAAAGCATTGGCATGGCACCGTTTGCATTAGGTTTAGATCCGGATAAAGAAAACACGTTAACGGCTTGTGTTGATGTGGATAGTGAATTTGTTGGTGAAGATAAAGACCTTGCATTATTTGAAGCAGAAGGTAAAGAATCAGAATTATTAACTAACGTGCAAAACTCTCTGGGCCGTTTATACGAAAATGAAAAAATGACAGAGAACTTCATTAAAGAGTTAGAAGAGAATGATTTGCTACAAGAGCTTGAATTGAAAATTGATTTAAGCACTGGCGAAAAGAAAAAGCTTACCGGCTTGTTCACTGTGAATGAAGATAAAATTAAAGCGTTAGCAGATGATAAAGTTTTAGATTTCCACAAACGTGGCTTATTTGTACCTATTTATGCAATGTTAGGATCGTTATCGCAAATTAACCGTTTAGTACAATTGCGCAATCAAAATAATGAAGTGCAAGTAACGAGCATTAAGATTGAACAATTAGCTAAGCAAGAAGCACCAGCTGAGGTTTAAATCAATTTTTTTGACTATTAAGTCAACAAATATTAAAAAAGAGGCTTAGGCCTCTTTTTTGTTGCATTTTGTATTATTTTTGTTGAAAAAAGTTACATTTCATATTCCTGTACTGGTATACCTGTGGTAATTTAGAAGTAGCAGTAGCTTATAATAATGAGAATAATATGGTCGATAAAAATACACTTTCTAAGGATATAGAAGAACAAATACAAAGCTTAGCAAGTGATGTTTATATTCAAGTCGAAGACAGATTAACAAACTTGATAGCTGCTGCAGTTGCAACAGAATTAAATAAAAATACCGATCAACAAAATAAAGCGCTTTCAGAGAAAGAAAAATCATTACAGCAAGGCTTTTCTGAAAAAGAGCACTTGCAGGCGCAAGAGGTTGAAAAACTTAAAGACGTACTACTTGAGCAGCAAGCTGATCAAGAAATGGCGAAGCAGCACTTTCAAGTCGAGCTCACTCAAAATACCATTAATTATACAGAAACAATTGAACTCTTGGAAAGAGAGCTTGCTAATGTAAAGCAGCAAAGCACGCTCAAAAATAATGAAAAACAAAGTAGTAATAATAAGTTAGATGAAAAATTGCTTGAAACAGAGCAAAAACTAAATGATAGAGCGCAAGAAGTTGATGGCTTAAATGGCCGTATCATGGTGCTAACAGAGCAAGAGCTAAGTTTAACCAGAGAACTTGCTGTCGCCAAAGAGAAAATTGAGTTAAGTGTAAAACAGAAAAATGAAGCCGTGATTGTTAGTAAAACTGAAGCCGTGATTGTCAGTAAAACTGAAGCCGAAGCCGAAGCATCAGCCAAGCAACAAATTGATGTGTTAACTGAAAAATTACAGCGAAATGAAAAGCAGCAAAATGAAGCAGTAACGGCTGTTAAAAGCCAAGCAGAATCGACAACCAAACAACAAATTGATGCATTAACTGAAAAACTTCGAAAGCTTGAACGTGAAAGTGCTCGTATTTTAGCAGAAGCACTAAAAAAGAATGATAGTAAAATAAAAGAGCTAGAACATAAAAATTCTCAGTTCGCAGAGCAAATTAAACAAGAAGAAAATGGCAAAGCTGAGTTGCAACAACAGTTATCAGAGCAGCAAAAGTCTATTGATAAAGAGCAAGATAAAGCGAAACAAGCGGAACAAAAAAACCAAGACTATCAAACGAAAATTGTTAAGTTAACGGAACAAGCAGACATCAATAAACAACAATCTCTTGATGAAATAAAGTTAACGAATGACAAGACTGAGCAAGTAACACAGTTACACCTTGATGAGATAGAAAAAATTAATGAGGGCGCTGAGCAAGTAAAACAGCAACACCTTGATGAGATAGAAAAAATTAATGAGGGTACTGAGCAAATAAAACAGCAACATCTTGATGAGGTGGAAAAAAGTAATGAGAAAACTGAAAAATTAAAGCAGTCCCACCTCAATGAAATAAAAGCAATTAATGAAGAATACGAACAAGTAAAACAATTACAAGCAATAGCGCAGCAAAATATTATTGAATTGGAAAAAGCTAATGCGCAACTTAGTCAGACAGTTGACACTGAGGAAAATGATATAAAATTATATCAGCAAGAAGTTGAGGTACTTAATGATCAAGTGAAAATTGCTCAAGAAGGGCAAGAGAATATCTTGCTACGTTTTAATAGTAATCGAGACAAACAAGAAGTTGAGAACAATAAAGTTAGAGAGACCATTAAGTTTCTACGTGACGAAAACCACCAGTTAATCAGTGATAGTGTTGCTCAAAAAGCTGAGTTTACCGATAAACTTAGTGAAGTCGAGCACAAGTTGACCGAATATCGTTTGAAATTCGAATACGCACAAAAAAAATTAATGAGTTAATTACACCGTATTTACACCCATTAGTAGCGATAAAACCAAGCTTACTCGCATTTTGAGCAAGCTTGGGTTAATACCAATCAAACGATCTTTTAAAATGGTTTAAATCTCCAATAACATCGTTGCTTTCAATCCCAATAGCCAGCTACTGCTCAATCAAGCGCCTTGTTCTTGAAAATTTATCCACATTAAAAATTGATCACTTAATTAATTCGTTTGGTATAATCCCGTTAATTATCGCAACTGAGTATATACCTAAGTGACTATTCACCTTCCTTTCGCCAAGTTAAGCCATTGGCATCAAATTGCTTTTTCTGCAGCGTTACTTGAGCGTATGTTACCCAATTATCAAATGTTTAGTGAAGCTGAAGACTTTGGTAATGTTAAAGTATTACGTAATCAACTCAATATTATTTGGCAATGGCTTGATAATAGTAATACGGTAAAAATTAATAGCGAAGCCCAGTTACTCAAATTAGAAGCAGAAACCCCTGATCCTGAGGCGTTTGATTCTTTTGGTGTTTTTCCTGCACTTGACGCCTGTATGGCGTTTTCGGCTTTATGGCAATTAATGCAAGTTAAGCCAGCGAAAAAGCAAAAAATAGAAGAAATTGATATTAACGACATTGAAAGTATTAGTCGTCTATCCCATAACAGTGTTAGTTATTATGTCGAGTTGCTTTTACTTGAAGAAGCTGAAGATATCGCTGATGAAGAGTTTACTATCACTGCTGAGCAAATGAATGAACATCCACTAATGCAATGGGAAAAAGATACGCAGGATGAGCTGTTTAATTTTCTAAAATTTTCCGCCGCAGATAAACGTACCTGTAAGCTAGCTAAGCAGATGAGTTTATCTGAAGGGCTATCTAATTTAGGTATCGAGATCAATTAGTACCGGCAAAGTAAGTAACCACAAAAATAATAATAACCATATATTAGGAAGTCTTTATGAAGTTACTCAGTAAGGCATTGTTTTCAGTAACACTGATTTTATCTCTAGTTGTTCCTGCACAAGCAAGCAACATTGCCGAAAAGAATAAGAAAATAGCACAAGCAATTGCACAAACAATGAAGACCTTTCAAGTGCCTGGTGTTGCTGTTGCTATTGTTAAAAATAACAAAGTGGTAATGAGTAAAGGTTTTGGTGTTGTTGAACATGGGAAATCAGCTAAAGTTACCGCTGATACCTTATTTGGTATTGCTTCAAACACTAAAGCGATGACCGCAGCATTGTTGGCGGGCTTAGTGGATGAAGGTAAGTTAACTTGGAAAACTAAGGTTATTGATATAATCCCTGAATTTCAAATGCCAGATGCTTATGTCACCCGTGAATTTACCATAACTGACTTATTAGCTCATAACTCAGGTTTAGGGTTAGGTGCCGGTGATTTAATGATTTGGCCGCACACTAGCTTAACAAATGCAGATATTCTTAAAGGTTTGAAATATTTACCTGAAGTATCGAGCTTTCGAAGTGAATTTGCCTACGATAATTTAATGTATATTATTGCCGGTGAAGTTATTACACGTGTTACTGGTCAGCCTTGGAGTGAAGTTATCCAAGAACGTATATTTACTCCGCTTGGCATGAACAAAACTCGAGCAACTTTTTCGTTGATTGAAAAGCAGAATAAAAATGTAGCTAGAGCACATGTACCACTTGATAAGAAATTAAATGTTGTTGGTGGTAACTTCTTAGAGAAATTTTCATCAGCAGGCTCTGTTGCTTCAAGTGTTAATGATATGAGCTTGTGGTTACAGGCCCAGCTAAATCAAGGCGCATATGGAGCCAAAACTGATGATAAATCTCCTCGTTTATTTTCAGCAGAGCAAAGCCGTACTATGTGGAAAGCGCAAACTTTACTCTCTGTTTCTGACTACGCAACTCAACAAGATAAAACTCACTTTTCGGCTTATGGCTTAGGCTGGTTTATGAAAGATTATCACGGTGTGAAGTTAATTCATCACAGCGGTGGAATTTTAGGTATGGTATCAAAAGTGGTACTTGTACCAGAAGAAAATCTTGCGATGGTGATATTAACTAACCAGCAATCAGGTGCTGCTTTTAATGCTATCTACCTACAGATTTTAAATGAATACCTTGAGTTACCAGAAAAAGATTGGACTGCCTATTATCACGCTAAGCAGCAAAAAAGCGTTGCTAAAGAACAAAAGCGTTTAGAGAAAGCGGCTGACACAGTAAACAAAAATTCAGCACATTCGTTAGCGTTACGTGATTATGCTCATACCTATGTTGATAATTGGTATGGTGACATAGATATTACTTTTAAAAATAATAAACTGCATATGCAATTTGGTAATACTGTCGCATTAAAAGGTACTCTAGAGCATTACCAACATAATACCTTCATTGTTAGATGGCATGATCGTACTTTAGAGGCCGACGCTTTTGTTAATTTTAATCTAAACGAAGAGGGTGGGATCAACTATGCCACGATGAAAGCCGTCTCACGAGCGACTGACTTTAGTTTTGATTTTCATGATTTAACATTAAGACCAAAAAACAAATAGTTTAACGTTAAGTTGATAGTTTTAAAAAGGAGTACCAAAATGTACTCCTTTTTTCATTGCTAAGATAACAAAAAAGGCCAGTGCTAGCGCAGGAATTGTGTCTTGTCTTGGCGTTTATGAATCACATTTTGAATATCTAATGTAGCAGTATTTTTTTGGGGGTGTATCTCAACGCCTTCATGGTTTAATAACCATAATTTACGTTCAATGCCTCCGGCATAGCCAGTTAATGAACCATCACCACCAATAACTCTGTGACAAGGGACAATCAAAGTAATGGGGTTTCTACCATTGGCACCGCCAACGGCTTGAGATGCTTTGGGTTTGTTGAGCATTTTGGCTATATCACCATAAGATTTTACCGAGCCAAAAGGGATTTTTGCTAAACAACGCCACACTGATTGCTGAAATTCAGTGCCTTTCGGGTCTAACGGTACGGTAAAAACGTGCCGTTGCTCGGCAAAGTACTCTATTAATTGTTGCTTGCAAAGTGCAGTGATGTCATTAACTTTATTTGAACCTTGTTGATTATCTTGAACTTTATCACCACAAAAAATGGCTTGGCAAATGCCTTTTTCGGTTGCCATAAATTCAAATAAACCAAGCGGTGTGTCGAGATAATCAGTATACATATTAATAGTCTCCAAAGTTAAGAGCTGAAAATTAAGCCTGGTATTGGTAGAGCTGATAGACAACTTGTCCAGCAACTTTCTCTTTAAGTAATTGCCAATTGGTAGGTAGCTCTTGTGTGCTTTCTGCTTCCATTTCTACATAAATCATTGCTTGCTCAGCTAAGCCACAGTTGTTTAATAACTTCGCCGCTTGCTCGACTAATTGTTGCCTAAAAGGAGGGTCTAGAAAGACTAAGTCATAAGGTTGGTGCTGCTCAGTTTTAATGCCGGCCTCTTTGATAAAGGCAAGGGCATCACTATTTATAACCGTGAGATTATCAGCTTGGAGTAATTGCTTATTCTCTAAGAGCTGTTTTGCTGCACTTCTATTTAATTCTACTAAGGTTACTTGATCAGCACCACGTGATAGCGCTTCAAAACCTAAACCGCCTGAGCCAGCAAAGCAATCTAAGCAATTAGCTTGGGCAATGTAAGGCATAAGCCAGTTAAAGACTGTTTCTTTTACTCTATCGGTAGTTGGCCTTAATCCCTCAGCCATGACTACCGGTAATTTTCGGCCTTTATATTTACCCGCAATAATGCGGATTTTACCTGCAGACTTACCCTGACCGTAGTTAGAAGCAGTCTTTTTATTCTGTTGTTTTCTTGCTTGATTCATATCACTGACAATTTTGTTAGTACACCCATGCTACTTCAAGATACTAGTTTCAGGCATCCCAAAGGTCTAGTTTATAAACGTTTTATGCTACGTTATTAATTTCGAGAAGGGAGTAACCATTTCCTTCAATCAATGCCTTGTCTAAAACGTTTCTAATTCCAGCTGAATCATGCATCTTGAGGTAACATGGGTATAAGTGCTAATATAGCGCCAATTTTATCCTTGTTTGACCTTTATACCAAGTAGATTAATTAATCCTCTTAGTATCACTGCAAACAAATATATTTAGGTAGCTAAAAGTGTCGAAGAAAAAAGGTATGTTGTCTTGGTTAGGTTTTGGAAAAAAAGAAAAACAACCAAGCACTGAAGAAATTAACAATGAAGTTCAAGCCACTGCCGAACAAGAGCAGGCACTTGCCGCTGATCCTGTTGAGCCACTTAACGAGCAGCTAACCGAAGAAGTTAGTGAGCAAACTGTGGAGCTTAAGACGGAAGTATTAGCAGAGCCAGAAGTTACCCCTGAAAGTACCGTCGATTCAAATATATTAGATGAAAACATCGAAAATATTGTGACCTCAGAGCCTGTCGTAGTTGCGCCGGTAATTCCTAAACCAGCCGTTGAATCTGAAGACATATCTCCCGTTGCAGCAACTGAACCAATGAGTGAATTGGCTACTGAGCAGCGACCAGAGGCTATATTATTAGCTGAAATGGAAGCAGCTGAGCATGTTGATGTCGCTGATGAATCCATAATCGTAGACGAAGTGACTCTAAATGTTGAGCCTCAGCCGCAAGAAGCTATTCTGGTCGAAGCTGAAACAACAGAAGAAATAGCTGAAGTTAAAACAGAAAGCAAACTAGGCTTCTTCGCCCGTTTGAAGAAGGGATTAAGTAAAACGAGGCAAAGTTTAGGTGGCGGTTTAGTTGACTTATTCCGTGGCAAACAAATAGATGATGATCTATTTGAAGAGTTAGAAACCCATTTGCTATTAGCTGATGTTGGTGTTGAAACCACCATGAAAATTATTGATTCATTAACAAAAAGCGCCAGTCGTAAACAGTTAAAAGATGCTTCAGCCTTATATGATTTACTTAAAATAGAATTAAAGAAAACTATAGAAGGTGTTAGTAAGCCCTTGGTTATCCCAGAAGGAGAGGGGCCTTTTGTTATGTTGATGGTTGGTGTTAATGGTGTTGGTAAAACAACGACTATTGGTAAGCTGGCTAAGCAATTTCAAGCAGAGGGTAAATCTGTAATGCTAGCAGCAGGTGATACGTTTAGAGCTGCAGCCGTTGAGCAATTACAAGTTTGGGGTGAGCGTAATGATATTACTGTTATCGCTCAACATACCGGTGCTGATAGTGCCTCAGTTATTTTTGATGCCATCAGTGCAGCCAAAGCGCGTAAAGTCGATGTCATTATTGCTGATACCGCAGGTCGTTTACAAAATAAAGCCCACTTGATGGAAGAATTGAAAAAAATCGTGCGGGTAATGAAAAAATTAGATGTTAATGCCCCTCATGAAGTGATGTTAACCCTTGATGCTGGAACAGGACAAAATGCATTGAGTCAAACCAAGTTGTTTGATGAAGCAGTTGGTCTAACGGGCTTAACGATAACAAAGTTAGATGGTACTGCAAAAGGTGGTGTTGTTTTTGCTATTGCAGATAAGCATAGTATTCCTATTCGATATTTAGGTGTTGGTGAAGGTATCGATGATTTAAGACCATTTAATGGTGATGACTTTATCGAAGCGATTTTTAGTAATTAAATATAAAATAAGCAGGGTAATTGTGCTAAGTTAGCCTGCTTATTCGTAAAAAGCATTAAAATAATATGATTAATTTCAATAAGGTAAATAAAACCTATCCCGGTGGATTTCTGGCACTAAAACAAGTGAGTTTTAGCTTAAAAAGTGGAGAAATGGCGTTCTTAACCGGTCATTCAGGCGCAGGTAAAAGTACCTTGTTAAAGTTAATCTCTTTAATGGAAAAGCCTAGCTCAGGTAGTATTCAAGTAAATCATACCGAACTATCAAATATTCAATACAAACAAGTCCCTTATGTTCGTCGCGGTATAGGCATGATTTTTCAAAGTCATAATTTACTTAAAGATAGAACCGTTTTTGATAATGTCGCCTTACCGCTAATTATTGAAGGTGTGAGTCACAGTGAAATTAAGAAACGTGTTGCGACTGCATTAGACAAGGTACATTTAAGTGCTAAGTTGAAATGTTATCCGCACATGCTTTCTGGTGGTGAGCAACAACGTGTCGGTATAGCCCGAGCAATTGTTAATAAACCGCCTATTCTGCTTGCCGATGAGCCAACCGGAAACCTAGATCCCAAATTATCTTTAGACATCATTAGCCTCTTTGAAGAATTTAATGCTGCGGGTGTAACCGTGCTAATTGCTACTCATGATCTTGGTTTAATTGCGCGGATGAAATACCGTACTCTGACGCTGAAAGATGGCACTATGATTAATGATGGTATTGTTGATGGTCTGCAAGCACAGGGAGTGATTGATGAGCAATATTCATAGTAGTGGTTTGAAAGCACGTTCAAGCTTTATGGCTCGTTTGCTAACTTTACCCATTCGGCATGTGCAGCAAGCCGTAGGTAGTTTAGGTAACTTATGGCGTACACCTTTTACCACGGTAATGACTATTTTTGTTCTCGGCATCAGTCTAGCATTGCCTGCCACTTTGCACTTATTTGTTAAAAATGCCGAACAAGTGAGTGAGCAATGGGATAGTGCTTCGCAAATCACTTTATTCTTGAAGTTAGCAACCAGTGAAAAAAGCGCACAAAACCTGATAAAACGCATCAGTCTTTATAATGATGTTGCTGAAGTAAAATATATATCAGCCAAGCAAGCACTAAAAGAGTTCAAAATATTATCCGGCTTTGGACAATCTCTAGAGTACTTAGATAAAAATCCATTACCAGCGACATTACTAGTAACGCCGACGCAAAGAGCCAGCCAAGCACAAGCGGCTAATGCCTTACTAGCAAAACTGAGTCAAGAACGCGAAGTTGAACAAGGTAAACTTGATTTAGAATGGCTAACACGTTTAGAGGCAATGGCGCGTTTAATTGAAGATATTGTTTTAGGTGTCGCCTTATTATTGTGTTTATCGGTAGTACTTATCGTCGGTAATACTATTCGTTTGGCTATTCTAAATGAAAAAGATGCCATTGCGATTATGAAATTGGTTGGCGCGACAGACAGTTTTATTCAGCGACCTTTTCTCTATTCAGGCATTTGGTACGGTATTTTTGGTGGTCTATTATCTTGTGTTGCAGTAACTCTACTTGCTTGGTACTTGGGTTACGCGATTAACGATTTAAGTGATCTTTATCAGAGTAACTTCCAATTGCAGGGGTTATCAGGCAGTGAAGCCTTAATCTTGGTTGCTTTTGCTATTGTGCTCTCGCTAGTTGGTAGTTATATCTCGGTAAGTCAGCACATTAAAGCGATAGAGCCGAATGCGGACTAAAAATCGGCTATTTATTCCTAATAATTTCCTGCGCTTACAAATAGTCACATTTAATTCATCAAATAATTGAAAGATCATCTTGTATGCCCCTTTCTATTAAGCTAATGTTCATGTCGCCTCTATCGCAAAGAGCGTCGATACGTGTTATTATCGCGGGCGAAATTAAGAAGAATTTAAGAAGAGAATGGAGAGAGTATTTATGAGCCAAACAATGCAACTTACCTTACCTAAAAGCGGTAGTATCGAAGCATACATGCAATCAGCGTATAACATTCCTATGTTAACCGCAGAGAAAGAGCATGATCTGGCTACTCGCCTCTATAACGACAATGATTTATCAGCGGCGCAAGAGTTGATCATGTCGCACTTACGTTTTGTTATCCATGTTGCTAAAGGCTACTCTGGTTATGGTTTACCCCATGCTGATTTAGTACAAGAAGGCAATGTCGGTTTAATGAAAGCCGTTAAGCGTTTTAACCCTGAAGTAGGTGTACGTTTAGTTTCTTTTGCTGTGCATTGGATAAAGGCAGAAATTCATGAGTTTGTGCTTAAAAACTGGCGTATTGTTAAGGTTGCGACCACTAAAGCGCAGCGTAAATTATTTTTCAATCTTCGTAAAAACAAAAAACGTCTAGGTTGGTTCAGCACCGAAGAAGTAAATACGGTAGCGGAAAGCCTTGGCGTAACAACAAAAGATGTTATGGAAATGGAATCTCGTATGAGTAGTCATGACCAAGCATTCGAGTTATCAAAAGATGATGATGACAATCTGGGTGCCAGTAGTTTTTCACCGGCTCAATACCTTCAAGACAAACAATCTGATTTGGCTGTTGAAGTTGAAAATGATAATTGGGATAACCATGCTAATCAAAAATTATCAACAGCATTAGTGTCGCTTGATGAACGTAGTCAAGATATTATTAAAACACGCTGGTTAACGGAAGATAAAACAACGTTACAAGAGTTAGCGAATAAATATCAGATATCAGCGGAACGAGTTAGGCAGTTAGAAAAGAATGCTTTATCTAAATTAAAAAATACCATGGTATTTGATTAACGTTAGTTAACAGCTTTTTACCAAAACCGACTTCGAGTCGGTTTTTTTATGCCTGCATTTTAGGGAACTTTCTCATTAAAGCTGTTTGTAAGAACACTTACCGTTAGACATCAGCTAAAAAAACACCAGTCTGTTTACACTTAATTGCATTAATGGCGATTAAGGTTACCGCTTCGTTGCAGCTTTAACTAAATTACAACACTTGAGAACGAACTTCTGCAAATAAATCCAGCAGTATGATTGGCATCGGTATATTCCGTTTCCAATAAACTAACGATAAAAAGGTAGAAGTAATGAGCCTAAGAACAGCCAGAAAGAATATTGTAAACCGTGCAGTGATGATTGCCCTTGCCGCAACATCATTCACTTCAGTACAAGCATTTGCCGAAGAAGGCGCAGAGGAAGTTGAACGTATTGCCGTAACAGGCTCTCGTATTAACAGAACTGATGTTGAAACAGCAAGTCCTGTTACTGTAATCTCATCTGATTTTATTGCTAAGAGTGGTTATACCTCAGTGCAAGAAATATTGTCAATGCAACCAGCTGCAGCAGGTATGAGCTTAGGTTCTACTTCTAACAATGGCTCAGGTGGCTCAGCAACAGTTAACTTACGTGGTATGGGAACCCAACGCACGTTAGTGTTAATGAATGGTCGCCGTATGGTTGCATCAGGTACTGGTGCAGACTCTTCAGTAGATTTAAACACTATCCCTGTTTCAATGATTCAATCAATTGAAATTTTAAAAGATGGTGCTTCAGCGGTATATGGCTCAGACGCTATTGCGGGTGTAGTTAACATCATCACTAAGAAAGACTATGAAGGTACAGAGATAACAGCTGACGGCAGTATTACCGATAAAGGTGATGGCGAAAGTGGCGGTTTTAGTATTTTACATGGTAGGGAAGTGGCCGGTGGTAACTTAGTTGTTGGTGCTCAATATTCAAACCGTGGTGAAATTATTCAATCGGATCGTGACTTTGTACCACCAGGTGAATCATCATTTGTTCCTGGTGGATCTTTAGGCGGTATGGTACCAGATGGTAACGGCGGCTTTGTGCCTCGTGAAGAATCGTATGATTATACCGATGATAGTTACGCACAAACACCCAATGAGTTATTAAGTTTATTTACTAGCTTTAACAATGAAATTGCTGATGATACAGAGTTAAGTATCGATCTTATGTACACTCGTCGTGAGTCAAATCAACAAATGGCGCCACAGCCAGCAAATCTCGACTTAGATACTGACTTGTTAGATGAGAAATATACTGACCAATTTAAAGATGAAGATGGCAACACGCCAGACAGTCTAAATTATAGACGTCGTATGACCGATGCGGGTCCACGTATATATGCACAAGAGACTGATACTTACCGTGCTTCTGTTGGTCTAACTGGCTATTTGAGTAATGATTCACAGTGGGATATGTCAGCGACCTATGGTCGAAATGATTCAAAAGACAGTGTTGGTAATTCTATTCATGCGGGTAATATGGAACAAAGTATCTACGACCATCAAGATGATTGGTTCAGTGGCGACCCTATGGATAGTGATTTCTTAGCTAGTGAAGGTATTATGTATACCGAAGAAAATGAAGGTGGTAATGAGCAATTTACCCTAGCGGCTGGTTATAGTGGTATTAATGAATCTGATATTGGTTATGCTATTGGTGTTGAAAGCCGTTTTGAAAGTGGTTATTACACCCCCGATTTAATTACTCAAGCAGGTGAAAGTACAGCTGCACAGCAAGACCCAACAGAAGGTAATTACTCTGTTCAATCACTTTACGGTGAGCTATCAGTACCAGTAACAGATTCTTTCACGGTAGAAGCAGCGACTCGTTATGATAACTACTCTACTTTTGGTGGTGCTGCAACTTGGAAGTTAGGTGCTACCTATACTGTTATCGACGGCTTAATGTTTAGAGCGGTAGCAGCAACAGGCTTTAGAGCGCCAAGTGTAAGTGAATTATACAGCGGTAACTCAGGTTCTTTTGATTACTTAACAGACCCATGGGACAACGAACTAGATGCCCAAATTAAAGTGAACTATATCGGTGATGCGGATTTACAGCCGGAAGAAAGTGAGTCATTTACTGCTGGTGTTGTATGGGAAGTAATGGAAGGCTTTTCAACTACGGTTGATTACTGGTCGTTTGATATTACCAACGCTATTAGCCGGGTTAATGTACAAGCTGAAATGAACAAATGTGCCGCTGGCGATCTTGTTGCCTGTGAAACTATTAATATTACTCCAGAAGGTGACTTGTCAGAAATGACATCAACCCTAACTAATATTGGTCAGCAAAATACTTCAGGTATTGATTGGAATATTAGTTATGCGGCTGACATCTATCGAGTAACACTTGATACCACTTACTTACTTGAATTTGAAGAAGATGGTATCAGCTATGAAGGTACTATCGATGGCAATATGGGCGGTTATTCGCAGTTAAAGTCTAACTTAACAATTAGTGCTGATTTAACTGAAGACTTAAACCTGCTTTATACGGCTAACTATATTCAAGGTATGGAAGGTGCTGGTTACACTACAGATGACGTGATCTACCACAACATCTCAACGGCTTATCACATCAATGATGACTGGCAAGTAACCGGTGGTATTAAAAATTTATTTGATACTGAACCTGAAGAAGTTCCAGATGGAAATGACATGAATACAGTACCAAACATCTATGATGTTGTTGGCCGTACATTCTTCATCAATACTTCTTATAAATTCTAGTAATACCATTTGCATTGATTAAGGTTACAGAATTTAATGAGAATAAATTTTCAAGAACAAGGCGCTTGATTGAGCAATAGCAGGCTATTGGGATTGAAAGCAACGATGTTATTGGATATTTAAGCCATTTAAAAATGATCACTTAGTTAGTGCAATTGGTATAAGTATTAATTGCAGCTTTATTGTAGATAATTTAGCAACTCAAACTAAAGCGACTTGATAGTCGCTTTTTTTGATCGCGTTATTTTCAGGTCTATTTTTATTGGCTTTTTTAGTAATAAATACTTATCCACAAAATAATTATTGTTTTAGCTCATCATTTACTAATTCATTTGCTGCTTTTACTCGTTTCCCTGTATTATTTAGGTATATAATGTTTGTACTAAACATGCGCTAGCAATGAGATTAGTCATGTAGCATTAAATAGCAGGAGTTAATTTATTATGGGTGGTATCGGAATTTGGCAACTAGTCATTGTTGCCGTGATCGTAGTGTTATTATTTGGTACTAAAAAACTACGCAATTTAGGTGGTGACTTAGGCTCAGCTGTTAAAGGCTTTAAAAGCGCTATCGGCGAAGATAAAGAACAAAATAATAGCGCTGAAAAAACATCAGATACATTAGCTGATAATTCAACGACTTCTACGGAAGAAGTGAATAAAGCGGCAAGTAAGACCAAAGAAACCGATCAGGCCTAATTTATGTTTGATGTTGGCTTTTGGGAGTTAATCCTTATCGCAATTATGGGTCTAGTCATCTTAGGCCCAGAACGTTTGCCTGTGGCAATACGGACAGTTCGTGGTTGGATTACCGGTGCACGTAAGTTTAGTGATACCGTTAAATCTGAATTAACGGAAGAGTTACGTATTCATGAATTGCATGCCAATTTAAAAAAAGCAGAAGAAAGTAATTTACAGAATTTGAGTCCAGAAGTAGCTGAGTCATTAAAAACACTGCAAGAAGCTGCGGCTTCAGTTACTGAGCCTTTCAAAAAGGTTGATACTCAAGCCATGGACTCAATGATTTCATCTTCACTTGCTTCCGCCCCTCAAGCTAAGACTGAAGCAACAGTAACTGCGGAGGTGTTAAATATGAAGTCAGAAACACCAGCACCGACGGAGCCGGCAACGAGTTTTGTTTCTGAGCTAGAAAGCTCTGTTGATAAAGTGAGTGATAAATCCCAACCATGAGTTCATCCCCAACCCCCAGCGTTACTTTATTCGACCATTTGTTAGAGCTGCGCGACCGATTATTACGTTCGGTTGTAGGTGTATTGCTTGTTTTTTGTTGTTTGGTGTACTTTTCCCAAGATATTTATCAATACGTCGCACAGCCATTATTAGCGACCATGCCTGAAGGATCACAAATGATAGCGACTGATGTCGCATCACCATTTTTTGCCCCCTTTAAGTTAACTTTGGTGTTATCACTATTTATCGCTATGCCATTTGTCTTATATCAAGTCTGGTCATTTGTAGCGCCGGGCTTATACAGTAGTGAAAAGCGTTTGGTTGCCCCGTTAATGTTGGGTTCTACTTTATTATTTTATAGTGGTATTGCCTTTGCTTACTTTCTTGTTTTTCCTGTGGTTTTTGCCTTTTTTACCTCTGTAGCGCCAGAAGGTGTTGTTATTGCAACGGATATTAGTAGCTATTTAGATTTTATCTTAAAGCTCTTCTTTGCTTTTGGTGCCGCATTTGAAATTCCTATTGCCATTATTTTAATGTGTTGGACAGGTATGACAACACCTGATAGCTTAAGAGAAAAACGTGCATATGTTGTAGTAGGCGCATTCGTTATTGGTATGTTGTTGACACCACCAGATATTATTTCGCAAACTATGTTAGCCGTGCCAATGCTATTGTTGTTTGAAATAGGTATTATTATTGCCTCGTTTTATCATAAAGATGATGAAGACGAATCAACTGATGTAAGGGAAAATGATTAATGAATAATTTAAACAGACTAACCTCTTCTATAATCGTGGTTAGTTTATTTTTCACACAAATAACTTTAGCGAAAGAATCGTTAGATCAACTCGAAGACTGTGTGAAAATAAGTCAAGATACCGCGAGACTTGCGTGTTTTGACAAACTTACAGAAAAAATCAGTAATAAAAGCGTAGAAGTTAATACAACTCAATTAATAACTCAGCAAGTTGGTGACTCTTCTAAAAAGCATATAGAAAATATCAATAGTAAAAGTGTAGCAGCTAGCACAACTCAATTAATAACTCAGCAAGTAGATGATTTCTCTAAAGAGCATATAGAAAAGACTGCAGAAGAAAAAGCGAATGAAGTGTTGAGTATATCTTTACTTGTCGATACGTTGAAAAAAGTTGGTCGAGGACAATGGAAAATAACCTTCAAGAATGGTCAACAATGGCAGCAAAAAGATACGACAAGATTTAAGTTAAAAGAAGGGGATAAAGTCACCCTTACCAAAGGAGCACTTGGTTCGGTATTTCTCCAAAGAGAAAATACTAACAAGCGCATGAAAGTAAAAAGGCTTAAATAGAGAAAAATCATTTTGAATCAAAAAGAGATGATAGATATTGGCGTCAATTTAACGAATAAACGATTTGATAAAGATCGTGAAGACGTTCTGCTTCGTGCTCAGAGCGCAGGCATAGGTTCTTTATTAATTACAGGTACTAACGTTGAAGAAAGCCAGAAAGCGTTATCCTTATGTTTAGAATATCAGGCTAATTTCCCCCATTTTTTATATAGCACCGCTGGTGTTCATCCTCATGATGCTGATCATGTCACTAAAGACTACCTAGACAAACTCAAACAGCTAGCGCGACAAGAGCAGGTTAAAGCTATTGGAGAGTGTGGGTTGGATTTCAATCGAAATTTTTCCGCTCCAGAGCAACAACAAAAGATTTTTAGTGAACAAGTTGCTTTAGCTGCTGAGCTGAGTATGCCATTATTTTTACATCAGCGGGATGCTTTTGAACCTTGGTTTACTGTTTTAAAACCCTATTTAGATAAAGTTCCTGCTATGGTTGCGCATTGCTTCACCGGCTCAAAAGCGGAACTTACTCAATGTATTGCTGCAGATATGTATATTGGCATAACGGGTTGGCTATGCGATGAACGAAGAGGGCAAGACTTACGAGATATTGTCAGTTTAATTCCGGTTAACCGATTACTTATTGAGACTGATGCGCCTTATTTGACGCCCAGAACAATTCGACCCAAACCCAAAAGTAGCCGTAACGAACCAAGTTACTTACCCTTTATAGTGAAAGAAATTGCTAGTATTACAGGTATTGACCAAGAGGAAATTGCTTGGCAAACTAGCTGTAATGCCGAAAAGGTATTTAACTTTCCATTAAAGAAAGAAATGTCATAAATGAAGTCATTGTTTTTAGTTAAAATTGTAGGTTTTGCATCTTTATTGATGACATACTCGCCTGCAAGTAAAGCTATTACTGACCAAGACAGTGACCACCTATGTTTAGGCATGGGAGCGATATTAGGCTGTTTGATTACCCTATTGCTGGTTTCATATTTTAATCGGCATTATCGAGTAAAATACCAAAAAATGTTACAACGTCTTAAATTTGAAAAAAGTAATACTCGAATAGCTGAACAAACAATGAAAACTTTGGCTAAAGAGCAAGAATACAGTCAAGATTTATTAGAAGAAAGAGTACAAGAGCGTACTTTAGAACTCAATATTGCCCTACAAGAATTAGAAAGTGCCAATCAAGAGCTCGAACGTAAAAACGTTTTAGATGAGCTGACTGGTTTACACAATCGCCGTTTTTATGATCAGAAAATATTAGCTGAATATCGCCGTAGTCGCCGTAATTTAACTGCACTGAGCTTGGTAGTGATTGATATTGACCACTTTAAATCAGTGAATGATAACTATGGTCACTTAGCTGGAGATCAATGCCTTATTTGGTTATCTAAATATATTAAAGAAAGCTTAAAACGAAGTGCAGATAAAGCTTTTCGTTACGGTGGTGAGGAGTTTTGTTTAATTCTCCCTAATACTGATGCTGAAGGTGCATTATTACTGGCAGAGCAATTACGTTTAGATATATGTGAACACACTTTCATTTTTCAAGAAATTGAAATACCACTTACTATCAGTTGTGGTATTTGTACTTATCAACAACAAGTTGATATTGGTCCTGAGCAAATCTTTGCTGGGGCAGATAAAGCTTTGTATCAAGCTAAGCATGATGGCCGAAATCAAACTAACCAATTTACCTTTATTGAATAACACTTAAAAATAATTTTAGGAATTCTTATGAACCATAATGGCAACTCAGCTTTTGGCCAATTTCCAGCACGTCGCATGCGCCGTATGCGTGTTGATAATCATACTCGCCGCTTAATGGCAGAATCACAGTTAACGGTAAATGATTTGATTTATCCAGTTTTTGTTCTTGAAGGTGAAAATCAACGTGAAGCAATTGCTTCAATGCCAGGTGTTGAGCGCAAAAGTATTGATCTGTTATTAGAAGAAGCACAAGAGTTAGTCGACTTAGGCATTCCAGCTATCGCTCTTTTCCCTGTTACCCCAAGTGATAAAAAGTCATTAATGGCTGAAGAAGCATACAATCCTGAAGGTCTCGCTCAACGTGCGGTTCGTGCACTTAAAGCAAAATTTCCTGAACTTGCCGTGATCACTGATGTTGCTCTCGACCCTTTTACTACGCATGGCCAAGATGGTATTTTAAGTGAAAGTGATGATAACAAAGCCGGTTCAACAGGTTATGTGCTTAATGATGTTACTAAAGAAATTTTAACTAAACAGGCATTATCACACGCACAAGCCGGTGCTGATATTGTCGCGCCATCAGATATGATGGATGGCCGTGTTGGTGCAATTAGAGAAACCTTAGAAGAAAATGGTTTTGTTAATACCAAAATATTAGCTTATTCAGCTAAATATGCATCTAACTACTATGGACCATTTCGTGATGCAGTAGGCTCAGCAGGTAATATTAAGGGTGGAAATAAACATACTTACCAAATGGACCCAGCCAATAGCAACGAAGCATTACATGAAGTTGCTCAAGATATTGCCGAAGGCGCTGACATGGTAATGGTTAAACCCGGTATGCCGTATTTAGATATAGTTCGCCGGGTAAAAGATACCTTTCAAGTTCCTACTTATGCTTACCAAGTTAGTGGTGAATATGCCATGCATATGGCCGCAATTCAAAACGGCTGGTTAGCAGAGAAACCCTGTGTGATGGAAGGTTTATTAGCCTTTAAACGTGCAGGGGCTGATGGTATTTTGACTTATTTTGCTAAGCAAGTAGCGCAATGGTTGAAAGCAGACGCACAATAGTAGCGTTTGTTGAAGCTTGCTAAAAAGAAAAGCGCGATTAATTCGCGCTTGTTTATGCTGGTAATCAAGCTTGCCTTTATAGCTTTTTAGCTATCAATACTTTTTGACATGATGGTCTTGTCATTAGTTTTTCTAGGTATTGTTCTAGCGCAGGGTAATCGGGTAATACGTTATAACCCACAGGCAAACAAGAAATGTAATGTAGCATAGGCGCAAGCAATGCATCTGCAATGGTAAATTGCTCTGACGATAAGGCACTATCTTCATTTACTATTTTTTCAATAATGGCCAAAGTAGTTGCGACTTTTTCTTGTACATTAGCAACAACATCGAAACGAACTGAATTGTTTTCTCCTTTAGGAAAAGCAAACTCCATTAAATATTCTCTTAGTAAGACTTTATCAATATCGATAGATATGTGTGCACATAAAGCATCATGGCGAGCATGTGCAAGTTCATTCTCTGGTTGTAAAATATTATCACTATCAAGATAACGACAAATGCTTGCGGTTTCTGGCAGAGTAAAAGTTTCGTGTTGTGGTTTGTTCTCAATTAATATCGGAATCTTACCAAACGGGTGTAATTGTAAATGCTGCTCACCTTTGAAAGCAATCTCTTGCCCTTCAACTTCAAATCCAACCGTGTAGGGAATCTCTTTCTCTTCACAAACAATCATTACACTGCGCACGAAGTTTGAAAAAGTCGGACCATATATGTGAATTGTATTTTCTTTCATTTAATTCTCCTTAATAACAATGCTGCTGTTAATGTAGAGTTAATGACAATATGTTCAAGAACATATTTTGAAAATGTGAAATACTGAGATACCAACAGATGATTAATGGGAGTCTTTGAAATGGCATGGCAAGAAACACATAAAGAACAATCTAGAGATCGAATATTAGAAAGTGCAGCTATGTTATTTACTCACCATGGCTTTGAACAAATTTCAATTGACCAAGTGATGAAAAAAGCAGAGTTAACCCGAGGTGCTTTTTATAGTCATTTTAGCTCCAAGAGCGATTTGTATGCTCAAGCAATAAGTAAAGCAGCAAAAATTGCTTATAAACGAAAACCAGTCGATTGCCCGAGCAATATGAAAGACTTTTCTGAGTATTACTTAAGTGCCCAGCATAGGGATGACGAGTACAAACAAGCATGTCCTCTGGCCTTTCTGGTGTCAGATATTAGTCAGCAAGATAGCCAAGTGAAAGCGACTTATACCAAGACTTTAAAAGGCTTTATTGCGCAAGCTCAATCCTTGTCTGGAAACCGTGAAAAGGCGCTACAAAGCGCCGTATTAATGATTGGTGGTCTTGCGCTATCAAGAGCAATAGATGATAAAGACTTTAGCAATGAGTTATTGGCTGCATGCAAGGTAGGGGTTACTTCGTTATCAATGGAAGAGGGCTATGATGTCAGCTGAATTAAGTATAATACTATTGAACTCAGTGATTATTGTTATGGCTTATGCTTGGGTGTATCCAAAAATAGCAGGTAAGAATATTAATAAAGTGGCATTATTTGACTGTGTTGCTTCAGGCTTAGCACTTATCATAGTGGCAAATAAATACTGGAATACAAGTGCTAGCTTTGACTTTTTAATGCTTGAGTTGAACTGGTTTTGGTTTACCTTGATTAGCTATAGCGTCATTGAAATTCCGGTAGTGCTTTGGTATTTCAGAGAGTTATTAGGAAGAAGAAAAGATTAACGATTGATTAGATTATTGTTGCGTCAGGGACTAATTCAAACAGTAACCCCTCACGAAGTGCGCCACTTGAAAGCCGTAATTTTTCAATATTTAGGCATTTAAACAAAGCGATTAAAATACATAAACCACTGGCTAATATCGCTTTGCGATCAGCTCTGAGTCCTGCTATTTCTATATCAGCTATGTTTTGGCAATTGATCAATGTTTGTTGTATTTCGTTAAGAAAAGCTAAAGTGATTACGGGTGTTTTCTGACGTTGTTTAAGAATTTCTACCATGGCTTGCATAGTGCCTGAGCTACCAACAGCAGTTTGCCAGCCAAGCTGAATAAACGCCTTATTCACAGTATTGATAACATCCGCCGCAGCAGCAATACACTGAGTAAAGTTTTCTTTTTTTAGTTCACCATCGGCAAAGTAGTTACCTATAAAGCTTACGCAGCCAATGTTTAAACTAACTAGCTTTTCTGCCTTACAGCCAGAGCCAACAACTATTTCGGTACTGGCGCCACCAATATCAAGTACTAATTTTTTAGTCTCAGGTTGGTGATAATCACAAGAGGAAGTGTGGGCAACTCCAGCATAAATCGTTCTAGCTTCTTGCTCACCAGACAGTAATTTTATTTCTTTGGGTAAAATATGCTTGGCAGCATCAAAAAACAGCTGGTTATTTTTAGCTATACGTAAAGCTGCTGTGGCGACAATAAGGATATTATTTACTGGAATACTATTGAGATGTAAGGCGAAGACTTTCAGGCAATCAAGACCACGTGTTATAGCCTCATCCGTAAGTAGGCTATTGTTATCTAATCCTGCAGCTAAACGCACTTTTTGTTTAACTTTATTAACGGTTTGGAAAGATTTACCGGTAGGATATGTAATTAATTGGGTAATCAGTAGGTGGAAACTATTAGAGCCTAAATCAACCACAGCGTAATGACTATCATCATACTGTGGTATTGCCTTTGGAGAGGCTTGATTTGGGCTCATTGCGTTACTCAAGGTTTTTATATCCTAGAGCGTAGCTTTAGCTACGGTTACCGCGATTAGTGTTACCACCACGGTTATTTGGTCTTGTATTTGAACGACCGCCTTGTCTGTTGCCACCTGGTCTAGGACGGCGTTGACGTGGTTTAGGTCTCGGTAAGTCAGTCAGTAATGCATCATGATCATACTTAGTTACCGGTAGTTCATGCTCAATATAAGTTTCAATTTCAGGTAAATTAAAAACATATTGCTCACACGCTAAACTAATAGCATGACCAGTTTCACCAGCACGACCTGTACGACCTATACGATGAACGTAATCTTGACAATCATCAGGTAAGTCATAGTTAAAAACATGCGTTACGCTAGGGATGTGTAAACCGCGAGCAGCAACATCAGTCGCTACAAGTATATCTACAGTACCTTCAGTGAATTGCTCTAATATTTTTAAGCGTTTCTTCTGTGGTACATCACCAGTTAACAAGCCGACACGAATTTTATCGGCACTTAGATGGTCAAAAACTTTTTCACAAACGTGTTTAGTGTTTGCAAAGACAATTGCTTTTTCTGGCCAATCTTCTTCAATTAATGTTTGCAGTAAAGTCATTTTATCTTCGTTTGAAGGATAAAATAGTTCTTCAGAAATGCGAATGTTTGTTTTTTGCCCAGGCGCAACTTCTACACTGGTTGGATCGTTCATGTGGTCAAAGGCAAGCTCTTTAACGCGGAATGATAAGGTAGCAGAGAAAAGCATGCTTAAGCGCTCTGTTGCCGGAGGCATTTTATCAAACATATAACGAATATCTTTAATAAAGCCTAAATCAAACATTCTATCAGCTTCATCAAGTACGATGACTTCGATATTTTTTAGGTTGTAGATACCTTGCTTCATGTAGTCAATTAAACGACCACAAGTGCCAATAAGAATATCAACACCAGCTTCTAGTTCTAAACGTTGACTTTCATAACCTTCGCCCCCATATACTACGCCAAGGCGTAATCCGGTACTTGCTGCCATTTCTTTAGCATCACGGTGAATTTGTATTGCTAATTCACGTGTAGGAGCCATGATCAAAGCGCGCGGTTGATTATGAGTAGGAGCTTCTTTTTGAAGTAGATGATGGAAAGTAGCAGCTAAAAAGGCAATGGTTTTACCTTCACCTGTTTGTGCTTGGCCAGCTATATCAGTGCCTTGCAAAAGAACGGGTAAAGACTTCGCCTGAATAGACGT
Organism: uncultured Colwellia sp.; assembly: GCA_913063325.1. GTDB lineage: Bacteria > Pseudomonadota > Gammaproteobacteria > Enterobacterales > Alteromonadaceae > Colwellia. Next base: position 139 of record CAJXYE010000063.1, on the reverse strand, counting down.
ACAATAATCGAAGCCCATGGCTTCTAATCCGGTTACTACTTGCGGAGCAAGATTTAGGTCAACGAATTTAGTTTCTGTTAAGTGTGTTTTTTTCATGGCGCTAGCTTAACAGTTTTGTTAGCAAAATAGTTGCTTAATA
>CAJXYE010000062.1 GCA_913063325.1 uncultured Colwellia sp. | reverse complement strand
CGGAGTGGACGGGACTCGAACCCGCGACCCCCGGCGTGACAGGCCGGTATTCTAACCAACTGAACTACCACTCCGCATATCTTGCTTAGCTTCGAGTTTATCACTTGAAGTGAACGGGACTCGAACCCGCGAAAGACGAACCGATGTGACAGGCCACTTAACTTATAAAAAGCTAACCAACTGAACTACCACTCCGCTGTATCTTTCTGCTTCAACAACATGTCGTTGAATGCGGCGAGATAATACGGTTATGACGCGGCGCAGTCAACCACTTTTTTAATAAAAGTTACCGCCTGACCATTTGCCGACCAATCTGATGAAAATCAAAGCTTATTTTCATCAATTAAGCTAAATTAAAGACTACATGGCATTATCTTTATTTCGTTTTTGTTTTCTTGCGCCGTGAAATAGCAAACATAACAACAGCAATTAAGATAATAACGCCATTACCAGCTGCAATAATTATCATAGTTTCTTGCTCTTTTGCCTCTTGCGCTTGTTTTTGCGCTAACAAAGCGCTTGCTCTTTCTTGCTCTGCTTTAATAAGTAGCTCATCAGCAGTCTCAATGAGCGACCCCTCTATAGTCCCATTCATTCCATTATTTGAATCAAGCATACTATTTACTTCTACATTAAAGGTAAACTCTGGAACAACTAGACGAAACTCCCGTCCTGTAATTGTTTTACCAAAGGCACTAACATTAACTCTGTATATACCTGACTCTGTATTAGTAATAGTCGTAGTCCTGCTCTCTCCACTCTCTTCCATAATAGAGAAAGGTTCAATTTGCCGGTCTGGAAAAGTAAACTTCCCTTGAAAGACTAGGCTGTTAGAATCGACATAGCTAGGGTCAATAGACAATATTAGCTGATGAGGCACTTCAATATCTTCAGATTTAACGACACTTATTGTTACAGGTGTTTTTTGTAATAATATAGGTGTTTGTCTTAACTCTCTCGTTGTCATGGGTAGTTTAACCAAATAAACAGGTTGCCACTCACCTGGAGCAAAATCTAAAATAAACTCGCCGGTAAAGGTATTGTCATTTGCATATTCATCTAAGCCGCGTCCATCATCACGAAATGAAGTGACCTTAATGGCATCAGCCCCAAAATTTTCATAAAGTGAATTATTTGTACTATAAAAATTAACATCTAACTTAACAACATTTTTAAAGTGGCTGCTTGTGATCGCTTCATCACCATTAAAGAGTGTTCCTTCAACTTTAAGCGTCTCTCCGGAAAAGGCAATTTCAGGTAATGGCTCTACCGCAATTTTTATATCCGAGACCACCAATATTTGACTGTTAGGTAAAATATCCCCAACGGCTTGCCAAGGCCCTGGCATAGGTTTTTTTATTTTAATCATGTCAAAGGTACGGTCATCAAACCACTGGACATTTTCATTATCAAATTGGTTCACTCTTATTTTACTACCGTCAGGCCGAATAAGAATGATAGGTTTACTACCACTTTTACGATAAAAAATGAGTGTGATTTCTTCTAAGTTAGCATCGAGTCGAAAACGATTATCGAAATACGGTACCTGATTCGTTATATTATCGTTCTGATAATACTCAACTTTCGTTTTATTAAGCTTATTAGCTTCGTTAGTGTTTTGTATGCCGCTCTCGAATGCAGCTACACTGAATGAAGCTACAAAAAACATAGCAGCAATCCGCTTTACTATTTTAACTGGTTTGACGTTGAAATGATTATGCTTATTTATTTCCAAAGCGGCTCCCCTCCTTTATTGGCAATTACAGCAATCCTTTCTGCATGTGCTTCTAATTCATCGGCAGAAGCGGCCACAACCTTTAATTTATTCCGTGAAGAAGATATACGCCTGATTGCATTAGCATCTGCATTATTACCATCTCCCACTGACAAATTGAAGCTTGACTGTTTACGGGTCATTTCAATGTAGACATAGGCCAGTAATTGCGCATCAATTAAGGCTCCGTGATATGTCCGGTCTACTAACTTGTCTACCCGATAAAAACGCGCTAAGTAATCCAATGTTTTAGGCGAGCCCAGCTCATCTTTTGATACCTTCAAGGTATCGGTAATAGTACAGATATCTTCTGTCATCGGTACTTTGTCTTGGCTTCGTCCCATTGAGTTAAACAAGGAAAACTCATGGTCCATAAAACCAACATCAAACTTTGAGTTATGTATAACCAACTCTGCACCACGGATAAAATCAATGAATTCGTGTACAACCTGGGAGAAAATAGGTTTGTCTGCAAGAAAGTCATTAGTTAAACCATGAATATTAATAACCTCTTGTTCCATCTCAAACACTTGACCACGTTGGTCGAGAGGTTTTATATAGGCATGATAAGTTCGTCCCGTTAATTGACGGTTGATCATCTCAACACAACCAATTTCTACAATACGATGACCCTCTCTCGGGTTAATACCTGTGGTTTCTGTATCTAAAATTATTAATCGTTTATCTTTCTCTGGATGTTGAGTGTCGTTTGGGTTATTCATTGACGAGCCTTTTTTATATTACTTTTCACGATTAAAAAGTAATTATTTTTGAGGTAATGCTTGGGGGAATTCAATTAAGTTAATTTCCATGCGTTTACTGGTAAAACATAGGGTAATTAAAGAAAATACAATCAACCCTTGGCAAGTAAGCCATGTTATTGAGGTTAATTGCCAATAAAAAAAGCTAATCAGGTTAATGATAAAATCAAATAATAACGCCACCACCAGCATAGTCCGACAATAAGGCCAAAACACTTTCACCCAGTTTGCTGAATTTGGCCTACGTAAACTGATAACAACGATTACCCATAGACCAATAACCCCTGATATTAAGCTTAAGAAAAATAAGTTTGTCTCTGGATATATCCATTGCATTGTTGAAACTCTATCTTTCATATTGGTTACTGACATAAGCCAAACTATGTAACCACGTAATACAAATAACAGCACTAAGTAAAAACGTTTAGATAACTTTAAGCAATCAAACTTATCGAAATCTTCAATAGAATATTCTTGATATTTTTTAGACACGTGGCGTTTGCTCATCTTTTAACTGGCGTTCTTGTTGCAATAGTTTTTGAGCGCTTGTTATCGCTTTAACGGCTTTAGAATTAAACTCTCGCGTATATAATGTATAAACAACCCACAAACTCATAAATATTAATAAAAACGGATGAAAAAACCAGCATATAGCCGCTAGTGCAAAATAATAAGATCTTAATCCGTAATTATAAGAATGCGCTGCTTGGTCCTGAACAATAGCCATCTGCTTGGCATAAGCCGTTAAATTTTCATTTTTACCTGATGAGTCAAAAGGTGTTGCTCCTATCATTACATTTAAAAATCCATATTGGCGCATAGACCAAGTAAATTGGAAAAAAGAGATGACAAAGATAAAAGCTAATAGAGTAAGCTTTAACTGTATCGCTAAATGGTTTACATGCGTGGCAAAAGGTAATGAAGATATCACCGTCTCTAACGTTTCAACTTTAGCAAACAAAGTAAATATACCCGCAAGAATTAGCAAGGTACTAGAAGCAAAAAAAGCAATATTACGCTCTAAGTTTGCCAGTAAAGCAGCTTCTGAGACCCTTATTTCACGAGAAATAACTTCATACATCCAATGGATTCTATGTTGATGTAAAGAGCGAGCAATGCAATCAGTGGTTTTGGCTTTTCTTCGTGCAAAAACGGTATAACCATACCAAGACACAATAAAAACAGATAAAGCTAAAGTATCGACTAGGGTAAAGGGCAATATTTATTCCTCAAACGTAACGAGATAACTAAAACAAGATTATACGTCAACAATTTTTATTGACCAACAACTTCGTTTCATTCATCAAGTCGCATTGATAATTGAAGCGGCGAATTATCAAATACCATAAAAGCTGATTTTAACAAAGCGTGCATATCGACGTAGCAGCTTCGTTACGTCGCTTGTCATGCATAAACAATTAAACACTTGAGTTTTATAAATAAGTGAATGACACTAGGGTCTGTTGACCTTTCAAGATTATTTTTGCAGCGTTTTGGGGCATTTATACAAGGCAGAGCCTTTGTCATGTGGTTATTCCACATAAAAAGGTGATAACGCCGTAAAAATATCCAACAAACGCTGTCCGAAGGATTCGGCTAAAAGCGTATTCCTCTTTGTTGAGTAATATTTGCTTAGAGTGACTAGGCTACACACTACTCCCCGCGATTAATACGCTTTACTCTCTTAAAAAAGAGGCGAACGAAATTTAACCGTGAAAGATTAATAGACCCTAAAATAGAGTGCTAATTTTGTTAAAAATAAATCATGATGTCATATAGGAATTTCTATGAAAAAGATTAAACAACTCTCACTGTTTGTTGCCCTATTAACAACCCTGACGGCTTGCAATAGCTCTTCTGCGATCCCCTCCCCTGAAACATTATCTGGAGGTTGGCTTGTTCAATCAATTCAAGGCCATCACATTATCGCTAAAAGCACAGTGAAATTAATGTTTTCTCCTGAAAATAAATTAAGTGGTTCTGCATCGTGTAATAACATTTCAACGAGTTATAGCACGCAAGAGAACTCATTAAGTATAGCGGCAATCGCTACTACTCGAAAAATGTGCTCGCCAGCTATAATGGAACAAGAATCGACATTATTACAGGCGCTTGATAAAGTTAGTCGTTTTGAGATAATTAATGGACAACTTTCAATGTTAGACCAACATGGTACTTTGCAATTAAAAGCAAAAAGAACAAAAAATTAACATAAATATCAGAAAATGATATATTTATATCTTTTTGCTATATCGCAATATAAGTTATAATAAAATATCACTTCTTTTTTTATAACAACTAGCTACCCTTAAACCATAAATAACTAATTCACAGGATCCAAGATGTCTAAAATTTTCGAAGACAATACCACAACTATAGGCAACACTCCTCTAGTTAAACTTAACCGCGTTATTGGTGCTGAAAATGGCGCTAATGTATATGCTAAAATTGAAGCGAGAAATCCAAGTTTCAGTGTTAAATGTCGTATCGGCGCAAGTATGGTTTGGGATGCTGAAGAAAAAGGCTTATTAATCCCAGGAAAAGAAATTGTTGAACCTACAAGTGGTAATACGGGCATTGCATTAGCATTTGTTGCCGCAGCACGAGGTTATGGTATTACCTTAACTATGCCAAGCACTATGAGCTTAGAGCGTCGTAAATTATTAATCGCTTTAGGTGCAAAGGTTGAACTTACCGATGGGGCAAAGGGAATGGGCGGCGCAATTGCTAAAGCGCAAGAGCTTAGAGATTCAAATCCTGATAAATATGTATTATTAGGTCAGTTTGACAACCCAGCTAATCCAAAAATTCATGAAGAAACTACGGGTCCAGAAATTTGGAATGATACCGATGGTAATATCGACATCTTTGTTGCAGGTGTTGGAACTGGCGGTACCCTTACAGGTACAAGTCGTTATATTAAGCTAACTAAAGGTAAGGCGATTACTACAGTAGCTGTAGAGCCAACAGACTCCCCAGTGATCACTCAGGCACTTGCTGGTGAAGAATTAACACCTGGCCCTCATAAAATTCAAGGCATTGGTGCTGGCTTCATTCCGGGCAACTTAGATCTTGATATGGTTGATGCGGTTGAACTTGTATCAAATGATGATGCATTTGAAATGGCACACCGTTTGATGAAAGAAGAAGGTATTTTAGCTGGCATATCATCTGGCGCAGCAGTAATTGCCGCCAAACGTCTTGCTGAAAAACCAGAGAACAAAGGTAAGAACATTGTTGTTATCTTACCAAGCTCAGCTGAACGTTACTTATCAAGTGCACTATTTAGTGAAAGCTTTAGTGATAAAGAGCTTGTTCAATAGTAAAAATTTAGCAAATAAAGCGACTCATTAACTAAAGGCACTTCGGTGCCTTTTTTTGTTATAGCGAACTATCCAGATATTTAACTTCACTTTTACAAAAGAATTACGCTATTATCGATAGTAATATTTATTTTCTGACTTATTATCAATGCATTATTTAAAAAGTTATTTTTATACGCTGTTATTGTGCACAGTTTTTTTATTAACTGCGTGTGGTGAAGATGACTCAAAAAAAATCACCACTGTTGATAACCCAGAAACCGTCGCTATCGCTTTTTTTGATGCTTTATATAATGAAAAAAATGTTGAAAAAGCAGCCTCTGTATGTAGCCCTAAACTCGCTCGTCTTATACTGCATTACCGTTCACCGGCAGCCGTTGCCCGTCACTTATTTAATATGTCTTACGACAAAGTTGAAATGAGACCAGATAGTAGTGGTGTTAAAGTTCGAGAGCAGTTTAAAGGCAGTACAAATATCACGATATATTTTGATGGTTATTATCAAGACAGTCGAATTAAAGATGTTAAACGCCTTGCAATCATTCAACGTGATGGTGAGTGGTTTATTGATAAAATATTAAAAGATCCATTTTAATATTCCTTTTAAATATCCCTTTTAATTAACCCCATAAGATAAAATAATGTTAAAAACTGGTACCTATCAGCACTTTAAAGGTAATTATTACCAAGTACTTCATATTGCTAGACACAGTGAGACTGAAGAATACATGGTGGTATACCACCCTGCAGATAATAAAGAAGATATATGGTTACGTCCTTTAGCTATGTTTGATGAAACAATAGAACGAGAAGGTAAGACACTAAAACGCTTCAGCTTTGTTAAGTCATAACATTTTAGTTACCGTATCTTAGGGTACTTTGGTATTAACCAATAGAGAAGAAATGATGCTCTTGCCAAGGTACTTTTTTATGCTGAATCTCTGTTACTTGTGCTTGTTCAGGACCTTGTGCAAGCCATAATAGCATTTTGTCAATATTATCTTGCTCACCACAAAGTAGTACTTCGACATCACCATCGGCTAAGTTTCGCGCATAGCCACTTAAACTATATTCAATTGCTTGCTGTTGAGACGAGGCTCGAAAATAAACCCCTTGTACCCTACCTGAAATATGCGCAATATAGCTAACATTCATACATGTTTCTCTTCTTAAATCAGTATTATTATCAGTAAAGTTTGCACCCAAGCTTGTCATTGACTAAAATCGGCGCAAATTTCTCTTTCACAGATTAAATAACGTTATTTATTTCAGCATTATTTAATCATTAAAAGTAAGTATAGACCTATGTCAGCAAGAATTTCTTTAAATGTTGGTCGTGAAAAATCTTTATTACGTAAACACCCATGGATTTTTTCGAAAGCAGTAAACAAAATCAAAGGTAAACCAATGCTTGGGGATACAGTAGATGTATTCGATAGTAAAGGTAATTGGTTAGCTAAGGGGGCTTATTCCCCTGAATCTCAAATCAGAATTCGAGTTTGGAGCTTTGATCAGCATCAAGAAATCGATCATGATTTTTTCCTTAATAAACTAAAAAGTGCGCAAAAAAGGCGTGACTGGTTCATTGCCGAAGGAAAATTAACTGGCTATCGATTAATTGCTGGCGAATCTGATGGTTTGCCCGGTGTCACAATTGATAAATATGATAACTTTATCGTTTGTCAGTTACTTAGCGCCGGCGCGGACTTTCACCGGTACACGATTGTTAACTGTTTAACCGAGCTTTACCCTGATTGTCATATCTATGAACGTTCTGATGTTGATGTACGTAAAAAAGAAGGCTTAGAGCCTGTCACGGGTTGGTTAACAGAGCCGCAAGAGTCAACTGAGTGTGTTATTGAAGAACATGGCATAAAGATACACGTTGATATTGCTACAGGCCACAAAACAGGATTTTATTTAGACCAACGTGATTCTAGGCTTGCTGCTGGGAAGTTTGCAAAAGACAAAACAGTGTTAAATTGCTTTTCTTACACCAGTACATTCGCACTACACTGCGCCGCTAATAATGCCAAAGAAGTGATAAATGTTGATGTATCACAAGCGGCTCTTGATATGGGTGAGCGTAACCTTGCTTTGAATGGCTTATCGGATGCTAACGTTTCTTTTGTTAAAGAAGATGTATTTAAACTATTGAGAAGGTATCGTGAAGAGAAGCGTACCTTTGATATGATCATCCTTGATCCACCTAAATTTGTGGAATCAAAAGCTCAATTAACCGGTGCTTGTCGAGGGTATAAAGACATCAACATGGTCGCCATGCAGTTATTAAATCCAGGGGGCTTATTATTAACATTTTCTTGCTCTGGTTTGATGGAAGCAAGCTTATTTCAAAAAGTGGTTGCTGATGCTGCATTAGATGCAAAAAGAAATGCTTATTTTGTTGAACGCTTACAACAGGCAGCAGATCATCCAATTTCATCTAATTATCCAGAAGGGTATTATTTGAAAGGTTTAGTATGCCAAGTTGAGTAGTTAATATTAAACTCAACACGACAAAATAAAGCCAGATATACTCTGGCTTTATTTTTATAACACATAACAGTGTGCACTTTTTACTATGCCGAATAGCTATCTAATTATGTAAGATCTATTCTATTAATCGACTTCTTCGATCGTAATGCCAATGAGATAGCAATTAGTACTTTCTTCTTCAATACGTACTACACGCCCACAAATATCAAGCGGTTGTATTTGGCTACTAGCTGAATTTACTTTCACTCTGACATGTGTCGAGATTGCTATGGGGTGTTCGAGTTCAAACGCCATACCTGTAGCACTTAAATCGCGACAGGTCGCAGTAAGATTAGTATTAACTTCATCATCGATAACGGTAACAATAACTTCACTATTTAACATCATGCGGTAAAAATCGCGTTTATCATCAAAACCTTTCATTAGCTCTCCCAAGCAGACCATATGTCATACTTTTATTTATACTGAGCAAAAGCTGACCTGTCAACCACTGCTATAAAAAACTACTCGCTTATTAGAGATAGATCTAAGAAAAGCCTTTTAAGTGATTTAAAATACGTTTAACTGATATTGGTGCTGATGTACCTAAATTTTGTGCAAACAATGAAATTCTAAGCTCTTCAATCAGCCAACGTGTTGCAAGTAATTCACTTTCAATCGGTTTGTCTTTTCTTTGTTTTCCCATAATGACTTGATAGACATCATTAACTTTATTCACTTCAATAAGTTTTAATCTATCTTGGTTAGGATCAATGGGTAATTTTTCTAATCGGCGTAACATTCCTTGTAAATAACGAATAATATCATCGAGTTTATTCAAACCAGAGGCAGTGACAAATCCCTTAAAAACTAACTTCTCACATTGCTGTTTAATGTCACCATGAGACTGGATAACATTTAAAGGTACGCTACCTTTCATTTTTTTCGTTACGTCATGGCGTAAACTTAATGCCCGCTCAACTTTAATAGCTACTGCTAATACACAATCAGCAATTTCAGCCCTAACATAATCACAACAGTGCGAAAATTGCTGTTTTTCTCTAGGTAGTTGCCCTTCATTTTTATATTCTGAGAACTGTTGAACAAGAGACAAACAAGCACCTTGAATACAATCTTGCAATAACTCATTAATTGAACCAAAAGGATTAAAATACAAACCCAATTTGGCCTTATTAGGTAGTTTTTCCTGTAAATATTTTAACGGCGACGGAATATTTAACAAAATAAGTCGACTAATGCCCTTTAGCATAGCTTCTTGGGCATGTTGCTCTTGCTCAAAAAGCTCTATAGCAACACTACTTTTGTGATCAACTAACGCAGGAAATGCTTTAATCGTTATATTGGCAACTTTTTTCTCATAACCTTGCGGTAACTTACCAAAATCCCACTGCGTTAGGTCGGCTTGTTCAATACCCTTTTCTGCCACTTTTTTAATGGAGGCTTTTACCTTACCTTGTAGTTCAGCCTTGAGCTCATTGAGGTCTCGACCCTGCTTTAACAACTTACCCTTGTCATCTACCACTTGAAAGTTCATGGTTAAATGAATAGGTAAACTGATATCCTGCCAAGCATCTTCGGGTAATCTAACTCCCGTCATGCGTAACAATTGTTTTGCTAGGGCGTCTTGTAGAGAGCCCTGCTCTGCTGGCATTGCCGCTATACAGGCTTGCGCATAATTCGGAGCTGGAACAAAGTTACGTCTTAGGGTTTTAGGGAGTGCTTTAATTAATGCGATCACAAGCTCTTCTTGCAATGCAGGAATCAACCAATCAAAGCCAAGCTCTTGAACCTGATTCAATAGTGCCACAGGTACGATAACGCTAATTCCGTCATCAATATCACCTGGACTAAAATGATAAGTCAGCGGTAAAGTAATACTTTCTTGCTGCCAAAAATCAGGGTATTGAGTTGCACTCAATTCATCAGAAGATTCATTCAATAAGAAGTCTTTAGTAAAATCTAATAAGTGCCCGTTTTGTTGTTTGGCTTTTTTCCACCATGCAAGAAAGCTACGCTGACAATTTACAGTCTCTGGCAGTTTGTCACTGTAAAAATCAACTAGATGCTGCTCATCAATTAAAAAATCTCTTCGCCGCGCTTTTTGCTCAAGTGCTTCAATGCTTTCTACCAATTGCTGGTTTTTGCTTAAAAACTTCTCTTTAATGATGCAATCACCATTAACCAGTGCTTCGCGAATAAATATTTCACGACAAGTAACAGGTTCAATACTATTAAAGTTTATTTTACGTTTACTAACAATAGTTAAGCCATACAACGTCACTTGCTCAAAGGCCATTACCGCACCTTGTTTTTTCTCCCAATGAGGCTCACTGTAGTTTCGCTTAACTAAATGTTGGGCAAGCGGCTCAAGCCACAAGGGATCAATTTTGGCATTCATGCGAGCAAATAATCGACTCGTTTCTACTAATTCAGCCGACATTAGCCACTTAGGCGATTTTTTAGTTAGTGCAGAGCCAGGGAAGATAAAAAACTTCATACCTCGCGCGCCTTTATACTCGCGATTTTCGTCTTGTTGACCAATATGGCTGAGCAAACCCGACAATAATGCTTGATGTACAGGCATTAACGCAGAGTCCTGCTCACTTTCTTTTTCTTTATTGCTCTCTTGAGCTTGCTGAGGGCTCGGCATAGAAAAACGATAATCAATAGACGTTAACGCTATTTTTTGTTCTTTTAAGGTAAGCTTTAATTGACTGAAAATATCTTGCCATTCACGTAATCGCACATAAGAGAGGAATTCACGTTGACAGAGTTTTCTAAATTGATTTTGCGTTAGATCTTTTTTCTGATTATTAATATACTGCCAAAGATTCAGTAGACTTATAAAGTCAGAGGTTTTGTTTTTAAATCGATTATGTTTTTCATCACTAAGCTGTTGTTTTTCATAGGGTCTTTCGCGCGGGTCTTGAATACTTAACGCGCTAACAATAATAAGTATTTGTTCGATACAGCCAAATTCAATGGCAGTAATAACCATTTTAGCCAAACGCGGATCGATCGGAAATTTTGCTAATAAGCGACCGGATTTAGTCAATTGTGTTGCAGTTTTTGACGGCTTACCTTTAGTGAATTTAGTTGCACCGGCGGATTTATCTTTTTCAATACCTTTATTAGAATTGCCTATGCTTTCAACTGCTGCGATCTCTTCTAATAAACGCACACCATCTGTGATATTTCGATTATCAGGGGCTTCAACAAAGGGAAAATTAGCAATATCACCTAGGTCCAGCGCATGCATTTGCAGTATAACAGTAGCTAAATTGGTGCGTAAAATTTCAGGATCAGTAAATTCAGCACGACTTTTATAATCATCTTCTGAATAAAGACGAATACAAATACCTTCAGAAACACGTCCACAACGACCAGAACGTTGATTAGCACTTGCTTGAGAAACAGGCTCAATCGGTAAACGTTGTACTTTGGTTCGATAACTGTAACGTGAAATACGCGCCGTACCGGGATCGATAACGTACTTGATACCAGGGACTGTTAAGGACGTTTCCGCAACGTTCGTTGCCAAGACAATATTTCGACCACTATGAGGTTTGAATATTTGATTCTGCTCACTCACCGTTAAACGTGCATACAGAGGTAAAATATTGGTATGTCGTAAATTGGCTTTGTTCAGCGCTGCCGCGGTATCACGTATTTCACGTTCACCATTAAGAAAAACAAGAATATCACCTTGACCACAGTCACTGAGCTCATCTACAGCCGATAAAATCCCACTGATAATATCAACATCTTGCGGTGATTGATCGTCCTCATCACTCGACAACCGGTCATTTAATGGTCGATAACGCATTTCAACGGGGAATGTTCTGCCTGATACTTCAATAACTGGTGCCGGCACACCGGTTTTATCAGAAAAATGCTTGGCAAAACGTTGCGGGTCAATGGTTGCCGAGGTAATGATCAACTTCAAGTCAGGTCGCTTTACTAGAACTTGCTTTAAATAACCTAAAATAAAATCAATATTTAAACTACGCTCATGCGCTTCATCGATAATAATCGTGTCGTATTTAAGTAATAACCTATCCCTTTGCATTTCAGCCAGCAAAATACCGTCAGTCATTAATTTAATATAACTTTGTTCGCTGACTTGGTCATTAAAGCGAACTTTATAACCAACTTGTTCACCTAAGGTAGTACCTAACTCTTCTGCAATACGATTAGCAACCGTTCTTGCCGCAATTCGTCGAGGCTGAGTATGGCCAATCAGTCCATCAACACCACGACCAAGCGCAAGGCAAATTTTAGGGATCTGGGTAGTTTTACCTGAGCCGGTTTCACCCGCAATAATAACCACTTGGTTTGCTTCAATAGCTGCTGAAATCTGCGCCGCATTATCAGAAATGGGTAAACCATCGGGATAGGTAATCTTGGGTAAGTTTTTAATTTTTTGTTGCTTATCTTCAATAGATTTGAGGATATGTTGTTGTAACGGCTCAAGCAACTTAATTTGTTTTGCTGATAGTACCAGAGCCGCTAAGTCAGTGGTTGATAGGCCTTTTGCTTCTTGAGCAATGGTTCTTTTAAAGTTCATTAACCTTTTCTTAAAACGTACTGCATCACAATTTTTTGTTTGCGGCAATAATTCAAAAAGGTTTTGGATATGGGAAAATGAAGTGACAGTAGACTCAATCGAAACAGACAAAACAAACTCGGAAATAAAATAAAAAGTTATTTTAACAGTAAAGTATCGTAATTACAGCGAGTAATACCAAACGGGGTAATTTTGTGTTCCGCATAGAGCTACATGAGCAAACTTAAAACAAGCCAAATGTATTAAACAGCATAATTCTATGTTTCATTTATTTTGACAAGAACACTATATGGCTGCCGCCTATTAGAGAGGGTAGAAACATGCTTTCCTAAATAATAATTCCCGTCAATCAAGGCGCTCAATTGAGCAATAACTGGCTATTGGGATTAAGAGCAACGCAGCCTTGGATTATTTTAACCCGCACAAGTGGGCAATAATTTAATAGACAAAAGGAGCTGTAAAGCTCCTTTTGAAAAATACGATAATTCATTAGGTGAGCACACTATTTATTAAACAGCTGCATGCTCCTTTTCAATAGAAGTTCTTGCTTTACCGTGTTTATAACACGCTTGTAAGACCTCATTTCGTGAAATAGTACCGAGCAAGTTGCCATCATCATCAATGACAGGATAAACCTTAGGTTTATCTTTTATCATGGTTTGGCCGAGCTCAATAATACTGTCATAGGGTTTAACTGAAAGTACTTCTTTATTCATAATATCCTTGATAATGGCAACATTTTCATTGAAATATATGGTTTCTAACATTTTTTCTAAAACATCACCCTCTGAAATAAAACCAAGTACTTTATAGTTTTGATCAACCACTGGACCACCAATTTGTTTCGTTTTTAAGAAGCGTAATGTAGCCTCTTCTACAGACATACTTTCGGTAAAAGTTACTGGGTAGTGATTCATATATTCTTGTATTTTTAGGCTCTGCATATGATTTTCCTTTTTAGCCCTTAACTAAATATTTATTTAGTTTTTTCATTATTATAAAAACCTAAGTGGTATTATTAATAACTGTAGGTAAGCCTTTGCCAAAAAACCACTTTTTGTAACTCTTTATTAAAAATTAATCATCATATAATTGAAATTTTAATAGTAAACTAGAGGCTCCATTGGGCAACGATTACCTTAGTGTCATCACTAATTGCAAGGAATTCAATATGACAACTCATTTATTATCAATTTTTACCCTTACGATTGTTATCAACAGCTTTACTTCGGTTGCTTTTGCCCATGAAGATAAACAAGTAAAATTAGATCAGGCCTGCGAGGCTGCAAGGCAAGTTTCGCTAAAACCTAGAAAAAAAGAAATTTATCAAGAATGCCGACAAAAATTTAAAAAAAGTGATTCCGTCTGTCAAAATGAAGCAAAAGCATACAACGGCAACAGGATAAATGGTGCGCCACTTTTTTATGAATTAGCGGCTTGTGAAAAAGCCTTTGCTTTTAGAAAAACACACGCTAAATAATAATCAAAAACCAGGTTTAGCTAATGGGTATCTTTCACCCTAAGTGTTAAGCCGTTATATCTACCGAGCGGCCTTTTCGGTCATCAGCATCATTGCGACTTGACTCAGCCGCTCTGTCTTCTTGTGCTTGGCGGTTAACTTCTTGTTGCTGGTCTTTTGCCCGTTGCTCATCTTGCTGATTAGTTATTTGCTGACGCTGTTGCTGTAATACTTCGCTAACAGAGCCACTGCCACCAATTGATGAAACCATTGTAGTCTCCTAAAGAGTTTATAACTCCAAAAAATACCGTTCAATAACTAATTATAGCACCGTAGTTTAACTTCACGAATATAGTGTCATGTGCGCTTTACCGGCTTATTTGTGTATCAGTGACGATTGTATGTATTTTTTATTTAAGCGTACAAAAATCCAAATTAATGTAGTAGGAAACAGTACTAAAAAAAGATATTTTCCGTAAAGTAATGGTAGTAATACCGAACTAACAATTATCAAAGCATATAAGCACATCAAACCTTTATGCTTTTTTGCAAATGAGAACGCCGCGACAAAATCTCCTACTACACCGTAATTGTCTAAACGAGCAATCAAGCACGGTAGTACACCGACTATCATAGATAAAAGCGCAAACAACCAAGCAAGAATAAAGTTAAAGCAATAAAATTCAAAAGTCATGTCACCCCGAGCTTGTGTCTTAATCTCAAAAACTTTCGCAAGAAATGAGTCTTGGTCTACATATAAGCTATAGAGCGCGATGGCATCAGTCATCCAAATAAGAAAGCATAAAAGCTGTACCACACACACTAAGCCGATATTTGCGAGCAGAGCACTGAAGTGAAAAGTTTCTCTTTTACCCTCTTTGTTGACTAACAACGGATGTAAAAGAAGGCTTACCAGTGGAATAAATAAGATAAAACCCGCACAGAAAGAAACATACATGCTGGTTAGGTTGTAAGTGGTGAGGTAAAACTGAATAACTTGAGAGATAAAAAAAATCACTAAACTTGCAAAAAATACTAAGCCATAACTGACAATTTTTTCACCCGAGAAACGCGATAGGCTCGAAGACTCCAACACAATATTCACCAATAGTTTAATCACTTATAAAATTGAAGCGATATTAACCTAACTAACGACTCTGATTATTGATGTAAGATAAGACAAAAGCAATCCTGTGAATTTTCCTTTAGGCTGAGCATCGAAAGTTGATGTCGAAAGTAAGTGCCTTACTCTTGTTAATTTTTCCTGCGCAATGAGAGAACACTCATTTTTACGAAATGGTATTACCCTTTGCCTTATGCGTTATCGTCACCTTATTATTAGTCAAATCACGCACGCCAATAAGGTTACCAACCAACATTAACGCGCCACCAATAAGTAACGGGATCTCAAACGCTTCATTATAGAAAGCTACGCCTACTACAGCTATTAAGGGTAATCTGAAAAAGTCGAGAGTAATAATAGTGGTCACTTCCGCGTATTGCATTGCTTTAGCTAAACAGTAATGGGCTGATAATGCACTTAATCCAATAATGGTAAGCCATAACCACTGCTCACCTTGTGGCCAAACCCAGTCAGATAAAGCCAGAAATAAACCTATGGGCAATTGAATAAGGCACATAAAGAGTAAAATCGTTAACGGTGATTCAGTTTTTGCTAATGACTTAGTTGTGGTGTGCGAAATAGCAAAACAAATAGCTGAGCCCAAAACGACAATAGAACCATAATCAATTAAGGCATATCCCGGCCGAACGATAACAAGCACACCTAAGGTGCCAAGAAATATCGCGAGCAGTTTATTGTTTGTTACTTTTTCATTGAGGAAAAAACTGGCGATTAATAACGTCCATATTGGCACTGTAAACTCTAACGCAAACACCTCAGCCAGCGGCAATAAACCAATACCAAAAAACCAGCCATATTGAGCAATAAAATGGAAACAATTACGAAACAGGTGTAGTTTAAATACATTAACCCGTGGCTGAGTCGAAGTTGCCTTAAAGCGTTTACCTTTGAAGGCCCATGACTGAAAAAGATACACACATGATAAAAACAGCAGCCCTATAGCACTGCGAATACATAATGATTGAGCAATAGTTAGCTCACCACTTAATTCACGGGCCCCAATAGCAAGAATAGAAAATGAAGCCAGTGCCCCTGACATCCATAGAAAAAGCGCCATAATAGTTAAACTCGACTAATTATCAATAATAATTTCTCAGAATAATAAATACCATATTAATGATTAGAAAAGTTTATTTTTTCAAAAGTAAAACGTCTTTGTTAAACTTTTCAGTTAAGTAAGTTTCATCCAAACTTTTATGCCAAAGCTGCTTTTTTTGTCCTTTATCTCGCGCTATCTCACCAATTCTACCGGGATTATAAGATAGTACTTTTTTAGTGACCATTTGACTGATCTCATCATTATACGCCTGCTCAGGTGAAATGATACTCCAATCGCGTCGACGTAATTCATCTATCAAATCGCCAATAAATAATGCTGAAATATCCATTTCATGTAATAGTAATACATGTTTAGGTGAGCGATTTAAATACTGAATGGCTAACGTATCATAATACTCAATACTCTCAATCATAACCTCAACATAAAAACGTTTCATTCGTTCAAGGTTAACCTCTTTTCCTTTAGCAAGCGCTGCTTGAAAAAGATTCTCTATATACCAATCATAAGTATTTAGGGTGATATAAGCATTTTTATAGCCAAATTTATCTAAAGTAGCACGCATGCCATCGCGCTTTTCTGGAGTATTTCCTTCACGTAAATAAGGAAAACGATACATTTTAGTAAATGTACTGAATTGTTTTAGCTGCTTATCTGCTTGTAAAAAATTATTAATATATTGTGTTAAAGATGAGGTATTAAAATCAGGGTGGTCATGACTATGATTAGCGATAAGATGCCCTGCATCACTATAGGTATTAAGTCGGGTTATTCCTTCAGTGTTTAAGTGTTTACTCACCGAAAAAAAAGCCACTTGTTTCACTTGATGCTTAGCAAGCGCTGCAACGAGTTTATTCGCTCGTTCTGGGCCTGATAATAACCCTTTTGCTGCTCGGGGTGAGTCATCAAACGTAATCGCAAGCTCTTTTGATATACCGTTTGGGCTATTTAGTAAGGTAATCAATAAAAGTAGAGGAGTAAAAGCAGTTGTTAACGATATATATTTCATATCTTCCTTGAAGTGTATGGGTTTATAATGATGGTTGGTCACTTTATTTATTTTGACTATAGAATAACTGCCCTATTCAATCAATGCCTAACCTAATCCCACTTCTCATTACCTCTGACTTATTTCACTGTTCCGTTAAAAACATAATCGCTCACTACAGCCAAGTAAGCTTTTGATTATGTGATAAATGTAAACCTTTAATTATAACCCAATTCATAAATAGCATTATCTTCATATTCAAATAAAGCATCACTTTCTTGGCTATGGTGTTCGTTGACCCCCTCTTCACCTTTATTTGTGTTATCCGCATTTTGTTGATAAACATTTAGCATTTTCGCAGACATGATCATTCGTCTATTGCTCATACTCATTTTATTTAACATATAACTACCCTCAACTTACTAAACAGCTACGCACATTTACGTTACTACCGAAATACATTGCATCAATAGTGCCAGACTATCGGTAAAATTTTACTCTTGATTAATATAGGGTTTATTTAAAATAAAAATTAATTCTCTGATAAAGTTGTTACTTTGCAACGCATCTATTGCAATTTAGGTAATAAATGATGCTATTTATACTTCTCTATCATTATTTAAGAGATAAAAAATGCTTTAGCTAAGCACCGCTAGAAGTGATGTAGTTAAAGCATTGACTTATTTACATGCATTAAATAACGAACAAGGACATCGCAGAAAAGAGCTAAGTCAGCATACTCTATTTATCAGTATTGCTTGCCCTCACTAGTTTTTTATCAGAATCTTTTAAGGCGTTTTCATGCCAGTACTGCCAGTGCATATGCAGCTCATCTTCGGCTAAGTGTTCCGGTTGTAAATAGTCTTTGTAAGTATAACGATAGAATTGACGCGGCTTTTTCGGGTTATTTTCTATCGCTTCAGCGACAAAATTAGCATTATGCTTTGTTAGCCATTGGGTAAATTCTGCAGCGTATTTTTCACCTGAGTCATCAAGCAATTTCTTATAGCCGTCAAAGAAGTCCGTTTTCAGGTAGTGCGCCATATTTCTATAATCATCTTGATGATTTTCATTCATAAACCTTACCGCTAAATAGCCCCAACGATATACTCGGTCAGTTCCATCTTTATATTCAGTATTAAAGACATCCATTAAGCTGGGCCATTCTTCTATTTTTGTTTCATTAACCAACTTAAAAGCTTTTGGATTAATATCTTCTTGGGCAATATATTCAGCTAAACCTTCAGACCACCACACCATATGGCTCGGAAAATGATTAAAAGTATCGTATTTAACAAAACGACCATCTAAATAATGAACAAACTCATGGTTTAAGTTCCATACGGCAAAGTCTGGTCTTACCCAGAAATGCTCAAAAGAGTAGAAGGTGGCAATATTATCAGGATCTTGTGTAGTGCCTTCAATATACATACCGCCATTGTCAGTATTTATATCAAAAACTAACTGACCAAACTTATTATATTCAGCGTGATTATCAAAAATAACAACACGTAACTTATCATTAAAATCATTAGCAACTGGTTCATTATTAGTAGCTAAAACTTGATGGAAATTACTTTCTTGTGAGGTTAATTTATTACATGAGTCATTCAATTGTGCTTTGGTCATTGCTTGCGTCAGTATATATATTCTGTCCGAGCATTCATGGTTTATCGGTAGAGCTTGTTCAATTGTTGGTGCTATACAACGCCCTACTAAAGTATCCTCTTCACATTCAGATTTTCCACGAAAGGTATTGACTACATATGGCACGCTGAAGAGAATTTTACTTTGTTCAACGTCGGTTTCTGTATCTACCTTTTTATCTGTCTTTCTATTTGCCTTTTCATCTGATAAAGCAGCCCAAATGCTGTTATCAAGTTCATCCATCAATTGTTCAGTAGGTAGTGATAACTTATCTTCGTCTAATTTCTTTTGGTCATCTGCTGAGCGCTGGTAATATTCATTCCAATACTCTTTATTATACAAATTATAATATTGCGCTAATGCCCATAGTGCATGCTGTTTTGGCCAATCACTACCGCTGAGAGTATTGTTTTTGGCGGTAACAAAATCGACTAACGCTTTTTGCAGTTCACCTTCACCGTTTACCGCTTTGGTAAATTCAGTTTCATTTTTTCTTCGAGCTTCATAAGGTAAAATAGCGCCAGCTCGTAGAATTTCCCACAATGCATAATCAACCGCTTTGCTATTATCAGAGTCTTCGTTTGATAAGTCAGCTTGAGCATATAAATTGATTAGTTGGCTTAACGGTTTTACCTGCTGTGCTGTATAAGGCTGTAATGGAGCTAAGAAATACAAACGATATAAAGCAACGGCATAGTGTTCATGCAAGCGCGCCGTTGTTGGGTTAACTTCAAAAAAACCAGTCATATTATGCAAAGAAGTTAGCGCCATATTAACTGATTCGGCGGTTTGCTCAGACCAGTCTTTATCAGGACCAAAGCTACTATAAATACGTAAATAAAAGCTTAGTTTTTCTAAGTTTTCATTCGCTAAATCACCTTTCAATGCTTCAGTATAAATGGCATCAGCAACCGCTTTAAGTAAACCTGGCTGATAATGATCAAATTCTTGGCTCCATAATTGATCAATATCGGTAGCTAGCACCTGCGAAACCATGGGGTTAACTTGAGTCGTTGAAGTATTTTCACTTAATGTCATAACATCACTACTGACATTATTGGTGCAAGCGAAAAGGAGCGAAGAGATAGCAATCGCTGCAAGCGACATCGATAGTTTATTCATAGAGGTTTCTTTGTTGTTATATTGCATAATAAACATTATTGCATACAATATACCAACAATACACTAGCTACTTGTTCGGCTTTCGAATAACGAATAACGAATAACGAATAACGAATTTTAAGAGGAGATTATTTCGGTATGACTGACAATGTGTAAATAGCGATTAACTGTTAAATATTATTCAGGTAAAATAAGTTAACTTTAAAAATATATAACGTGTTTACTTGAATCTTATGAATATTGTTTGTGCTAACTGTTTTACCACCAACCGCATCCCTGACGATAAAAATTATAACAAAGGAAAGTGTGGCAAGTGCCAACAAGGCGTTTACTCAGCCAAACCTACCGAGTTGACTAATAATACTTTTTACCCCTTCATTGAACGTAACAACTTACCCGTCATTGTTGATTTTTGGGCTAGTTGGTGTGGACCATGTCAAAACATGGCGCCAGTTTTTAGTAAAGTTGCCATGGCTTCCCCTGTTTTGTTGTTTGCCAAAGTAAACACTGAGCAAGTTCAGAAAATTGCCGCTGATGCTAATATTCGTAGTTTGCCAACTTTAGTATTGTTTCATCAAGGAAAAGAAATCGACCGTATCTCTGGTGGTCTTAATGAAATGCAAATGAAGCAATGGATAATGCAAAGCTTGCAAAAGGTAGCTAAATAGCGACCTCACTAATAAGTAAAAGTTGATTCTGAAATTAAAAACTCAGGCATTAAAAAAGCCACCGTAAGTAATAAAAGGTGGCTTTTAAGTCTATCTAATGACCTAACTCTGGATAAGTAGTCTAAGTAGCTCTACTGTACTGGAATGGTAATTTTACCTGTAACAATCTCGCCAGCTTTAGTTTCAAATGAATATTCAAAACTGGCACTGTTCAGTTCTATGTTGGTATTATCATAAGCATAATTATAGCTGTAAGTACGGTAGACTTTTTGAGCCTCGGGTTGTGCCGAACTGACAATGATATATCGAGAAAAGCTGCCTTCTTTTGAGTAATTTTCATTTTGTGCAAGCTCTACAACGCCAACTGAGCCGACATTGATTTTACCATCAATAACAATTTGATGATTTTGAGTGTCTATTGATGAAATACCGTTACGAGTAACTGATAGTTGACGTAGTGTTAAATTTTGTAGTGTATTTATACTGTTAGGTAGATAAAGGTAAGTACTATTATAACTATTAACTGCACTCGAAGCCTCTCCAGCAGTGTTACTTGCTGTGATTGCTATACCATCCGTAGTGAAATTTTCATTATCTAGCTTAATATCTGATGGATTGAAAATTTCGTCAGAGTAATCCTCAACTTCAAATGCTAGTTCATCATTACTAATATCTTCTAATTCTTGAGTCGTTTTATTAATGATAGAGTCAACCTCAAATTTATATGACTCTCCTGCGATTAAAGCATTCTTAGGTGTCACTGTTAAGCGGGTATCGTTCAAACTTAAAACGAAGGTAACAGGAACAGATATACCACTAGAGATAAGTGTTGTTCCCGGTAATATAAGGTCATTCTCATCTTCATTACCCTTTAACACGGTAAAACCTTTCCAAGCTGTTAATGAAACATTTTCAGCATCAAGCTCGATAGGCTGTGAATAAAAAACATTAAAACTATTATCCGCAGAGTTTACTTTTGATGAAGCTAAAATCACTTTAATAGGTGTTTCACTATCAAGGCTCTCTCGAGGAGCTAAAGCAAAATCAATCACATTGGTACTTGGGATAGTAAAACAGCAGTTATTATAGCCACCATTTTTTCTAATACTTAGATTACCATCATCTAACTTACTGACGGTAACGGAAGTACTTTCATAATTCACCTCATTACTGGTAAAAGCCGGTAATTGAATAGTTACCGTGTCTTTTATATGCGTCGAAATAACATACTGATTACTCACTTCATCATATGAACTTTTGACAATATTATCTTCAACATAAAAAACAGCGCCAACGATGGATTGAGCAGCCTCATCAACCAAAGAAAGTCTTATTTCAAGCGCTGAAGCTGATGCAACTTTATTAATATGTATCGTTGAAAATTCTTTGTTATTGGCTGAGCTTAAATATAAATATCGTCCACGTAAGAAGTGATAAAGCACAGGTGAAAAATCAACTTCACCGTCTTTATCAAAATCTAAATTAGCACTAATACTGGTATCAATAAATTTTGGTAAGGTGATGGTATAAACACCACGTTCTTCACTATATGTGGAGACATGTCGGTATTTATACGCTGAAGATCCTGTTCCTAAGTGTGAATGGGCGATGAACTCAAGCTTTGAAAATGCTGAGCTAGTTGCATCATCAATGACTGAAATTTCAACCTCTACAGCCTCAGAAACAGAGAAATATCCGACATCTTCTATCCCTGCACTACTAGCCAAGTTTGTCTTCACAAAAAAAGTTCTTGGTAGAAAGCTGCTATCTGCGCTTGAAACAATAATATCTATATCTGAATACTGAGGTAAGCCGGTCAGCTCGAAGTCACCCTCGGCAACGACAAAGTTTTCAATAATTATTTTTGAACCAACTTTAACTGTAATTAAAGCATTGTTAATCGGTTTTGAGTCAAATGCATCAACAATAACCCCTTTAATACTGGTTTCTCTTGATTCTGCGAGGATTTTATTTTGGATATCTGAGTTATCATTACTGTTGTCTTCTACTTCCAAACAACCATTTAACAGAGCTACAGATAGGAGTGATGTGACCAGGTATAAATACTTCAATTTTGCTTCCTATTAATTATAAAACAAAGGAAGCGAACAATATGAACTTTCTGCATTCCTTTGCATGGTAATACCAATTGACACTGGTATATAAATTGAGAGTATTTTAACGGTTACAAATAACATTAACAACTTTATAACAATTTAACTTCTCTAATTTATCTCATACCGCCTTTCAGATTTTAATTAATGGCTTTTGGTTAAGGCAACAATTTGCCGCCTTAGGACAATACTGTCACCGAAAAATCAATTTATGCGCAATCTAGACTTTAAAAATAGAAATACTTGTACGAATTCCCTCCTTAAACTACGAAGACAAGCGCGACTAAAGGCGATTAGTACATATTATTAAATCGAGAAAACTGGCATAGGGTGTGCAATAGGAATGTAATCAAATGAATGATTTTCAAAAACGCCAAGTCAAGGACGTCTTATTATGATGATTACCAACAACTACGCTCTACAGGTAGCTCAGGCCAAATCGAATAATGCTTCGGTAGTAAACTTTGATAATACTATTCCACCAGTTCAGCCTATTCCTGGTGAAAAAGACACAGTAACATTATCTGACAAAGCTTTGGCTATGATGAATGGTACTGAGGCCAAGGAAGTTGCCCCGACTTACGTAAGGCCAGAAACAGCGCGTGCTCTTTTAGCAGGAAGTGAAGCGATCGATGCCGCAAATAACACAAATAGCACTAGTACTAAAGAAAACAACGTTATTGATACTAGGTTCGGTGAAATGATGCAAAACATTATCGATCAACGATTAGGCGTCGACCGTAAAAAACTAGACGAGCTCGAAGCCTTGATGGCAGAGATAGCAGAAAATGAAAATATGAGTCCTGAAGAAAAACAAAAAGCCTTAGAAATGCTTGCTGAAATGCGAGATAAACTTATCGAAGAAAGTCGTGAGATAAGAGAGGTAGCCAAGCAAACTGAATAGCCATTTGTCTATAAAGTTGGAACGTTTTTCCTAAGCTTATGGTTATTTAGATAAGTACTCAGGTAAGAAGAGCTAGTCATTGGTAAAGCTTCCGAATAAGCAACCAATTATTGAAGCTGAAAAGCAATCACCTAAGTAGTCTTAGCCGTTAATACGAAGGTTATATGGTTGTTACCTAAAAATGAATTGTACAAAAATCCCCCCCCTTCATCTATAATGGTTATAAGGTTTATTATAGAAAAGGTTTTGAAATGACCCCTGTTAATTCAACTGCATCTAACTATGTTGGTTTTGTTCAAAAAGCTGTTACAAGAAATACCGTGCATCAAGTAATTGATGCGAAGCAATCTGGTGCGCCGATAAACAAAGAAGACATTAAAGAATCGAATCAAGAAATTAAAGACAAGTCAGTTCAAGCTGGTCTTTCTGTTTATGAAGCTAATATAAAGAAACAGACTGTAGATACCTATATTAAGTCAACTGAAAAAGCCAATGACTTATATGGATCTGATCCAGATAACTCAGCAGACAATGAGATTAATAGTTTTGATGCACAAGCTGTTAATGAGGCTCGTTCAACAGTTCATAAACGAGCCATAGGCATATCAGTATATGAGCAAGTTCAATCAACGAAAGAAGATAAACAAGCTTGATAAGTTCAGCTATATAAAAGCGGAATTTTATAACCTTCCCCCTAAAAGCTAACGTTTTTTAGCTTTGTTATCTACTTGGCATCGCTGTATATGTGTAAAATACATATTAGTAACTCACGTTATTTCTACCATTTTTCTTCGCTTTGTATAATGCTTGGTCTGAGCATTTCAGTACTTGCTCAAAACTTTGTTTATTAGTTCGAATAGCTGCACCAATAGAAATAGTGACATTGACTGTTTTAAAATTACTACTTTTGTTGCTCGGTTTAGCTTTTCTGTCTTGTTTCGTTTTCCGCTGCGGTTGGCGAATAACAATTTTATAATCTTGAATTGCTTGACGTACCGCTTCTAATTCAGGCAATGCATGTTCAAGAGTTTTCCGAGGAAATACGATAGTAAACTCTTCACCGCCATAGCGAAATGCTTTACCACCACCACTAACACTACCAATTTTTGCCGCTACTAATTTTAATACTTGGTCACCAATATCATGGCCATAGGTATCATTAAATTTTTTAAAGTGATCAATATCAAGCATTGCCACGGTATATTTTCGCCCTAATGACATTGCTAATTGATTCAAAGCTCGACGTGATGGCAAGCTGGTTAGATCATCTCGATAGGCAAGAAAATATGCGTCAATGATGATGACTAATAAATAATATAGCGTTACCAGTGTTAGCGTTAAACTTATCGGCAATATCGTCAATTGATACTGTTCAGATAACCAAAATAATAACGAGATAAAAATAGCGGTACTTACTAAATCAGCTGCTTTAACAGTACGCCAAAGAATAATAAGCACACACAAAGTAACAACCAACTCATTACCAATATAAGCTTGGAAATCTGCTAATTTTGGTCTTTCTTGCACGTGAGCAAGTATTAATTCACTACCCAATAGCCATAAATACGCACAGCCTCCCGCAAAAGCGATAAGGACTATTCTATAAAAGCCATGAATTGAGACCACACCACGGTCTTTTATCAACGAAAATAACAACAAAGAAAAACAGCCAAATACCATCAGCCAATCACCCTGTTTAGTTAACCAATTAGACCACGGTGGGGCAAAAGATAAACTAGCAAAATATAACAGCCACAACGCTGATAAAAAAGCTAAGCGGCTACGATTAAAATAACTGGCTAAGACAATAACAATAACTAAAAAAACAGGCAGCAATTGCTCAACCATTAAGATTTGTTCTAACCAGAATATTTGACTTTTTATTACTAAAAAATAAGCGAAAGCAAAAGCAAGTAGACTAAAAATTAAATTTTTTAGTCCTTTTTTCATTTGAGACAACATTAACTCCAAAGGGTTAGTTTAATAATTTTCGGTTATAAAATAGTAAGTATTTCAGCTCTAGAAATTTTGTCACTGATTCAATTTCTCTAGTTTAAAATCTATCTACTCTGTTTTATCAAAATGAGAGGATATTTAATTTACTGATAAATAATTTTTATACATCACGTTATCGATAATTATTTTCCTACTGGGATAAGCATAATAACACTGTCACCACTTTAAAGTTGAACCTTTATATTGCCTTAATAAGCCACCAGCGCAGTTACGTCGAGGATATGACTTTGGATGGAGTATGACACTTGATTAGCAGCACTTAGGGAGTTCAGAGCCGAGGGTAACAATGGCGGCGATCTCCTTTCTTCTTGGGTGTAGTCGCAACCGCAACAATATAAAGGTTAACTACAGAACAGTTAATTTTACTCTGCCGCTATTTATTGTCATTTAGTGATTATTGGTTTCTACTTTAGGCTAGATTCAAATTTAAAGAATTTTGATATTTTTTCATACTCACCACTTTCGTGTAAGTCTTTTAAAGCATTATCAAAAACCTCTACCTGTTTAAGTGAGACTCTTGCTTTAGAGAACATAATTTTGCTTCCTGCTTGTTCATCATTGGTAATACGAAAAAGAGGAACAATATTTTCTCTATACGAGGGTTGAGATGACAAATAATGTTTACCTTCTGTTTCTGATTCAATATACCCGTCAGCTCTACCTTTTAGAACAAATCTAGACATACTTTGATCGTCACTCATATAAACTATCCTTCTGGAAAACTCCTTATTTTTTAGTAACTCGGGATAAGATTCGTAAAAAATAGCACCGCGCAAGGCAGCAATAATCACATCAACTTTAGTTAAATCGGCCAACTCGCTTACCGACTTAAATAAGTTTAACTTATTTTTATTCACAAAAAGCATATGGTGACTGTAACGAAAATCATTTTTAGTAAACAGCGCAAATTTCTTTCTCTCAGGCAAGACAGTTGCCGCTACCGTCATATCAATAGTCCCTACTTCAAGATCTTTTATAACCCTTGCCCATGGCATAGAAACAATCCGATATTTAAATGGTGTACGACGAAATACCGCCTTAATCAGCTCAATATCTTTTCCAGCCCACTCACCTTGTTCATTTTTATAACGATAAATATCTCGCTCATTTAGCCCAATGATAAACTCATGGCAAAACAGTTGAAAAGGAGCCAACAGTAAGGTGATCATTACAACAAGCTTTACCATCTACGAGTCCTTAGTTAAATTTATGTTAGCTACAGTTACATTATTCCATAGAGTACTTAATTGATAACTGTTGTAGTGAAAATATCGAATTTAGATAATAATTGTCTGTCGTGGGATTAAAACTACCTTAGACATACTTTCAAACTAGTGAAGAATGGCATAGATGTCCATATAATTATTCTTCCAAACTTTAATTTCAAGTTGGTTTTTCAATATTCTATCTTATTATTTTCCCTATAAGCTAGATTTAAACTCTTATTTTGCGCCTATAACATTTGTTGACTAAACTTAAGTATGTAATTCATTTATTGATGAGGTGTGTAATGGACATGACAAAATGCATTAACATGGATGCTAATATAGTAGTTGGTATTGCCAATGATAGGTTACGTCATGAGTGTCGGAATTTGCATAGTTTGGCAGCGCTGATGGATGTAAAAGATAAACAACTTGAAAATAAAATGGCTGAAATTGGTTTTCATTATGAGGAAAGGTTAAACCAATTTAGACCAGACATTAAGTAATGAATCAATGAACAGCTAGCGTATGGGTTATTTGAATTTTCTGCTTGGCGTCGCGGGGCGACTACACCCAAGAAGAAAAAGACACAACCTCCACTATTACCTTTAGCCTTGCTACCCCACGGAGTCCATACTCTTTTAGTTTTGATTTTAACTTCAAACGACTGGAGTTTAATTCCCTGCTTGGCGTCGCGGTGGCGACCACACCCAAGGGGCGACGTGCCGCCGCGCGTCTCCCCTTGGACCCCCTGCGGCGCCCAACTCAGCAAAACATTCAATAACAAACTAGCGCAAATCACGATACCTGCCGATTTACCTTCCCTGAACAACGGCAGCCCTCGACGTCCTGTCTCGGGTCGAGGCTTGCCATTGCTAGTAGGTTATTTCATTGCTGAGATGGGAGTTAGAGTACTTGGCACTGATTGATTGACTAATTTCTGTCATCCTCGTGGTGTTTTAGTCGAGGATCCATAGACCTAAAAACTGGATTCCTGATAGACACTTCGGGAATGACGAGTAAAAGTTCAAATGTGGCACAATCCCCCTAACCTATCCACGCGCGCCAAGTCTGCTTGAATCAAGTGCCGTAATGAAAGGCCATATTCACGTATGTTCATCATGACGGTACAGGATGTACCTTATTAGACAATGCAGGACGCATATTGTCCTGATGATGAACAAAGCGATGTCGGCACATGAATGTGCAATCAGCGCTCTTATCTAATAAAAAGCGTCGAATATATTGCCTTGAATGTAGGGTTACACTTGATTAGCAGCTCCGAGGGATTCCAAAGGGAGGCCGGAGGCAGCATCCCTTAGGGTGAGGTCCCCACCCCGACGAAATAAGAGTAACCAAACTTCAGCCAGTGATATTTATTCCCATCTGTCACCGACCCCTTTAATTCAATTAAAGGTTAAATAATTGTGTTTATTATGTAAATTCAATATGTTATTTTCTATCCAACATTTTTACTAATAAAAGGAATCAAATTAAATGTTTATAAAGAAAGCTATGACTTTGTGTTTTGTAATATTACTTGCAGGTTGTCAATCAACACTTATGGAACCAATAACAGAGCAAGTCTCAACAAATGTAAAACAGGGAGAATCAAGAGTCGTATTTATGCGTTCTGCATTTATAGGACAAGCAATTCAAGCCTCAGTATTTAAAATTAATAATGGCGTTCCAGAATTTATTGGTATTATATCAAATGATACTAAAGTAACTTTTGATACGACTCCAGGAGAGCACATGTTTATGGTTGTTGGAGAAAGCGCTGACTTTTTGAAAGCTGAATTAGCTGAAAATAAAACTTACTATTCAATAGTTTCTCCTCGGATGGGTTTTTGGAAAGCGAGATTCTCTCTACATCCCGTTAGAAATAATGATAAAGCTAAGTTTAAGTATGATTCAAAAGACTTTGTAGAAATGCAAACGGATAGTAAGTTCGTACAATCAGGAGTGAAAGCTGAAAATTGGGCTGTTAAAAATTCAGCATCGATTAATGAAAAGCTATCAGAATATTTACCAGATTGGCAACAAAAATCTAAAGAAAAGCAGCAACAAGCAACACTGAATAAAGAAGACTTCTTACAGTAGAAATAGATAAAACTGCTAATAAAAAACCCGCATTCTCTATTAGAACATGCGGGTTTTTATTAAGATTTACAAGCTGTAAGCGTTAGCTTACCATCCTGTTTTCTCTTTAAGTGCTGAGCCAATTTCAGCTAAAGAACGAACAGTTTTAACACCAGCCGCTTCTAGTGCTGCAAATTTCTCATCAGCTGTACCTTTACCACCGGCGATAATCGCGCCAGCGTGACCCATACGCTTACCTTCTG
>CAJXYE010000061.1 GCA_913063325.1 uncultured Colwellia sp. | reverse complement strand
CACATGGATTAACAGTCCATCGCTCTACCAACTGAGCTATTGGGGAATCTCGCGTTAACCTCAGTGGCTAACGGGGCGGAATATTAAAGACCTGTGGCCGAAGTGTCAACACAAAAACAATAAATAATTGAAATAAATATTGTTTGCTGAAGATGTGTTCATAAGAGGTGATTTTACACCAGTTTCAGATTGTTTTTTGTACTTGTAATTTGTGGGTAATATTTTAGGCCAGGGTCTGTTGATCTTTCAGGGTTAAATTTCATTCAATTTAAGACAGCTTTAATCGCGGCGCGAGTTTTGTAGCATAGTTATTCTATGTAAAAATTGAATAATGCCGCTTTAAATGAATCCAAAGGGCAGCGTTTGTTTGAAATGTATACTGCGTTATCGCACATTCATGTAGCCACACCACGTCACGTGCTCTGCTTTACCTAGATATCAAACAAACTGTTATAAAGTAATCTCGAAAGTTCACAGACCCTAATTAAAGATAAATATTTAGTTATCCCCTGTTCCTGTGGATAACTATGTGGGTGAAAGTGTAAGCTTACGTTACAAATGCGGTTTAATAGGCTTGTATTTAAGTCAACAGAAAACAGGTTTATTTTTTATTGTAGTATTAACAGGTGCTTAGGTTGTTTTTGTTCTTTTACAACTTAATTGTGTGATTTTTAATCACTCTGTTTTTTAGCTGTTTATCTGTGCGTTATTTTCTAAAGTCGCCCCATTACATTAATCTAGAACACTTTCCATTATTTCATCAAGTAATGGTACTTATACCAATCCCAATAAATATGTGATCACTTATACTTGTTAAAACCACCAACTACTTTGTTATTTATTCAATAATTAGAACAACTAGTTACTTAAATAAATGCCTTGTATTTGGCAATTTTTCCTACGTATAAAATAGATCACCTAATTACTGGAACTGGTATTATTAATTGAAGCAGGTTATCTGATAAATCTACGCTAGGTAAAAGCTAGCTAATCTTTTACAATGTATTCCTACATAGTATTTATCATTTATCCTGAATGACCAATAGAATCATAGATATATTAAATGACCAAAACAAACATTGTTAGACAGAATAAAAAACAAGTTAACTTACTCGAAGATCCCGTTGCTAGTACGCTAAAACGTATGACTATTCCAATGATTTATGGAATGGTGCTTCTAATGACGTTCAACTTAGTTGATACGTTTTTTGTTGGACTGCTCGGTACACAACCTCTAGCCGCAATTAGTTTTACCTTTCCGGTTACCTTTACTGTACTGAGTTTAACTATTGGCTTAGGCATAGGTACCTCTGCTGTTATTGCTAAATTTTTAGGGAAGAAGGACTCAGAGTCCGCGAAAAATGCTGCAACTGCGGCATTATATTTAGCGGCCATAATCGTCGCGTGTTTATCGACAGTTGGGTATTTCATTACCGATCCACTATTTACCTTACTTGGTGCTCAGCCGTCTTTATTGCCTTTAATTCATCAATACATGGATATTTGGTATATAGGGAGTATTTGTTTAATTGGTCCTATGATAGGGAATGCGATATTACGTGCTTCAGGAGATACTAAAACACCGAGTATTATTATGGGGAGCGCTGGACTCATTAATGCAGTACTTGACCCCATCTTTATATTTGGTTTCGGTCCCGTACCTGCTATGGGAATACAAGGAGCGGCTATTGCTACCTTAATTTCGTGGGTTTTCGGTTTATGCCTTGTATTATATATTTTAACTAAAAAGCACGATCTCATTCATACGACTATGTTACCGATAAATGAGCTGATTTCTGCGTGTCGACACATATTGAAGATAGGTCTTCCTGCTGCAGGCGCCAACATGTTAACACCTATTGCTGCGGCTATAATGACTGCAATAGTTGCCACGTACGGTGAGTCAGCTGTTGCTGCTTTTGGTGTTGGCTCGAGACTTGAGTCAATAGCCTGTTTAATCGTGCTAGCTTTATCTATGACGTTGCCTCCTTTTATTAGCCAAAACTTTGGGGCAGGTCAACTACAACGTGTAGAAGATGCTTACAAAGTCGCGATAAGATTTATCTTAGCTTGGCAAATTCTAATTTATGTATTATTAGCTATTTGCGCGCCTTGGATTGCGAGTGTATTTACCAAAGAAGCTGAAGTTGCAGACTTAATTAAACTATTTATTTGGATACTGCCTCTGGGTTATGGTTTGCAAGGCATTGTCATCTTAACAAACTCATCGTTTAATGCTTTGCATAAGCCAATGATTGCTTTGGGGTTAAGTGTAATAAGATTATTTGTTTGTTATTTACCTTTAGCCTATTTAGGTAGTTTGCTTTTCGGGTTAACGGGTCTATTTTTCGGAGCTTTACTTGGCAATATTTTAATGGCTATGATTTCGTACCGATTCTTTACTAAGCAATTTATGGTAAATAAATCTGTTTCACAGGAACAAGTGCTATGAAAAAGTTAACTATTTGTTCGGATTACACACCAAGTGGTGATCAACCAACAGCAATAAAGCAACTTTTAGATGGCATTGAATCGGGTTTAGCCCATCAAACGCTTCTAGGTGTAACGGGCTCAGGTAAAACCTTCACCATTGCTAACGTGATTGAGAAGCTTAATCGGCCCACAATGATGTTAGCACCGAATAAAACCTTAGCTGCTCAACTCTACGGTGAGATGAAAGAGTTTTTTCCAAATAATGCGGTTGAGTACTTTGTTTCCTATTATGATTATTATCAGCCAGAAGCGTATGTGCCAACGACAGATACGTTTATAGAAAAAGATGCCTCAGTAAATGAGCACATTGAACAAATGCGCCTATCAGCCACAAAAGCGCTGTTAGAGCGTCGTGACGTTATTATTATTGCATCTGTTTCTGCTATTTACGGTTTGGGTGATCCCGACTCCTATTTAAAGATGATGCTGCATATTAGCCAGGGTGATATTATTAACCAGCGCGATATTCTGCGCCGCTTAGCCGAGCTACAATATAAACGAAATGATATTGCTTTTGCCCGTGCTACTTATAGAGTTCGTGGCGATGTTATCGATATATTTCCTGCGGAATCTGATCGTCTTGCCCTACGTGTTGAATTATTTGATGAAGAAATAGAGCGAATAAGCCAATTTGATCCACTAACGGGACAAGTTGAAAGAACACTGCCTCGCGTTACTGTTTACCCAAAAACACACTATGCGACACCTAGAGAGAAAATTTTAGCTGCCGTTGATAAAATTAAAATTGAGCTTAAACACCGATCGCAACAACTCAAAGATAATAATAAATTAGTTGAAGAACAACGTCTTACTCAGCGCACTCAATTTGATATTGAAATGATGACTGAGCTGGGTTATTGCTCTGGTATCGAAAACTACTCTCGTTATTTATCAGGGAGAGAAGAGGGAGGTGCACCACCGACATTATTTGATTATTTACCTGATGATGGTTTGCTTATTATTGATGAGTCTCATGTTACCGTGCCACAAATTGGTGCTATGTATAAAGGCGATAGATCTCGTAAAGAAAATTTGGTGGAATATGGCTTTAGATTACCTTCAGCTTTAGATAATAGACCGATGAAATTTGAAGAATTTGAAGCTATTTCACCGCAAACCATTTATGTATCTGCCACCCCTAGTAACTATGAAATTGAAAAATCTAATGGTGATATTGCCGAGCAAGTGGTTAGGCCTACAGGCCTACTTGATCCTCAAATTGAAGTTCGACCGGTTGAAACACAAGTTGATGATCTCTTATCAGAAATACGTAAGCGTCTACCGCTAGATGAAAGAGTATTAGCCACTACATTAACTAAACGCATGGCAGAAGATTTAACCGACTACCTAGATGAGCATGCAATTAAAGCGCGTTATTTGCATTCAGATGTTGATACCGTTGAACGGGTTGAAATTATAAGGGACTTTAGACTGGGTAAATTTGATGTGTTAGTTGGAATTAACTTACTTCGTGAAGGCTTAGATATGCCTGAAGTATCCTTAGTGGCGATTTTAGATGCGGATAAAGAAGGCTTTTTACGCTCTGATCGTTCATTGATTCAAACTATAGGCCGTGCTGCGCGTAATCTTAATGGCCGAGCAATATTGTATGGAGATAGGATCACTGGCTCTATGAGACGTGCTATCGATGAAACCGAACGACGTAGGGTGAAGCAACATCAATACAATGTTGACAACAACATTACTCCTCAGGGTGTTGTAAGACGAATTACTGATGTTATGGGGGTTGGTAATTACAGTGATGCCAAATCACTTGATAAAGTGGCAGAAGCTAATACAAATTATCATATTAACCAACAGGCAGAAGAGCCTTTACTAACCACTAGGCAAATTGATACTAAAATTGTTGAGTTTGAAAAAATAATGCAGGAACATGCACAAAATTTAGAATTTGAACAAGCCGCATCCGTGCGTGATAAAATAGCAAAATTAAGAATACAGCAACTATCGACTTAAGCTGAATTCAGATTATTTCAGTTCTTGTATTGAGTAATAGCCAAGAATTGTCGCAACAGCATCACTGCTACAATGGGTGAGATGGCTAATGTCTTCTATTATTCGGTCTTGAATGTCGACAGGAAATAGCATTAGCCGCTCCATATAAAGGTGAGCTTGGGTTTCATTATTTGAATCAATCATCTGCTTCAAACGCCGTGCTTGATACTTCCACGTAGCACTCATAATAAGTTCTCAATTTTTCTTGAACACCTTATAAGTCTAGGGGGAAAGGGAAGTTACTGATATAAAATATTTATCTTAAAAACGTTTTTAAGGACGATTTTCATCTATAGAATGATAAGTCATTAATAAGCCGTGTATAAATATTGGTATAACAATCCTTTATTAAACTAAAAACTAATTACTTCCCGCAGTGGGGGCACTTTTCGTGATGATTTCCCTGTTTTAATTGTGCAATACTTCGTTTAAAATCATCGGGATCAATTTCTAATCTATCAGCTAATTTAGCTAATTCTTGGTACTGTTCTTGGTCGATATAACCGTCTGTCAACGCGATCTTTATCTTGCTATCAAGATTATCTTTTCGCTCTCTAAGCTCTTCGCCAAACCTTGCAGCTAACATACCTGCGGGTAATGCAACTAATCCGACTCCAATAAGCATAATGATAGTTGCAATCACTTTTCCTATTGGGGTGACCGGGACAACATCACCATAACCGACAGTGGTCATAGTGACAACAGACCACCAAAGGGAGCGTAAGATACTACCAAAAGTTTCAGGCTGTATTTTTCCTTCTACCGCATGCATCAAACTAGCGGCGATGACAATGAGAAATACCATTACCATCATGGCTGCAGTGATACTTTTCAATTCTTTGGCGATAACAGCAATGAAAATATTAAAGCCTTTAAAATAATGGGTTAGCTTCAATAAACGTAATACCCTGATCAGACGTAAAGAGCGTAAATCAATACTAAAAAACATGGCAATAATAAAAGGTAAAATTGCTATAAGATCAATTAATGCGATAGGCGAAAATACATACTTAATTCTTGCCTTAGTATGAGATAAGTGACTATATGCTTTTGATTCGACACAACACCATAAGCGTAAGCAATACTCAATACAAAAAATAGATAAAGAAATAAATTCAAATACAGCAAACTCAACTAAATATTGCTCATGGTAGTTTGACTCTGATTCAAATATAGCTGCAATCACGTTAGTAATAATAAGTATAATCAGCAACAAGTTGATACTTTTAGCCACAAAACTGATATTAGAGTGACCTTCTAACAGCTGGTATGCTTTAGCCCTGTATGATTGAACTATCAGGGGCTTTTTTTTAGCTGCAACTAACGTCGATTCAGTCATAGAAATACTTTTAAGCTACTTATTTTATTGAATTTTGTAAGACTATTTATTCATAGCTGATTGGGTCGGTGACATTATTATCAGAAAAAGCCTCTAACCTCTCTTCACAAGCACTACATTTCCCGCACGCTTTATCTCGACCGTTATAACAAGTCCAGGTATTGCTATAATCAAGTGTCATGGCAATACCATCAGCAAGAATTGCTGATTTATTTACGGTTAAATAAGGGCTGAAAATTTCAACACTTTCATAATTTGCAATTTTACAAACGTCATTCATCTTTTCGACGAATTCAGGTCTACAATCAGGGTAAATAGCGTGGTCGCCTGAATGAGCACCATAATAAACTTGCTCTGCACCAACCGATACTGCATAGGCAACGGCTAATGAAAGTAAAATCATATTTCGGTTTGGCACTACCGTTGACTTCATATTGTCATCTTCGTAGTGACCTTCAGGAATATCGATATCATCAGTGAGTGATGAACCAGCAAGTAATTGATTAATTGCCGATATATCAATTACTTTATGATTAATGTCGAGCTCTTTGCAGACAAGGCTAGCGCATTCTAATTCTTTTACATGGCGTTGACCATAATCGAATGACAAGGCAAAAACTTGCTTACCATCTTTTCGAGCACGGTTTAAGACAGTAAAGGAATCCATGCCACCAGAATAAATAACAACAACTTTTTCAGCCATTTGAAGCTCTCTTAATTGATCTAAGGTATAATAAATAAGGCCTATTATTTTACTTGAAATAAACAATAGGCTAAAGCATAAATTGAACACCACAGTTAATAAAATAAACCATAATGCAGAAGAGAAAACCATAATACCCATGAACTATAAAATTAATGAGCTTTTTGAAACGCTTCAAGGAGAAGGATCTTTTACCGGGCAACCGTCAATCTTTATTAGACTGCAGGGATGTCCTGTCGGATGTTCGTGGTGTGATACTAAACATACTTGGGACATTGAACTTGATGATCAAGTCACTCCTGTGGAAATGTTAGCTAAAAAAGAAGAAACGTCAAAGTGGGCTAATTATACACCTGCAGAAGTTTTAGCCCTGTTTAAAGAAAAACAGTTTCGAGCAAAACACGTTGTTGTCACTGGTGGTGAGCCTTGCATGGTTGACTTAATACCATTATGTGGATTACTTGAACAACAAGGTTATAGCACGCAGATTGAAACATCAGGCACCTTCGAAATTATTACCACAGCAAAGTGTTGGGTTACTGTTTCTCCAAAAGTTAACATGCGCGGAGGTTATGAAGTACTAGAAAGTGCTATGTTACGAGCGAATGAAATTAAGCACCCGATAGCCACAGAGCAACATGTTGATGACTTAAAAGTATTATTGGCAAAGCATCAAATTGAAGATACCCCAATATATTTACAACCTATTAGCCAAAAGCAACGAGCCACTGATTTAGCGATTGAAACATGTATTGCTAATAACTGGCGTCTGTCAGTGCAAGTGCATAAATATATTGGTATTGAATAAAAGTCTGAGGATTAACTACCCAGCAATCACTTTGGGCACACGTTTTGATACCCGCGTTAATAGTTCATAATTAATGGTATCGCTGTTTTGAGCAACGATATCAATACTTATGTTCTTACCCCATAATTCAACCGTATTCCCAATAAAAATATCATTTAAATCAGTAATATCTACGGTGATCATATCCATTGAGACACGGCCAACTAGCGGAGCAATCTGACCATTAATGAACACAGGTGTGCCTGACTTAGCATTTCTAGGGTAGCCATCAGCATAACCTATAGCAACGGTTGCTAGTTTTGTTTCTCGTTGAGCTTGCCAGGTATCGCCATAACCAACGTACTCACCTACTTTTACTGTATGTATAGCAATAATATCTGCCTGTAGGGTCATAACAGGTATAAGCGGTTGGCTTAATGGGTTTTCAGCCACGGGGGATATGCCATATAGGGCTAAGCCTAATCGCGTGTGATCGCCATGACTATTTGGCCAATTTAAAATACCAGCAGAGTTAGCCATACTGAATTTACAGCCGTATTGTGAAACTAACTGTTTTAATTTAGCCAGTTGTTCAACAGGTTTAGTGCTATTAATCTGCTCCGCTGTTGAAAAATGTGAACACAAGACAAGTTTATTTCTTTGCTTATCTGTTAGCTGTGACATGATGTTGTCGATTTGATCAACATGGAAACCTAAACGATTCATGCCGGTATCTACTTTTAGCCATACATCCCCAGAAAACTCAGGGTTCATAGCGCTAAGCCACTTAATTTGATAATCACTGTGTAACATGAGAGAGAAATTATTCTCTATAGCTATCTCAAAGTCACTTTCTTTAAAGGGACCTTCAAGAATAAGTACAGTGTTATCAATACCATCACTTCTTAGAGCTAATGCTTCATCAATAAAGCCAACGGCAAAAAGCTTAACTTGCGTACTTAAAGCTCTTGCTACTTTACTGGCATCATGACCATAGCCATCGGCTTTAATGACGGCAATAGTGTTGCTGTCGCGTGCTAGATTATCAATATATTGATAGTTTTTAACAAGAGCGTCTAAGTCGATAACTGCTTGGGTAAGTCTGGAGGTATGGTTCATATCTGTGGCTGATAATTTACTGATGAATGATTATACCAAGTTGATTAAGTTCTTTCCCACTCAGCGAGAGTTAAAGGGTTTAGAGGCAAGGCATTGATTGAATAGAATGGTTATTCCCTTCTCAAAATCAATAACGCCGCATATGAACCCTTTAAACTCGCCCTATGGGAGCATACCCAATGCCCACTAACATCGTTAAATTTATTTGGTTTAGAATGACTAGACCTAAACAAATTTCCCTTGTTATTGAACATTGATCACAGCTCTGAGCTGGGAAGAAATTTAATCAAATTGGTATTACTGATAAATAAGGACGGAAAATTCAATTATTCGACAATCAAAAAGGTCGCTAATTTCTTATATATTAATACTGATCAGTGTACCATGATAAATATTATGCGCCTTAGCTTAATTGTCATATTTATCTTTAAGTAGCGAAGTTAATTACGTTTAAGAAAAAGGCCAGCAAACCATCACGAGAGAATTCAATGGATACGCAAGTAGACTTAGTTAATGCACTTAAAAGCATCACTACAGAAGGGCAAAACCCTAATACCTTGGATATAGATTTACTTGATTCATTGGGGGTCCTTAAAAAAATAAATACTGAAGATCAGAAAGTTGCTGCAATCGTAGGTCAACTATTACCTGAAATAGCGCAAGGGGTAGATTATATCGTCGATGCTTTCGCATGTGGTGGTCGACTTATTTATATTGGCGCGGGGACTAGTGGACGATTAGGGGTACTTGATGCCGTCGAATGCCCGCCAACTTTTAGTGTCTCGAGTGAACAAGTTGTCGGTATTCTTGCCGGAGGTGCTGGCGCTATGTATAAAGCAGTTGAAGGTGCAGAAGACAATAAGCAATTGGCAATAGATGATTTGAACGCTGTTAACTTATCGAGTAAAGATGTTTTAGTGGGGATAGCGGCAAGTGGCCGCACACCTTATGTGTTATCAGCAATGGCTTTTGCGAAAGAGCAAGGCGCTAAAGTTATTGGTATCAGTTGTAGTGTTAACAATATTTATGCACAAAACAGCGATCTTGATATATGTGCGGTGGTAGGCCCAGAAGTTTTAACCGGCTCTACCCGGATGAAATCAGGTACCGCCCAAAAACTGATCCTGAATATGCTCAGTACCGCCAGCATGATCCGTAGTGGCAAAAGTTATCAAAACCTAATGATTGATGTAAATGCCAGTAATGAAAAGTTATACGCACGTGCTGTTCGGATTGTGATGCAGGCAACAGAATGTGACTTTTCTACTGCAGAGCAAGCGTTAAAACAGGCAAACAACCAAACAAAACTAGCCAGTTTAATGGTCTTAACGGGTTTAGACTGTACTCAGGCTAAAGCAGCATTAGTCAGTACGAAAGGTTTTCTACGTAAAGCCGTTGCTCTTAAAAGTAGCTAAGGGTTATTGATGAAGTTAGTAATGCTTATCAGAGCAACAATCTTATTATGTACATTTTATCTATGCAGTTTAAGTTTTCCTGCGAGTGCAGAAAGCCAAATCAGTGTTGGTGCTGAGCAAATTGATCAATACTTACCCCGGCTAAAAGGAAAAAAAATTGCGCTAGTGGTCAATCAAACATCGAAGGTGTTTGATGAGCATTTAGTGGATGCTTTATTGAAAAAAAGTATAGATATTCAAATGATTTTTGCACCAGAGCATGGTTTTCGTGGTAATCGTGATGCCGGTGAAAAGTTTGACTCAAGTATTGATACTAAAACAGGTATTCCGCTCGTTTCACTCTACGGTAAAAAGCGTAAACCCTCTTTAAGTACTCTGAAAAATTTGGATGTTATCGTCTTTGATATTCAAGATGTTGGTGTTCGATTTTATACTTATATTAGTACTATGCATTATATGATGGAAGCAGCTGCTGATGCGGGTGTTGAATTTATTGTATTAGATAGACCGAACCCAAATGGCTCTTTTGTTGATGGTCCAATATTGGAAAAAGAGTTTAGTTCATTTGTTGGCATGCATCCTATACCTTTATTACATGGAATGACTGTCGGTGAGCTTGCGTTAATGATTAACGGGGAGGGGTGGTTAAACAGTGAAAATAAGCTGGCGCTTACCGTTGTTAAGGTTAAGAATTATCAACGGAATTTAGCATACACATTACCAATAAAACCAAGTCCCAATTTACCGAATATACAGTCAATTGCTTTGTACCCCTCATTAGCCTTTTTTGAAGCAACACCGGTAAGTATTGGTCGAGGTACAGCTTTTCCGTTTCAGGTGATCGGTCATGATAATGTAATGAACGGAGGTTTTAGTTTCACACCCATTTCTATACCGGGTGCTGCGAGTAGTCCAAAACTCATGAATATAAGGTTACATGGCGAAGACCTTCGTCAAGTTGATAGCCATGGTTTAAACTTACGTTTTATCCTGCAGTGGTATAAAGCGTTTTCTGATCGAGGACTTACCTTTTTTAATAGTCCAAAATTTATGGATAAATTGGCTGGCACAGATAAATTAAGAAAAGCGATTATTGAAGGGCAAAGTGCAGAGCAGATTAAATTAAGTTGGCGAGCGGGTATTTTAGCCTTTAAGAAAGATAGAAAGCCTTATTTATTATACGACTAACAAATTAAGGGTGTCAGTCGTTGAGCTTTTAGGTGTATAAAAGTTGTTAAGCCGCGGCTGTTTTATTGTTACCACTATTCTTGGCTTGATACAAAGCTCTGTTTGCACGGGAAATTAAGTTATTAAGATCTTCATCATGCATTTGTGCAACACCAGAGCTACAGGTTATTTTAATATCATTTGGCCACGCAGCCTCTTGTATTGCGGCTCTTATTTTATCTGCAACCTCAACGGCTTGAGATAACGCCGTATCAGGGCATACTAATAAAAATTCTTCAGTACTCCATCTAGCGACAGTATCACTAGAGCGAGACGTATTGTTAATTTCATTGACAAATTGTTGTAGAATTTTGTCCGCTTTTATTTGACCATAGTTTGGATAAAGATCTTCAAAATAATCAATGTTGAAGAAAATAATACTTAAGTTATGTAAATCAGTTGGTGCTAACTGATCAAAGCATTTCCTTAAGCCAATACGATTAAATGCACCTGTTAAAGGACAACTCATGGCACCAAATTTAATGCTAGGTGCTGTATTTTCAGGTATTTCAACGGATACTTCTTTAGTTGTACTGACACCTCGGATGATATAACCCAGCGCTATGCTCCATAGCATGATTAGCACAGCAATAAGTTCAGCATTGCTAACATACTGCCCTTTCAATTCAATGCGTTCAATGGTTAGTTTATAGTTT
Source organism: uncultured Colwellia sp. (assembly GCA_913063325.1). Taxonomy (GTDB): domain Bacteria; phylum Pseudomonadota; class Gammaproteobacteria; order Enterobacterales; family Alteromonadaceae; genus Colwellia. Next base: position 18,137 of record CAJXYE010000061.1, on the reverse strand, counting down.
CCCTGTTGAACTTTTCTATTTGGGGCTACGGCAATTGAGTAGATATTTGAAAAGTCAGTACCGCCATGAGATAAGGCTAAATTATGACTGTTATTCCACCATTGCGGGATAGAGAAATCATTCAATTTTAGCCAAACAGGATTGCTAACGTATGCTTCTAAATACTCTAAACTGTTAGGTTTTAGTATTACTTCGCCCTCTTTAACAGAATAAGCGGAATTAAAGTTGCGTAACTCGATACGAGTTCCTGGTTGCGTTGAATGATGATGCTTTATCCATAAACCTATTTGGCTATAATTTGAGAAATCCATACCTGTTGAAGGATTTTTTTTGCTTAATCCTTGCATATCTATTACTAGCTCACAATAAGGTTGAGCTAGATGTGATTTTTTTATTTGGCAGCTAAATTCAAGACCATGGTTCGTTTTTACGACCTTGGCAACAGATGCACCTAGCACGGCACGATCATCGACAGCGCTAACATCAGTAGAGTTTAAATTGATTATGGTATGCTTTTCTATGTTTAGAAACAGTAATGCTAGAATGGTTAAAGTTAAAAAGATCAATAAAATAAAAGCATAAAGCCCTTTTTTCCGTTGAGTATCCTTTACTACTTTCATAGATAAACCATCCTTTAAACGTGGTGAACTTATTCAAGTATCGATATCAAACCAAAATCGAATTAACACTGCTATAAACCCAACAAAGGATAATTTATTCGTTCTAGATAAGAAAACTTAAAATAGATGCTACTTTAAAAGTAATACAGCATTAGCAATATTACCAATGAAAGTAGAAAGTCCACTTGAAAAAGTACGCCAATGTTGTCGTGCTGATTTGATTTTAAAAAAGTTATACCAGATTTGAATGAATGAATGATAACTACAGCTTCCCAGTTTGAAAGTAAGACGGTAAACTTTCAAACATTAAGTACCACCAAAATAGTATAAAGATTTATATGACAAATACTGAAATTTCAGAATATCAAACAAAAGCGGTCAACAAAGTTAGCTATGCTTTTGCCTGTAAGGATACAGGAGATACCTCACATAATACCTTAGCCAAAATGTCAGAAAAAAAGCAGACTAAACTGATAAGAAAAAACTGCGTAGATACGGTGATTGTTGAAGAGCCTTTACAGATCACTTTATCCTGGTTAGAACAAGGAATAGTCAATAATAAAGTATTTACTATTACCATGCGTACCCCAGGAGATGATTACTTTCTCATTACAGGTTTATTACACAGTGAGGGAATAATAAAGCAACTAAATCATGTTGAATCAATACAAATGGCTGTAGAGGATATTGATGGCGAAGCTATAGATAACGAATGGTTAGTTACCTTCACTCCTGGTTTTATCCCAGACTTATCATCGTTAGATAGATATACGGTGAGTTACTCTAGTTGTGGGCTTTGTGGCACTACGTCATTAAAATCACTGCAATTAAAAACGGAGATTAACTTATCTTTCCCTGAGCATAAGAATATTATCGAGGCTGAGTCATTACTTTTATTATCGAGTAAAATGCGCCGTCAGCAGAGTCTCTTTGACAATACCGGTGGCGTTCATGGCGCGGCTCTATTTGACCAAGCGTTAAACTTACAACAGGTTCATGAAGATATTGGTCGCCATAACGCGGTAGATAAAGTAATTGGCTCCCTTTTAGTCTCTGATAAATCGCCACAAGTAGCGCCTTTATGGATTTTACTTGTCAGTGGTCGAATAAGCTTTGAGATAGTGCAAAAAGCTATTATGGCCGGCATTAATGTATTAATGGGCGTTGGAGCACCTTCAGCTTTGGCAATACAAGCAGCCCAGCAATTTGATTTAACCTTAGTAGGTTTTGCCAGTGATAAAGGTTTTAATGTTTATCATGGTGATTGGCGCTTAACTAATTAGAGTTAATTAAATTAGTTAAGCCATAAAGCCGATGTTAAATTAGCGGTGGATTTTTAGCTTTTGTGATGATTACTGCTACTGATTTTGATGTTGGCGTATAAGAGCGATCACCATAACTATCTAATGGCACTAGTGGATTGGTTTCTGGGTAATAAGCGGCAAGGTTACTTCTTGGAATGTCATAAAAACAAAGGATGAAGTTATTTACCGTTCGATTTTGGTTATCAGACCAAATTGAAGTAATATCGACATAATCATTGTTCTTAAATCCTTGCTTTGAAGCATCTTTTTTATTGATAAACAGCACGTTTCTCGCGTTACTAATGCCACGATATCTATCGTCCATACCATAAATGGTTGTATTATATTGGTCATGTGAACGCAATGATTGCAAGGTATAAAGTGGTTGGTTCTTGTTATGAAGTTCGGTCAGTTGATCTTCAGAGATGTTGACAATATTGGTTGGTAAATCATGCGCAGAAAATAATGCTTTTTCTTGCTGATTACTCCATTTTAATTGTGCGGCACTGTTACCAAGATAAAAACCTCCCGGTTGTTCAAGCTGTTGATTATAATTACTAAACCCTGGAATACTTTGTTCTATTAAATCGCGAATTAGGTCATAATTTCCTTTTAACTTTTGCCAGTTAATAGTGGGTTTTTCTAATGTTGCCTCAGCGATGTCGGTGACAATGGCCGTTTCAGAGCGTAATGACTTTGCAAGCGGAGTTACGCTACCTTGCGATGCATGTACCATGCTAAAAGTATCTTCCACGGTAATGAACTGCTCACCTGTTTCTTGGTTATCTATTTCCGTACGGCCCAAACAAGGCAGAATGAGAGCGTCTTGACCTATACACAAATGACTGCGGTTGAGCTTAGTGCTTATTTGCACATTCAATTGGGTGTTTTTTAATGCTTGATGGGTTTGTGCTGTATCTGGCGCAGCTTGCGCGATATTACCACCCAAACAAATCAGTACCTTGCTGTTTTTCTCTAATAAAGCCTTTAACGCATAATAAACGTTATGACCCTTTTCTTTAGGTAATTGGCTATCAACGGCAAGCGATAGCTTGTCGATAAAAGCCTCAGTTGGTTTTTCATTGATACCCATAGTGCGGTTACCTTGCACATTTGAATGACCACGAACGGGGCACAAGCCGGCGCCTTTTTTACCTATATTGCCAGACAATAACTGTAAATTAACAATTTCTTGAATAGTAGCGACTGAATGTTTGTGCTGAGTAATGCCCATTGCCCAAGTACAAATAACTTTATCCGCATTTAAAAATATATCAGCAGCTTGTGATAACTGCTCAAATGACAGTCCAGATTGCTGTTCAATTTTTTGCCATGAGCTGTCATTAACTATTTGTTGATATTGTTCAAATTTCTGGCAATGTTGTTTGATAAAGTCATTATCGATTATCGCTGGCTTACCACTTTCTATTTGCTCAGCGTTACGATTGAGAATGATTTTTACCATGCCACGTATGGCCGCCATATCACCGCCTAATTTAGGAGTGAAATAAGCATGGCTGATAGTTGTTGCCTTAGTCGTAAGCAGCTCTATCGGATCTTGCGGGCTGGCAAAACGTTCGAGAGCTATTTCCTTTAAATTGTTGAAACTGACAACTTTACAACCACCGCGTGAGGCTTTGCGCAATGCATTCATCATTCTAGGGTGATTGGTCCCTGGGTTTTGTCCAAAGACAAATATGGCATCAGCGTGATCAAAGTCATCTAATATTACCGTGCCTTTGCCAATACCAATCGATTCATTTAATGCTACGCCACTGGCTTCATGACACATATTTGAACAGTCAGGAAAGTTATTGGTACCAAAGAGTCGGCCAAATAATTGATAGAGAAATGAGGCTTCGTTACTAGCGCGACCAGAGGTATAAAGTTCTACTTCATTGGGGGAGGTTAAACTTTTAAGTTTATCGCCAATAAGTTGATAAGCTTCTTGCCAGTCAATAGGCTCATAATGGTCAGTTTTATTATTGTACTTCATCGGCTGCGTTAACCGACCTTGATATTCTAACCAATAGTCACTTTGTTTTTGTAACTGCTTGACACTATGCTTGGCAAAAAAATCGGCGTCGACCATTTTACTGGTTGACTCCCAAGCAATCGCTTTGGCACCATTTTCACAAAACTGCAGTAATTCGTCTTTTTGATCACCCCAAGCACAGCCGGGACAATCAAAGCCTTTATCTTTATTTGCCTTCAATAAGTTTTTAACATTAGTTTTCGGCTGTTGGCTTTGAATAATGTGTTTTAAGGTCGAGGTTAATGACGAGAGACCACCGGCTTTTTTTGGTTTTTCATTAAAATACTTAGACACGAAATACACCTTGAAATAACTATGCAGACAATTGACAAATTCAACGACTATCTATTACTCAATTATATACAAAGGGGGAGGTTAGACGCTAGTACTTAAGGTTTTAGGGGACTGATTATTTTCTTTTGAATTATGCGTTATGTGGTGAAATAAATACGGTTTACTTAAAATAGTCTTATGATTTCTTGCTAATACAGTTTAAATGACAGGAGCAATAGATGAGGTGCATTGAATATTTGAGTTGATGTTTGGCTCAACCCTGTTTTAGTCACTACATTGTGATGATAAGTAACTTTTAGGCTAAAGGGCTAAATAAGTTGTGTTAAATAGGCGTATTGCTAATGCGACTAAGTTGAAAAATCAATTGTTGGAGTCTAAGCTGATCTATGCCAATCAAATAAGGAAGCATGAATGAAATGGTAAAAAGTGTGACACGGGTTATTTTTCTATTTTCCTGCCTATTGTCATTCTTTGTGAATAGTAGTGAGGTCTCCAAAGACTCTGATGCCAAAGTTTTTATTACTGAAGTATCGAATATCTATATGGCGTCATCGTACCTAATATTTAAGCAGCAATCGCTGATTAATCAAAAAGGAGGAGATAAATCCACTTTATTTGGTAAAGCTTTTATTAACAATATTAAGAATGCTTACGAAGCTAAGTTTAATACTAAATTCCCTAAAGAAAACCGTCGATTATATACTTCTTTATTAAAAGCGATGATTGACGTGATGGAAGATAATCGTACACTCATTTATGACGATGAACTTAGTTTTAAAGGACTCATTCCTGCGACATTTTCCTTCCAACTTTCTGAAAAACTTACACAAAAAGGTTTGGGCGTAAAAATTAAATTCACTAACTTTGCTAGCTCAATAAGAAATAAACTTAACTTACCCGATCAATGGGAAGTTGCAGCAATGAAAAGCTTTAAGCAGAACAAAGAAAAATCTTATTTTGATGACGAGTCCACTTTAAATAATATTCCCGCGTATAGATATTTTGTTCCGATGAAATTAGAGCGTTTTTGTCTTAATTGTCATGGTACTCCACAGCATAATCCATTAAATGTTGGCTTAGATAAATCTCAATGGAGCAAGATTGATGTGACAGGATTTGAAATGGAGAATTGGGAACTAGGGGATTTTGGTGGAGGGCTGAGTGTAACTATTTATAAAAAAGACTTTTTGGAGCTAGAAGAATTATGCGAACTAAATTATATATCTACTTTTGCTTGTCATTTCTTTGCTCTGGAATGATCAAGGCTGAGACAATAACGGTGGGCGTGATTGAATTCCCTCCCCATGTCGATTTTTCTGAGAATATATCTAAGTCTATAGCCTTTCAATATGTTGATGATCTATTGAAGGGTATGTATTCGAAAATTGTATTTAAAACCTTTTCAAAGGAGCAAGCATTAATAGAGTTAGATAGTGGAACAATTGACTTATTATTTCCTCTCAATGTATCAGAAGAAAAAGTGAGACATTTATCTAAACCCTTGTTGTATATAGTTCCTGGACTGTGCTTTAAAAAGAAAAACTTTATCCCTATCTTAAGTGCATTACACCGATTAAAAGACTTAAATGTAGGTGTTTCAGTCGGTATTCAGGTATTGCCGGAGTTTAAGAGAACGGGCGCTAACCTTAAAATATTAACAGAAGATGACACATTACGACAAGCAGTCGAGTTGCTTAGGTCTGATGATCTTGATGCTTTTTATCACCCGAGCCCTATGCTGGTATATAACCAAGATAATCCACTCTCAACGTGGATAGCCTGCTCAAAATTTCATGGATATCCTTCAGGCATTTATCTTGCGGTGAAAAGCAATATGAAGGATGAAACCTATTTAAGAATTAATAACGCTTTTTCACATGCGTTAGATATTAAATCTTATGATGATTTCTATTTAGAAAAGAAATAACTTCCTTGTGCACACTTTTAATCAATCACTCTATCGATGTAAGCTGTAAATTTGCTCTATACTAATAAAATTAAATAATCTCTTGTTTTTATCTGAAATAATTTTCATTTGTAGCACTATGAAGTGGAATGACAGAGCAATGACGCCAATAGAAAAAATAGAACCGAGAGTAAATAATCAGACGGTAATTCTGTTGGGATTAGTCAGAAATCTATTCATTTATTTCATTTTATTTTCATCCATTTCAAGTGCTGCATCCTCTCTAAAAGTTGAACATATTTCAATGGCTGATGGGCTTCCAAATCCTTCTATTATTTGTCAGTTACAAGACCGTAAGGGATTTATGTGGTTTGGCACCAAAAAGGGGCTTGTACGCTATGATGGTTATGACTTCACATTATACCAACAAGACAATGATAACCCATATTCAATATCTCATAGTTATATCAATGCATTGTATGAAGATAAGCTGGGTTACCTTTGGATTGGTACCGACGGAGGTGGATTAAACCGCTTTGATCCTGTCACAGAAAAATTTAAATTATATCAATATCAAGCAAATAAAGCCGATAGTATTAGTAATAACACGGTATTTGTAATTGAACCTTCATATGATGGCAAGTTATGGATTGGTACGGCCAATGGGCTAAATCTTTTGGATCCTAAAGCAGGAACCTTTGACGTTTTTCGTCATCAACACAATGTTCAAAGCACTATATCAGCTAACAGCATTCGTTCTATATTGAGTAAACCTGATGGAAGTTTGTGGCTAGGTTTTAATAATGGTGTATTAGATTGGTTTGATCCAAATGCAGGAATTATTAAACACTTTAGCGTGCCGTTATCAGAAGGTAATAGAATAAGTTTAACTGCACTGCAGAGCCTGAGTTCCAACAGTAAAACTCTTCTAATTGGTACCGCTAATAATGGATTGTTTAGCTTTGATGTAGCCGAAAATAAATGGCAAAATTATGAACACGAGCCAGAAAATATAAATAGTTTGTCTGATAATGGGGTGAATACAATCTATGAAGATACCGCAGATCGTATTTGGATCGGCACCAGCCAAGGACTTAACTTATATAACCCTATATCTCAAAGTTTTACCGTATTTCGTTCTCAGCAAGCTGATTTAACCGGTCTCAGTGATGATTTTATCCAAAGTATCACAGAAGATAACTCTGGAATGCTCTGGTTTGGAACCTGGTTTTCAGGATTGAATATTTTAGATCCAAGAACCATCAGTTTCAATACCTTTAAAAATGACCCTGTAGTGCCCACAAGCTTGACGAGTAATATAGTTAATGCCATTCATATCACACCAAAAGGAGAGCTATGGGTTGGTACTAATAAAGGACTAAATCTAAAGAAAAAAGGACAAAATGATTTTATAAAATTCAACGATGTTCTCAATGAACTTGTTAATTTAAGTGATAATGTCATTAAAAGTATATTGGTTGATAGTAGCTCTACGCTTTGGGTTGGGACAAAAAATAGAGGCATTTACCAGTGGAATGAGAAGAGACAAGGTTTAATTCATTACGCTAGTGAAAATAAAGGCTCTAAAAGTCTCAGTCACAATAGTGTGCAAGACATACTTCAACGCAAAAATGGAGAGATATGGGTTTCAACCCGCAAAGGTTTGAATCGTTGGGATCCAGTTAACGCTAGTTTTAAATCATTCATGCATGAGGCCAACAACCTAGAGAGTTTAGGTGATAATTATTTATATCAACTTTACGAGGATTCTCAACAGCGCTTGTGGATAGCTTCTCATTATAGCGGTTTAATGTTATGGAATGACCAATCAGAATCTTTTAGCTCTTTTACTCATCAAGTAAATAATAAGGTAAGTCTTAGTAATAACTTTGTTACTTCAATTTATGAAGATAAACAAAATAATTTATGGGTAGGTACTGCTGGAGGGGGGCTTAATAAGGTAATAATTAACGAAATTAATGGCCAGTTATCGCTTAGTTTTAAACATATCTCCATTGAACAAGGATTGAGAAGTGATATTGTCACCTCAATTTTAGCTGATAAGTCAGGCAGTATTTGGATAAGTACTGCAACTGGAATAAGTCGTTATGATCCCATAAATGAGACTGTTACTAACTTCGGTGGTGTCGAGGGTGCTCAAACGGGAGGATACCTTATTGGCTCAGCAGCGCAAGATGAACAGGGCGTTATTTATTTTGGCGGTATTAACGGTTTATCATATTTCTCGCCAAAACATGTTGTCACAGGATCAGTTGCCCCCCAAATGGCCTTTACCGAATTAAGACTGTCGAACAAGTTAGTGAAGGTAGAGCAGGATCAAAAAAATTCAGTTTTAAGACAAGCGATACAATATACCGACCAAATAACATTGAATCATCAACAGTCTGTTTTTTCAATTAAGTTTGCAGCGTTAGATTTCACTGACTCTTTAGCGAACCAATACCGCTACCAACTGCTTGGTTTTGATCAAAACTGGATAAATACTGATGCGAAGCGTCGAGAGGTAACCTATACCAACTTACCCTCTGGAGAATATAGCTTTCAAGTAAAAGCCAGTAATAGTCGAGGCATGTGGAATGAAAAAGAGCACCATATTAAGTTAACAATTCTTCCCCCCCCTTGGAGAACTTGGTGGGCTTATACCATTTATTGCTACATTTTAATCACTATTGTTTTTTATTTTATACGTAGTCAAAAACAGCAGGTGATTACAGAAAAGAAAATGAACCGTTTGTTAGAGGAGAAAGTTTATATACGCACGAATGAACTAGAGTTACTGGGAAATATTGGCAAAGAACTAAACGCTAGTCTGGATATGGAAACAATTTTTGAACGGTTATACCATCACCTTAGTGGTGTTGTTGATACCCATGTTTTTATTATTGGTTTATTGAATGAGAAACAAACTGTTCTGAATTTTGATTATGGTATGGAAGAGAGCAAAAGGTTACCCGCTTATACTCACAACCTTGATGATATTGAACAACTTTCAACTTGGTCTGTAAATCATAAAAAAGAAGTCATTATTCATTCAAGAGCCGATATTGACATTTATCTGAAACGTATAGCAACTCCAATCCTAGGAAAGACGATGGAGTCTGTCATCTATATGCCGCTAATAACCGGAAAGCTAGGAATTATAGGCTGTGTGAGTATTCAAAGTCCAAAGCCTAACGTTTATTCTGCCGAGCAAATTAGCTTTATTCGAACGTTAGCTAGCTATACAGCAATAGCACTAGGAAATGCTTCAGGTTATAACTTACTCAGTACAGCTCACGATGAACTTGCTCAAACTCACAAACAACTTTCTAAATCACATCTAGATCTAGTAAATACTCAGGCGCAACTTGTTCATTCGGAAAAAATGGCAGGCCTTGGCACACTTACCGCAGGTGTCGCTCATGAAATAAATAATCCAGTCAACTTCACCCATGCCTCACTACATAATTTACGTGAAAAACATGCACAATACTTACAATATTTAAAAGAACTTGCGGGTGGGGAAAAGGCTGAACAAGCTATTATCGACTCTTTTGAACAAAAATTTCAAGAGCTTAATGACATTATTGATACCGCCGAACAGGGAACTACTCGTATCAAAGCGATAGTTAATAATTTACGTATATTTACCCGTAAAGATGAATCTAAGAAGGCAAGTATTCATATTATTGACTCGATTGAATCGACAATAAACTTAATTAAAACAGAACATCACCTTATTAAATTTAACACAAGCTTAGACCCGGAACTTAAATTGAACTGTTTTCAAGCGAAATTGAGTCAAGTATTCATGAATGTTCTTATTAATGCTTGTCATGCAATTCATCAACGACAGATTGTAGAGCCAGAAATAGCTGGGCTGATCAAAATAGAAACAAAGACTAAAGGTAACTGGATATGCATTAATATAATTGATAATGGTTGTGGCATGGATAAAGTAACCCAAAAAAAAATATATGATCCCTTCTTCACCACTAAAGAAGTGGGTGTAGGCACAGGTCTAGGCATGGCTATCACCTTTGGCATCATTAAAGATCATGACGGTCGTATTGAAATAGATTCTGTTAAAGGAGAAGGTACAAAGCTGAGTATTTATTTACCCTTTTAATAAAAACAAAAAACATTTTATCGCTAAGCATAGTTGATACGAATTTTGTAGTGTGATTCTTTTGAAATATATACCCGTTACCATTCAAAGTGCTCTGAAACATGCATCTTGAATGGTAACGGGTATAAAGGTTAAATTTAAAGTTTCGTAGTGGTTATTCTGTTTTTCTGCACTAGACTTATTTTTAAGCGCCAATTTGGATGTTATTGCTATAATGAACTTGTATAGATAGGGAATAAAGTTGCCTTTTATAAAAAAAATATTACTTTATTCTACCTTTATCATTTCATGTATTGGTATTGTACTTTGGACTCCATCTGTTAATAGCTCAGCTATCAAACCGACTAAAGTAAAACTTCAATTGTTTTGGTACCATCAATTCGAATTTGCGGGGTTTTACGCTGCTATCGAACAAGGATATTTTGATAAGTACAATATTGACGTTGAATTACTGAAATATGAAACAAGCATTGATATCACTAATTTAGTGTTAAATAATGAGGCGCAATTTGGTTTAGCCGGAACTGATTTGATAGAAAGTTATCATCAAGGTAAAAAGGTAAAGTTACTTGCTAGTTACTTCAAGCGTAGCCCTCTAGTTATAATCTCCCAACCTGAAATTTCGTCACTCAAACAATTACTGAATCAGGAAGTCTATGGCTATACCAACCAATTAAAACAAGGAAGTATTAGACGGATGTTGAATTTATTTAACGTCGATCCGGCTAAAATTAATATGACAATGACAGGTGATCCTATAAGGCTATTTGAGAATAAAAAAATAGCCGGGATTTTAACTTATCGTACAATTATCCCTTTTGAACTAAGTCAGAAAGACATTCCGTATAAATTGTATGATCCAAACCAGTTTGGCATCACTAGCCAAGACTTAAACTTATTTACATCTTCGTCTTTTGCTAAAGAAAATCCAGAGTTAGTTCGAAATTTCACCTTAGCCGCCAATGAGGGGTGGCGTTATGCAATCAAACATCCTGATGAATTAATAGCACTAATTAAGTCTAAATATAATTCGCAAAATAAAAGTAAAGAGGCGCTTAAGTTTGAAGCAAGTGAAACAATTAAACTCATCTCTCCTGAGCTTTTTACTGTCGGCTCTATACAAAAGAATAAACTGGTCAGTATTTCGGAAGAATCCTTTGTAAACAAAACTATTAATGACATTAAAAATCTAGATGAATTTATATTTCAGCTCAAAAAAGAACAGAGAATATCTCCTGATTTATTTGACTTACTTAACGCTGAAGAAAAGGATTACCTCAATAAAAATCCGATAATAAAAGTGCAGAGTGAGATTGACTATCCGCCATTTAATTATACTGCCAAGGGTATACCTTCGGGTTACAGTATCGATTATATGAATTTTATAGCGAAAAAAATGGGGGTGACGATTAAATTTATTAAAAATAAATCATGGCCAGAATACCTAGAAATGTTAAAAATGAATAAACTAGATGCCATGGTTAACATTATGCCAACACTGAAGAGGAAGCGGTTTTATAACTTTACAGAACCTTTTGCGGAGCCTATTAATGCTGCGGTTATTAGAGATGCTTTTCACTACGATGTGATTAATGAAAAGGCAATAAGGGAAAATAAATTAGTTGTTATTGATAGTTATGGTGGTAGTGACAAATATGAAAAAAAGTACCCATCAATGACCATTCTCAAAGTAAAAAATGTATTAGCAGCACTAAACAAAATAGCAACAAAAGAGGCTGATATTTTTATTTCAAATGATGTGTCGATTAATTTTTTTATTGAAAAACACTATATAACTGGCTTGAGGTTAGTGCCCCTTGCCAAAGAACTTGATTACCCTAGAACTTTATTGAGTATTGCGACAAACATCAGTAATCCTGTCTTAGCAAATATCTTTCAGAAAGCCATGTCAACGGTGGCGGAACATGAAACATTAGCATTAAGGAAAAAATGGTTAACGGAAATAAACAGCAACAAAAAAATTGTCGTCAAGCTAACACAATCTGAAAAAGAGTACTTAACTAATAATCCTATACTAAGAGTACAAAATGATGGTAATTATCCACCATTTAACTATCTTATTGACGGAAAGCCGAGTGGTTATAGTATCGATTTAATAAACAGTATGGCAGAGATGTTAGGCATCAAAGTTGAGTTAGCTAAAGGGAAAAGTTGGCCTGAATATAGGGCTATGCTCATGAACAAGGAGTTGGATGCGTTAATAAATATTATTGATATTGAAAGTAGGCATGGTTTTGCCGCTTTTACCTCTCCTTTTGCTGAAATATCTACCTTTGCAGCCAGTCGAAAAAATGAGTTCAGCGCTATTATTTCAAAGGATATATTGGTAAATAAGCGCATTGCAATAACAAAAGGTTATGCAATAAATAAACAGCTCAAAGAATCCCTACCAAGAAGTACTTTTATTGAGGTAAAAAATACCGTTGAAGCGCTAGAATTAATTTCTTCAAATCAAGCCGACGTATACTTTGAAGCAGGAGCCGTACTTGATTATTTTATAACAAAAAAAATGATATCAAATTTACAACTTTTTCCTGTCTCTTCTGATCTTGAAGTCGTTAATCAAAAGTTTAGTATTGCTACCCATAAAGATAACAAAACACTATTAAGCATTCTTCAAAAAACCATGAATGCCATTCCTGATATTGAACACATTAGGTTGAAGCGTAAGTGGTTTGGAGAAAATAAAAAAGAATACGTGATAAAAGACAGTTTTACCAAAGAAGAATTAGCTTTTATTGCTAACTCGAATCTTACTGTCTGTCGGCCATATCCGATATTGGGTTCGAATATGGTTATCCCATTAATTGACTTAATCACTCGTGATGTAGGGCTACACATTAAAGTAGGCCCCTCCTTAGAATGGTCTGCCACATTTAAAGCGCTAGAAAATAAAGAATGTGACATTGTGCTTGAAGTAACTAAAACTGAAAAGCGTGCTGCGGTATTCAATTTCACCCCAGAGTATTTCCGTGACAAGGTCGTTATTGTCACCAAAATAGAACAAAGTACTATTCTTGATATTTATGACCATTTATCAGAAACATTTGGTGTACTAAATGGCTCAAGTTTAATCCCATTATTAAAGCACCATTACCCAAATATTAAATTAAAAGAAGTAAACTCTTCATTAGATGGCTTTGCTTTAGTAAAACAAGCGAATATTTGGGGTTATATTAACCCCTTATCCTTCACTAATACCCTCTTTCAAAAAAACACCTTAACAGGGATTAAAATAAATACTCAACTCAGAGGTAAGTTTGATGATCTACAAGCTATCGCGACAAGAAAAGAAGATAAAGTGCTCCATAGTATTTTAAGCAAAGCGCTAGCTAAGACTGACAAAAATGAAATTGAAAACCTCATCAATAATAATCACTTGAAGAAAGAAGTATTAAAAATAGATCTTTCCATAGAGGAGCAATTATTTTTAAAAAATAAACAAATTATTTGGTGTTTAGGTTCAAGCTCTAAAGTTTGGGACGAACTCATCCCCTACTTAGCAAGTATGGTTAAGATGAACGTTATAAAAAGCAGTATGTACTCTAGGTCTGATGCATTAACGAGTTTGGAAAATCATTCATGTGATTTTATACCTGAAGTCAGGCCTATGAGCGCAGGAAAACAAAGCAGAACTTTCTCTCCTGCCATCCATAAAGAAGATAAAGTTATTGTTACCACTGATGAACATAAGTTCATCAGTGGTATTGAGGATTATTTAGAGCAAACGTTCTCTGTTGTTGAAAGCGATTTGATAGTGGAGCAATTAAAGACGGATTACCCTAACATTAAACTTAAATTAGTTAAGCATGAGCTTGATGGATTGCAGCAGGTACAAAGAGGTGAAGTCTTCGCTTATATTGCTAGCATCTCTGTTATGAGTAATACCATAAGCCAATTCGCCTTAAGAAGCTTAAAAATTTCAGGCTCACTCTCAGATAAGTTTATGGATAACTGGACAATATCTACTCGAAAAGAAGATGAACTACTTAGCAGTATATTCTCTAAGATTATCTTATCAATTGATAAAAAAGAAGTCAGGAAAAAACTTTTTGAAAAATACGCTATTAAATATGAACAAGGGTTTGATTACACTTTATTTTGGAAAATGTTTTTCATTGCTTTGCTTGTATTAATCGCTATTGTTTTTTGGAATCGGCGCTTAGCGGGTTTAAATATTCAACTTCAAATTTCAAAAAAAATAGCTGAAGAAGCACAGCAAAAAGTAGAAAGCCAAAATCGAGAAATATTATCGACTCAACAACAGTTAGTACAATCAGAAAAAATGGCCTCTTTAGGTACATTAACCGCAGGTGTTGCACATGAAATAAACAATCCAACTAACTTTACTTATGCCGCAGTTTTTATGATGCAAAATGAAATTGATGAGATTAAACGTTTTTTGAAACAACTTGCCGGTGGTGACAATGCTGATGTAGAAGTTATTAACTCTTTTGACACAAAATTTGAAAAATTAATTGAATTAGCAAAAACTGCAAGCGAAGGTACCCAACGTATCAAAGTTATTGTTGAAGATTTACGTACCTTTGCTCGTCTAGACGATGCAAAACAAGCAAAAATTCAGGTGTCGGAGCTAATTACATCAACAGTACATTTAGTTCAAACTCAATATGAAAGTATTACCATCAAAACTGATTTTTCCGTTAATCCCACATTGCTTTGCTTCCCATCAAAACTTAACCAAGTATTCATGAATATTATCGTGAATGCCTGTCAAAGCATTAAAACTAAACTAAAACAAAATCATCAACTAAACTCTAGTAAAGAGTTCGAAGGATTAATTACTATCAGCACTTCAATGGATAATGACCATTTAGTTATTCATATCGAAGATAATGGTTGTGGCATGGATGAACAAACCAAACAAAGGGTATGTGAACCATTTTTTAGCACTAAAGATGTTGGTAGTGGTACAGGGTTAGGTATGGCGATTTCATTTGGAATTATTGAAGAACATGATGGGATGTTGAAGATACTTTCAACTTTCTCTCAAGGGTCAAATTTCTCGGTATATTTACCCTTAGATAACAATTCGTCAGATAATAAAAGTTAAGGAATACTAATTAATGTCAGTTTTTGATATCAAGAATTTACCAACAAAATCTAATAATGAATTAGATAAACCTCTAATTATGCTTGTAGATGACGAAGTAGAAAATATAAACGTTTTGCGTCAATTGCTCGAAGCGCATTTTCAAATTATTACTGGTTTAAACGGCGCAGAAGCCATCGAGCTAATCGATAACATGGTCGACCCAACTAAAATTCAATTAATTATCACCGACCAGCGAATGCCTATAGTTACGGGGGTCGAGTTTTTAGAGAAAATTGTAGATCGTATGCCAGATACAATACGAATTATTTTAACCGGTTATTCCGATACTCAAGTCATCATAGACGCCATTAATAAAGCAAAGTTATACAAATTTATGACTAAACCGTTTGATCCGGTTGAGCTTTCAATGACGGTTAAAAGAGGTGTGGAAGCTTACCAAATGCGCCAAGCCTTAGTCAATTATGCTGCCAACTTAGAGCAGCTTGTTGAAGAGCGAACTGAAGAGCTCCATGAAAAAAATGAAGCACTTAACCAAGCCTTAACTTCTTTAGAAGAACTCAGCCTAACGGATCAACTAACAGGTGCTCACAATAGACATTTTCTTAAAAAATTTATACCACAAGAGCTTGCAAAATTAAAACGTGAACTTGCTACTAATCCAGATGAAAGTATAGGGTTCTTGATGATTGATATCGATTATTTTAAAAAAGTTAATGATACCTATGGTCATGATGCCGGGGACAATGTTTTAGTTGAGTTTACTCAGATTTTAACTAAGTGTTGTAGAGAGTCAGACTGGTTAGTTCGATGGGGGGGAGAAGAGTTTGTCATTGTGGCACGTGGTCAATCTATTGAAGGCTTAGAGTTATTAGCCGAACGTATTCGAAGTTATGTTGAATCCAATGTATTTGATTTAGGCTGCAATCAATCAATTAACTGTACCTGCTCAATTGGTATTACCGGCTTTCCATTTCTTAATAATCACTTTGAGACACTTACTTGGGAGCAAACATTAAACTTTGCTGATCTTGCTCTATATCTTGCAAAGAATAATGGCAGAAATACTTGGGTTAGTTTACTTGAAAATACAGACTACAATTATTCAGAACTCATTAAAGGTGGTAATTGCTTTTATGAGAACGTGATGAAAAATTTAGTCGATCTTATTGAACTCCAGCAAGTTATTTATCGTAAACCAATTGCAGATAAACAGCTCAAATTTTAATTTGTTTTTTTCACATAAAGTATTTTAGGAAAGCAGATGAAAAAAACACATACAATGAATTTAGAGACCTTACTCTCTAATCAGAATACTATCCTTGAGATGATCACCTCAAGTAATGAAGTATCAGAAATTCTCTATAAAATTGCCTGCCTTATTGAAAATGCTTCGCCCATGTGGTGCTCGTTTTTATTACTAGGTAAAGATAAAAAAACACTCAACCATGCTGCCTCTCCTAGTTTACCTAAAGGTTACTGTGATGCTATTGATGGAGTTATCATTGGCGAAAACGTAGGCTCATGCGGAACAGCTGCTTTTCTAAAGAAACCAATTATTGTCACTAACATATTAACCAGTCCGTTATGGACTCCATATGTTAAGTTAGCACAGATGTATAACTTAGCAGCCTGTTGGTCTACTCCTATATTGTCAAAAGAAGGAGATGTACTCGGTACTTTTGCCATGTACTACCCTAAACCCAGATCACCAACTAAGTGGGACGAAGAGCTTATTGATAAGGCTATTCATCTATCAAGCATTGCTATAATGAAAAGAAATGATGAGGTTAAGCTTAAAGAGCTTAATTCAAATTTAGAGGATAAGGTGTGCCAAAGAACATCGGAACTAACTGAGGCATTAAAAACACTCCAAGATACTCAAAAAAAATTAGTAGACTCAGAAAAAATGGCAGCCCTTGGTAAACTAACCGCCAGTATTGCTCATGAAATTAATAATCCTACCAACTTCACTTATGCTGCGGTATACATGATGCTTGATGAAATAACTAAGGTGAAAATATTTTTAAAGCAATTAGCTGGTGGTGATACTGCAGATAGTGAAGTATTACAATCGTTTGATAAACAATTTAAAAATTTAGTTGAACTTGTGCAAACGGCTAATGAAGGTACTACTCGCATTAAAAGTATTGTTGATAGCTTAAGGACTTTTTCACATTTAGGGCATTTAAATAAAGAACAGGCCAAAATATCTGAATTGATTCAATCAACGATATATTTAATTCGCACCGAATATCGAAATATTAGCATAACAACTCATTTTGAATTTGATCCTCTATTTAATTGCTTCCCTTCGAAACTGAATCAAGTCTTTATGAATTTGATTGTTAATTCGTGCCAAGCAATTAACGCTAAAGCAACAGCAATGGAAACTGATGAAGCCGATTATAATGGTCAAATAACGGTTAAGACAATAAGAGTAGATAATGAATTAATTATCACCATTGCTGATAACGGTTGCGGCATGGATAAATCTACTCAAGACAAAATATTTGAACCTTTTTTTACGACTAAAGCCATTAAAGAGGGCACAGGTTTGGGCATGTCGGTATCATTTGACGTTATTCAGTCTCATCAGGGTAGTATTAACGTTTTATCTGAATTAGGTAAAGGTTCAACAATAACGATTCAATTGCCTATTCAATTAGACTGAGTAACCACGGCTAGCGCATTTTAATCCCAGACTCTAGTAGGGTTGAACGATATTCATCGTCCAGCCCTGCCATTTTCTTT
>CAJXYE010000060.1 GCA_913063325.1 uncultured Colwellia sp. | reverse complement strand
CTGTATCTGTTTTTGCCAGTGTAAAGATTTATGCTCACTGGCGCATCGCTAAGAAGCCGCTGTTTTTTTCAACCGCTTGAATATCCGTTTACGTAAAGGTAAGGTTTAATCTTATCTTATAAAGCAAGCTATTAAGCTAGGTATTGTTCAGTAATTAGGACATAGTGATAAGTGAAGTAAATTG
Organism: uncultured Colwellia sp.; assembly: GCA_913063325.1. Taxonomy (GTDB): domain Bacteria; phylum Pseudomonadota; class Gammaproteobacteria; order Enterobacterales; family Alteromonadaceae; genus Colwellia. The sequence continues at coordinate 30,459 of CAJXYE010000060.1, read as the reverse complement.
ACATTCGGTTATTTTTCTTTCTTAGCCCTATAATAATAAAGAAGAATCTTAGTTATTTTTTACTTGATAGCTTTAAGACCAAGGGGATGCTATGGGTACTAAACTGTATCATGAAGAGCAAGTCATACATAAACCTGCTTTTATTAATGGAGATGCTGTTGAAATACCATTGTTAAAGGTATTACAACAAGACGGTAGTTTATATTCAGGGGCACAATTACCTGATATTGATGAGGAATTAGCAACTAAGGTTTATAAAACCTTAGTTTACCATCGTGTGCTTGATGAGCGGATGGTAGCGGCTCAGCGACAGGGAAGGATCAGTTTTTATATGGCAGCACTTGGTGAAGAAGCCGCAAGTGTTGGTGGTGCTGCTGGCTTAAAGCCACAAGATATGATCATGAGTCAATATCGTGAGCAGGGTGCTTTGATGTTTCGTGGTTTTACTACTGAACAATTTATGAACCAAATGTTTAGTAATGAAAAAGATTTAGGCAAAGGGCGACAAATGCCTATTCACTATGGCAGTAAAGCGTTAAATTATTTAACGGTTTCTTCGCCATTAGGTACACAAATACCACAAGCTACAGGTTATGCTTATGGTCAAAAGTTGTCTGGGTTAGACGCCGTCAGCATTTGTTTCTTTGGCGAAGGTGCTGCTAGTGAAGGTGACTTCCACGCCGGTTTGAATATGGCCGCGGTATTAAATTGCCCAACCATTTTTTTGTGCCGTAATAATGGCTACGCAATATCAACACCAGCAGACGAGCAGTATGCAGGTAACGGTATTGCTTCACGTGGTGTTGGTTATGGCATAAAGACTATTCGAATTGACGGAAACGATATCTTAGCTGTACTTAAGGCAACACAAATTGCACGTGCGTATGCGGTTAAAGAGAGTAAACCGGTATTAATTGAAGCGATGTCTTATCGTCTCGGTGCGCACTCTACTTCTGACGATCCTTCAGGTTATCGTACCAAAGAAGAAGAAGCAAAATGGCAGAGCCATGATCCTATTTTACGTATGAAAAACTGGATGTTTAAACAAAAATGGTGGGATGAAGCACAAGAAACTGCTTTGTTTGAAAAATATCGAGAAGAAGTGTTGGCCGCAGTAAAAGTGGCAGAGGTCATAGATAAACCACACATAGATACCATGATAACAGATGTTTATGACGTACCATCAGCGCAACTTCAAGCGCAACTAGATGAAGTGAAAGCTCACGTTAATAAATATCCAGAAGCCTATCCGTTCACAGCAGGGAAATTTTAGTCATGACGCAAACCTATATTGACCAAATGTATGGTATCAACACTGGCTTCCATGAAGCTTACCCAACGACAGCTGCAGGGAAATTTTAATCATGGCGAAAATTAATTTATTACACGCTATTAACAGCGCACTTGATATTGCCATGGCTGATAATGATCGCACTGTATGCTTTGGTGAAGATGTAGGGCATTTTGGTGGTGTATTTCGAGCCACAAGTGGCCTACAAGAAAAATATGGCAAAGCGCGTTGTTTTAATAGCCCGCTAGTAGAACAGGGCATTATTGGTTTTGCTAATGGTTTAGCTGCCCAAGGCAGTGTTGCTATTGCTGAAATTCAATTTGCTGATTACATCTTTCCTGCCTTTGATCAAATCGTCAATGAAGCTGCTAAATTTCGTTACCGTACCGGTAATGAATTTAATGTCGGTAAATTAACGATTCGTAGTCCATACGGCGGTGGTATAGCCGGTGGTTTGTATCATAGTCAATCGCCAGAAGCTTACTTTGCCCATACACCCGGCTTAAAAGTTGTTATTCCACGTAACCCTTATCAAGCAAAAGGTTTATTGCTTGCCTCTATTCGTGATGATAACCCGGTGATATTTTTTGAGCCTAAGCGCTTATATCGTGCATCAGTTGGTGAAGTGCCAGAAGAAGATTATCAGTTACCATTAGGTAAAGCTGAAGTGGTACAAACAGGTACTGATATTACTTTGCTTGCTTGGGGCGCACAAATGGAAATCATTGAAAAAGCGGCGCAAATGGCGAGTAACGATGGAATTTCCTGTGAGGTGGTCGACCTACGTACTATTTTGCCTTGGGATATTGAAACGATTAGCAACTCAGTGATGAAAACAGGGCGTTTACTTGTCAGTCAAGAAGCGCCATTAACCGCAGGTTTTGCCAGTGAAATTGCCGCGACGATTCAAAGTGAATGTTTCTTACATCTCGAGTCACCTATTGCTCGAGTATGTGGACTAGATACGCCATACCCTTTAGCGTTAGAAAAAGAATATGTTAGCGATCACTTAAAAGTGTATGAAGCCATTAAAAAGACCGTTAACTTTTAACGATAACAAGCTATAAACAGGAAGACGAACATGAGTATTGATTTTATATTACCTGATATTGGTGAAGGCATCGTTGAGTGTGAGCTTGTCGAATGGTTAGTTAAAGAAGGTGAAGTGATTGTTGAAGATCAGCCTGTTGCTGATGTAATGACAGACAAAGCGTTAGTGCAAATACCTGCGATGCATTCAGGTGTTGTAGATAAGCTTTATTATAAGCAAGGTGAAATTGCCAAAGTACATTCACCACTTTTTGCTATGACGCCAGAAGGGGAGAGCAATGATACTGTTCACTCTGAACCTGCAGTGAGCGTACAAGCCGAAACCGTAACGTTATCTCCTGAAAATATAGGTGCCGCAACAGCATCTGTAGCTAAGGAGCCTACTGTTAATATCACTAAAGTTGCTGAGGGTAAAGCTTTGGCAAGCCCTGCGGTAAGACGCGTAGCTCGTGAACTTGATATTAATATCCATCAAGTTGCCGGTAGTGGTAAAAAAGGCCGTGTCTATAAAGATGATGTTGTCGCTTATAGCCAAAATGGTTCAAGTGACAGAACTACTGTAGTTGCCGGTAGTGTTATTGGTGGTACAAGCGTAGAGCCAATTCGCGGTATTAAGAAAGTCATGTCAACCGCAATGCAAAATAGTGTCAGTACCATTCCGCACTTTACTTATTGTGAAGAAATTGATTTAACGGAACTTATCGCTTTACGTGGTGAATTAAAAGAAGTTTACGCTAAGCAAGATATTAAATTAACTATGATGCCGTTCTTTATGAAGGCTATGTCATTAGCGATTAAAGAATATCCATTAGTTAATACAAAAGTAAATGATGATTGTACCGAGCTTACTTATTTCAATGATCACAATATAGGTATGGCGGTTGACTCTAAAGTTGGCTTACTTGTACCTAACATTAAACAGGTACAAACTAAGTCAATATTAGATTTAGCTAACGACATCATGCGCTTAACAAATGATGCCCGTAGTGGCCGTGTTGCTAGTGAAGATCTCAAAGGTGGCACTATCACAATTTCTAATATTGGTGCTATTGGTGGCACTGTGGCTACGCCTATTATCAATAAACCAGAAGTGGCTATTGTTGCATTGGGCAAGTTACAAAAATTACCTCGCTTTAACGATCAAGGTGAGGTGGAAGCTCGCAGTATCATGCAAGTGAGTTGGTCTGGTGATCATAGAGTTATAGATGGTGGTACTATCGCGCGTTTTTGTAACCTCTGGAAGTCTTTCCTAGAGAAGCCAAGTCATATGTTAGTACATATGAGTTAAGGCTGCGAAGTAGCTTTAAATAAAAAAGCCCGGTTATCTTTTAAAGATAACCGGGCTTTTTATTTTTGGTTGCTTCACCTTTACTGATATTACAGTAAAGGTGAAGCTATCAATGCTTAAGCATTAAAAACCACACTGTTTACCTTGGTTTTTGTTCTTCAACCAAACATGTAGTGGCGCAAAGTAATCTAAGATTGCACTCGCGTCCATTTGCTCATTACCGGTAACAACTTTATAAGCTTGTTGCCATGGTTGGCTTGAGCCCATCTCTAGCATGGTATTAAGTGCTGCACCGGCTTCTTTTGAATTGTATATAGAACAACGGTGAATTGGGTCAGTATTACCTGAAATTTCACATAACGCACGATGGAATTCGAATTGTTGAATGTGTGCTAAGAAATAACGGCTATAAGGGACGCCACCGGGTACATGGTATTTAGCGCCGGGATCAAATGCATTAGCATCGCGATCTATTGGAGCAGCAACACCTTGGTATTTCTCACGTAATTCCCACCATGAAGTATTGTAGTTTTCAGGAGTGATCTCACCTGAGTAAACTTTCCAACGCCATTGATCAACCATCAAACCAAACGGGATGAAAGCGATTTTATCAAGGGCTTGCTTCATTAATAAGCCAATATCTTTTGACTCATCTGGAATGGTGTCAATTAAGCCAATTTCTTTTAAGTACTTAGGCGTAACTGATAAAGCAATAGTATCGCCAATTGCCTCATGGAAACCGTCATTAGCGCTGTTTTGGAAGTATACGGGTTGATCTTTATAAGCACGCTGATAGAAGTTGTGACCTAATTCGTGATGAATTACGTTAAATTCTTCACCTGTTTTCTGGATACACATTTTGATTCGAATATCATCTTTTGCATCAAGATCCCATGCGCTGGCGTGACAAACTACATCTCTATCTGCAGGTTTAGTGAATAATGAACGCTCATAAAAGGTCTCTGGTAAAGCGTCAAAACCTAATGAGGTGAAGAACTTTTCAGCGCCTCTAACCATTTGTATTTCATCGTAGTTATTGGCTGCTAATTGCTTGGTTACATCATAACCAGGATCTGCATCTTCAGGAGCGACTAAATCATAGATGTTGCCCCAAGATTGTGCCCACATATTACCCAATAAATGTGCTGGAATAGGTTTATCTTGCGCTACTTTATCAGTCCCGTAAGTTTCACCTAACTCAGTTCTTACGTAACAATGTAAGTCATCATATAAAGGTTTAACTTGTCCCCATAAACGGTCAAGCTCTTTAGCAAAATCATCTGCAGGCATATCATAATTTGAACGCCACATTGCGCCTAAATCTTTATAACCCAGACCTTTAGCACCTTCATTGGCAAGCTCAGCTTGACGAGTGTAAAGGGGCTTCATTTCAGGGCTAATTTCACGCCAACCTGACCACATCTCAAGTAATTCATCATAATCACGAGAATTAGCCATTGTCGATGTCATATCACCTAAGCTCATTTCTTTACCCGCTTTAGTGGTATAACTTCCTTTACCGTAAATGCTACCAAGCTTAGCGCCGATGTTGGCAAGTTCAGCTGACTTCTTCGAATCTTGTGGGGCAGGCATGACCAAGCTTTGCTTTAATATGTTTAATTGACGTCGTTGTGTCGCGTTGACTTCAACATTATCAAAAGTCGCTGCTTTCATTGCATATCTAACACCAGCTTCGGTTGACTTCTGGTCAGCTTCTGCGGCTAAAGAGGCTGTGTCTTCGGTTATAAAGTTGGCATAAATCCATGCAGCACGAGAGCCTTCTAGGTTCAATTTCACCATTTCTTTTGCAACATTATCTAAGAATTGCTGTGCATCTGTTGCGGTTAATGGTGCTTGTGCATTGATAGGATCTGCTTTTTCTACTGATGCTTGTTGACTTGATTCTTGACTGCACGCGGTTAAAGAAGCGGCAATAATTAAAGCAAGACCTGTAAACTTGAATGTTTTTTTTATCTGTTTCATTTTTATAATCATTATATAAGAGACATTATTAGGTTGGGCTAGTATATAAAATTGTTTGGTTGATACAAAGTTTATAGTGGAAATAGTTACTTAGGGGAAAGGCAGCTCAGATTTCAGGCAAAAAAAAGCTCATCCAAAATGAATGAGCAAACTACAACATGAAACATGGTTGAGATATAAAACAATAATAAACAAAAACAATGGTATATAGGGAGTCAATAGGAGCAGAGAGCTAATAAATTCACTGCTTGCTTGAAACTGAAATAATAATAAATGCTATGCCTGTGTTTTACTGTATAGATACCGTAACGATTTGTAATAGTGTACGTGATATACTAGATTCCGAATTAATCAGATGAGTTGCTTTTAAAAGCTTGACCTATTTGTAAAAAATACGTTATTTTAAACGTGCGTTTAAATTAGTTGTTTAATTTGCCCGTCAAACCGTTAAATTATCAAAACCGAAAGCAGTAGAAGAGAATATGAGTACTAAAAATAAAATATTAGATGCCGCCGATGTACTTTTTGCCGATAAAGGTTTTAATGGTACATCTTTAAGAGAAATTACTAGCCAAGCTAATGTCAATTTAGCGGCAGTAAATTATCATTTTGGCTCTAAAAAAGAGTTGATTAAAGCCGTCATGTCTCGTTATATGGATGAACTATCTCCTCAATTAGAGTCTTCACTTTTATTAATTTGCCAAGCAGATGTTAAACCAAGCTTACATGACGTATTTTCAGCTTTTATAGCACCGTTATTAAACCTTAATGAATTTAAAGTAAATGGCACAAGCACTTTTTTACAGCTACTAGGGCGTGGTTATACTGACAGTCAGGGCTTTTTACGTTGGTTCCTAACCACTCAGTATCCAAACGTTTTTACTCATTTTACTAAAGCGGTAAAAATAGCTTATCCAGAGCTAAGTACCGAAGAAATGTTTTGGCGCTTGCATTTTACCATGGGCACCATAGTGTTTACTATGTCTTCAAGTGAAGCTTTGATTGATATAGCAGAAAATGATTTTGACAATAAGTTAGATATAGCAGGGGTGATCGAGCGAGTTATTCCTTACGTAGCTGCAGGCGTTGCAGCTCCAATTATTAAAATATAACCTCTGCGACTATTTTTATAAATTCAGATAAGAACTAAAGTAAACTTCCCATGAATTCAACCTAGGTAAGTATATTATTGGCTTTAGTTCAGCCACAGTAGTCTTATTTCAGTACACTTGCCTTATTCATCGTTATAGAATGCCGTAATAACGGCAAGTGAAATTCCATTCTCTTTAATCAATGCCTTGCCTAAATACATTTCTAATTCCAGCTGAACCCTGCATCTTGAGGCTGTTTGGGTATATATGAGTGGTTGCGTTTTTTGTATAGTGAATATAACTGTTCATAGAATTATTGCCCACTTGTACTAATAAAGACTTCCCAAGTGAGCGTTGCTATCAATCACAATAGCCAGCGATTACTTTACTGAGCGCCTATCTTGCTTTATTTTCCTACTCCCAATAAGGCCATAAACGGAAGGTAATTGGGAAAATGCCACGTTCTAACAGATTCAATGCTATTAATGATACCGCAGGGTAATTATTCACGACTAGTTCTGTTATTAACAAGAATATGTATTATAATCCGCCCCAATTATGCTATTTCAGTATTTTACAAGTTTATTTAGGGTTCAGGTGACATATGAGTGTTGATGCAATTGGCTTATCAGCGGATTTATTAAAAGCGGTTAAAGCGTGTGGTTATAAAAATTTAACCCCTATTCAACAAGAAGCCATTCCGGTTATTCGTCAAGGCACTGACCTTTTAGCAAGCGCACAAACAGGAACAGGTAAAACAGCTGCTTTTAGTTTACCTATTTTAGACGCTATTGCTAAAGCTAACCATGCAGCTAATAGCTCTGCTAATTCTACAAATGAAGGAGCAGAAAATGTAAAAAGTGCTTCAGGTCAAGCTATACGAGCGTTGATATTAACGCCTACTCGTGAACTTGCCAATCAAGTTGCTGCTAACATCAAACAGTTTAGTCAATACCTGCCAATTAAAAGTGGTGTGGTTTATGGCGGCGGTAAAATGGCATCACAAACAAAGATGTTAAAGCAAGGTCTTGATGTGTTAGTTGCGACACCAGGTCGTTTGTTAGAGCACTTAGCACTGCACAATGTTGACTTATCTCAAGTGAAATTTCTTGTATTAGATGAAGCTGACCGCATGTTAGACATGGGTTTTTTAACCGATATTGAAAAACTTTTGTTAGCAGTTAAGCATAAACATCAAACATTGATGTTTTCTGCTACTTTTTCAGACCGCGTTAAATCGCTAGCAAATCAGTTATTAAAATCACCAAAAATAATCAGTGTTTCTAAAGAAAATACGACTTCAGGTAAAATAAAACAAGCAGTTTATTGGGTTACTGAAGACCGTAAGCGAGAGCTACTTTCTGAAATTATTGGTGTGAATAACTGGAAGCAAGTACTTGTTTTTGCAGGTACCAAAGAAAGTGCGAATATCTTAGCAAAAGAATTAAAGCTTGATGGAATCAAAGCCGCATTATGTCACGGAGATAAAACTCAAGGTGCAAGAAATAAAGCATTAGAACAGTTTACAGAGGGTAAAGTACGAGTATTAGTTGCTACAGACGTAGCTGCTCGTGGTTTAGATATACCAGATCTTGCATATGTTGTTAACTTTCACTTACCATTTTTACCAGAAGATTACGTTCACCGTGTTGGACGTACAGGTAGAGCAGGTAAGTCAGGCACAGCAATTTCTTTAGTAAGTCCTAAAGATGAACGTTTCTTAGAAAATATAGAGCAACTAATTGAACGTAAATTTGAGCGTATTGTTGCACCAGGTTATGAATTTAATCGCCAAGAAGCGGATGAGTACCAAGAAGCAACGGTGAAGCGAGATAGTAAAAATAGATATCGTGCCACTCAAGAAAAGAACCAAAATTTAGCAAAAAAAGACATAAAAAGTAAAGTTCAGAGTAGAAATAAAACTGAACGAACAAGTAGCAAATATAATAATAAGATTCAAAAAAAGCGCTAAAATTTGTCTGAGCAACTTGCTAGCAATAAATTAGAAAAAACAGTGACAACATCTGTGATCATAACAGAAACACCTTTTGATAAGAGGTGTTGTTGCTGGTTCTGTGGTGAGCCGAACCATGTTGACTTTATATTCCCTCCACTCAGTTCACCAAAGTCTTACCACGAGAATAAGTACCTAGTACTAAGTTGCCCTCATCCCGTCATCTCGGTGCCATGCTGTGGCGAGTGTCACAAACTTGCAAATAAAGCGCGAGTAGATAACATTTGGGCAGTTAATTCTGTTGTAAAAAAGCAGTTATTAAAACGACATGCTAAAGACCTTGCTATTGGTGTTAATTGGACACAAGAAGAACTTTCTTTGAGTGAATTTGAACAAGGTAATTTTGCTGGGTTTGCTAGAAGCGCTTGGTTTATTTACGAAGTGGCAAAGGGAAGGGTAAGTTATCTAAGCTGGGCTTTAGTCGTTGATGGTATTGAGCTGGATGACTCTGTTAATGAAATCGATCAATTAGAGATTTTTTATTTTGATGACGTAACATATCCATCGATAGGCGACGCCATAGAACATTACGCTAATATATTTTTATTAGACCCGCAATATTTCAGTGCTGTTTTACAACAGTTATCGGGTGGAAATATTGATGCAAAATCATTCGCTCAAGCAATACGTTTTTGTCGGCTATTAGTCAATGCCACTTCAAATGAAAGAAAAGTGGCATTTAATGCATTAGTCATGGAAAGCCAACAATAGCTATTATGTGTTTACTGTCTAGCTAAACAACAGTTAATTTTGATGCAGTTGGTATTTTTCCTCTATACAAGGTTTCATCGGCACGTTCAAAGAAACTAACTTCAGTATCCGCTCTATTCATAAATGTTGAGCCAAGACTACAACTCAGTTGATATTTACTCAACAATACATTGCAGGTTAATGCAAGGTTTACTCGACTTTCAATAATGGCTAATGCGGTATCGTTAGCATTCTCTACAATTATGGCAAACTCATCACCGCCAAATCTGAACAGGCTATCTGAGTCACGAATACATTGACGCAACACATTGGCAAACTCTTGTAATACTAAATCGCCAGTCATGTGACCATAAGTATCGTTAATTGCTTTGAATTTATTTAAGTCCCCTAAAACCAACCCCACTAAACTATGATGACGATTAGCATTATGCATTGCTCGTTTTAACTGCTCGTCAAAATATCGGCGATTTCCTAAGCCGGTTAAGGCGTCTTGCATAGCAAGTTGCATAGCAGCATGATAAGCAATGGCATTCTTAAGTGGGTGTAATAAACATTGGTGTAGTTGTTCTAGCACTTTATAGTTTGTTAAGCTGATAGGCCCATTAATACCGTAGGTGAGCGTACCGATAAAATCATCAGCTATCTTCAATTCAAAACGACGCTCTTTTTTAGCCTTTCGGCTACCACGTAAGGTTTTATTTAATTTTTGGCTTTTAAAATAGAGTCCTGAAAAGTCTACATAACGCGTAGCTTCTACTGAAAAAATATTCAATAATTCATCTATATCGAGTGTGGTTTGTAATTGCGTCATAAAAGCTAAAACCTGACGTTTATCATAAACTGTATTAGTAAAAGTTTTAGCAACAAGCGCATCTGTGCTTAATGTACTATAGGTATTGAATGGTGAGAATCTATTATCAAGTACGTTTAGTGTTTGCATAGGACAACCTCATTAACTTTATCTTATCGCGTCTATTAATAATTACGATGCTCTAAGAGCAAATTTTGACGATATTTTTAACTACTCAGATATAAGCAAAGAATGTACCACTTAAATTATTTTTTATTGTTATCTAGCTAAATGGCAGAATTTTAATTAGTTGAAGTATTTTAACTAGTTGAAATGTATTTTTTTTTGTTGTTAATATACTTTCAGGCTAGGTAAACTATGAATATAGATATGGATAATGTTTTTTATCTTTAGGCATTACTTGGGCGGCAATATTTTGCCGCTTGGTTTAGCCTAAATTGTTAGCATGTAATTAACTACATCGAAAACTTTTAAGAAAAATAAGGGAAATTGTGTGAGCGGTTATTTTGAAATTCTTGCGATCTTAACCTGTGCTGTTTTTGTAGTATGGTTATTTCGACGTATTAAGCTTCCAGCAATACTGGCTTATTTAGTCGCGGGTGTGATCGTTGGTCAACACGGTTTGAATATTGCTCATGACCAAGTTGATTATGATCACTTTGCAGAGTTAGGTATTGTCTTTTTACTTTTTACTTTAGGTCTTGAATTCTCATTACCACGGCTAATGGCTATGCGTCATTTAGTGGTCTCGGTCGGTAGTTTACAGGTCGGTATTTCTCTTCTCGTTTTTATGATCGCAGGACTATTTTTTGGTTTAAGTCTATCGGCCGCTTTTGTTGTCGGCAGTATATTCGCGCTTTCTTCTACTGCGATTGTTATCAGACAGTTAAGCGAAAGTGGCGCTATGAAACGAAAATCTGGACAGCTATCGGTTGCTATATTACTTTTTCAAGATGTTGCTGTTGTGCCTTTATTAATTATTATTCCTATGTTGGCTATGGATAGTCAAAGCTCTATGGTGTGGGCACTAATGTTAGCCATGGTGAAAGGTGTTGTGGTAGTCGCTTTATTATTGTTAATTGGTAAGTGGTTACTACCCAAAGTATTTAATATTATTGCGCAAGTTCGCACCGATGAACTGTTCGTGTTAACCACGTTATTAGTTACTTTACTCGCTGCAGCTTTCACCCAGTGGTTTGGCTTATCCATGGCACTTGGTGCTTTCCTTGCTGGCATGATGTTAAGTGAAAGTGAATATAAACATCAGTTAGAGGCTGATATCAGGCCATATCGCGATATTTTATTAGGGCTTTTCTTCATCACCGTTGGTATGAAACTCGATGTCGGCTTACTTGTTTCTTCACCGTTTAACTTATTGGGCCTGATGATTTGTTTTATGGCCATCAAAGTTCTAGTCATTAAAACGCTTGCCGTCAAAGCAGGGGAGGCAAGTAAAGATGCATGGGCTTCCGGTCTTATGCTGGCACAAATGGGCGAGTTTGGTTTTGTACTTATTGCATTAGCAAGTCAAAGTCAGGTTTTGCCGCTCGATATTGCCTCAATGTTACTTGGTGCTGGCGTCCTTAGTATGGCGATTACCCCCTACATGATGAATAATGCGCGGTCTTGGGCACTATTTTTGAGCCAAGAAAAAACACCAGACACGTTAGACTTATCTCAACTACCTGAAAACAACACCTTAGAAAAACATGTGATAATTTGTGGTTTTGGCCGGGTAGGACAAACGGTTAGCCGGTTTTTAAAGCAAGATAAAATAGACTTTGTGGCAATAGATGTTGATCCGCTTAGAACTCAAAAAGCACGTGAGGCTGGAGAAAAGGTATTATTTGGTTCATCTAGACAAACGGAGATACTAAACGCAGCTCACTTGAGTAAAGCTAAATTGGTTGTAATTGCATTTGGCGATGATAAACAATCGATTGAGGTTATTCAAAAAGTAAGAACGATGAATGCTGAAGTACCTATATTAGTTAGAACGCGTAATGATGATCAACTTAATGCTTTGCAAGAGGCGGGTGCTAACGAGGTTGTTCCTGAAAGTCTAGAGGGTAGTTTGATGCTTGTTTCTCAGGTTTTATCACTATCAGGTGTACCATTTTCTCGTATCATGCGCAGAGTACAAAAAGAGCGTAAGAACCACTACAACCATTTACATGGTTTTTTCCAGGGTGAACAAACTGACATGAGCCCCGAAGCAATAGATAGAATTGAATTTGCTCATGCAATTTTGATTAATAATAACTCGTTCGCAACGGGTAAAACACTTGCCTCTTTAGAGTTAGAGCAGCGCCGAGTGCATATTGTTGCTTTACATCGTGATGAGGTAGAAACCGAGTCACCAGCTTTAGACACCAGATTACAAAGCCAAGATACTTTAGTTGTCAGAGGAAAGCCTAGAAGGGTAGAAAGGGTAGAGCGATACCTTCAAGATGGAGATTAACAACCTAAAAAGTAAAGCTACACCATAGTGGCTTTATTTTACTCGTTTGTTTCAAGTCATAAAATTAATATTCAGTGACCGCCAGTTAAATGTCAAGGAAGGCTCTGATCGCTTGCTCTTTTTCCATCGCATCAGCGAAGCCTAACTTGATAAGCTCACCACAAAAGTTTTTTTCAAATAATAAATAACTGACAATACTCGACTCTGAGTCATTTCCTATGCCTACGCTACGCAAAAGTAAGCGTATTGATAACGGTAAGTCATAATAATATTGTGCAGCAATGGCATTAAAGTCATGGCTAGGGTTTATGACAAAACTTTCTATGTGCTGTAACCCCTCGTTTTCTTTTCTATTTTGAGCCGATATTAACTTGAGGGTTTCGTTGATACGCATCATACGTTCTAGATCGCTATGCATAGTATCAGCAAAAATAGAATCAAGTAGGTGACCAGCAATCGTTGCTGAGCTGGGTGGGTGGGGAGTATTTTCTTTTGAGTGTAGGGAACTTTTTGGCTGATCTACACCGATAACAAATATTTTTTTTGCTCCTAAATGAATTGCAGGGCTTAGGGGGGATAGTTGGTGTACAGAGCCATCACCAAAGTGCTGATTTTTAATTTTAACGGACGGGAAAACCATTGGGATTGCTGCTGAAGCCATTAAATGTTCAGTGTTTAGTTGGCATAATTCACCACGTCTTTTTACACGTGACCATGGGGAATTATTATCATCAGATTGATAAAAGCTAATCGAGTCACCATTGCTATAACTTGACGCCGTAATAGAGACCGCTGATAAATAACCACGAGCTATATTATGGTCAATGCGATTAAAATCGAGTATTTGGTTAAGTAATTCTCTAAGCGGAGCGTTATTAAGTAAGCTACGAGCATGTTTATTAGCATAATCAGCCTGAAAGCTCGCCAACATACCTTGGCTTATGTGACTAAATACATTAAGTGGGTCACTATGATAAATACTTGAGATATTAAAGTTCTTCCAAGCCCATTCAAGCTTCTTTACTCCTAGATGGAAGCATGATGCGTAACAGGCTAATGAGGTGGTATTGATAGCCCCAGCAGAAGTACCCGAAAGAATTGGAAAGGGAATACCATGATTTCGAGGAATAAATTTTGCAATAGCAGATAAAACACCTACTTGATAAGCGGCCCTCGCACCACCACCGGTTAGCACAAGCGCATTTTTACTATTAAGATAATTACGTTTTAGTGTCATAGATAATTTATTGTTTTTTTTATCATTTTGAATAGCTTAATCAGAATGAATTTCTTAATCAGCTTCAATGAGTTAAGTGTAAGTGCTTTTTATATACTTGGCTAGGAAATAGAGGGATTTATGCCGTGATAGTTTGTTCAAAGCAAAAAAAAGCCAGCAGAAGCTGGCTCTTTAAAATGACATAGAATTATTAAATAGTATTGCTTTTACTCATCCATTTTTATTGCTAAAAGGTATTAACGTCTATTATTAAAATAATCTTAACTGCTAACGCGAGCGTTGGCAGCGTCTATCAATGGTTGCGATCCAGTTTGTAGAAGAGCTAGGTTAGCTGAAACAACTTTCTTTGGTAATTTAGAAATCATCAAAGAACCTGTTTTTACTGAGCCTTGAACTGCCGCAAACTCTAATAAGTTCTTACCATTACACTGAATACCGTTGAAGATACGACGAATTTTAAGTTTATTCGTCTTTAAAAATGAACGCATGCGTTTCTTGTCATCGGTTGCCACGTACTCACATATACTTGTCGCAATGTCAGCAGCTTGTGCCTTTGGTGTCGTTACAGCAGACGTTAATGTTAAAAAAGTGATGGTTGAAGCTATTAATAATTTTTTCATTTTATAAACCTTATAAGTGAGTTAATAAAAGAAAAAACCACGGGATGTACCTGTTAACTAGGTTACTCCGCTGTCATAGATTAAGTTAAAATAAATTAACTAAATCCTTAGACCGGTGGTTTTGCGTCACACGTTTTCGCGTGTTTTGCCTTTTCTTTGTCAAGAGTAATTATCACGTAATTGTTACCAAAGTGCAAGTTAAATGGGCTGAAATAGCATTCGAGGTTAAAATTTGAACGGATATCTGACTTGAATTTATACGATGTAATATGTGAGTAACAAAGCCAATCAATTGATTTTAACTGACTTTGTTATTATTCGATAGCATTCGTATATCAGTGCTTTTTGTTTGAAGTAGGGAATATTATTTGGTTACAAAACTGTACACAATTAAAGTTTCATTTCTGGTATGTCACCTGTAACAACAATTTCACCTTCAGTTAACTTTATTATTTCTTCTACTGAGACTCCAGGAGCGCGTTCCAATAGATGAAACTTACCTTCCTTAATTTCGATAAAGGCTAAATCAGTTAATACTTTTTTAATACAACCTTTGCCTGTTAAAGGCAAAGCGCAGTTTTTAAGCAATTTTGATACGCCATGTTTAGAGGCGTGTGTCATGGTTACAATTATGTTATCTGCACCAGCAACTAAATCCATCGCGCCGCCCATTCCCTTAATTAACTTACCTGGGATCATATACGAAGCAATATTACCATTAACATCAACTTCAAAAGCGCCTAAAACAGTTAAGTCTACGTGACCGCCACGTATCATGGCAAAAGACTCTGCAGAGTCAAAAACAGAAGCGCCATTTGCCATAGTCACGGTTTGTTTACCTGCATTGATTAGGTCAGCGTCAATTTCGTCTTCTGTTGGAAATTGGCCCATACCAAGTAAACCATTTTCAGATTGCAGCATTACTTCAATGTCTTGAGGTACATAGTTTGCAACGAGTGTAGGGATACCTATACCTAAATTAACGTAATAACCATCTTTTAGCTCTTGGGCAACACGTTGGGCGATTTGTTCTCTCGATAAAGCCATTATTATTCTCCCTTTGCTTCGTGCATGTCTGATGGTCGGGTGGTACGTTGTTCTATGCGCTTTTCGAAAGTGCCCTGAATGACGCGGTTGACATATATTCCTGGTGTATGAATTTGATCTGGGTCTAATTCTCCCACCTCAACAATCTCTTCTACTTCAACCACTGTAATTTTCCCTGCTGTTGCCGCTAAAGGGTTAAAGTTACGTGCTGTTTTTCTGAAGACTAAATTGCCGTATCTATCAGCCTTCCATGCTTTGACTATGGCAAAATCACCAACAATAGCTTCTTCTAAAATGTAATCTCGACCGTTAAACGTTCGTTCTTCCTTGCCCTCGGCTACTGGCGTACCAACACCTGTTGCAGTGAAAAAAGCGGGAATGCCGGCACCGCCAGCACGCATTTTTTCTGCGAGTGTGCCTTGTGGTGTTAATTCAACTTCTAATTCACCAGCCATCATTTGGCGTTCAAATTCAGCGTTTTCTCCAACATAAGAGGCAACAATTTTCTTTATTTGACGGTTGGGTAACAATACGCCTAAACCAAAGTCATCAACGCCACAGTTATTCGAAACGAGTGTTAAATCTTTAGTGCCTTTACGTTTTATTTCAGCAATTAAATTTTCTGGAATACCGCATAAGCCAAAGCCACCTGCAATTATTGTCATGTTATCGGTAAGTCCAGCCATGGCTTCTTCATAGCTTGATACTACTTTGTCAAATCCTGCCATTTTTATCTCCTGCTTTTTATATGTCTATCAAAAGTTATTAACTATTATTGCTGTTGTGCAAGGTAAGCGGTTGATACTTTAGAAATTGGCGCTTTGCCTAACTTCTTACTAATAAACCAACCGGCTTGTAGTAATTTATCGAAATCTATATTTGTAGTAATGCCTAAACCATTAAGCAGGTAAACAACATCTTCTGTGGCTACATTGCCTGATGCGCCCTTAGCATAAGGACAGCCGCCTAAGCCTGCAATAGCACTATCAATCACTGAAATTCCTAATTGTAGCGCGGCGTAAATGTTCGTTAACGCCTGTCCGTAGGTATCATGAAAGTGAACTGCTAGTTGATCGCTTGGTACACGGGCGCTAACTGCCTGTAACATCTTAGTTACGCTAGCTGCAGTACCAACACCAATGGTGTCGCCAAGAGATATTTCATAACAACCCATAGTGAGTAATTTTTCAGCAACCAGTGCCACTTGCTCGGGATCAATATCACCTTCATAGGGACAGCCAACAACACAAGAAACATAACCACGAACTTTAATATTACGTTTTTTAGCGTCAGCTATAATCGGTGCAAATCGCTCAATGCTTTCTTCAATAGAGCAATTGATATTTTTTTGGCTAAAACTCTCAGAAGCAGCAGCAAATATGGCAACTTCTTCGGCATTAACAGCGACCGCCGCTTCATAACCTTTCATGTTTGGCGTTAATGCAGCGTAAGTGACATTTTTATCACGCTTTATTGTTTTAAACACCTCTGTAGAGGTTGCCATTTGTGGCACCCATTTAGGTGAAACAAAACTGCCGCTCTCAATATAACTCACACCAGCATCAGCTAGCTGTTCAATTAATGCGACTTTATCTGCGGCACTAATTGCCTTTCCATTAATGAGAGCTTCATTTTGTAAGCCGTCTCTTGGTCCCACTTCAACGATCTTCACTCTACTTGGAAGGCTTTGTGAAAATGGCTCAGTTAAAGGTATCTCTTGATTAGCCATTACTTTTCCTCAAGGCTTGCTTTTAAAGGCAGTGCTGAAAAAGCTAATAACTCAGCGCCACCATCAACCATATCGCCAGCACTGAAGAATACTTCATTCACTTCACCGTCACTTGGCGCTTTAATAGTATGTTCCATTTTCATTGCTTCCATAATGACCAAAGGCTGATCTTTTTTAACTTGCTCACCTGACGTTACCAGTACACTAACAACGGTACCATTCATTGGAGCAGTTAAACCCCCATGGTTATCATCATCATTATTTTGGCCATGATCTGGGTGAATTTGGCTAAAATTAAATACGCCGCGTTCTTGATAAAGGCTGATGCTGTTGTCGCTATGTGCAACAATGCTTTGGCTACGATGACCATCAATAGTTACGGTCATCTGCTCACCTTCAATTTCCCCCTGACAATCAACAGTGTAATTTGTTCCACATTGACTGGTAGTGGTGATTATATAATAGCTAGCGCTGGCTTGACGTTTTTGCTCAATGTTAATGGCATATTCAATGTCATTATAAGCTAAGGTTAGCGAATGATTATGTGCTTCATTTAATCGCCAAGCGTTAGTCATATGCCAAGGTGAGTGGGGGTCATTATTCAACTTTGCTAGCTCTTTGGTTTTCTTTTCTAGCGAGAGCACTAGATATAATGCAGCAATAGGTAATTGTTTCGTTAATAGCTCATCATTTTGCTTTTCATCTGCTTGATGGAAAATAGCATCATGATTTTTTTCAATAAAACCTGTGTCTATATCTGCATTGATAAAAGCATCGGTCGTCGCTAAATTATATAAAAATTCGATATTAGTGGTAACGCCATCAATGCGATATTCACGTAAAGCCTTTGCTAAACGTTGTAAGGCTTTTTCTCTACTTTCATCCCAAACAATGAGTTTAGCGATCATAGGATCATAAAAAACGCTGACTTCATCACCTTGACGAACGCCGGTATCGATACGGACATGCTTACTTTCTAAGGGTGTTTTTAATAAATTTAGTTGCCCAGTAGCGGGTAAAAAATCATTACTTGGATCTTCAGCATATATCCTTGCTTCGAAAGCATGGCCGTTTATTGTTAATTCTTGTTGGGTTTTAGGCAGTTTTTCACCTGCGGCAACACGTAATTGCCACTCAACTAAATCTTGTCCTGAAATCATCTCTGTTACAGGGTGCTCTACTTGTAATCGGGTATTCATCTCCATGAAGTAAAATGAACCGTCAACATCAAGTAAAAATTCAACCGTACCTGCGCCTTGATAACCAATGGCTTGTGCCGATTTTATTGCCGACTCACCCATTTTACTGCGCAGAAATTCACTCATGCTAAAAGCAGGCGCTTCTTCAATAACTTTTTGATGGCGGCGTTGTACTGAACAATCTCGCTCAAATAAATAAACAGCATTTTGATGATTATCACAAAATACTTGTATTTCAACATGACGGGGCTGCGTTAAATATTTTTCAACTAGCATGGTATCGTCACCAAATGATGACATTGCTTCACGCTTTGCTGCAGCTAAACCTTCGTCGAATTCAGCTTCGCTCCAAACTTGGCGCATGCCTTTACCACCACCGCCAGCCGTCGCTTTTAACAGTACAGGATAGCCCATGTCGTCAGCTGCTTTTTTGATGATATCACGAGACTGATCTTCACCATGATAACCAGGTACTAATGGTACATTGGCCTTTTCCATAATATTTTTTGCAGCAGACTTTGAACCCATCGCTTCAATAGCTTCAACGGGAGGGCCAATAAAGGTAATACCTTCTTGTTGACAAGCACGACAAAAAGCAGCATTTTCTGATAAAAAACCATAACCAGGGTGTATAGCTTGTGCGCCTGTTTTTATGGCGGCAGCGATCACTTTATCGCTTACAAGGTAACTTTCACGTGAAGGAGAAGCACCAAGATAAACAGCTTCATCAGCCATATGAACATGCAAGGCATCTTTGTCAGCGTCAGAATAGACAGCAACCGTTAAGATGCCCATTTTTTTTGCTGTTTTTATTATGCGGCAAGCAATTTCACCACGGTTAGCAATTAATATTTTACTAAACATTTATTTATCCTTCGCTCTTGGCTTTTATGGGCAATTCATTGGCATTTTGTTGCCAGCTTGGGCTACGTTTCTCAAAAAAAGCGCTTAGCCCTTCTTGACCTTCACTCGATACTCTAATACTTGCGATACGTGCACTAGTATCACTCAGTAGTTGTTCATTGATGTCTTGATAAACCACATCAAAAGCAAGCTGTTTAGCTTGCCTCATTGCTTGTGGGCTATTGCTAAGCAGAGTGCTTATCATCTTATCTACCGCTGGCGTTAAATCATCAGCTTCGACAACTTCATCTACTAAACCAAGTTGCATGGCTTTATCGCTAAAAAAACGTTCAGCAGTTTGAAAATAACGTCTCGAAGCTTTTAAACCGATGGCATTAACAACATAAGGGCTAATCGTTGCAGGAATAAGACCTAATTTAACTTCACTTAGGCAAAAACTGGCTTTATTGCTGGCGATAACAATATCGCAACAGCTAGCTAAACCAACAGCACCACCAAAAGCGGCACCTTGAATCTTGGCAATGGTAGCCTGTGGCAGAAAATTTAATGCTTTGAGCATTTGTGCTAAGGCATTAGCATCTTTAAGGTTATCTTCATAAGAATAACCAGCCATACGTTTCATCCAACCTAAATCAGCACCTGCACTAAAGCTTTTCCCGTTAGCTGCTAACACCATGATTTTAATATCGTCACGCTTAGCAATATCATTGAAAATATCGGTTAAGGTTTTGATGATAACGTCATCGAAAGCGTTATGTTTTTCAGCATTATCAAAAGTAACCGTAGCTACGCCATTATCGCTTATTGTATAAAGCACTTTATTCGAAGTTGAAATTGATGTATCAATCGACATACTTTTTCCTTTACGTTTACCCTTGTATGAAATATGAGTAAATAGTACTTGTAGTTTTACCTGTACTATTAGCCTGCGCGTTTAACAAAGCTGGGCAGGTTACATTCTGAAAATACCAAATTTAGTGTCTTCAATGGGTTTATTTAATGACGCAGATATCGCTAGGCCTAAAACTTGTCGAGTATCAGCGGGATCTATAATGCCGTCATCCCATAAACGCGCAGAAGCATAATAAGGGTGGCCTTGGTGTTCATAATCGTCAACAATAGGTTTTTTGAATGCTTGCTCTTCTTCATCACTCCAGCTTTCACCAAGTTTTTCTTTTTTATCTCGAGTCACTTGCGCCATAACGCCAGCAGCTTGCTCGCCACCCATGACTGAAATCCGGGCATTTGGCCACATAAATAAGAAACGTGGATCATAGGCTCGGCCACACATACCGTAATTTCCGGCGCCGAAGCTGCCGCCAATTAATATAGTGAATTTAGGCACTTGTGCGGTGGCAACGGCAGTGACCATTTTAGCGCCATGCTTGGCGATACCACCTGACTCATATTGTTTACCCACCATAAAGCCGGTAATGTTTTGCAAAAATACTAGTGGTATTTTACGTTGAGCGCAGAGTTGAATAAAATGAGCACCTTTTTCTGCGGACTCACCAAATAGCACGCCATTATTGGCGACTATACCAACCGGGTAACCATATATCTTCGCAAAACCACAGACTAGAGTATTACCGTAAAGTGCTTTAAATTCATCAAAATTACTGCCATCAACAATGCGGGCAATAACTTCACGAATATCATAAGGTTGACGGGTATCTTTAGGGATAATGCCGTAAATTTCTTCACTTGAGTATTCGGGTTCGACAACGTGCTGAAAATCTATTGATACCGGTTTTACTCGATTTAAATTCTTAACGGCAGAACGTGCTATTTCTAGCGCATGATGATCGTTTTGTGCGTAATGATCGGTAACACCTGATGTACGACAATGCACATCGGCGCCACCTAAATCTTCAGCACTAACTACTTCACCTGTAGCTGCTTTTACGAGGGGAGGACCCGCTAAAAAGATAGTGCCTTGCTCTTTAACAATTATTGACTCATCTGCCATAGCAGGTACGTAAGCACCACCAGCGGTACAAGAACCCATAACTACGGCAATTTGAGGAATATTATTGGCAGACATATTGGCTTGGTTAAAGAAAATACGACCAAAATGCTCTTTATCTGGGAATACATCATCTTGGTTAGGTAAATTGGCGCCACCTGAATCAACAAGGTAGATACAAGGTAAGTTATTTTCTTGTGCTATCGCCTGTGCTCTAAGGTGTTTTTTTACTGTTAACGGGTAGTAAGTACCACCTTTTACGGTAGCATCATTAGTAACAATGACACACTCTTGCCCTGAAACACGACCAATACCGGTAATAATGCCAGCGCAAGGCACGTGATCATCATAGACCTTATAAGCGGCTAGTTGCGAAAATTCGAGAAAAGCTGAGCCGGTATCGAGCAGAGCATTAACTCTGTCACGTGGTAATAACTTACCGCGGTCTAAATGACGTTGACGACTACGTTCGCCGCCCCCCAGTTTCACTTCGCAAAGCTTGTCACGCAAATCATCGATTTGAACTTGCATATGAGCAGCATTATCTAAAAAATCTTGGCTGCGGGTATTTATTTTTGATATTAGTTTTGCCACGGTAGTGCCTTTTATTTGTTAGTCATCATTTATTTTATTGCGACTTTATTCAATTACTGCGTTGAAAAATGCTCATTGACTAACGTCAACTCCGCTTTTTTGCCTTGTACTTGAATCAAGTCGCTGCAAACTAAACAACTACTGGTTCAATGCTAACTCTGTGTTTTGCGTTTAATGTCTTTTATTCAAATAATAAATGTAGTGATTCAGCTTTAAGTTATATGGCGCAATAAAAAGGAAATAGCACGGAGTTGACGCTAGTCAATGAGTAATTTTGACGATCTTATTGCTTCATATAACGACAAGATGCTTCGCTACTTAGATTCGTTAAATAATTCACGACCAATTAGCATACGACGGATCTCTGAAGTACCAGCACCAATTTCATATAATTTTGCATCACGTAATAAACGACCTGCTGGAAATTCATTGATATAACCATTGCCACCAAGTAACTGAATGGTATCAAGTGCCATTTTAGTCGCTAATTCGGCAGCATATAAAATTACCGCTGCAGAATCTTTACGTGTGGTTTCACCACGGTCACATGCCTGAGCAACCATATAAGCGTAAGATTTAGCTGCATTCATTTGTGTGTACATGTCAGCAACTTTACCTTGTACCAATTGGAACTCACCGATAGATTGACCAAATTGTTTTCTGTCATGAATATAAGGTACGACTAAATCCATACAGGCATCCATAATGCCTAAAGAGCCGCCAGATAAAACCACACGTTCGTAGTCTAAACCTGACATTAATACACGAACGCCTTTGCCTTCAGTACCTAAAATGTTTTCTGCTGGTACTTCACAATCCTGAAAAACTAATTCACAGGTATTTGAACCACGCATACCTAACTTATCTAATTTTTGATGGCGAGAAAAACCAGGGTAATCACGTTCAACAATAAAGGCGGTAATGCCTTTTGAACCTGCGCTGGTATCTGTTTTAGCATAAATAACAAAAACATCAGCATCTGGACCATTGGTGATCCACATTTTATTACCGTTAAGTATGTACTTATCACCTTTTTTATCAGCACGAAGCTTCATGCTTACTACATCTGAACCAGCATTTGGTTCGCTCATAGCAAGTGCGCCAACGTGTTCACCCGTACAAAGTTTTGGTAAGTACTTTAGTTTTTGTTCATGAGAGCCATTTTTACTTAACTGGTTTAAACATAAGTTCGACATAGCGCCGTAGCTCAAACCGACAGAAGCTGAAGCTCTGCTGATTTCTTGCATCGCAACAATATGTTCTAAATAACCAAGTTCTGAGCCACCGTACTGTTCAGCAACTGTCATGCCTAATAAACCCATGTCACCAAACTTACGCCATAAATCTTTCGGAAATTCATTATCAATGTCAATTTGCGCGGCACGAGGCGCTATTTCATCTCGAGAAAAGGCATTTACCTGATCGCGGATCATGTCGACTGTTTCGCCTAAATTAAAGTTAAGTGATTTGTATTGTGAAATCATAATGGTTCCTTTACCGTTGCTTATATAGGGGTATTATTTGCTTTCGAGTGTTCTAAGTGTTTCTTGACAGTTATCTTCTAGGTCATTCAATTCAATTAGCACTGCATTAATATCATCAAGTTGCTGCGTTAGATCGCTTTTTTTATTGTTGATAAGTTCCATTATGCTGTTTAACTGCTTAGCACTGGTTTTATCTACGTCGTATAGTTCAAATAAACGGCCTGTTTCAGCTAATGAAAAACCTAGACGTTTACCGCGCAAAATTAACTTTAGTCGAACTTTATCTCTTTGGTTATAAATTCTCGTTTGTCCCTTACGGGAAGGAGAAAGTAACCCTTGGTCTTCATAAAAACGTATGCTGCGTGTGGTGATATCAAATTCTTTTGATAAGTCGCTAATAGAGTATTTAGTTGGGCTAGTTTTTGATGTCATTTGTTTACTCGGATATATCATCTTGAATAAATTTGCTTATTGATTTATCTTATAGGAAGTTTACGTTAACGTAAAGGTTGCTTTTGGGCGATGATTAAAATAATGAATTTATGCTGTAAGCAAGGTCTTACAGTTTACTTTGTTATTGATGATCTTAGTCACTAAGGTTACGTTGGCGTAAAGATACTATTAAGTTAGGCTTTAATAAAAGCGATTAACTTACTTTGAAATTATTCGAAATTATTATTTAGAAGCTGGAGAGCTGCATGTCATCATTAGATCCTATTGTTATTGTTTCAGCCGTAAGAACACCCATGGGTGGTTTTGGCGGTTGTTTGTCACCGGTAACGGCTCCTGAATTAGGTGCTAGCGCGATTAAAGGCGCAATAGCACAAGCTAACTTAGCCAATGATCAAGTTGACGAAGTCATTATGGGCTGTGTTTTACCTGCAGGTTTAAAGCAAGCACCAGCTAGACAAGCAGCAATCGCTGCTGATTTATCTTTATCAACTGTTTGTACCACAATCAATAAAGTCTGTGGTTCAGGTATGAAAGCGGCGATGCAAGCACATGATTCATTACTTGTCGGCTCTATCGATGTAGCTGTTGCTGGCGGTATGGAGAGCATGAGTAACGCACCCTATATATTACCTAAAGTTAGAACAGGTTTACGTATGGGACATGGCGAAGTCATCGATCATATGATGCTAGACGGTTTAGAAAATGCCTATGACGGAATCTCTATGGGGTGTTTTGCTCAAGAAACTGCTGATGAAGCTGATTTTACCCGCGAAGCGATGGATGAATTTGCAATCCGCTCACTTAGCCGTGCCAATACAGCCATTGAAAGTGGTGCTTTTAAAAATGAGATCACGCCAGTTACAGTGATTAATCGACGTAAAGAAACGCTTATTGATACCGACGAACAACCTGGTAATGCTCGTCCAGATAAAATACCTTCACTTAGGGCTGCTTTTAAAAAAGATGGCACCATTACTGCCGCAAATTCTAGTTCAATCTCAGATGGCGCCGCAGCGCTTGTGATGATGAAATTGTCAGAAGCTGAGAAGCGTGGTTTATCACCACTTTGTAAAATTGTAGCTCATGCAACACATGCACAAGCACCTGCCGAATTTACGGTAGCACCAGTAGGCGCAATGACAAAAGTATTAGCCAAAGCAAATTGGCAAATAGCTGATGTTGATTTATTTGAGATCAACGAAGCTTTTGCCATGGTAACTATGTTGGCAGTAAAAAATATGTCGTTAGATATCAGCAAAGTAAATATTCATGGTGGTGCATGTGCCTTAGGTCATCCTTTAGGCGCAAGTGGCGCACGTATTATGGTGACCTTAATCCATGCATTGAAAAACCAAGGTCTATCTAAAGGCATTGCTTCTCTTTGTATCGGCGGCGGCGAAGCTACAGCAATTGCATTAGAAATGATCTAGTTGTTCATCTTGTTGTTGAATGGAGCACTTTAATCGTCAAAAGTACTCATTGACTAACGTCAACTCCGTGCTTTTTTCTTTAACTTGCACCATACAACTTAAAGGTAAATAACTAATTACTGAACAAATGACGATGCTTTTAAAATATAGGAATTACTGATGAATTTTGATTTAACCGAAGACCAACAGATGTTTGCTGATTTGGCTAAGCAGTTTAGCGATAGCGAGTTATTACCCAATGCGGCTAAATGGGATTTAGAACATACCTTTCCAAAAGATGTCATTAGCAAAGCGGGTGAATTAGGCTTTTGTGGATTGTATGCGCCAGAAGATGCCGGTGGTTTAGGCTTGAGTCGATTAGATTCCTCGATAATTTTTGAGCAGCTATCCATGGGTTGTACTACGACAACAGCCATGATGACTATCCATAATATGGCTACTTGGATGATTGCAACTTGGGGTACAGCAACAATAAAAGATGCTTGGTGCCCGCAACTGGTGACAGGTGAAAAACTTGCCTCTTATTGTTTAACTGAACCAGGCTCAGGCTCTGATGCTGCATCACTGCGTACCAGTGCAAAAATTAACGGCGATCATTATATCGTTAACGGCTCTAAAATGTTTATTTCAGGTGCTGGCGAAACTGAAGTTTTGGTTGTCATGGTTCGTACCGGGGAAGCTGGCGCTAAAGGTATTTCGGCATTAGTTATTCCAGCAGATTTAGAGGGCGTTATTTACGGGAAAGCTGAAGAAAAGCTTGGCTGGAACGCACAACCAACACGACAAATTACTTTTGATAATGTCAAAGTACCGGTAGAAAATTTATTGGCGAGTGAAGGTGAAGGTTTTTCTCTAGCGATGAAGGGCCTTGATGGTGGGCGCATAAATATTGCCACTTGCTCTATTGGTACAGCGCAGCAAGCGTTAAATACTGCCATGACTTATATGCAAGAACGTGAACAGTTTGGTAAACCTATTGCTGCATTTCAAGGATTACAATTTAAGCTAGCCGATATGGCTACTGAGTTGGTAGCTGCAAGACAATTAGTGCGACTAGCGGCTTATAAGTTAGATAAAAATGACCCTGAGAAAACCGCTTATTGCGCAATGGCAAAACGTTTTGCTACTGATATTGGATTCCAAGTATGTGATGCTGCCCTGCAAATCCACGGTGGTTATGGTTATATCAAAGAGTACCCACTAGAGCGTCACTTTAGAGATGTCCGTGTTCATCAAATTCTTGAAGGTACCAATGAAATTATGCGCGTTATCATTGCTCGCAGATTATTAACTGAGGGAGCAGGGCAGTTACTTTAGGTAAAACCCAGAAACCTCCGGTGTATCTGATTGAATAATCTGTCAGATACATCTTTTAATACAAAATATAAAGGTGTTATCAAAATACTAAGCACTCAGCACCTAATGAAAGCTCATCATAGTGAGTCAACACGCTCATGAAAGAAGCCTTTAGCATCCAATATTTAGCAAGGAAAGAAAATGTCTGATTATTCTTCACAGTTTTTACGAGTAGACGTTATTGCTCATACCGCCGTTATCACCTTTAATAATCCTCCTGCACACACCTGGACGGCACAAAGTTTGGCAGATTTACGTGATTTAGTTCTCGCGTTAAATGAAGATAAAAACATTTATGCTTTAGTATTAACTGGTGATGGGGAGAAATTCTTCTCTGCCGGAGCAGACCTTAATGTTTTTGCTGATGGCGATAAACAAGTTGCTACGGATATGAGTGATATTTTTGGTCAGGCATTTGAAACGTTATCCACATTTCGCGGTGTTTCTATTTCAGCCATTAATGGCTACGCTATGGGTGGAGGTTTAGAAGTTGCTTTAGCTTGTGACATCCGAATTGCAGAAGAACATGCTGTGATGGCTTTACCAGAGGCAAGTGTTGGTTTACTGCCTTGTGCTGGAGGTACACAAAACTTAGCATTATTAGTTGGTGAGGGCTGGGCTAAACGGATGATTTTATGTGGCGAGCGTGTAAAAGCAGAAAAAGCATTAGCTATTAATTTAATCGAAGAAGTTGTTCCACAGGGTGAAGGAAAAAGTTCAGCCATTGCCTTAGCGGAAAAGGTTTCCAAACAAAGCCCGGTAGCGGTTACTGCTTGTAAACGTTTAATTCAAAAAAATCGAATCATGCCTATTAATAAAGTATTAATACAAGAGCGACAAGCCTTTGTTGATTTATTTGACTCTGCAGATCAAACCGAAGGCGTACAAGCTTTCCTAGAAAAACGTAAGCCAGTTTGGCTGAATAAGTAGTTTTGGTACTTTAAAATCAATCCAACTCATACAAGAAAATTAGGTATAGGAAAAATTATGACAGATGTAGTTATTTTTCAAGAAGCTGATTGTGATAATGGTAAAAAAATTGGGGTCATTACGCTCAATTCACCTAAATCACTCAATGCTTTAAGTGGCGAGATGATAAGCCTTCTTTATCCACAGTTAACAGCATGGCAAAAGCAAAAAGATATTGCCGCCGTGTTTTTACAAGGAGAGGGAGAAAAAGCATTTTGTGCTGGCGGTGATATTGTTCATCTATATAACGCGATGGAAAATAAACATAACCAGAAGAGTGCTACTTCAGCTGACCAAAACAATGTGTTAATTAACGAAAGTGATTTCGCTCCAGAGATAGAGCAGTACTTTACCCAGGAATATCAGCTAGATTACTTAATCCATACTTTTGACAAGCCCTTTATTGTTTGGGGCAGTGGCATAGTTATGGGCGGCGGTTTAGGCATGCTCGTTGGCGCAAGCCATAGAGTGGTTACCCAAAGCTCACGAATTGCAATGCCTGAGATTAGTATTGGTTTGTTTCCAGATGTAGGTGGCAGCTATTTCTTAAATAAAATGCCTAGCGGCTGTGGTTTGTTTTTAGCATTAACCGGTGCATCTATAAATGCGGCAGATGCCAAATATTGTCACCTTGCTGATTATTTTGTTGAGCAACAACACAAAGATAACTTTGTTAGCCAACTTAAGATGATTAACTGGGGGGAGACAGTCCCATTAAATCACGACAAGGCTTCGCAATTATTACTAGAGTTTGAACAAGGCTCAGTTAGTAAATTACCAGCATCACCTTTAAGAGAACATCAAACATTAATAACTCAGCTAACTGAAAAACAAGAGTTGACTGAAATTGTGACGGCAATCTTAAGTGTTGATACAGAAGATCAGTGGCTTAGCCGCGCACAAAAATCATTGAAAAGGGGCAGTGCCTTAAGCGCACAATTAGCTTATACACAATTACAGTTGGGCAAAGGCATGACATTAGCTGATTGCTTCCGTATGGAATTAAATTTAGCTGTTAAGTGCGGACATTTCGGTGAATTCTTAGAAGGTGTTAGAGCACTATTAATAGATAAAGATAACAACCCCCAATGGCATTATGCATCGGTTGAATTAATTGATGCTAAAGTACTTGATTGGTTCTTTGAATCTAATTGGTTAAAAGCAGAGCACCCACTTGTTAAATTAGCTTAACTGATTAACTAAAATATAACGGGGCATAGTCATAGCTATACCCTTTACCATTCAAAGTGCAGGATTTCAGTGGGAATTAAAATAACTTTAGGCAAGGCAAATAATTTAAGCATAGTCATTCTATGGTTTGATTATTTAACGCAGTATAAAGTCATTTTAAACCCATCGAAGAAGGGCTTGAGCAACATCACTTCATCGTTGCTGTGATTTATAAGGGAATAACCCTTCTTTCATCACAGCGCCTTGAATTGAAATTGCTCAAGCGCTCTGCAACCTGCATCTTGAATGGTAATGGGTATAATTTCGCTTTGACCCCTTTGATGCATTCAATAAAAGTAAGTAGATAAAATGAAACTACAAGATAAAACGATCGTAATTACCGGTGGTGGCCAAGGCCTTGGTTTGACTATGGCTATAAGCTTTGCAAAGTCGGGTGCTAATATAGCATTAATAGATTTGAATGAAGAACAATTAAAAGAAAGTGTGGAACAAGTAAAGTCAGTAGGTATTGAAGGAATAAAAGTATCTTATTATCTTGCTAACGTAAGTAAAGAAAGCCAAGTAGAACAAACCTTCCAACAAATTAACAATGACTTCGGTGGTATCGATGGCTTAGTTAATAATGCTGGCATCCTTCGTGATGGCATGTTTGTTAAAGCTAAAGATGGTGTTGTGGTTAAGAAAATGTCTTTAGAAAACTTTCAGTCTGTTATTGATGTAAACCTGACCGGTGTCTTTTTATGTGGTCGTGAAGCAGCTGTTCATATGATAGAGGGTAAAAGGGAAGGTGTTATTATTAATATGTCTTCTATTGCCCGTGGTGGAAATATGGGACAAACAAATTATGCTGCAGCAAAAGCAGGTGTAGTAGCAATGACCACTACATGGGCAAGAGAGTTAGGTCGTCATGGTATTCGTGTTGGCGCTATAGCTCCAGGGGTGATACGTACTGCAATGACAGATGCGATGAAACCAGAGATGCGTGACAGATTAGAAAAAATGAAACCAGTTGGCCGTTTAGGTGAAGCTGAAGAAATAGCTCATACGGCAAAATACATTTTTGAAAATGAGTTCTTCACTGGTCGAGTTGTTGAAATCGATGGTGGTCTTTGTATGTAACAAAGCGCACCTGAACAGTTAAATCTTATAAAGCCCGTTTATTCACTAAGAAAATGTGAAGTAAGTGGGTTTTTTGTTTGTTATTTGAGCGATCGACAAAGTATTGGGGAAAAAGTTAAAATAACCCTTGTGCTAAGGAATTAGATCTCTATAATGCGCTCCAGTTCCAAGGGGTTCACGCAAATTGAATCATCAACGGACTGTTTTGATAAGTTATCTCTTAACTTTTTAAGTGAATTGGTTAACTTAACGTATCGTTTTAAAATGTTTTTTAAATACTTTGAAATAAACGTTGACATCAAAACTCGGAAGCGTATGATGCGCATCCTGCTTCGGGGCAACAGCAACGAGCAATGCTGATAACCACACGGTTTTCAGTTCAGATAAAGAGCGAATGCGACTCTTATCTAGGTTTCAATAGAGACCTTTTCTTTAACAATTAGTTATCATGCAATTTGTGTGAGCACTCACATTACTGTTGTTTTACATAGTTCTTCTTCG
>CAJXYE010000059.1 GCA_913063325.1 uncultured Colwellia sp. | reverse complement strand
TTAGCGCAGCTTGGTAGCGCACTTGGTTTGGGTCCAAGGGGTCGCAAGTTCGAATCTTGCATCACCGACCACTTTCTTACAATACATTAATAAGCATCCCTGAAAATCCTACCCCCACAAATATTTCTGATATCTCTCTAATTACACTCTATTTTTTAAAATATCAATTACAATATTATTTTGTTGATCTTTTTTATGCAAGAAAACAATGGCTATTATTCCTTTCTACATCCAGCTTTTAGTAAAATTATATTCTCGTTAAATAATTAAAAAACGGGTACTTTTACGACTACAATAACATTCTCATCTTCTCTAATATTAGCCAGTGTAACTAAATAGTTAAAAAATTACCCATAGGTTAAAACTTACACCTTGCAACTTTTTTTTTGCCTCGCTATAATTCGTCGTCATAATTTTTGTAATAGAGCATCATTTATCACTCATTTGATAGGTTTATCAAATGTACTGGCTATTAATTGATGCGTAAAAGCGTAATACGCTAAATTTTTGAGGTATTTAAATGCAAGTTTCAGTTGAGACTACACAAGGTTTGGAACGTCGTCTGACTATTTCTGTTCCGGCCGAAAAAGTAGATGTAGAAGTAAAGAATCGTCTTCGTCAAATTAGTAAAACACAGCGTATTAACGGTTTCCGTCCTGGTAAAGTACCAGCGTCAGTAGTTCAAAAACGCTTTGGGAAATCAGTACGTCAAGAAGTTGCTGGTGAAATTATGCAGCGTAACTTTGTTGATGCGATTGTTGCAGAAAAAATCAATCCTGCTGGCCGTCCTTCATTTATTGCTAAAAGCAATGAAGATGGTAAAGCACTAGAGTTTGAAGCAACGTTTGAAGTGTACCCTGTAGTTGAATTAAAAGATTTAGAAAAAATTGCTATCGAACGTCCACAAGTAGACGTAACTGATGCTGATTTAGATGAAATGTTTGTAACGCTACAAAAGCAGCACCAAACATGGAAAGAAAACAAACGCAAAACCAAAGCAGGTGATAAATTAACACTTGATTTCACTGGTCGTGTAGACGGTGAAGAGTTTGAAGGCGGAAAAGCTGAAGCTTTTGAATTAGAACTTGGCGCAGGTCGTATGATCCCAGGTTTTGAAAAAGAAGTTACTGGCATGAAAGTTGGTGATGAGCAAACTATCAAGGTAACTTTCCCTGAAGATTACCATGCTGAAAACCTTAAAGGTAAAGACGCTGAGTTTGATATCGTAATTCATAAAACTGAAGGTCCAATTTTACCTGAAATTGATGAAGAGTTTGCAAAACTTTTCGGTATTGAAGAAGGTGGCGTTGAAGCTTTACGTGCTGAAGTAAGTAAAAATATGGCACGTGAATTAACGCAAGCTGTTAAAGCTAAAGTTAAAACACAAGTTATTGATGGTTTATTAGCTGGTCATGACGTTGATTTACCAGCGGCACTTGTTACGCAAGAAGTTGATGTTTTACGTCAACAAGCTATGCAGCGTTTCCAAGGCCAAATGGATCCTAAAAACTTACCACAACTACCTGCTGAAATGTTTACTGAACAAGCAGAACGTCGTGTCAAGATTGGTTTACTTTTAGGTGAAGTGATTAAAGTTAATGAACTTAAAGTTGATGAAACTAAAGTGAATGAATTAATTGCTTCTGCAGCTTCAGCTTATGAAGATCCTAAAGAAGTAATCGAATACTATGCTAACAACCAAGAGCTTATGCAGCAGATGCAAAATGTTGCTTTAGAAGAGCAAGCTGTTGAGCTTTTAGTTGAAAAAGCTAAAGTTTCTGATAAAAAAGCTAGTTTCAATGAAATAATGAACCCAGAAGCTAAGTAAAGCTTACTTTTCATTAGTTTTACATTGACAACTAACTAAGCAATCGCTTAAATTTAATGGCTTGTATGGCAACATACAGGCCATTATTATTTATTAAGGGAAGGTATACTCTTGTTTAATTCTCAAATTACATCACAAAGATCATCTCAAGTAACATCACAAAGCAATACATCAGGTATCGAAAGCGCGTTAGTGCCTATGGTTGTTGAGCAAACCGCTAAAGGTGAGCGTTCATATGATATATACTCTAGGCTGTTAAAAGAGCGTGTAATTTTCCTTTGTGGTCAAGTTGAAGATCATATGGCCAACTTGATCATCGCACAGTTATTATTTTTAGAATCTGAAAGTCCTGATAAAGATATTTATTTATATATAAACTCACCGGGCGGTTCAGTAACTGCAGGTATGGCAATATACGATACCATGAAGTTTATCAAACCTAACATTAGCACTGTGTGTATTGGTCAAGCGGCAAGCATGGGCGCATTTTTGCTGTCAGGTGGTGAAAAAGGCAAACGTTATTGTTTACCTAATGCCCGGGTTATGATTCACCAACCACTAGGTGGTTTCCAAGGTCAAGCATCTGATTTTGAAATTCATGCGAAAGAGATTTTATTCATCAAAGAAAAACTTAACAAGTTAATGGCTGAACATACAGGTAAAACGATAGAGCAGCTTTCTCAAGATACTGACAGAGATAATTTCTTAAGTGCAGAAGCTGCAGTTGAATATGGCTTAGTTGACTCCATATTAGAACAACGTAACGATAAATAGGATTTCGGTGTATACTTAACAGTATAGATTTAGTAATAAATCGATTTATTAGTATTAAACGTTTAGAGGTAGGGCATGACCGATATTAAAAGTGGTGGCGATAATGGTAAATTACTTTACTGCTCATTTTGTGGCAAGAGCCAACATGAAGTACGTAAATTAATTGCTGGCCCATCAGTCTTTGTTTGTGATGAATGTGTAGAGTTGTGTAACGACATTATTCGCGAAGAAATTTCTGAAATTTCGCCAAAAGAAAGTAAAGAGGCATTGCCTACTCCAATTGAGATTCGTGAAGACCTTGATGATTATGTTATTGGACAGGACCACGCTAAAAAAGTATTAGCAGTTGCTGTTTATAATCATTATAAGAGATTACGTAATGGTGACAATCATAATGGTGTTGAACTGGGTAAGAGTAATATTTTACTTATCGGGCCAACCGGTAGTGGTAAAACGCTATTAGCGCAAACTCTTGCACGCTTATTAGATGTACCATTTACTATGGCTGATGCCACAACGTTAACTGAAGCTGGTTATGTTGGTGAAGACGTAGAAAATATCATTCAAAAGTTATTACAGAAATGTGATTACGATGTAGAGAAAGCTCAACGTGGTATTGTCTATATTGATGAAATCGATAAGATCTCACGTAAGTCAGACAATCCTTCTATAACACGTGATGTGTCAGGTGAAGGTGTTCAACAGGCATTATTAAAGCTTATTGAAGGAACCGTTGCTTCAGTACCACCTCAAGGTGGCCGTAAACACCCACAACAAGAGTTTTTGCAAGTAGATACGTCTAAAATTCTCTTTATCTGTGGTGGTGCATTTGCCGGTTTAGATAAAGTTGTTGAGCAGCGTAATCATACGGGTACTGGTATTGGCTTTGGCGCTGAAGTTCGTGGTAAAGATCAAGAAATATCATTAACTGATCGTTTAGCTGAGGTTGAACCACAAGACTTAGTTAAATACGGTTTGATTCCAGAGTTTATTGGACGTTTACCTGTTCTTGCTACATTACGTGAGCTAGATGAAGATGCTCTCATTCAAATATTGCAAGAGCCTAAAAATGCGTTAACTAAACAGTTTACAGCATTATTTGATATGGAAAATGTCGAGTTGGAATTCAGAACCGATGCTTTACATGCTATAGCCCGTAAAGCTATGGACAGAAAAACAGGTGCACGTGGTTTACGTTCAATTGTTGAAGCTGTATTGCTTGATACCATGTATGAATTACCATCAATGGAAAATGTCAGTAAAATTGTTGTTGATGAAAATACTATCAAAGGCGAAAGTAAGCCGATTGTTATTTATGATAGTAAACAAGAACAGGCTGCTTCTGAGTAACATTATATTTTAATGTAAAACTTAGCTGTAAATATTAGCCTCAAGTATTAGCCTTAAGTAATAAGTGATTATATTTAATAATGACTTATTACTTAAGGCTTTTTTGATCTCTGCCAGAGGGGAAATAAATAAATTAATTTGGTATTACTGCTTTATTTTATATCTCTTGTTGAAAGTTAACAGCCTAGCCCCATATAGATTCTATAGCTTTATTTTTATCAATTAAAACAATTCCCAAAAAGAGTAGCCAATGAGTAAAGAATTATCTGGTGTCGTTGAAATCCCCGTTTTAGCCTTAAGAGATGTTGTAGTTTACCCTCAGATGGTTATTCCACTTTTTGTTGGCCGTGAAAAATCAATCCGCTGCCTAGATTTAGCCATGGAACAAGATAAGCAAGTATTCCTTGTTGCACAAAAAGATGCTGCCATTGATGATCCTAAAGCGGATGACGTTTACACCACAGGTACAGTAGCAACCATTTTACAAATGTTAAAACTCCCTGACGGCACTGTTAAAGTTTTAGTAGAAGGTGCGCAGCGTGCAACGATAAATAAATTTGTTGAAACAGAAGAATATTTTAGCGCTGAAATTGAATATGTTACCCCTAATAGTGAACTTAACGACGATATTGAAGTATTGATCCGCTCAGCCATTTCTCAGTTTGAGGGCTATGTAAAGCTTAATAAAAAAATACCACCAGAAGTACTGACGTCAGTATCCGGTATTGATGAAGCTGAGCAGCTTGCCGATACTATGGCCGCTCATATGCCTTTAAAACTTGCTGATAAGCAAAAAGTGTTAGAGATACTTGATGTTAATGTGCGCTTAGAGCATTTGATGGCACTCATGGAAGGCGAGATCGACTTGCTGCAAGTTGAAAAGAAAATTCGCACCCGTGTTAAAAAGCAAATGGAAAAAAGTCAGCGCGATTATTATTTGAATGAGCAAATGAAAGCCATTCAAAAAGAGCTTAATGAAGGGGAAGATACGCCTGATGAGCTTGAGCAAATGGCTAAGCGCATTGAAGAGGCGCAAATGCCGAGTGAAGCTAAGGATAAAACCTTAGCTGAATTTCAGAAACTTAAAATGATGTCACCTATGTCGGCAGAGGCTACGGTAGTTCGCAGTTATATCGATTGTATGATCAATGTACCTTGGAAGAAGCGCAGTAAGTTAAAGCGTAATCTTGCCCTTGCTCAAGAAGTACTTGATAAAGATCATTATGGTCTAGATAAAGTTAAAGAAAGAATTCTTGAGTATCTAGCCGTACAACAGCGAGTAAGCCAGCTAAAAGGACCTATATTATGTTTAGTAGGCCCTCCAGGTGTTGGTAAAACGTCTCTTGGCCAATCTATTGCTAAATCTACCGGTCGCAAATATGTACGTATGGCATTAGGCGGTGTACGTGATGAAGCAGAAATTCGTGGACATCGTCGTACTTACATTGGCTCCTTGCCTGGTAAGTTGATCCAAAAGATATCAAAAGTAGGGGTTAAGAACCCGCTATTTTTATTAGATGAAATTGATAAGATGGCTTCAGACATGCGAGGTGATCCTGCATCGGCACTACTTGAAGTATTAGATCCTGAACAAAATACCACGTTTAATGATCACTACCTTGAAGTAGATTATGATTTATCCGATGTGATGTTTGTTGCCACGTCTAATAGCATGGATATTCCAGGCCCGTTATTAGACCGTATGGAAGTTATACGTCTTTCTGGCTATACCGAAGATGAGAAGCTCAATATTGCAAAAAACCATCTTGTTAATAAACAAATTGAACGAAATGGTTTGAAAGCAAAAGAAATTGATATTGATGACAGTGCCATTGTAGGTATTATTCGTTATTACACCCGTGAAGCTGGTGTGCGTAGTTTAGAGCGTGAAATATCTAAATTATGTCGTAAAGCGGTGAAGTCTATTTTACTTGATAAAAAGTTGAAGAAAGTCACCATTAATCAAGATAATCTTAATGAGTTCTTAGGTGTACAACGCTTTGATTATGGTAAAGCCGATGATGAAAATCGTGTTGGTTTAGTTACTGGTTTAGCGTGGACCCAAGTTGGGGGAGAGCTACTTACTATAGAAACTGCCTCTGTTCCTGGCAAAGGAAAACTGACTTATACCGGGTCTTTAGGTGATGTCATGCAAGAGTCTATTCAAGCCGCTATGACAGTGGTAAGAAGCCGTACTGAAAAGCTTCGTATCAATGAAGACTTTTATGAGAAACGTGATATTCATGTACATGTTCCTGAAGGTGCAACACCAAAAGATGGACCGAGTGCAGGGGTCGGTATGTGTACCGCGCTAGTATCAAGCCTTACTGGTAACCCAGTAAGGGCAGACGTTGCCATGACAGGTGAAATTACCCTTCGTGGTGAAGTGTTAGCTATAGGTGGTTTGAAAGAGAAGTTACTTGCTGCACATCGTGGCGGTATAAAGACCGTGATAATACCGCATGAAAATGAACGTGACTTACAAGAAATTCCAGAGAATGTGAAAGCTGAATTGTCGATTCACCCAGTAAAATGGATAGATGAGGTGCTTGCTCTTGCGCTTGAACACCCTGTAGAACAATGGAAAGCAGCAAAATAAGTTGCTCAAAGCTTGGTCTTTTTTGATGATTTATATCAAAAAAGACTCAAATTGCTAAAATATTTGCTAAAAATTGCATTTTTCGCTTTTCAAACGCTGAAACTATGGTAAGTTAACTACGCTTATATCCCTAGACCCCTTACTCGCTATGTTATATAGATGAATTAGCGGGAACTAGAGAGTATAATATTTTCTAAACTCAACGCTTCAAGTAATCGAAAAAATATAATTTTTATTGACTACATAATAAAAAGGATAGCGTTGCATAATAACAATCGAAGGGGTATACACTGTGAATAAATCTCAACTAATCGAGAAAATTGCTGCTGGTGCAGACATTTCAAAAGCTGCTGCGGGTCGTGCATTAGATTCATTTATTGGCGCTGTAACTGATGAATTAAAAGATGGCGAGCAAGTTGCTCTTGTTGGTTTTGGTACTTTCTCTGTACGTGACCGTGCAGCACGTACTGGTCGTAACCCACAAACGGGTGCTACTATTCAAATCGCTGCTGCTAAAATCCCATCTTTCAAAGCGGGTAAAGCATTAAAAGACGCATGTAACGTGTAACTAGTCATTAGACTAAGTTCTAAATCGTCATTTGAAACCACCTTTTAGGTGGTTTTTTACGTTTTAGCTTATGTAAATTAAAGAAACTTATAATTAAAAAATAATTTATTTGCAATTAGCTAATATTGTGCTTCAAGCGGTGCTATACCAATTGCACTAATGAATTGGTCAACTTAGAGTTATATAAGCGAGCTTAGAACAAACAAAATGACTTAAACATAGTTATTCTATATTTTATTTGTTTTGTGCTGTTATCAGTTTGCTAATAAACTCCCAAGGGCGAGATTAATAGGCTTATATGCGGCGTTATTGACTTCGATAATGGAATAACCATTCTCCTCAATCAATGCCTTGCCTCTAAGCCTTTTAATTCTCGCTAAGTAGTCAATAAATTAATGCACTTGGTATTGTCATCTGCTAAAATCGCGAGCAACTTTAATTTAAAGATAATTAGGCCTAGTTTATTTAGGCATTAAAAAAGAGAAATAAATGTTAGAAGATATTCGTGAAAAATCGCAGGGATTGACTGCCAAAATTATTCTTGGTTTGATTATTCTAACCTTCGCTGTCGCAGGTGTTGGGAGTTATACCAACTCAGTTGATACCTCTGTAGCAACGGTTAACGGTGAAGCAATTAGCCAACAAGCATTTAATAAAGCTTATCAAGCACAACGTGGTCGTATGGCACAACAGTTTGGTGAGATGTTTGACACTCTATCAAATGATGCCAATTATATGGCTAATTTTCGCCAAGGTGTTTTGGATAATCTAATTAATGAAAAGCTGATTGATCAAAACAGCAGCGCTCTTGCTATTCGTGTTTCTGATCTTCGTTTAAAAGAAACTATTCGTGAAATGCCTGAGTTTCAAGTGGACGGTACTTTTGATAATAATCGCTATCTAGCTATTATCAATCAAGCGGGCTTTTTCCAATCTTCAGACTTCCGTGATTATTTACGTGTTGAAATGACTCGTCGCCAACTAAGCCAAGCACTCGTTGGCTCTGAATTTAACTTGCCTTACCAAGAAAAATTACAACTTGTTTTACAAAACCAAACGCGAGATATTCGCTATGCGACTATCTCGGCGCAGCAATTTAAAGCAGCTATTGAGTTAACTGATGAAGAAATAAATAGTTATTATTTAGCTAACCAAGCTCGTTTTGAAAATAAAGAGCAAGTTAAAGTTGACTATATCAGCTTAAGTGTTGCTGATATTGCAAAAGATATTAATGTAACTGATGAAGAATTAGCTAAGCATTATCAAGAGAATATCGCTAGTTTTACTGAAACAGCACAGCGTCGTATTTCTCATATACTTATTGAGTTTAATGACGATGAAAGCCTAGCTAAAACTCAAGCACAAGCAGTATTGAGCCGTCTTAACCAAGGTGAAGACTTTGCTGTATTAGCCAAAGAAGTTTCAAGTGATACTTTTAGCGGTGAAAATGGTGGTGATTTAGAATGGCTAGAGCCAGGTATAATGGAAGAAAGCTTTGATGAGGCTGCATTAGCATTAGTTAATATTGGCGAAATCAGTCAATTAGTTAAAACAAGCTTTGGTTACCATGTATTGAAATTAACGGATTATAAAGAAGAAGCGGTTCAAGATTTAGCTGACGTACAAGCAGACTTACGTATTAAGTTAAGTAATGATCAAGCACAAGACAAATTCTTCACTCTACAGCAAGAAATGGCACGTATTAGCTTTGAATTTCCTGATAGCCTAGAAGATGCAGCAAGTGAGGTAAATGTTGTTATACAAACGTCTCCTTGGTTATTACGTAATGGTAATAGTATGCCTTTTGATCAAGCTAACGTTATTGAAGCTGCTTTTTCAGAAATGGTTCTTCAAGACAACATGAACTCAGACCTTATAGAAGTAAACGATAGTGTTGTTCTTGTACTGCGTCTTAACACTTTGCAAGAAGCAAATGTCAAGCCTCTAGAGGAAGTTAAATCACAGATTAAAGATATCTTAGTTAATCAAAAATCAACTGAAAAAGCTCAACAAACAGTTGATTCATTATTAGCTGATTTTAACGCAGGTACTGATATTTCTACTCAACTAGCATCACTTAGTGCTAGTTTTGTTAGCAAAGCGAAAGTGGCTCGTTATAGCGCTGAAGTTGATCAAAGTATCAGTCGCGCAGCGTTTGTTTTACCACATCCTGTGAATGGAACTATTTCCGCGTCAAGCGTTGCGTTAAGCAATGGAGATCTTGCTCTTGTTGAAGTGACAGCTATTGGCGTAAATGAAATTGCTGCTAACCCGAACTTAGCGCAGCAACAAACATCACAATTAGCTCAATCTGCTTACCAAAGCTTTGTTACCTCATTAAAGGTAGGTGCTAAGATAAGCCGCAAGGTGCTTTCTGAGCCTGTTGCTAGTTATTAATAAAGAGTAACGTTGATCGCCTTTAGCGGTCAAAAAAGCCAATAGTAATTATTTACTATTGGCTTTTTTTTGTTTGT
Source organism: uncultured Colwellia sp. (assembly GCA_913063325.1). GTDB lineage: Bacteria > Pseudomonadota > Gammaproteobacteria > Enterobacterales > Alteromonadaceae > Colwellia. Next base: position 22,252 of record CAJXYE010000059.1, on the reverse strand, counting down.
TTTATAGGTGATTAATACCTAAAACCATTTGGATTAATCAAGGTTACAGCTTTCATTATTAAAATAAGCAATGAGAATAAATTTTCAAGAACAAGGCGCTTGATTGAGCAATAGCTGGCTATTGGGATTGAAAGCAACGATGGTATTGGATATTTAGACCAGTTGAAAATGATCACTTAATTAGTGCAATTGGTATAAAGTACTTGGTCAGACTTTATTTAAGCTGAAAATTTTGACTCATCATTAGTCTTTGAGTCACTTTATGCTGAGGATTACGCATCACCTCAATGGTTTTTCCAGATTCGACCACTTTACCCTGTGACATTACCATTACATCGTCACTGAAGTGGCGAACAATACCTAAGTTGTGAGATATTAAAATATACGCTAAGCCCATTTGCTGTTGCAAATCAAGTAACAAGTTAATCATTTGTGAGCGTAATGAGGGGTCTAAAGCCGCTAAAGCCTCATCTAATATTATCACTTGAGGTTGTAATATAATGGCTCGGGCGAGGGATATTCTTTGCTTTTGTCCACCTGAAAACATATGAGGATAGAAGTTCATATGATCGCCAAGCAGTCCAACTTTTTGTAGTGTAGTACGAATAAGCTGTCGACGTTGTTTGTCATCCAAGTCTGTATTAAGTGTTAAGGGTTCGTCGAGCAATTGTTGAATGGTTAAGCTAGGGTTGAGTGTGGTACCCGAATCTTGGAAAATCATGCGAACATGCTGACATCTTTGCTTAAAACGTTGGCTTTCTAATAACTGGCCATTTAAATATACTTTACCCGAGCTAGGCGTTTCTGCTCCAACTAATATCTTTGCTAATGTCGATTTACCTGATCCTGTTTCACCAACAATTGCCAAGGTTTTTTTACCTTCTATAGCGAAGGATAATGGCGATAAGGCGTCAAATTTTCGTTTATGATACCAGTAACCTTTCAGTTTAAATGACTTAGAAATTTCTTTTACATCTAATAAAACACTCATGTTAGTTTATTCCTTTGCCTGTTTTGTGTTTTACCGCTTCTTTTTTACCGGGATCTCTGAGTAATGGGTAGTGGCAGCTTACTTTATGGCCATGGAAATTACTGACTTTTGGTGCAGATACACACTTTTGTTGTGCTCTTGGGCATCGAGGACCTAGTCTGCAACCTATGGGCAAATGTTGTAGAATTGGAATACTACCCGGTAAGGTCATCAGGCGAGATTTTGTCGGTAATTGTAAATTGGCTTTGGTACTACTATCAACTAAAGCTCGAGTGTAGGGGTGCATCGGTTTATTAAATATTTTCTCTGTGCTGCCGGCCTCCACAAATTGGCCGCTGTACATAACGGTAATGGTACTAGTCCAGTGGGTAAGATTTTCTAGATCATGGCTGATTAATAAAATAGACATGTTTTTCAATTGATTTAAGTTGGCAAGTAACCTGAATATTTGCCCCTGATTAGTACTTTCCATTGCGGCAGTAGGCTCATCTGCAATTAATAAGATTGGTCTACCTGCAAGTGCAATTGCTATCATAACGCGCTGACAAATAGCTTCTGTGAGCTGATGTGGGTAACTATTAATGCACTGGCTATGCTTTTTAATACCGACTTTATGTAGTAATTTTATTACCGCTTCTTTACGTTGTTTTCTGCGTTGCCAAAAATATCCGCTTAGTTGCGATGTATCAATAGTTTCACTCAACTGTTCGCCTATCAATGTTGTGGGGTCTAGGCAACTCATCGGCTCTTGAAAAATCATCGCAATATCACGACATAATAATGCTCTGCGTTCATCAATGGTCAGACGTAATAAGTCTATACCACGCCAATGAAACCGGTCAGCATCAACATGCCACTTATCCTGTAAAACACCTATAATTGCTTGTGCTAGTAATGATTTTCCTGAGCCGGACTCTCCGACTAAGCCGCGAAATTCACCTTCTTTTATTGATAAACTTACCCTATCTACAGCCAATACTCGACCAGTCGGAGTATCAAGCGCAATGGATAGATTTCGAATGTCGAGTAAATTCATATGCTTACTTAGGAGCTCTTTTTAGAAGAATAATTAGTGTCAAACATGGTGCATTTATAGTTGTTTTTGTTACCGCTATGGTTAGGGAAATCATTAGCTTTCCTTACGCAACTTGAGGGCATGACGAATACCTTCGCCGACCAAATTAGTGGCAACAACAGCGAACAAAATGGCTAAACCTGGTAAGTAAACTGTCCAAGGCGCTATATAAAAATGTTCAAGGCCATTGGCCAAAATCGCACCCCATTCTGGTAAGGGGATTTGTGCGCCCAACCCTAAAAATCCTAAGGTGGCTATATCTAATATCGCTGCAGATTGTGCAAGGGTGGCTTGACTCATCAAGCGTTCAACAATATTAGGGAAAACTGAATAGTACAGAATACGGAAGTTACTGGCGCCATCAAGACGCGACGCCAGTACATAGTCTTTTCTAAATTCTTCTTTGACCGCATACCGGGTAATGTGAATGAATTGAGGAATAAATACAATGGCAATGGCCCAAACGGTGTTACCTATACCAGGCCCTAGGATGGCGACAATAATAATGGCGAGTAATAATGATGGAATCGATAGTATTACATCGAGAAAGTGATTCAAAAAACTTGATTTGAACCCTCGTGTCAATGCTGATAGCGAACCAATGACTACGCCGATAACTAAAGAGAATACAACGACAATAAAACTTAAGCCAAAGGTAAGTGAGGTACCATACATTAGCCTTGATAGCATATCTCGCCCTAGCTCATCAGTACCTAATAAATAACTTACATTGCCATCAGGATGCCATGCAGGAGGCAGTAATATCATCTCCAAATTGCTTTCTACAGGTGAATATGGAGAGATAATGGGCGCGAAAATGGCAAGTGTAATAAGAAAAATAAAACAGCAAAATCCAACCATAGCCACGGGGGTTTTTCGAAAAATCCCCCATAATTGCATAAATGGAGAAGGGAACACCTCTTCTTGATATATTTTTTCACGAGCCATGATTATTACCTCGTGCTAGCGGGTTAAGAGCTGCATAAATAAAATCTGTTAAAATATGCACTATAAATATAAAGCATGATAATGCTAGTAGGCCACTTTGAATTGCAGTGTAATCGCGCTGAGAAATACTTTCTATTAGCCAGCGACCAATACCAGGCCAACTGAAAATTACCTCAGTTACCATAGCGAGCGTCACCAAATTAGCAAACTGTAGACCCACATGTCGGATAATTTGAATTAATGCATTTCGAATGGCATGTCGAAATATTATCTGCCTAAAATTCAATCCTTTAGCTCGGGCTGCCCTAATGTAGCTGGTGGCCAATACTTCAATCATGGCGGCACGAGATAATCGAATGAAAATAGTTGCGGGCGCTAATGCGATGACACATGCAGGCAAAATTATGTGGGCACTGGCATTATTAAATGCTTGCCATTTGTAGGGGCTATCGCTGAGTAAAATATCTATAAATTGAATGCCAGTTACAAACTCTATTTCAAACAATAGACTAATTTTTCCTGACGATGGCAGCCAGCCAAGTCCGATGGAAAAGAGCAGTATTGCGAGTAAGCCAAGCCAAAAAACAGGGATGGAATAACCTATCATGGCAAATGACAAAATGGCATTGTCACTGGTTTTATTGTGATTTATGGCGGCAATAAAACCCAAAGGAATGCCAACTAACATAGCGATAAGTAAAGCGACTAAGCTAAGCTCTATGGTTGCGGGCAATAATTCTATTATTTCATTACTAATAGGTGACTGACTTGCCATCGATTGACCGAAGTCACCATTAATAATATGCTGTAAATATGCGCTATATTGGCGAAAAATATTTTTATCCATCTGATACGCTTCGTTCAATTTAGCTAGGTCTGTCGCTGTTGCATTTATCTGACCAGAGTGATTAATGACAGTATCACCAGGGAATAAAAAACTTAAGCTAAAAGAGAGAAGTGTTAATACCATCATGGTAAATAGAAATAAGGCTAACCGGCGCAAAGTAAAAGTAAGCATTTAATCTATTACCTTTGCTTTTTTGTTAGGAGCCATTACTTTATTGGTATTGCTGACGTTATTACTTTTATATACATCATAGAAACTAATACCGCCAAAGTTCTCTAAAATATCGCCTTTTACATCAGTGCCACGCGCTTGAAATCGTTTTGAATGCGCAATTGCTAATAAGGGCATTTCTTCGTTAATGATAGTCATTGCTTGAGCATAATAACCTTTTCTTTTACTCATATTGGTTGTTGTGAGTGCTTTTTTCAGTAGTTCATCATATTCTTTATTACACCAGAATGTACGGTTACTGCCTTTTTCTCTCGAAGTACAGCTGAGCATTGGCGTGAAGAAATTATCAGGGTCAGGGTGGTCTGCGGTCCAGCCTAATAAAAAGCTTTGGTGCTCGCCCATGGATAATCGACGTAAAAAAGTACTCCACTCATAGGTTATTATCTTGACCTTTACACCAATTTTCTTTAAATCAGCTTGAATAAGTTTCGCCATAGTTACCGCACTTGGGTTATATGCTCTTTGAACCGGCATCGCCCATATATCCATAGTAAAACCTTGGGCATAACCAGCTACCTCTAATAAAGATTTAGCGCGAACAGGATCATAGCCCAATTCAGGCGTCTCACTGTCATAAGCCCATGATGTTTCGGGTAGTATTGATTTTGCTCTGGCTGCTTGTCCTTGATAAATCGTATCAATCAACGCTTGTTTATTAATCGCTAAGCTGATTGCTTGACGAACTAACTTATTATCGAAAGGGGCTTTTTGGGTATTAAAGCCAAAATACCCGACATTTAACGAGGTAATAGATTCTAATGTTAAGTCGCTTCTTTCAGCAATTGTTGTATGTGCAATGGGGTAACTGCTGACATCGCACTCTTTTGCTAATAGTTTAGTTAAACGGTTACTTTTATTGGGCGATATATCATAAACAAGTTGTTCTATTTTTGCTTTTTCTTGCCAATATTCATCATGGCGATAAAAGCGGATTAACGAACCAACGCGATAATCCTGTAGTTTAAAGGGACCAGTACCAATGGGGAGTATGTCTATCTCATGTTGTTTGTCTTGAGTTGTGAGCTGCTGTCCATATTCTTCAGATAGAATGACGGCATAATCGGTGGCTAAATTAGCCAAAAAGGAGCTATCGTTACGTTTTAAAATAAAACGAATAGTAAAATCATTTATTTTCTCTATTTTTTCAACAAGCTCTGAAAACTTTACACTTTGAAAAAAAGAATATTGCCCTCCAGATATCTGATGAAAAGCATGATCTTTATCTAAAATTCGATTAAAACTGAATAAAACATCGTCAGCATTAAGCTTCCTTGTTGGGGTGAAGTAACTGGTTTGATGAAAATTAACATCTTGACGCAAATAAAAAGTTATTTTCTTTCCATCACGGGTCACATGCCATGAGCTTGCTAAAGAAGGGGCTAAGGTATTTTTATTCCCCTTATACACTATAAGACTGTTATATAGCTGTTTTGCACTGGCATCAGAGGTTGTGCCTGAAGTACTTAATTGGGGGTTAAATGTTTCAGGGGACCCTTCAGAACAATAGATTATACTACGTTCACTTAAAGATGATATATCCCCTTCATTACAACCCATTATTGAGCTGATTAAAGCTGCGACTGTTAAGAAATGTATAAATTTAAAATTCATCATTGATACTGCCATCAAGCAAGTTGTATTTTTTTAGGTAACCCCTTAATTGATGATAAGTTAATTCGAGTGCCTCTGCTGTTTTCTTTTGGTTAAATTGACAATGAGATAATGCTGATTGTATTAACTCTATTTCATAATCTTGTGATAATGCTTTTAATGATTGCGGAAATTGTTGACTCATTACTTTAGGGGGGATTTTTGGTGATACATTGTTATTGTCTGATGTTACTACTGGCGTTTTATCGACAGTACTCTCATCTGTTGAAGCTAAGGTTTTGTTGAGAGTGCTTACTCTATCATGAGTTTTTATTCGTTGGTTTGGTCTAAAAGGTGATTCAAAAGGATCAATGATTAACTCATGAACGGGCAAGTGTGGGTTATTACTTCGATAAACACTTCGCTCAACCACATTCTTCAATTCACGAATATTGCCTGGCCAGTGATATTCAAGCAGACTACGTTTAGCTTTTTCAGTAAAGCCACTAAATAATTCAAACTCAAGTTCGCGAGCCATGTTGATGGCAAAGTGCTCAGCGAGCATTAATATGTCGTCTAAACGTTCTCTAAGGGGGGGCAGGGTTATTACATCAAAGGCTAATCGGTCTAATAAATCAGCTCTAAAGTGTCCAGATGCCGCTAAGGTTGGTAAATCTTCATTAGTTGCAGCAACGAGACGAACATCAGCATTAATTGTTCTTGAGCCACCAACGCGTTCAAATTCACCGTATTCAACTACACGTAATAATTTTTCTTGTATCAGTCCAGAGGTATTAGCAATCTCATCTAAAAATAGGGTACCTTTATCGGCTCGTTCAAAGCGTCCTTCATGGCGTTTGTTCGCGCCTGTAAAAGCACCACTATCATAACCAAATAATTCTGTTTCAAGTAAGTTTTCATTGAGGGCAGCACAATTTAGTTTTAAATAGCTTTGCTCCCAACGTTTAGATAGGAAGTGTAAACGCGCGGCAACAAGCTCTTTACCTGTGCCGCGCTCTCCAATAATAAGTACTGGTTTACTTAAAGAAGCAATTTGGGATATTTGTTCGAGAACTTCTAAAAAACTATTAGATTGACCAAGAAGGTTATCTTGTTGGTTAAAACGCGCCATAGTAAACTCAAATGTTGGTTTATTTCACTAACAAATAGTGTATTTTATTACATAAGAGGTTGAAAGACTTTTTTCAATAAATAATAATCACTGTAAAAACAGTGTGTTAACTGTTGTTGGAAAGTTGGCGTAAAAAATGAATGTGATAAAAGAGTAATTCAGCGCTAAGTTTTACCAAGCGGAACAGTTTATTGGTCAGCTTAGAGCTACATTAGCGAGCTTAAACAAGCACAATGAGTTAAACATAGTTAGTCTATATTTCATTCATTTTGCGACGTGATCAGTTTGCGAATGAGCTCCCGAAGGGCGAGTTTAAAAGGTTTATATACGGCGTTATTGATTTGGACAATAGAATAACTATTCTCTTCAATCAATTCCTTGCCTCTAAACCTTTTAATTCTCGCTAAGTGATCAATAAATTAGTCCGATTGGTATTATGCTTATTTTAGGTAAAGTAGACATGATTTAGCCATCAGTTGAGGAAGTTGTTATGGGTATTTTTTCAAGATTCACAGATATAATTAATTCTAATATTAATAATTTATTAGATAAAGCCGAAGATCCGGCAAAAATGGTACGTTTGATCATTCAGGAAATGGAAGATACCTTAGTTGAAGTGCGCTCTAGCTCTGCTAAAACGTTAGCAGAGAAAAAAGAGTTAGCCCGTCAAGTAACCCGCCTGGAAAAAGATGCACAGCAATGGCAAGATAAGGCTGAGTTGGCTTTAAGTAAAAACCGTGATGACTTAGCACGTGCGGCTTTAATGGAAAAGAAAAAAAGCAGTGAAAGCGCGCAAGCATTATTAGCGGAGTTAGCACATACCGATGATCATATTAGCAAGTTGCAAGATGAAATTGCGCAATTACAAGACAAGCTAACAGACGCTAAATCACGTCAGAAAGCGATTCTTATTAGAGAGAAATCAGCAAGCTCTCGTTTGAAAGTAAAAGAAAATATTCATAGTACGCGGGTGAATGATGCTTTAAGCCGCTTTGACCATTACGAACGAAAAATTGATGGTATTGAAGCAGAAGTTGAATCATATGATTTAGGTAGCAAATCACTAGCAGATGAAATAGCTGAGCTTGAATCAGATGAAAAAGTTGATGATGAGTTAGCGCAATTAAAAGCTAAGATCAAAAACAGTAAAAAATAACAGCTCAACGATAAAATACATGAATAGAACTATCGATAGAATAGGATAAAGGAGAAGTATTGTGGAAGAGATCATCGTCGCACCCGTCATTATTTTTATGATTATTGTTGCTCCAATATGGCTGATTTTGCATTACCGCAGTAAAAAGCAAGTTAGCCAAGGTCTTAGCCAAGAGGAGTATATTCAATTATCTGAACTATCAGAAGTTGCAGATACAATGGCTGATAGGATACAAACTCTCGAAGCGATTTTAGACGCGGAGACCCCAAACTGGAGAACCAAATTATGAATCGATCAAGAGGTGAGTTATATCGTAACGCCGAGCAAGGGAAAATCGCAGGGGTCTGTGCTGGCATAGCGGATTACTTTGGTTGGGAGACTTGGTTAGTCAGAATACTTGTGGTTTCAGCTGTACTGTTTGGTATGCCGTTTCTTATTTTAGGATATATAGCCGGATGGTTTATTCTAGATAAAGCGCCAGAGAAAACAGTTAAAGGAAATTTTGAGGCAAGTGATGGACAATATAGTAACCGCTATCAGCAAGGCAGAAAAAAAGCAGATGTAATTAATGAGTCTATTAAGGTAAAGGCTAGAATTTGGCAAGCAGGCGAGCCACCGAAACAAGCGCTTTATGATATCCGTCGTAAGTTTCGGTCACTAGAGAAGAAGGTACAAGCGATGGAGCAATATGTTACCTCAGCTGAGTTTACCGTTTCTAGAGAAATTAATAAGCTGTAATCGTGCCATGTTAAGAAAAGCTGTCAGTTGGCAGCTTTTTTATTTGCCAGCCAATAATTTTGGCCAGTTTATGATTGACTGTTAATCTTCCTGGTAAATTTCAATCAATGATTGGTATAAGATGTAATTTAAATTAAAAGATCTTATTATCAAATTAATTATCAAAGCTAATTTACCTAAAAGAAGTTATCAACTCGTTATGGCATTCACTTTATGGCACTACTAAGTAAATCGATATTCAAAAAGCGTGGCTTAGATAAGCTAAAGTTAAAAGCAAGTGAATTACTCAATCGCACTATTGATCAGCATGTGACGTTGGCGGTTACTGGGTTAAGCCGTAGTGGTAAAACAGCCTTTATTACTTCACTGGTAAATCAATTAATCAATGAAGGTAATGGCGCTAAGCTTAGTTTCTTTGACCCGGTACATCATGGTAACTTTATTGCCGCAAAACGAGTACCTCAAAAGCATTTTCATGTGCCAAGGTTTGATTATGATTCAGCTATTTCAGCCCTCACTTCAGAGCCGGCAACATGGCCAGAGCCAACTCATGGTATTAGTGAGTTACGCTTAGCGATACGCTATCAACCGAAAAACTCACTGTTAAAATATGCGACTGATATGGCAACATTGACGTTAGATATTACCGATTACCCTGGTGAGTGGTTACTCGATTTACCCATGCTTAAGCAAACGTACCAAGAGTGGTCAAAGCAGACACATTCATTGATGACAAGTGGATCTCGGGCTGAACATAGCAAATGTTTTTTGACTAAGCTCGAGAAACTTGACCCCTTTGCTTGTGCGAGTGAAGAGCTTTTAGCTGAATTAGCAGAAGAATACACAGCGTTGTTGCACTGCTTTCGCCATGAATTAGGTTTGTCAGTGATTCAACCCGGACGCTTTATATTGCCAGGGGATCTCGCTGGGGCACCAATATTAGAATTTTTTCCATTTCCTGATTTAGCTAGTCTTGACGGTAATGAGTATCAAAATGCACCCGATGATAGCCTTATAGGTATGTTGCGTTCGCGTTACTTGGAATATAAAGAGCAAGTGGTTCGTGAGTTTTATCGTGAACATTTTCTTCGTTTCGACCGACAAATAGTACTTGCCGACTGTTTAAAACCTTTGAATAAAGGCAAAGAAAGTTTTGCCGATTTAGAGTTAGCCATGACGATGATTTTAGAAAGCTATAACTATGGTAAATCAGGTCTGTTTTCTCGTTTATTCTCACCTAAAATAGATAAGTTACTTTTTGGGGCGACAAAAGCCGATCATGTCACGCCTGAACAGCATGCTCCTATGGTGGCATTGCTGAATCAATTAATTCATCAAAATAAACAGCAGTTAAATTATGATGCTGTTGAAGTTAAAACGTTAGCCATTGCTTCCGTTAAAGCGACTAACTCAGGAGTGAGTAAGCATAAAGGCAAAGATGTTCCTGTTATTCAAGGGCAACCTTTAAATCATAGCGGTATTGATTCGAAAGAAAATGTCTTTGGACAAAAAATCACTGTGTTTCCTGGCGCTGTTCCGCGTTTATTACCTAAAGAAGAGTATTGGCAATCTAATAATTTTAATTTTATTGAATTTGCTCCCTTAAGTGGTCTTAATAAACATGAATGCTTACCGCATGTTCGTATGGATCAGGTATTACAATTTTTACTTGCAGATAAAATGATATGACTACAAAAGATAATGAACCTGTACATCAGCAACAAATTCTCTTTACTGAAGGGGATGCAATAGTTGAACAAGCACAAACTTCGTTTAAGCAAGATGCACAACATCCCAATTTTACTGAACAAGTTGTATTTGATAATAATGACTATCTCCCTATAGCCCCTGATGAAAATGGCTTAGATGAGGACAGAGAAAAAGAGCTTAATGCCGAACAACTCTATCAAGACGTAGGCGTTGTACAAGGTGGGAAAACCTCTTGGTTATGGCGCACAATTGTAGTCTCCTTTTTAGTGCTGTTGACTATTGAAATCGTTGATTTCTTTATTGTAGGCTTTGAGCAGTCACCTATAATTACCCGTATTTATGCGTTACTATTTTCAGCTCTGACCTTGGTGGCTGGAAGTACTCTATGGCATGAGCTTATCGGGCTCAAACAATTTTCAAATCGTCAAAAGATGAAAGAGCAAGCAACAGAGTTGCTATTAATTGCCCAAGAGCAGCAAACCGAAACCTCTAATAAACGAGGTAAAGATTTTTGCGAAAGTATCAGTGAGGCTTTACCTTGTGATCTAACCTTTGATAACACCAAAGAACAACAAGTATGGCAAGATGCTGTCTCTGGTGACTACAACTCGACTGAATTGATTCAGCTTTATTCACGTGTCGTGTTAACTAAGGTTGATGAAAAAGCATTAAACGAAGTGGCAAAGTTTTCTACTGAAGCTGTTGTGTTAGTGGCGCTTAGTCCCGTGGCTGTAATTGATATGTTGATTATGTTGTCGCGTAATTTACGAATGATAAATAAAATTTCAGGACTTTATGGTTTAAAGTTAGGGTACTGGAGTCGTATTAAATTAATTAAACAAGTATTCGTTAATATGGCCTATGCTGGCGTTAGTGAGTTGGTGGCTGACTTTGGTAGTGATATGTTAGGGGCTGAATTACTCGGTAAATTATCAGCTCGTTTCGCACAAGGGTTAGGTGCAGGTATGCTTACTGCGCGTTTAGGTGCTAAAACTATGGAGTTATGCCGTCCTATCCCTTTTAAAGAAAAACCCAAGTTAACACAGGTTCGTAAAAAAATAGCTCAGCAAATCAAGTTATTGGTAAGTCCGGCCAACAAATAACGGCAAGGTGAACTCTCACTTTAATCTTGCCCTGTAATCTATCATGTAACCTTTCATGTACAACAAAAGCTTTTGTTTGTTTTTTAACCGCTTTGGGTTGCTTTATTTTATCTGCCTTGATGTCATAAGATGAATACAGCAACAATATAAAAATTATTACATTAAAAACATTAAAAAATTATAACAAAAGTCGCATAAGAAAAAGGTTGATAACATGTCAAAAGGAACAAAGTATGTTTCAAAAGTCCCCGATGAGCAGGGCTTCATACAGTGGTCGTCTGAAGAAAATCTGATCTGGCAAGAGCTCTTCACTCGTCAATTAACATGCATTAAAGACAAAGCGTGTGATGAATACCATGAAGGGTTAGCTAAACTCAATTTACCTACTGACCGTATACCTCAGTTGGGTGAAGTAAGTGAGGTATTAAAAGCAACGACAGGTTGGGAATGTTACCCAGTTCCAGCGCTGATAGGTTTTGGTGAATTCTTCAGGTTACTGTCTGAAAAAAAATTCCCTGTGGCAACGTTTATTCGAAGTCGAGAAGAGATGGACTATTTACAGGAGCCGGATATTTTTCATGAGATATTTGGCCATTGTCCATTATTGACCAATCCATCGTTTGCAAATTATACCGAAGCGTATGGAAAAATGGGCTTAAACGCGACCAAAGAGCAACGGGTATTTTTAGCACGTTTATATTGGTTCACTATAGAATTTGGTTTACTTGATACCCCGAATGGTCTGCGTATCTATGGAGGTGGTGTACTTTCATCTCCAGGTGAAACTGACTTCGCTATTAATAGTAAAGATGCTGTTCGTAAGAAGTTCGATATACTCGATGTATTAAGAACACCATATCGTATCGATATTATGCAGCCTATCTATTATATGCTGACAAAAGTATCTGACTTAGATGAAATTCGAAAATTTGAAGTGGATGACATCATGGAGCTTGTTGCTAAGGCACAAATGTTAGGTCTGCATGAAGCCCGATTTCCAACCAAACAAGCTAGTTAAAAATTTATAACCTAGATAAAGATATTATCGCTTAATAAATAAAGAGCAATATAAGGATTAATAATGACAACACAAACAAGTAATAAACTCGCAAGTCAGCAATGTGAAGCCTGCCATGTAGATGCGCCAAAAGTGTCAGATGAAGAACTTAAAGAACTGATAGGCATAATACCTGATTGGGTTCCACAAGTACGTGATAACGTGATGATGCTTGAACGTGAATATAAATTTAAAAACTATAAACTAGCGTGGGCATTTGCCAACAAAGTATCTGAATTAGCGGAAAGTGAATTTCATCATCCTTCTATTCTGCTTGAATGGGGCAAAGTAACAGTGACTTGGTGGACTCATTCTATTGGTGGTTTGCATAAAAATGATTTCATCTGTGCTGCAAAAACAGATGAAATAGGTGAATAATTTAGTTTAGGCAGAAGATGGCCTAAATAGGTAACAGCATTTATCAAATTGCTACTTGGTAAATGTTGTGCTTTCATATCGTAAAAATTAGTTTACAATAGCCCTTTTGTTAAATACTAGATAAGGGCTTGTTAAATGCGTTTGGAAATTACTTGTCATGACCGTGTTGGCATGGGACAGAAAGTATTAGGTATATTTGTCGAATATGGCATTAATGTACGTGGTATTGAACTGATGCAGCCAGGTCGTATTTTTATAAATATCCCCGATTTAGACTTTTCTGATTTACAAAATTTCATGCCTCAATTACGTTTGATTGAAGGAGTAGGTGACGTTAAAACCGCGCCTTACATGCCATCTGAGCGTGAAAGGAATGAGCTTGCTACCCTAATAAAAACCTTCCCGGATCCTTTTATTTCAATCGACCGAAAAGGCAATGTCCGAATTGTTAATACCATCGCTTCGAGTATTATTGGCGACAGTGAAGCATCACTTGTCGGTCAACATATTAGTTTATGGTTAAAAGGTTTCAACTTTAACCGCTGGTTAGATGCTAAAGATGTACTTGCTCAAACTCGACGCCTGAAATTTCAAGGCGATGATTTTGTTGCTGACATCATGCCGATTCATGTTGCTGGTGAAGAAGACAGCCAAGTACTTGCTGGCGCAGTATTGATTTTAAAATCTGAAGCTCGACTCGGTCAGCAAATGAACGCCTTTAAACAGCCAAATGAGAATACATTCTCAGGGATTCAAGCGGGTTCAAGCGCTATGCGTAAAGTGATTCGTGAGGCTAAGCGTATGTCCACTCTCGATTCTTCTATTTTAATTATGGGAGAAACGGGCACAGGTAAAGAGTTGTTAGCAAGAGCATGTCACGGTGCGAGTGAACGTGCAGAACACCCTTTTATGACCTTAAATTGTGCCGCTTTGCCTGATGATGTTGCAGAGTCAGAATTATTTGGTGTTGGTGAAAAAGAGCAAGAGTCAAGTAAACGAGGTATTTTTGAGTTAGCCGATGGTGGAACTGTCTTTCTTGATGAGATAGGGGAAATGTCTGCTAAGTTACAAAGTAAACTATTACGTGTTATTCAACATGGTAGTTTTAGGCGTGTTGACTCTGAACAAGAAGTCACAGTAAATGTGCGCATTATTAGCTCTACCAATAAAGATTTACTAAGCCTTGTTTCAGTAGGTGATTTTAGAGAAGATCTTTATTATCGATTAAACGTTTTTGGGCTAACATTGCCATCACTTAGAGAGCGTCGAAGTGATATTGTGCCACTTGCAGAATTTTTCATTGTTAAAGCGGCACAACAAATTGGTCGTACTCACTTAAAAATGAGTGATGATTGCCGTGACTTTATTGAACATTATCCTTGGCCAGGCAATATTCGCCAATTAGAAAATGTGCTAACGCGCGCTGCTTCATTACTTGAAGGTGATGAAATTGAAACTAATCACCTGCAACTTCCTGCTTATACCCGAGAACATGGCTATTTAGAGCAAGAGTTCGAAGGTACATTAGATGCAGCCGTTAAAAAGTTTGAAGCTGATTTACTGCGAAAGCTATACCCCGCATACCCAAGCACGAGACAATTAGCTAAAAAGCTCGGTCTTAGTCATACCGCAATAGCCAATAAATTACGCGAATACGATATTAATAAAAAAACAGTTAAAATTTAACTGAAGTGTGAAGCCGCATAGGCGTCGTATATCTATATGGGTAATGTTTAGCTAGGGCTCAACTAGTGTAATACGAGCCGTAAAGAAAATATTCCGGCTTGTTTTTATTAAGCTGATGCAATTGCTTGGTTGTCAGTTGAAAAATTCGTACCATACTTTAAATATATCGATAACTATTACAGTTTTAATGAGAAGGTTTACCAATGAAATTAGCAACACTTAAAAATAATACACGCGATGGCCAATTAGTGGTTGTTAACCGCACACTAGATAAAGCTGTCGTGGTAAGTGATATTGCCACAACGTTACAATCTGCTATTGATAACTGGAATGAAATCTCACCAAAATTAGCTGAAGTTTATCAATCGCTAAATAATGGTGAAATTTCTGATACTATTACTTTTGTGCAATCTGAATGTGAATCACCGTTACCTCGCGCTTATCAGTGGGCTGATGGTAGTGCTTATGTTAACCATGTTGAATTAGTGCGTAAGGCTAGAAATGCTGAAATGCCTGAAACTTTCTGGACTGATCCTCTAATGTATCAAGGTGGCTCAGATGCGTTTATTGGTCCACGTGATGACATTTCTATTGCGAGTGAAGATTTTGGTATAGATTTTGAGTCTGAAGTTGCTGTGATCACCGATGATGTGCCAATGGGCGCATCGGCTGAGCAAGCGGCAAGTCACATCAAATTATTAATGTTGGTAAATGATGTTTCACTACGTAACCTTATTCCTGGTGAATTAGCCAAAGGTTTTGGTTTTTTTGCCTCTAAGCCTTCAAGCGCATTCTCTCCTGTCGCGGTAACTCCTGATGAATTAGGCGATGCGTGGGACGGTAAAAAACTGCACTTACCCTTAACGACTCATTTAAATGAAGCACTTTTTGGACAGCCAAATTGTGGCGTAGACATGACCTTTGATTTTCCTACCATTGTTGCTCATGCTGCGAAAACACGTCCACTATCTGCTGGCTGTGTTATTGGCTCGGGTACTATTTCAAACTACGACCGCTCTGCGGGCTCAAGCTGCTTAGCTGAAATTCGTATGTTAGAAATTATTGCTGATGGTAAGCCAAGTACACCATTTATGAGTTTTGGAGATACAGTTCGCATCGAAATGTTTGATAGCGAAGGTTCAAGCATTTTTGGATCGATTGACCAAAAAGTCGTTGAATATAAAGCACCTTAATTTTTAAGTTGTCATAAGCGCTTAAATTTTTAAGGCGGTTATACCCAAACCACTTCAAACTGCATGATTCAGTTGGAATTAGAAACGTATTAGGCAAGGCATTGATTGTAGAGAATGGTTATTCCCTTATCAAAATTAATAACGCAGCTTGAAACGTTTCTAAACCAACCCGTAGGGGACTACTGAGAAAGTCATGCTCGTCGTTGCATCTGTTTTTAAGGGATATAACCATTAATAAAAAAATGCGCCTTGATCATGAATTGCTCAGTAGACCTGAACAAGCATTTTGAAGTCGCTTGGGTAAATCAAAAAATAATAAATGCTAATTATCAGTATCGGAGCTAACAATAGTTGTTAACTTTGTCAGGTAATTAGCATTTTTTTTAAATTATAATACCCCTAACTAATCAAAATGTGCTGAAAAACACAAGCTGACTGCTAATGGGGATACACAAGGAAATACGATGAAACTTTATGGTTATTGGCGTTCTACCGCAGCTTACCGAGTGCGTATTGCACTCCACTTAAAAAGTATTGTATTTGAGTCAATCTCAGTACACCTAGTTAAAAACGGCGGTGAACAACATGGTAGTGATTACAGTGAACTCAACCCAACTCACTTAGTACCGACATTAGTTGATGGCGATTTTTCGTTAAACCAATCCTTGGCAATTATTGATTATCTCGATCATAGTAATAACGATAATGCTTTATATCCACAAGATATAAAGCAAAGGGCTAAAGTACAAGCTTTAGCATTAGATATAGCCTGTGAAATTCACCCTCTGAATAACTTGCGAGTACAACAGTACTTAGCTAATTCATTAACAGTTACCGATGAAGCTAAACAAAGCTGGGTTGAGCATTGGATGAATGTTGGCTTCAGAGCGATAGAAAAGCAGTTAAATAACAGTGCCGGGCAATATTGTTTTTCAGATACAGTAACTGTTGCTGATATTTGTTTAGTGGCGCAAGTTTATAATGCCCATCGCTTTAAGGTTGATATGAGTGCTTACCCAGTTATCAACAAAGTAGTCAAAAACTGCAATAAGTTACCTGCCTTTATGAAGGCATTACCTGAAAACCAATCAGACGCCCAGTAAGTAAAATAAAGTTGCTTGATTATGTAAAATAATTTTATTCACTAGCCTTCCATAAATCAGTAGGCTATTTTTAAGTAATACTAATAAAATTAAGTAAGTGTTTTTATTGAGCCTTGGTAATAAATTGGCGGCGAGGTATTTGATTGAGAAATAGCTGGTTATTGGCATTGATAGTAGCGTATACGTGGGGGTATTTTAGCCAGCACAAGAGCTCAATAATTTAATTTAATTGTTTCGGCTGCTTTTTGAAATAAAAAATAACATAAAAAACAGCATTAAAGACAAGAAAATACGATTTGATGGTTGCATAACAAAGCAAAAAGCGTTGCAATAATACTAACTAAGCATTAACAAAAATAATTCGGATAGCTATGGAAAACTTAGAACCTACAGAACAAGTAGAGCAGGGCAAGAGTGAAAAAAACTCTGGTCCGCTCATTATCTTTATTGTTACTTTGATATTAGTGGCCGTGGCTTTATGGCAATTCTCAGGAGGTAAAACTGAAAAGCGTCCTATGGACTCAAGTGAGTTATTAAAAGATGAACCCGTAACGAAAGTAGCTCAGCTTAGCCAAAACCTCGAAGAAGAAAGTGACCAAATGGAACTAGCTCCCCTAATTCCTGCACCTGAAGTTATTAAACCTAACGTTGCCGATATCGTTATAGAGCCGGTTGTTACTTTACCTGTATTAGACGAAAGTGATAGTTTGATACAAGCAAAGTTGCCCGAGTTAACCTGGCGAAATGAATTATTATCACTGTTAATTACAGAAGATATCATTCGCCGCTTTGTTGTCTTTACCGATAATTTTGCTCAAGGGTTACTCGCCTATGAACATAGTCCACTCACCCAGCCTAAGGTGAAATTTTCTGTTGATGAAGATACCGTTGGTGCAGAAGGTAGTAAAGATGTTTGGAAATGGAATACCGAAAATAGCAAACGTTTTGATTTGTATGTCGACTTATTACGCTCTGTTGATAGTACCACGTTGGTCAATATGTACTTTGAAGTTAAGCCATTAATTGACGAAGCCTATAGTGAACTAGGTTATGAAGAAGATTTTACTTATACATTACAAGATGCGGTCACCCGAGTTTTAGATATGGAGTTGCCTAAATCTTCAATGGCGCTAACTCGTACCAGTGTGATGTATAAATACCAAGACCCTAAATTAGAAGGTTTAGCCGATAGTGATAAGCTTTTATTACGTCTTGGTAAAGAAAATTTATTAATTATTAAATCGGTATTGCTCGAAATTAATGAGAAGCTTAGTAAAAAAATTGAGGAAAAAATTAATTAGCTAGTGTTTAGTGTAAAAAGCAATCAAACAGTATTTTTTTAGCAAGTTCTACTTGCATCTATTCAATTGTTTAGCGATAATTTGCGCGCTTTAAGAATATAGTTTTTAAAGCCTCTATGGTGACCCTTTCGGTCCCCTCGCAATGATACTCTGTGAACTCGGCCAGATCTGGAAGGAAGCAACCGCAGCAGACGACTCATGTGCCGAGGTGTGGCTGTTTGGGTTACCACCAATCTCCTGTAAATCAATGACTATAGCCAAGATAGCTTAACTGTTAAAATGGTTGCTACAATGAAGTCATAAAATATCCCTCATTTGTATACCCGTAATGCTATTTATTACTAGCGTAATAACAGCTATTGAAAGTCTCTACCTACTCATTGTAAAAAATAATCCTTAATACGCTCAAAGATAGAATTAATAATATTAAAAACAGTGCTTCTTCATATCACACAGTCAAAATTTGAATTGATTTAAGGTATCGGTTTCACATTTTATAAATGCAAAGTTATTGCACTATGCTGAATCTTCAGCATTAATCGGAGTTTTAATGAAGCGTAACATATTAACCATTGGTGTTTTTCTAGTGTTATTTGGCTGTGGCGGTGGCAGCGAGGGTGATAATAGTACTACGGATACTCCTGCTCCTACTCCAGCACCACAAGCATTGGATGTTCAAGTTGCATCAACTGTCACATCGATGGATGAGAATACCTCGGTACAAATTACATTGTCTTATGCAAATGCTAATGGTGATGTGATTTTAACTGTCAGTGATTTTTCAAGTGACTTCGAAAGCGACCAATATACGGTAACAGCTAACAATGCCAACAAACAAATTACTGTTGCGATGAACGATGTTTATGTTGATGGTGATTTAACTTTTATCGTAACCGGTACTGATTCAAGTAATACAGACTCCGTGTCTCTTACTCTTTCTGTTGCGAATACCTCGGTTGTGCCAACACTTGAAAAGTTGTCTGTGCTGAGTGCTACTTATGATGACATCTTAAATGTTAGTGAGGGTCGCAAAGTATTAGGTCAATT
This sequence comes from uncultured Colwellia sp., assembly GCA_913063325.1. Classification (GTDB taxonomy): domain Bacteria; phylum Pseudomonadota; class Gammaproteobacteria; order Enterobacterales; family Alteromonadaceae; genus Colwellia. The sequence continues at coordinate 2,966 of CAJXYE010000059.1, read as the reverse complement.
AAATGAGGTGGCAGAGCTATTAGGTATTATTAGTGAATCAACTTCTTTGGCTCGTTTGCAAAGTATTGACTCTTTGCTTAATCAAACCGCGGCTTTAGTGCTTACTGATAACTTAGAAAATAACGATTACCCTAAACTTTATAGTGAGGGCATGACAGAACTTGATTTAAATCTAGTGCTTACAGCTGTTGAACTTAATCTATCTCTTTATAGTGAAGGCCTTTATAACTTAATTAAGGAGGTACAACAGTCTTTAGGGGAAAACCTTATAGCTCCATTCTTAGGTAATTCTTTTTACCTTGATTCTACAAAGAACACAGTGTCACGATTCTGGATGAACCCCAATATGGGAGAAGTCGTTGATGGCAATTATCAATTCAGTGAAAAATATGCTTATTTAGAAGCCGTGATTTTTCCTGAAACAAAAAATTGTGGTCAATAACTTAATAAAGTCAGGATTATTCCCATGAAAAAATTATTAATTTTAGTTATTGTTTTAAGTGTAACTTCAATCTCAGTAAATGCTGAGGACATTCGCGTTGTTGTTTCACAAGACCCAGTAATAAAAATATCAGCCATGTCAGCTCTAGCTACTGCCGAAAAGGTTAATGTTTGCTTAATGAGCACTGATGGTTTACGTGAAATTTGTGTACCTACACCAGTATCAAAGAATGTTTTTCCGCGTACTGCAAGAGCGAGTGTCAAAGCCCCTAAAAAAGAGTTCTCCACTATTACCCTTGATGCTGATAGCGTTAATCAAGTTGTTGATACATTAAAGGCTACTGGTTGGTACTATTCTGTTGAGGTTGATGTTGCCGTTAGTAGTAACACTAAAGCGCCTGTATTAGCCTATAACGCTAATGTCTTGGTATCAGAGCAGTCGATTGAGGTGCCTAACGACCCTGAGTACATGAATCAAACTTACTTGCATAGCAATGATGGTGTGCGAGAACTTGCTTTTAGCAATATAACCGAGGCTGGTAATACCGTTATAGATAAAACCCGCAACGTGGGCATTGCTGTACTTGATTCTGCCTTTGCGGAAAATGACGAGCTTACCTTCACCGGGGGGTATAGCTTTGTAACGGCATTTGATGAAGAACGAAATGAAAACTACTTCTTGCGAGATGGTCAAGAAAGAGATGCTTGCATCATGCATGGTTATGGTGTCGCAGGTGTTATGACAACGGCTATTAATGATGGTCAAACCATTGCTGGAATTATCAATAATGTCGATACTTATGCACTGCGCGTAATGAACTGTGGCTCAGGCTATTTATCTGATTCATCCGCAGCATTAAACTATCTTGCTAAACAAGATGTAAATGGTGTCCCCATGTTTACCGGTCATGTTGAAGTCGCAAATATGAGTTTAAGTGGCCCAGCAGATACTTGCCCATCTTACATGCAAGATGCGATTGATAACGCTAATGAGGCGGGAATTACAGTAGTCGTTGCCGCAGGTAATGATAATACTGATGCTTCAGCTTTTACACCGGGTAATTGTACGGGAGTTATTGTTGTTGGCGCCTTGAGTAAAGAAGGGGAGCGAGCAAATATTTCAAATTACGGTGATATGGTAAATCTTACAGCACAAGGTATGGATGTTTTAAGTTTTGGTGTCGAGGGTAAAACTGTTTACTGGTGGGAAGGTACTAGTTTTTCTGCGCCCCTAGTATCAGCATCAGTCGCTTTAGCTAAACGTGATGCCCCAAGCTTAACTCCTAGTACAATGCGCTGGTTAGTAGAAAATACAACATCTGCATTAAAAGATTCTACAGGTGAATGTCAAACCTATGGTTGTGGCTCAGGTATGTTGGATGCCAAGGCACTGGTACTAGCCGCGCAAAAAGCACAGCAAGGTGAATTAAGTACTATTGGACATGTATTAGCTGAAAAATCTAGCTGTGATCAACAATGGTACATTGACCACTTTGGGACTAGTGCGAAGCTTTGCAATATGTATCGTGTTAACTTTTTTGATGGTCTTACTTCGCAAAATACTTCCTTTAAGTTACTTCGAGCCAATAAGGGCGAAAGTATTGCAAATGGTGAAGATATACTAATATCTGAATCATCGTCAGTAGTGCTACAAAATATTGACACATCATTATATGATTATGGCTTTAAAACGTGTGAGAGCGGTATATGTTCAATTGATACTTACCCGTTTCACATCAATTCAGTAAAAATGAAATCGCCAGCTGCTTGTACTGAGGGTAAATAAACTCAGTGGGTGTGAGTAGTGCATAATGTACAGGGCTAAGAGTTACTACAACCACTGATAGATGTACTTCAGTGGTTGACTCTAGTCAATCGACTCTTCGATGAATTAACTTGGCCAGTTGACTGTTTCGGGAGTGGAAGTATGCTCCTTACTCTTATTAACTAACTTTATGTGTATCCATAAATTCAAGCGCCTTAGCTATGGCTTTTTTTACTTTAGTTTCCATCTCAAAACGTTCTGAAGGCGGTAAATAAAATGCCATGTCGACTTCATGTCGAATATATCGGGTTGGTAATTGGTTTAAAACAACACAAGTTAAATCAGCAATAAAATCTACATCATACTTTTCATCGATTTTAGCCGCAGAAAAATGTTGCATGACTAATTTTTCATAATAGTTATGAATATCATCTGAAATTTTCATAGAACCTCTTTTAATAATTGAAACAAATAACAAGTAATACCAATTACACTAATGAATTGATCAGCTTAGAGTTATGTTAGCGAGCCTAGAACAAGTAAAATTACTTAAACATAGTTACTCTATATTTATTTGATTTTGAGCCGTTATTGGTTCGCTAATAAACTCCCAAAGGGCGAGTACCTAATAAAAGGCAAAGGCTTACATGCGTCGTTATTGATTTCGATAAGGACGCTACACTGATGTAGCTTCTTAGAGAATGCAGGAGCTTATTCTCCTGAATAACCATTCTCTTCAATCAATGCCTTGCCTCTAAGC
>CAJXYE010000058.1 GCA_913063325.1 uncultured Colwellia sp. | reverse complement strand
AGCCGTATGCAGTGAAAGTTGCACGTACGGTTCTTAGGAGGGCGGCACCTGGTAACAGGTGTCGTCTATCCGACCCACAGCTAGTTAGAGCTAACCGTCACTTTTGCCAATTACTGACCTTTTCTAATACTCTATATCATCATAAAAATGGTCTTCTCTGATACGAGAGCTGACCTTGCAAGTTTTTAACCTATGGACTTCTCAATGCGCATAGAGTTGATGTGATAAACTAAAAATTTAATGTCTTCTTCGAAATGAATGGTCGTTTGAAAATAATAATGATTGGCGGCAATCATAACTTACTGTGGAGACTCTTTCTCGTGTTAGTTGGGTTTAATCCAACAAGAAAAGATACCCATTGACAGAGAAATCTATTCGTAGCACATTTAATTAAACCAAATTGATGAACAATTTGTATCCTGATTATGAAATTAAAGTCCAGATGCAATGGTCTAGTAAGAGTGACCATAAATATAAGTTTTAATTCCCTCCCTAATTTACCTTAAGTTAAATTAACGATTGTAAATAGTTATCTTATAAGCAAGTAACTTGTATCCGTCTACCTGAGAATGAAAGACTCGATTAAAATGTAAATTCTTAAAAGATAACCTTAATACTTAAACCACTAATTACCAATAACGAGTATAAAAATGATAAAAAAATTGTTAACTACTGCTATGTTTATTTTGTTAGTTGCATTTGCTCACCCAATCTATGCTAAAGACCATTCCTCAGAAATACACTATCAAAATGTAAAAATATCACCAGATGGTAAATATTTAGCTATATCTCTAACCTTAGATGGACTGTCTTCTTTGGTTTTTCGTGACATAGAAACAAATAAGATACTTGGTTTAACTAAGCTCCCAGAACAATTAGTGCTTGGTGATTACCAATGGGTGAACAATGAACGTGTGGTATTTAAAATAAATAATAAGGTTGCATGGAGTGATAAACCTCAATTTTATGGTGAGTTATTTGCGGTAAACTTTGATGATTCTAAAGTCGAAGTAATTTATGGTTATAGTAATGGTGAAAAGCAAATAGGCAGTCGCGCTAAAAAAAAGAAATCTATTTTTGGCTGGGGTGACATTATCGACATCTTGCCTAATGACAAAAGTCATATATTGATCAGTTCGACACCAATGAGTTCGACCAAAGATAATCTAGCGACCGTATATAAACTTAACGTATACACAGGATTAATAAAAAACAGACTGGCTAAGTCACCCCTCTCGTTTTCGACATTCATTACTAATTCTTCTGGAGACTTAGCTGGCGTGGTGGGTAAAACGATTAACAATCAGCAAAAACTATTGTTAAGAAAAAATGATCGATGGGAAAACTTAAATGAAGCAATGATAGGGAAAGATTTTAGAGTTATCCTACCTCGTTATTCGGATGAATATTTATATTTTATTGATGATACTAGAGAGCATCGTGGTCTATATCGTTTAAACATAGCTGAACATTTGTATGAGTCTGTTGATTTTGACATGAATGTAAGTAACTTTGAGAAATACAACATTCAGCAATCACCTAAAACATTACAATTAGGTATGCAACTAACCGAGTTTTTATTATTAAATAAAAAAATAGAGGATGCAAAAACTTACGAACGAGTTATTAGCACATTTCCAAATAAAAAAGTAACCATTAACAGTAAAACCAGTGAAAGCGACTTATTTATTGTTGCCGTATTTAAGAATGATTCTTCAGGCGAGTTATATTTATTTAACAAAGAAAAAAATCAGATGAAATATCTGAATAAGTTCGAAAAAGATCCAATTGAAGTTGAATTCTTACATATAGATAACAATAAGCAGGTGAGCTTTAACGATAACACTATTCGTTTATATCCGGGTGGATTTAAAGGTTAATGGGAGTAATAATTTCTAATTATTATAACTTTCTATGAATGAATATATTTCCTTAAATCTCGGTTGTACTATGTAGTTACAACAAAAAAAAGAAAGGGGGCAAGGTGGTTAATGTCTTAGCTGCCTTGGATCTTTTGTTAGCGGCTAATTTTTCTTAGCAGATAGTAATAAATGATCTATGATAAATACTAAGAATTTATCAGTGTGCAGTAAGTGACAAGTGATAAAAATCAAACGTCCGCAATTGGCTAGCTGAAGAACTCTCTGATGATCACTAGCCTAATGTTAACAAAGTACGATAACGGACGTTTCACTAATTCGTTTTTATGACTCGACTGAGCGCAGAGTTGACGTAGCAACTCGTTAATCCTGACGTCCGCTTCAAGGCTCATTGACCTCGCCTATGCGCCAACCGTTGCGGATTGGCAGAAACAAGACGGCATTGTTAAACATACCTTCACCCATTTTCAGCTAGAAGTTACAGTTTATAAAACCAATAGCTGTGAAGGTAAAAACCTACTCGGGAAATGGATCGTCCTCTATAAATTAAAAGGCGAAGCCATTCCTACTGTGATGATGAAAGTTGTAAAACACATAAAGAATTAAACTTTTTATATTGCTTTCCATTTAAATCGTTTTGACAGTTTAACGCGGAATAGCCAATAAAGTGTTGATGCAAGAATAAGTATTACCGGCACAAATAGAACTTGGGATTGGCGGATTTCTTCTGAGAAGACTTGGGTATTACCAAGGAAGATTGAAATGGCCGTAATTAACAAGGCGATACACATACGCCATAAATGTCTGACTAATCGTTGTGTTCCGGAATACCCTCCTTTGATCATCATGCGAATATCAGATATGCCCCCTAATATTGCGAATGTGCCAAAAACAAAATATGGGGCAGCGGCTTCACCGTCTTTTAATCCAGTGGTGCTGGCGTTTGCCTCTAGTCCAAATGAATATCCAAGCAGACCAATACCGAAGGCAAAAAGAGTAATTGCCATTTCAGGGAAACCTATTTCCTTTTTCTTCCGCCACACAGTCATCCAAGAAGAGGCTACCAAGTAAAAGGTAAAAAGACCTCCCATTACGGAAAGTGAAATTGATCTTGAAGCTGCAATATAGACCCCGCTTGAGGCCATGAGTAACATGGAAACAAAGAAGACATTGCCAACGGTATAATGATGCTTGGTTCCTTTTTTAATTATCATGGCACCAATGCCGGAAAATAGACCGGTTGTCCCCATTAGGATATGGAAGATAAGTAAGCCTGAGTATGCCATATTTGTTTCCTTTTCCGGCCGTAAATGCCGTTTATTATTTTTGGATATTAATTATATGAGTTTGTTATGAATTTTTTTGATTAAGAATATAGCTATTAAAAACATAGCCCCATGGAACTGCAACTATAGGTAACAAAACCCAAGTAAATGCTAGCGTCATATCTTCCATTTCCGATCCCCATAGTTTACTCTCCTGCCAAAGGGGTAACGCTACAATAGCTAACCATGTTAATTTATAAAATATTTCCAAAATCAAAATGGGGATCATTTTAATCGTACGAAATATTCCAATGAGCGCTAAAGATGAAAAAGCAGCCCAAACGCTCCATGCCACCGCGTCCATCGCTTCCCAGCCACCCTCGTGAGAAAATATATTGGACCAAACGTCTTTTCCTAATACGAAAAACATCAGTACATAAGTGAAACGCATAAGATATATATTCACTGGCCGTATGCCTTCGTATTTCGTGTGATTGCGGCTAAATAAGTATGTAGTACCTTGCATAATTTTTCCTATCATTGTGATCGATAATTTCCTAACGGTTATATTGAACGGCAAAGTAACCTTGGCTATAATCGCGAAGTGATGGCCAACTGTTACGTGTCCGTTTGTTTTTAATTAACACTAGTTCAGCAGGTATCATGCCAAAACGCAAGGCGTTGATATAGCTACAAATTAACTTGAATTACGTTTTTTAATTTAATTATTCCCATCTATGGGACGGTGTAAGAATGAAAATATCCCATTAGTGGGATAAATCAGGTCTGAGGGTTTTTGATCACAAGGGCAATGCCAATTTCTTGCAGGGCAGCGTCTGTGAACTACTTCACTGTAGCAAGTATTTGTAACAGGCATTAGCCTTGGCTTAACTAACGACAAGTGATCCGACAAAGCGGTCGTTAGTTTTAAATACAGAAACTTATATTCATAACCGTTTTCTGATGGAAGTAGTTTTAAGGCTACACCTAAAGCTAAATGTTTCATTAATAGTTATTTATAGTAAAGATACATTTATATGTTTGATGTTTTTTCAAATAAATAACTGATAAAAGTTTTTACACGTATTGACTGGTTTTTTGCACCAGGATAAACAACGTAAAGAGGTGATTTTGAGCCAATATAACTTGATAAGATAGGGATCAAGCGACCCGATGTTATATCGTCTGACAAATCGAGTTCTGATTTATACACAATACCATTTCCCGCAACAGCCCAAGCCCTAGCTAAGGAGCTATCATCTGTAGAAAACTTTGTATTTACAGTAACTTTAAATTCTTGCTGATCGCGAAAAAAATGCCATGTATTATCGACACTTTCTTTTACTTTGTAACATAAACAATTATGTTTTAACAACTCATTTGGGTGCATTGGTTCGCCATGTTCTTTTATATACTTAGGAGATGCGCAAGCGATTCTATTTGAATTTTTTAATAACCTAGCAACATAATTTGAATCATCAGGAAATCCGTAGCGAATAGCTATATCTATAGGATCAGAAACAAGGTTACTTAAACTATCTGACACCCTAATTTCTACTGTTATGTCTTTATACATTGTTTGAAAATCTTGAATCCAAAAGCTCAATTGGGTCTGCATTAGATCTGTAGGAGCTGAAATAACTAGTTTTCCAGAAATTTCTTGAGAATCTATTGTTATTTGTTCCGCCCCTTTTTCTAATATTTGCAATGCTTTAACACAACTTTCATAAAAAATGGCACCTTCACCAGTCAATCGTACAGAGCGTGTGCTTCTTTCAAATAACCGTGTCTTAAGTGTTTTTTCTAAACGTTTTATAGCGGAACTTATGGTTGCCGCGGTTTGATTTAAGTTCTTGGCTGCTTTGGAAAAACTACTACTATTAGCAACTTCAATAAATTGCCTTAATTCTGTAAGGCTTTGCAAATTAGAAAATGGCTTTGTTTTAATTGGAATTTTCATACTATTAACATCTCCGCACTTAACTATTAAATAAAATTTAACAGTGTTTTATATTTCAATGATATTAACAAAATATATTATCCAATTATACTGGTAGAACATTTAAACAAACCGAGGCTAAATATGAATAAATGGACAGCAGTTTCTTTAATTTTTTTAATAATATCAACACAAAGTAAGGGGAGTAGTGAAATGATGAGCAAAACAGAAGGTTATATATATCCTCCATATAATGGTGAACTAATAAAACCACCAAGTCAGCGATTACATTTAATTTTACTGGGTGTAAAAAATGTTGCTAAATCGCGTGAATTTTATGAAAGATTAGGTTGGATACAAGATAAGACAAGTGGGCCTGAATTTACCAAAATAGATATGGGTGGTTACGCACTCGTTTTAATGCAAGGTGAAACTTTTGCCCAAGAAATATTTGGTGATGAAAAAGGAAAAAGTCATTCTTGGCCTAGGCCGGCATACTCAGGTATCGTTTTTGCTCATTTAGTTAGAACACCAGAAGAAGTGCCAAAATTATTAGCAAGAGCTATTAATGCAGGAGCGACTATTGTTAAGCCAGTATCTCGAACTCATTGGGGAATTAATGCTTTTTTTAAAGACCCTGATGGTTATATATTTGAAATTGATTATGAAGAGGCCTGGGTTTTTGATGATGAACATAGACTGATTGTAGATCAAATAAATTAGTTGAAAACAATAAACTATTAAAAAAGTTAGCCATAAAATAGATATTATTTCATAGCAATATCTGGAGTATTCAAATGAAATTAAAAACAGATTGTTTTGCTTTTGTGTAACCGTTTTTTTATGCATGTAGCAACTCACATAAACTAACGGCACACTTCTGACAATATGAACATTAGGTTTCTAATAGTTATGAAATAGAGTGTTACTTTTATGGCGATTTCCCCCAAAAAACCGCCATAGAAGCCAAATGAATATGTCAGCAATAGAAACATAAATTGGCGCTTTGATTCTGGATGATTTTGTTAAATTAGAATTCAGTTAATAACCGCTTTAGGCTCTGAGTTGCCGTTAGTGTTTCAAAAGCTAAGGACAGCTATTGGCTAGCTGAAGAAGTCACAGGCTCAATGTTAACAAAGATACGATATAGTTCCCCACAGATATAAATATGCATTGTTTGACTATAAATATTACCAATTAATTGAATAACCTGACTTCCAAAAATGCCATCAAAGCCGTCGGTCAGTGTTGAACTGATAACGCTAATTTTGTGAGCACAGAAGTCATTAACGTGAAAATTTATCAATACTTATTCTAATACGTTACTATCTATCTTTAAATAAAATATAACCTTAAGAGGTTGCTAACCTTGCAAGATCTACATAATAAAATGTTAGTGCTATCGAGAATTGATGTGAATATTAAATATCGAGAAATGTTTTTGAATCATTTAAACCTTCTTTATCAGTTTATTGAAAAGATTGAAGTTAACTCATCAAATGAATCAATATTGCTTAATGCGAGACTTGTTGATGATATGTTCCCACTAAATATTCAAGCAAAGATCGCTGCTAATTTTGCTCTAAGGGGCTGTTGTCCTCTTTCAGGCAAGGAATATAAAGAACTAGAGGGTGACATAGACAGTTTTTGCGAACTTAAGGCATATGTTACATCCACAATTGATTATATTAACCAATTATCAGAGCCTACATTAGAGCAGATGAATCTCAACGTGAAAGACACTGCTGGATTAAATGAGATCTCTATGCCTGGTCCTGAATATGTTTCTTCATTTGTACTCCCCAACTTCTTTTTTCATATTAGCATGGTATACGCTATAGCAAAGTCCAATGGAGTGCCTGTTACAAAAGGTGATTTTGATGGAATACATCAATATCCCAAAGGATTTAGTTGGGAGACATGACATCAGTAACAAACTGTTAAACAAGAATGAAATACAGTTGGCTTTTGTTCCACCTTCACTTATCTAACCAACTATATTTAGCCCCTTAACAAGTGACCATGAGATTAACAATCCAAAATCTAATCCGAACGTAAAGATTCAAGTTAATGCCTGAGTTCAGCATGTGGCTAACTGAAAAATTTTCACTGGATCTATGTTAACAAAGATACGATATAGTTTCCCACAGGTAAATATGCATTGTTTGACTATAAATATTGCCAATTAATCGGATAGCATGACTGGCAAAAATGCCACCGAAGCAGACATGAGTCTTTATGTTTTAGACAACAATACTAGGTACAAACTCTCTATCTGTTACAAATTGATTTCTTCCGCCGTTTTTAGCCTTATAAAGGTGTTCATCTGCTCTTTTGAGAGCAGATTTAAATAGCTCTTTTTCTTTGGCCTTTGTGTACCCGATGCTCATTGTAATTTTTTTATCTGAAGTTAAAAAAGAAAAACTTTGAAACTCTAAACATGCTTGAAGGCGTTTGGCTAAATTATACATACCAAGTTTATCTGCTCCAGGAACTATAATGGCAAACTCTTCTCCGCCTATACGTCCCAACGTGTCCTCTTTTCTCAAGCAGTCATTCATAGCTTTTGATACCACTTTTAAAACTTCATCACCTGCATCATGACCGTAATTATCGTTAATAGACTTAAAATGATCTAAATCTAACATCATAACTCCTAAGCTATATGATAACCGTCTTGAGCGTCGCAACTCATCCTCTGCCTTTAGAAAGAAAGATGCTCTATTGGCAATACAGGTTAAAGTATCTGTATATGCTAATTTCTCTAACTCTCGATTGGCCTTCGTCAACTCTTTAGTTTTTTCTTCAACAAGTGTCTCTAGCTCTATATTATGTTTTCGTAAGGATTTACCTACGGTGTTTATCGCATCTTTTAACTCATCAATTTCATCTTTTTGCTGCTCACCTTTTATAAACCTAATTGGTTCAAATTCATTATCTGGGGAATAAGAGGCAAGCCATCTGTGGATTGTGTTTATACGGCTAATAATAAGACGGTAGAAAAGTGATAGTAGAATAATGGAGACAATAAACGTTTTTATCGCTTGTGAAAACAAAATGACATAAAAGCTGCTTTTAACCTGTTTGTAGAGGTATTGACCATCAGTCATTATTGTTACCATAGCTAGTTTCTTCACTTGTCCTCTCTCCTCCCATAGGATAGGAAATTCGCGCCCGAAACTTCCGCTAGAGGGGTTATACTCGCCAGCTTTCATATCATCAAATACTTGGGAGTCAGCAGCAGTAATAGATACATAGCCAATAGCTTCATAAGATACAATCCCATCAATAATATCTTGCGCACTATAGTAATTAAGTCTTACCAAGCTATGTGATATGCCTGGAATATGTGCCCTTACGGCTTCCGAAATAAAATGGTTTAATGATTCTTTTCTTTCTTGGTAGGTTACCAATAGTTGCACACTAGTCAGGATTACAGTAAGTATGCCGCTTATCAATAGTATTTTTGAGAGTAAAATAAATGATAGTTTGCTTTTGAAAATGCTTATTTCCATTGATTTTCTATAATTTAGTTATATCAAAGTATTAATAATAAAATACTTTAATTGAGTCTACTTATCAAACTAAACTCCGAATAATACTCTATAGAATTAATTTAATTATGACTACATACTCATGCGGAGTAGATCTTAATCAGCGTAGAGTAAACTTTCCTTTTAACGCGTCACCATTCACTGTCCTGCCCTAGAGTATCAACGGCAGCTTAGAGCTTACAGCAGCCCCTCAAACATGTATTTATTTTTGGTTGAAACTGCCCCTGATATGTTTATTATTATACAAAAACTAATGTCGGCTATTGGCTATTAGTTAGCGTTATGATGTGAAATACCAACGGCAGCAATGAGCTTAAACTTGCCCCACAAATGATCAAGAAACTTCAGTTAGTATTGCCCAAATATGATCGTACTTTCACAATAGCTCAATGACCGCTTTTGGCTAGGAGCCGAAGTATTAATATAGTCATTCGAAGCATCAGCTTAGCGCAACAAGTTGCCATACGACCGGTCTAACTTTGTGCCCCAATCGCCATAGAAACTAAATGAATATACCAGCAATACAAACATAATTTCATTCTTTATATTCTGGATAATGGTGGTGTAACTCCCACTTAGCGCTCAAAGTGAACGTTACATTGTCTTGTTTCGATAACTCCTGACGGAGTCTCAACTTTTATACCTTAATACTTTATTTATCTTAGCGTTATTTCTTCTCAAGGAATTAATATAATCTCTCGTCATTATTAATTTAAAGCCTTACCTGTATAAGGCTTTTTAATTGCCATACTATTAAATTAGTTGTGACTTAAATGCGTCTTTATAACGCCTTGATAAATTCAATACCTTGCCATTATCGAGCTTCACTTCACTATCACCACTACTTAAGGGGGTAATTGACTCAATATTATTTAAGTTAATCGCATGGGAGCGATGAATACGACAAAAACCTTGCTCTTCTATTTGAGAAATTAATTGGGTCAGGGTTGATCGGATTGGATATATACGCTCTTTAATATGTAGGTTTACATAATTTCCTGACGATTCAAGCCATTCAATATCTTCTACTTTGACAATAAATTCTTTGCCTAGCTTTTTTACCAGTAAACGGTCAAACCGTTGAGTAATACTCTCTTCTTCACCGACAGCAATGGGGTTAGCTTCACCTTGAAGACGACTAACAATAAAACCATAACCTTTGATGAACATCAAAATAAAAATGAAACTCCATAAGTCTTTACGAAATTCATAAAAAAACTCTATCCAGATATTGCCAAAATTATAATCAAGTGACTGCGACCAATAAACAAGCTTTCGTATCGACACCATAATGACAACATGTGCCAATGAAAATACGACTGAACTGAATAAGTAAATGGCAAAAAAAACTTTTACTTTGGCCCAGTCAAACAGATGCTTTTTTAATAGCCATACACACCCAGGTATCAAAACCATTGTTGCGATTGCACTGCTAAATTCCCATACGAAAGGTTCCCATAATTGAAAACCTGGCTCACCCGAACGATTAGCTTCCATGATCACCGAAGTCGCCAAAATGACACTATTAATTAATAAGTAGCAAAATATGGCTACGACTTCATAGGGACGTTTGTATTTTTGATAATGTTGTAATTTATTCATTGCTATAAAATAACATATCGGCAATTAAAGCAAAACAATTCATCCCTCTTAGCCACCGTTTATCCCTATACATTGTTTATTAAGCCTTTTTTACTTTTTATAAATAAGTATCCTGTCATGATTCTACTAAATCATTTATCTATAAAGGTGAACAAATGGCTGTTCAATCTATCAAGTTATTAGCAAAACATTTTATTCCTGACAATAAAAGAATGCCTGAGCGCCGTTACGATCTCGACTGGTTACGTATTCTTGTTTTTGGCTTACTCATTTTTTATCACATTGGTATGTTGTATGTGCAGAATTGGGGTTTTCATTTTAAAAGCGTTTATCAATCACAAACCCTTGAAAATTTCATGCTCATTGTCGAGCCTTGGCGAATGGCATCGTTATGGATTATCTCGGGAATCTCCATTCGATTTATTCTTGTTAAAGTGTCTTTAATTCGTTATGCCTTTGTTCGAAGTTTACGTTTATTATTACCATTATTATTTGGTGTTTTGGTGATTGTTCCGCCGCAGCTTTATGTTGAGATGACAACAAGTGGCGCGCTAGATTTGTCTTATTGGCAATTTCACTTCGCATTATTTAACGATAATACTGCGCTATTCGAAAATAATCAGGCTGGAATTTGGCCACATTTAGATGTAAATCATTTATGGTATTTACGTTCATTATGGCAATATTCGTTAGCGTTAATTGTGCTATTACCTTTACTCAATTCGTCTTATGTAGCAGCCGCAAGTAACTGGCTTTTTAAGCAACATATAAGCGTCATTGTTTTAATACTCAGCCTGCCTATCATTTTTATTCAATTAAACTGGCCAATAGATACTAGCCGTTACCCGTTAGGTTTCACATTTTTGATCTATGGTTATTTAATTGGCTGGCATGCAAGTTTCTGGCAAGCATTAAAAGTGAATATAAAAGCATTATCTCTCACTTTTACAGTCTCATTAATGTTATTTATCAGTTTCTATAATACCGTTTGGCTCTCAATAGACGACTCTACGCCTGCTTGGCTAATTATAATAGGTATGATTATTTACAGTGTAGTGCGTGTTTTAGGGGTCTTAATGGTATTGTCACTGGCTTATAAGTACTTAAATAGAAAATCATCTTTGCTGGGGTATTTTAACGACGCGGTGTACCCGTTTTATATTGTGCATCAAACCATTATTATTGTGCTTGCCTATAACTTAGCGCCGCTTTCTTTAGGCCCTATTATCGAGCCGATTAGCGTTATCTTACTCACCATCTTATTATGTTTTATTTGCTTTGAAGTTATTCGCCGTGTCGATATTTTAAAGCCATTATTTGGTGTAAAAATTAAGAAGGATTACAGTAATACCTTGAGAAAAATTGGCTACGGCTGTGGAAGTTTGCTTATTATTCCTATCGGATTAGAAGTCATTCTTTAAACGTTATTTAAGAGTGATTTGAGTGTAACTTGAAAGTAAACACAACAGCTGAGTGAAAAATGCTAACAAAGCTATTTGTTAGCATTTTCTAATATCCGAGCAATAAATTCATCTCCCATAACTTCACGACAAGACTCACCTTGATTAAGATCTTTTCCTGATAAAAGAATGCCAATAAATAGACAGAAAAATTAGTGCGTGGTTAACATAAACAGTCGTGATATTTACTTATTAATATTGTAGGCTATCTCTTAGCTTTCATTATCTTTAAAGCACTTTTATCTTAATTTCAGTTTCAACCAAGGAATGTTCATCCATGTACTCGTCAAAGTCTCTTGTTAAAAAAATTCATCATTTTTTAAATTATCGAAAATTAATCATCGTCTGCTCACTTCTCCCTATTATTGCAAATGCCACAGTTGCTAATGAAGACTTTCTTCAATGTAAGGTTAATTTAGTTGAACGCGCTGAAACAGCAGGATTTTCTTCTTATATCACTGAAACAGTTATTGGTAATATTTCTCCTATTGAGAGAGTGATAGCTTTAGATAAAAAACAACCAGAGTTCACCCAAACCTTCGAGCAATATATTAAAGCGAGAGTTACCGATTATCATGTCCGAGTAGGTAATAAAAAATTAAAACAAAACAAAAAACTGTTTGATACCTTAGAAAAAAAATATGGTGTACCACGCCAATATTTAGTGTCTTTTTGGGGCTTAGAAACCGTTTTTGGCAAACATAAAGGTAAAATGTCGGTACTCAACTCTTTAGCAACGTTGGCCTGTGATGAACGCCGTAGTGAATTTTTCACCCTAGAATTATTAAACTTGTTTACCTTAATTGAAACAGAACAAGTATCAGTTGAACAACTACAAGGCTCTTGGGCTGGTGCCATGGGTCATATGCAATTTATGCCAACAGCATTTTTAAAATATGCGGTTGATGGTGATAATGATGGCAAAGTCGATATTTGGAAAAGTGAGGTTGATGCCTTAACTACAGCGGCTAATTACTTAAATCAGATAGGATGGCAATCTAAAGAGCGCTGGGGCAGAGAAGTTAAGCTGCCAGAAAACTTTGCCTTTAATAAAGTGGTTTTTGACCAATATTACCCACTTGATTACTTTAAGGAATTAGGCATTAAAAAAACGAATAACAAGTCATTATCTTCTTATGATATTCAGGCAGAACTTTACCTGCCGTCAGGCCACAAAGGTCCTGTATTTTTGCTATACCCTAATTTCAATGTGATTATGACGTGGAACCTTTCAAAAAGTTATGCGTTATCAGTCGGTCTATTAGCTAATAAGTTAGTTGGCGCTAAAGGCCTTGAGTTTTTACCACAAGAACAAACTAAAGTGACACCTTATAGTGTTGTACAAATGAAAAACCTACAAAGCCAACTCAACGCATTAGGATTTGAAACAGGCGAGCCTGATGGTATTTGGGGTCCTAAAAGTAGAGATGCCATTCGCTCATTTCAACTACAGCATCAACTTATTGCCGATGGATACCCAAATAAAGAAGTTTTTTCAACGGTTACGTTAGTGCAGAGTAAAAACAAAGCTATTACGCCGAGCATCAATCAGGAAGGTTAATTGAAGAGTGGTTATGTATTGGATAAAGGAGCATTAGCTAAATCTTGCGTGTATTTTGCTTCTTTTTCTAATGCTTCTAAATCTTTAATGATCAGCTGATTTCGCTTTTTATCAATAATGTTTTCTTTTTTCCAGTGCTGTAATTGTTTATTAATGACCTGCCTCACTGACCCCGTCATCCGCGCTAAGGTTTCATCGTTTAAACCATTCACTAAATGATGCTGATGCTCTTCTTCTTTAGTGCCGGTATAAAACTTAATTTTATTAATATGTTCTAAAATAATGCGACTTAACCGTGTGCTCACATCGTGTAAAATTAGACTGCTTGCCTGTTGTTCCTTTTCACGCATTTTTTGGGCGATGTAAGGCATGAATAGTTGGTTAAATTCTGGATAAGTCCACAACCAATGTCGCATAGTTGAAAGTTTAACTGACAGTAGTTTTACCGTAGTTAAGGGGAAATTATGACCTCATGCGGTTGATCATCTAATAACACCATCAAATCAAAACAATCGCCAGCGTAAAGCCACTAAAGATGCAGGTAAAATTGCAGGGCTTAATGTTAAGCGTATTATTAATGAACCCACCGCCGCAGCACTGGCATATGGCGTTGATAAAAATAATAAAGCGGATCAAAAAGTTGTGGTTTACGATTTAGGTGGTGGTACCTTTGATGTTTCCATTATTGAAATATCTAATGTAGACGACGAAAAACAATTTGAAGTATTAGCAACCAATGGTGATACCTTTTTAGGGGGTGAAGACTTTGATTTACGCCTAATTAATTACCTTGCTGATGAATTCAAAAAAGAAAGTGCTATTGATGTTCACCAAGACCCATTAGCTTTACAACGCATTAAAGAAGCGGCTGAAAAAGCTAAAATAGAGTTGTCATCCGCACTTCAAACAGAAGTGAACTTACCCTACGTCACCGCTGATGCCAGTGGTCCTAAACACTTAAACGTAAAAGTTACTCGAGCAAAATTAGAGTCATTAGTTGATGATTTAGTGAAAAGTACCATAGCTCCTTGTGAACAAGCATTAAAAGATGCGGGTTTAAGTAAAGCGGATATTAGTGAGGTCATTTTGGTGGGTGGTCAAACACGTATGCCAAAAGTGCAAGAAGCCGTTAAAACGTTCTTTGCTACAGAACCACGTAAAGATGTAAACCCAGATGAAGCCGTTGCCATGGGTGCAGCAATTCAAGCAGGAGTATTGTCAGGGTCAGTGAATGATGTGTTATTACTTGATGTAACGGCATTATCCTTAGGTATTGAAACCTTAGGTGGTGTAATGACTAAGCTTATTGAGAAAAATACCACCATACCAACACGTGCATCTGAAACCTTCTCAACGGCTGAAGACAATCAAGCCGCGGTAACAGTGCATGTATTACAGGGTCAACGTGAAATGGCGACAAATAATAAATCTTTGGGTCAATTTAACTTAACGGATATTAACCCTGGTCCACGTGGTTCGGTACAAGTTGAAGTAACCTTTGATATTGATGCTAATGGTATTTTAAATGTGTCAGCGAAAGACAAAGCAACAGGCAAGGAGCAAAGCATTAAAATTACCGCATCAAGTGGTTTAACAGAAGATGAAGTTAATCGCATGGTGAATGATGCACAATTACACGCCGATGAAGACAAACAAAAACGTGAGTTAGTTGAACAATGTAATCAGGCAGACCAATTAATTCATACGGTGCAAACATCAATGACACGTTTCAGTAATGATCAGAAAACTGAGCTAAATACATTAATTGAACAGTTAAAAATGGTTGTTAACGGCAGTGATAAAGCAGCGATTGAAATGCGACAAAATGCTTTGCAAGAAGCTTACAGTAAAATTATGCAGGCTGAGCAATCACAATCTCAAGGTGAGCAACATCAAGCCGAACAGCATCAAGGCAATGCTGCCAATGATGGTGCTAAAAACGAAGATGTCATTGATGCTGAATTTGAGGAGGTAAGTAACAGTTAATCATTAAGTTATTTTTGAGCAGTTAGTTGATTTTGTTCTTAACGATACTGTTCTTTTCTTATAAAGATAAGGAGTAAAATAAAAGCTCCAACTATTTATTACTCGGGGCTTTTATTGATCTGATTGTCTCGTCCTGAAATGTGACTAAACATGATGATTAGGATGAATATCCTTAATGGTTCTATGATTTTAAAGCGCTGCCATCGATTAGGTTATAGGCGTTCTAACAGTTTAAGTTTCGATAAAATGGCCTGTCACTTAAAGTCATTATTGTTTTAATCTAAGCGGTTGCCTAGATCAGAAATCGCGTTTATTATTCTCATACTTCTTGATATAACTATAATAATGTTTTTAGTGAGTTAGCTATCGTCCCCATAAAATATACCCTGCTTACATTCTTGCTACTCTGGTGCGCAATAGCCATTGCTGTGCCGACTTCAGACTGGAAAAAAGTCATTCGCGATACGCCTTACGCTTTTAGCAAAGGGGCGTCCCAAAATTTAGCCGAATTACGCAGCTGGGTATTACTGTCGAATGGTTATTGCGAGTTCCCTGATCGGCATGTGTTTTTTGATCAGCGAGGTCGATTCTTAACCTGGATGGATAATGAAGATACGGCTATAGAAACACAGGAAAAGTTAAATATAGTTCGATTGCAATTACACAAGAATAATAAGGTTAATCGATGGATTGAAGGTAGTGCCTCTACCGTAGGTTACCCTTTTGCTTTGAGTTGTGATCAACCGTGGGTCGACATTCGTGCGGCTATTGAGCGAGTAAAAGGCACCGCGCCTCAATCAAAAGTATGGGGGACTTGGGACGGTGTTAAGGCTGGTACAGAGTCAAACCCTATTAGTTTGGAGACATTGGTCAAATTAATGTTCCAACACCGTAGTTCGCAACTGGCTGAGCCCATAGATACATTGTCATTGAGATTATTTGTCGGTCAGTTAATTATTGAAAGTGGAGCCAGAAAAAACGTTCGTTCAAGCCAGAATGCCTTGGGTATGCTGCAGTTAAAACCTGAGGTTCTAAATGACTGTGGTATTGAAAAGCGCTTCTATCAACATCGTATGGCACAGGTAGATTGTGCAGTACGTTTATATGTAATGATTAAAAGAAATCTTCAACCCGTATTTTCCTCGGTATTTGGGCATCTTGATAAGAAAAAACAACAAGCACTTTTCGATATACTCTTAGTTCAATCTTACCACTCAGGCATTGGCGCGATGACAAAGCTACTGACTGACACCGATATGGGAAAAGCTGCCCGATACTTTGCTGAACACGAGCAAGAATTCTCTGCCGAAGATATCGCTACGGGTATGATATTTCATAACTTGGGTCGCCAACCTTGGGGTTGGGAGTCACTCTATTATGTACTCGATATTATGATAGTGTCTAAGTATTTGTCCGCACACGAAAAATAATGCAAGGCTGTTTCGCACTATCAATCCCAACCTTGATTGGTAAATGGTAGGCTAAAGCATTCTGTGTAATTACATTGAGCAGATAGTCTATTCCCAAGTATCAATGACTTCTCTCGCGGCTCTCATCGCCTCAATTGCCGCGGGAAACCCACAATAAACGCTAGCATGCAGAATCACTGCTCTTATCTCTTCTTTCGTTACACCGTTACGTAATGCACCACGAACATGACCTTTCAATTCATTAGGCGATCTTAAAGCTATCAACATAGAAATAGTCACTAAACTTCGTGTATCTTTGGCTAAATCATCTCTATTCCAAGTACTTCCCCACGCATTTTCCATCACTAAATCCTGCAATGGTTGATCAAATTCATTGGCGTTATTTAACGCGCGGTCAACAAATTCGTCACTCATTACTTCTCGACGAATTTTATCTCCTTTTAGATAACTCTCATTCTGTTTTTTTATAGTCATGTTTATTGCCAATATAATAAAGATGCTTTAATACTAAAAAGAATGGTGAGTAATAAACAGAACAAACAATGAATTGCTAATATAAACAACGGTGATATTTAGTCATGAATAAAGGTACATTATGTATTTATTACCCTATTCATTTCGATAGCCTTTTTTAGAGCACGAAAGAAAACAGTTACAATAAAGACCTTTTTTCAGCTCTGTCAGCTTTGTGATCTAATTACAGATCAAATATACTGCCGCATCTCCTTTATTTCTTAGTATGAAAGTATCTTGTCAACTCAAACAAAAACTAAACGCCCTAATAATACCTTATTAGAACTCATTTTTAATATTGCTATTCCGTCGATTATTTTGATGAAATTATCAGGGGATGAGTACTTAGGCTCCATGTATGCCTTAGTCATCGCCTTATTCTTCCCGCTTGGTTACGGCTTATATGATTTAATTAAAAATAGGTCACTGAACTTTATCGCCCTACTGGGTTTTTTAAGCACCTTATTAACCGGCGGTATTGGGTTATTTGAGTTGGACGTGGAATGGTTGGCCATTAAGGAAGCAGCAATTCCATTAGTGATAGGGTTAGTGGTATTAATCTCTGGTTTTTGGGGTAAGCCATTAATTGCCAAGATTTTGTTAAATCCGCTTTTATTTAATTTAGATCTCATCTATCAAACCTTGTCTAACAAAGGTAAGACTGAAGAATTTAAAGCTAAAATCCAACGTGCAAACCACCTATTATCAGTCACCTTTGTTTTTTCTGCGACGATGAATTACCTATTAGCTAAATGGATTGTAGTGAGTCCTGCAGGGACAACACAGTTTAATGAAGAGCTTGGTGAAATGACTATGTTAAGTTATCCCGTCATTGCTATCCCTTCTACGATAATGTTAATTGCCATCATGTTTTATGTGGTGAAGAGTGTAATGAAGTTAACAAGTTTAAAGCTTGAAGAAGTATTACACGCGGAATAATTAATAGCAGTAAGATATAAGTGAACACTCACTAAGTCTCACTTTGAAAAGCCCTAAATATTCAATAATATTGCTAACTTCAATGCCAATAGCAGACTATTGGCATTGATTTCGTTTTGACCATGAAAATCCACTCTCATTAAATGGTATAATTATGCTTCACCATTTAGCAGAGCTGCCATCATCAACCATCCTGATAACAAAAATAATAACGAGAGTGATCAAGAACTCTCTAGTGTAGCCAATTTACACCTTAAAATTGCTACCTTTAATTTATTTAACTACCTTGAACCACCCAATGCTTATTATGAGTTTGAGCGTATTTATAGTGCCCAGCAATGGCAAAAAAAACAAAATTGGATCACTGATTATTTACGTGAATATCAGCCTGACATTATTGGTTTTCAAGAGGTGTTTAGTCCTGATTCATTAAAAGAATTAGTTAACGCACAAGGTTATGCTCATTTTGAAGTGGTTGATCAACCCGAAATAATTGATGATTTTATTTATAAACGCCCTGTCGTCGCCATCGCTTCTCGTTATCCTATTGTTGATATTCATGCGGTAAAGCCCAACATTGAGCTTGCGGCAACCATAGGCTTAGCTGATGACTTTACTTTTAGCCGAAAAATACTAAGAGCAACGGTTGATATACCTCACATGGGCCATTGTGATTGTTATGTTGTGCACTTTAAATCTAAACGCTCAATGATTGAACCTGATGAAAGAAATCAAAAGCTTTCTCCCGAAAAAACGATTATTGAAAGCCTGAAAGCAAATGTAGCGGGCGGTTGGGGTTCAACGATAAAACGGGGCAGTGAAGCGACGTTATTGATGATAGATATGATTGAGCGACGTGAGGCTACGGGTTACCCTATGGTATTAATGGGGGATTTTAATAATACCTTAGCTGATGGTGTGTTAAGTCATTTAACGACAAACACCTTACGGTTTGTTTCCGCCATTGACCGTGATGCTTATCTTGCTAAGTATTGTTTAAATGACGCATGGGATTTATTTCAAGCTGTGCGTTTTAATGAAGGTAACGAAAGTAACGACGAGATCGAAATTGAAGAAGTCAGTCTAGAGCCAGCTATAGAACCATCTCAAGAACAATCTCAAGAAGTAACACAAACTCGCACCCCAACCCATTATTTTGGCGCAGATAGTTCAGTACTCGATTATATTTTATTCTCGTGTGAATTTGATGCCAGCTATCACGACAGTCTTTATCAAGTCAGTGACTATCATACTTACGATAGACACTTAATTAATCCAATTTTTGACCGTGATGGCGAAAGTACAGACCATGGCATAGTGCTAATAACCTTAACGTTAAGATCATAGTTTTAGCATCATCACTATTTAAAAATAAAAGTTATTTTTAAATAGTGATGATTAAAGAAGAGTACTTTTAATTATCATCTTTAGCTTGATAACTCTTTCATAGCTATTGCCGTTATCAAGTTGCTAATTCGAGGCAATAAACCTCTAATTGATTGGTTTTGAGCATGTAGCGCTTCAACTAAGTTTACACAGTTATCAACTAATGAATCACTATAAGCGAAGCCTATCAAGGCCACTATTTTCACCATAGCGATCTCATCAAGCATCTTGCTACTTTCATCTTGCTGATCATAAA
This sequence comes from uncultured Colwellia sp., assembly GCA_913063325.1. Lineage (GTDB taxonomy): Bacteria > Pseudomonadota > Gammaproteobacteria > Enterobacterales > Alteromonadaceae > Colwellia. Next base: position 12,743 of record CAJXYE010000058.1, on the reverse strand, counting down.
CAATATTAACCAGCTCAATAGTGCTAACAAATTTTTCCATTCGAGGGTTTAGCCTAAGTAATGCTGTCGCCCTATTACTCGCAGCTCTATCTATAAGCTCTTGGCTGGCAACTAACTTAGGTCGAGGTTTTTTCCGAGGAGCTGAAGATTTTCTTTTGACAACCTTACGCTCTATCGATTCTCTAAAACTAAATTCGCCATCAACAAACTGACTTATATTGGTCACACTTAATCGCTCAGACATGATCGCTGCAGACTTAGCGGTTTTACGAGTAAAATCTCGGTGATCTTCGGCAAAACCATGGGTTGAAATACATTGCGCCAAATCCAGTATTAACGCATTAGCCTTACCTTTTGAGGCACGTAAACACCTACCGATAATCTGCAAATACAATCTTAAGATCTTGGTAGGTCGCGCTAAAACAACACAATCCGTAGTTGGATCATCAAAGCCAATGGTAAGCATAGACATATTAATGATTAACCTTACCTCGTTTGACTTGTATCGACGTATGCTTTCATCATTATCACTCGTTGCCCGTTGAGAATGAACCAGCTCATGAGGAACCTCGAGTAACTTAAAGGCATCAGATAGCGCCTCTACATGATTGATGGAGTTAGCAAACAGCATAACCTTGCGACCGTGAGCTAATGCATCCTCAACAGTCTGCTGAGCTACTAAGGAGCAATGTTCTAGTAATATACAATCTAAACCAGAAACACTAAAGTCACCTCTATACATCTTAACTGCACTGTAATCTATCTCTTGAGACAGGCTAGGTACTTTGTAAACAGGTTTAGCTAACTCACCCAATTCAATCAGCTGACGAGTCGTCGTCTCTTCGATCAAGTTCATCGACTTATCAATATAAACACCTAATCTATCAATCGGTGTCGCAGTGAGCCCTATAATCAAATCAGGAGAAAGCTCTTCACGCATAGCAATATAAACACCGCCCATACAACCAACATGATATTCATCACGCAGCAGCACATCACATTCTATATTTAGATGCTTTCTTCGAGCAAATGACTGCTCCATGATTAAGGTCACATCACCACCAGCTATATACTTATAACCAGATTTAACCACACTAACGGTTAAGCCATTAATCGTGAGGGTGTTTAATAGTTGAGGGATCAAGGCAGCATTACGTAGACTGATGACAACTTTTTTGTCAGCCATAGCTTGGCACAACTTAAGTATACAAATACTCTTACCTCCCCCTGTAGGGAGGGCAATAATGGAGTTTTCGCCTGCGTTAATAGCCTTACTAACACTGTTAATTTGATAATCTTTTTCTAATATCTGCATGCCATACTACTCGGGCTTATTACTCGTTTTGTTATAGTTAGCTGTCTGTTATTGTACTTTATAGACTCGTGTATTCTACGTCCAATCTTACTCACAACAATCCTCTTTCTAAAAGACTTATATGCGGTGCGTCATAAGTATTTTAGAAAAGGGGGCATCATTATATACTTAAATGAAGACAAGATGCAGAATTCAAATCATGCTTTTTGTTAAAGAGGTAAGGGTCTGTTGATCTTTCGAGATTATTTTTGCAGCTGTTTGTTGGGTATTTCTACAAGGTAGAGCCTTTGTCAAGTGGTTATTCCACATAAAAAGGCGATAACGCCGTAAAAATGTCCAACAAGCGCTGTCCGAAGGATTCGGCTAAAAGCGTTTTACTCTTTGTTGAGTAGTGCTTGCTTAGAGTGACTAGGCTACATACTACTCGCCGTGATTAAAACGATTTACTATATTAAAAAAGAGGCGAACAAAATTTAACCGCGAAAATTCAAAAGACCCTAAAGTTATTGCTTGGCGCTGCCCTCTGGGTTGGCGTTGCGGCTGATTTAATAAACTAGCAAAAAAAATCCTCAACAGCCAAATAGCCTTATCAGCTAAAATAGCAGCAAAATATGTTACTAAATTTGTTACGAAACTTTTCATCACTAAAGTCGGCATTGCTTCTTAGCTTTATGCTCGCTAATCTATTAACTAATCCTTATTATAAAAATTATAAAAAACTAACACATGAACATAAAGAAAAACGCTTCATTTTTGCAAAAAACATTACTCATTAGCTGCTTATTAAGTCTCCTGACGCCTATTAAATTACTCGCTCAAGGCAATGCTTTAGGTACATTACCACCACCAAGAAAACTCACCGAAACTCAAGCAGAAGTGGCCTCATCAAACTACCAAAAATATTGTTCGTTATGTCATGGCGAAGACAGGCAAGGCCATGTGAATGATCATGCCCCTTCTCTGCGCAGTAAAAGTTTATTCGAATCAGGTGTTCCTCACGCTATTTTAAGACCCATGTCTTATGGCAGAAAAGGCACCGCCATGGGCGGTTATCTTGATGAAGTCGGCGGACCTATGACGCTAGATGAAACATGGGATTTAACCTATTGGTTATTTGAACAAGCAGGGGCTGAACGGTTAAAACTATCAACCAAGCCTGTTCATGGTGACATTAAGCGCGGTGAACAAGTCTATTTAGAAAATTGTACTAGCTGTCATGGTATTAAAGGTGAAGGAATAACGGCTCCTGCACTGGGTAATCAATCCGCACTTGCCCACAACACTGATGAATTTATTCGTCATGCAATACAAAATGGCCGACAAGATACACCAATGCAGCCTTTTAAAGATAAATTATCCGCGCAAGACATTAATAATATTACGGCTTTTTTACGTAGTAAGGCACTCGGTTGGAAAGAAGAAAGAACCATACTTAAAGCACTGCCGACGCCTGATCAATACGTAATAAATAAAAGTGGTGATGATCCAAGTTTTACCTTACAAGATGGCATGTACGTCTCATCAAAAGATTTAAACACCGCCTTATTGGCAAAAAACAAAATGGTACTGCTCGATACTCGTGTGCCTTCTGTTTGGCAAACTGCCCATATCGAAGGTTCAATTCCTTTTCCATACTATGCTGACCTTGATGATACCGTGGCAGGCATTCCAAAAGACGTACAAATTATTGCCTATTGTTCTTGCCCTCGTGCCGCGGCAGATTACACCATAAAAAAATTAAGGGATCGTGGTTACACCCGTACCGCAGTTTTATGGGAAGGCGTTTTTGGTTGGATGAATTTAGGTTATCCGGTAATGCGAGGGGATATTGAAGGAGTTGAAAACTAAAGAGTTTGAAAGATAAAATATTCTGCATAAGTTCAATAGTGCTTAATGTATATTAAGCATCTTAAACCTACTACCTCATAAATTATACCTTTGACCCCATGATGGCTACTTTATTATACAAAATACAGTTAGAATAAGCTGAAGTTATATTTTGTAAGATATTTGTCCTTGAACTTATTTTCTCCGTCATTAAAACTCCCCTCTTTCATTAGTATTGTTCTTTTGTTGGCTGCTATTAGTAGTGCTTCGGTGCAAAGCAATCACATAAATGAAAATATTCACAAAGAAAAAATTATTTGGTTAGTAGAAGACAAAATTGAAAATATAGATCTCTTAACTAAAAACTCTGCCGAAACATCAACCGCATCTTATATTGAAAACTTAATCATTCAACAGTTAACACAATATAACATCAAAATAGAACGAGTGACCGCGAGTCGAACCAACAGGATCCTTAAGAGTAAGGGTAATGTCTGTACGGCCAACAGAGCGAAGACACCTGAACGCCAAGAATATTCATTATTTTCAGATCCCCAAACCTTTTACCTAACTCATAAACTTTACCGCTATAACCAAAAGTCAGCCTTACCTAAGCAATTATTTAATGCTGAGGGTGAAATCAAAGATCTTGCCAGCGTATTTAAGACATTACCAACGCAGACAATGGGTATTGCGCAGGATGTCTCTTTTGGTAACTTTCTTGACCAGCAAATAAAAAAAATAAAACCAGCAAACATCTATTACCGTGGCGGCAGTCAAAGAGTAGTGGCTCTAGCATCAATGTTATATAAAGAACGGGTTGATTTTGTACTTGCTTTACCTGTAGACATAACCCCTTTAGAAACACAAAAACCTTTGTTAGAACAGTACACCATTGCTGGTGCGCCGCCCTACCTTATCGCACATATTAATTGCTCAGATAGCCCCTTGGGTCAGCGTATTATTAACGATATTAATAAAGTATTAGCTAATGCCTATCAAACGAAAGACTATTACCAAGCACACAAAAAATGGTTTTCAGATAAACAATTATCGGGTTTACAGATATTTTTAGCCGATAAGTTCTCTGAAAAACGCTATATCAATCCAAATGAATAGGGTTCATTGGTTTATCTAATCAATTCTTAGCTTAATCTAAGTTAAGTCATGAATAATGAAGGGATTAACTTATTATAGTGCTGAACTTAAAACAAGTTAGTGCAATTTATACCGCCCATCGATACAAAAAACTTCCCCTTGTTTATTTACCCTTTTTAATCGCTAATCTGTATCAGATCAAGAAATAGAGTAAAAGCTCATTTTTTAGACGTCAATGCGTAAAACCCTAGACTAATTGCTAAGTCTTATATGGCCTTTGCCATTAGCTACCCATACTTCGTTGAGATAAAATATGGTCAACTTCAATGAAATAGAACTTTTAGTTAGTCAACAAAAGGAACAGTTATGGGCAATACTTCTGCCCCCACAAATAAGCAACAAAGTGGGGATGAACTAAGTAAAGAAGAGCTTAGTTACCAGCAAAAACATAAACCAAGTTCATCGTTTAATACTCGAGAAGAGTATTTAGAGCATGAATTGCAAATCATGGCACCTAAACGTTGGCGACCTAATTTACCTTTTAGAGATTACCGATTTGAGTTTGAAGATACCATTCCAGCAATGGCAGCGACAATCGGAAAAATAGTCATGGTGGGTGCAATAGCAGCAACCTTTGCTGGCTCTCTAGGTCTTGATGAAGGTTTTATCTTAGAAAATGTTCGTTATGAATTACTCATTGTCTCTCTCTTCATTATTCTTTTTTCAGGTTTTTTATTACCCACCGCTAACCTAGCAGGTACGCATGGCCCTTTAATTCCGCTAATCCCTATTGTGGTGGCCGCAGGTGGTCACCCAATGGCCTTTGGATTACTTATTGGTGTCTTTGGTTTGATTCTCGCTATTAGCAAAGGCGGAAGTATGCTGGCAAACCTCACCAGTAAGGGAGTATGCGGCGGTTTATTATTATACCTCGGGTTTGTTGGTACCATTTCACAAGTTAAGAAGCTGTTCGCTTGGGCTGAAGGCATAGGCATGAGCCACATTGCTTTTATCGTTATATTTTGTACCATCATCTTATACGCTTTACTTGAACATTGGCGTAAACGTTGGTTAGCAGTACCGTTAAGTTGCTTACTAGGCGGAACACTCGCATTTGCGCTGGGTGCACCTTTTGAGTTTCATACCGGACCAGGCTTGCCTAACATGAACCCTATGTATTGGTGGGGCGAAAATACCGGTTGGATGCTTGGTTTACCTACCGTAGAAAGTTTTATTGTAGTACTGCCTTTTGCTATTTTAGCCGTGGCAATGTGGTCACCTGACTTCTTAGGGCATCAAGTATTTCAAAAAATCAGTTACCCTGAGCGCACTGAAAAAGTTCATATGAACATTGACGATACCATGACAAGTGCCTCTATTCGCCAAACCTTTGGTTCCCTTTTAGGTGGCACTAACTTTACCTCGTCTTGGGGCACATACCTGGTGCCTGCCGCTATCGCTAAAAGACCTATTCCTGCTGGCGCCTTACTTACTGCATTGTTTTGTATCATAGCGGCTGTATGGGGCTATCCGATGGATTTAGCCATATGGCAACCCGTGCTTTGTGTCGCTTTAATCGTGGGTGTCTTTATTCCGCTACTTGAAGCTGGCATGGAAATGACCCGTGAAGGTAAAACAACACAATCAGCGGCTATTGTGGTATTTTCTTCGGCATTGGTTAACCCTGCTTTTGGCTGGGCACTCACTATGTTGCTCGACAACCTTGGTTTAATTGGCTGTAAAGAGCGTAGCTCAAAGTTAAGTAAAATGAGTCGCTGGATCATTCCCAGCATTATGTTTGTTGTCTTAACAGGGGTAATGGCATTGGTAGGTTTGTTACCAGGCATTCCAGCAATAATCCCAAATTTAGGATAATAATTCAGATACAAATAAGGGGGAGTTGCTAGCTTGCCTCCCCTTGAAGAATCCTCAATTATTTTGCCTTTAATTAAAACAAAAACACCACGGCAAGCGTGGTGTTTTATCAGGATATATTTACAACTAAGTCATCTATAAATTATGCTTAATTGTCAATACTGCTTATTTAAAAGCCTTACTTATAAAACTTATTTAAACACCTTATCTACCGCAATAACTTCAACATTTTTAGCTGGTAGTGTTAACTTATAACTTTCGATAATTTTATCCGTAGCTAAAAGCTCAGCTGGCTTCTCACTGTTATATTTTAACGGTGATACTTGTTCAGATAACAGACGTTTTTTCATATCTTTACCATCGCCTGAGATGAATACATAATGAATATCATCTGTTTGTAAGTTTTCTTTAATAACACGGTTCACATCATCTAACGACAGTTTTGCAAATTCACCACGTACGTACTTAACAAACTCTTCGGTTTGATAAAACTCACTATCAAGCGCATAACCTAACTGTTGATCTTGGCTTGCGACTAATTGCGGCGCATAGTTAGTTAAATAATTACGAGTTGCCTGAAAATCTTTTTCGCTCATGCCATTTTCAATCAACTTATCCAGTTCATACAAAGCAGCACGTGTGGCAAAATGCGCATCATTATTTGAACGCAATGGACGTAACCACACTTGGAAAATTTGGCTTGATCGACCTAAATTTGAGTCAGGCTTAGTTTGGTACATACCACGAGGGAAATATTCGATATAAGAATAATCACCATAGTTCATACCACGCGCTTGACGTATTTGTTGATACAAGTAGCTGTTAGAACTTCTGTGCTCACCAAAGTATGAACGCACTAACCAAAGTGCTGCCCAGTCTTTGTCACTGCGGATTGTATCAATTGGGAAACCAAAAGAGACTGCCGTAGATTGTGCATTCTTTTCTACAATAGTTGCATGATGGCCTTTTAAAACTGGCGCTTTAGCAATAATTAAGCGTTTTTCTTCACCGACAGGCAGTGTTTTTAAGTCGGTCATTAGCTGTTCTTTTAGCGCACTCGGCATAGCACCAGTAATACCTACGTTTAATTTAGCTTGCGTAAGTTGAGTGCTATAGAAAGCTTTAACATCTTCAATAGTAAGGGCTGCTAAGTCAGACAAGTCACCACTATTGAAGTTTTCATAAACATGGCCTTGATAAAGTTCGCTATAAAGCACTTCTTTACCTAACTCTTCATCATTAGAAGATTTAAGGCCTGATTTAATACCATCAATTAACTCTTTCTTAAGACGCTTAAAATCATCTTCACGCCAGCCTGGATTCAGTAATTGGTCACTGATAAGTTGATACCACTGAGTAGCATTGTCTTTGTGAACACGACCCGTAAATGACATCATTTCTTTATCAAGTTGAGATGAAAAACGTCCCGCTAAAGGATATAAACCTTTTTGTATTTCTTTATAACTACGCGTCTGTGAGCCACCTTGGGTTAACATGCGTGCAGTTAAAGCCGCAACGCCTTTCTTACCAACTGGGTCTGCTGCAGCCCCTGTATAAAAGAGGAAATTAACATCAATTAGCGGCGAGTCATTGGTATTATCTAATACCGAAAACAAAGCAGCTGTCGGGTTAGACTTTTTCATTTCAATTGCGGCAACGGCGCCGTTTAAATCAACTTCTTGGTCAAAGTCAGCAATTTTATCTAAAGCTGATAAGGTTACCGTTGTGCGGTTCTCATCAATGAAATATAGATTAGCAATATCTTTGATATCTTGAGCCGAAATATTGTCAAAGCTATTATATAAGTGGTTAATCGTTTCTGGGTCACGATCAAAATGCATATAACTGGCTAATGTAGAAGCAATAGACTCTGAAGAATCTAGGCTGTTTACAAAGCTATATTTTAAGTTCGATTTTAAGTTATCAAGCTTTTGGGCTGAAACTAGCTCGGTACGTATTTGCGCATAAGTACTATTGACCGCATCACGTACGGTAGCTAAATCTTTTTCATCATTCACTTTAATGAATACGTGACGTAAACCGGCATCTTTTGTTTTAGGGTTGTAGTTAAACATTTGACTGGCCAACTGCTTATCTACCACTAACTCTTGATACAATGCTGAGTTATTTGAAAAATATAATTCAGAAATTAAATCTAAAGCCGCGCGATCTTTTTCCTTCGGTTGCCAATTAGCACCTTTATAAGAAACTAATAACCAATGACCCGGTAAACCATCAAATTTTTCATGAACATATTTTGGTGCTGTTTGTTTTGGTTCTTGTGCGATTTCACTAACAAAATCACCTTTTTGCCAATTTCCCCAATGTTTTTCTACCATTGCCATTGTCGCTTCTGGCTCAACATCACCAACAATCACCAAGGAAACATATTCAGGCTTATAAAACTGGTCAAAGAATTTTTCACCATAAGCAATTTGGTTAGGCATTGCTTCTACATCTTCAAAAAAACCCATTGTGGTGTGTTTATAGGTATGAGTATCAAATGCTTCTTTACGAACTGCAGCTAATAACTTACGCGTTGGGCTAGCATTATTTTTTAAGTATTCGCCTTTTACCGTTAACGCTTCAGTTTTAAATTGTGCATCGGTATATTTAAGGTTTTTAAAGTGATCTGCTTGAATCTCTAATACTTTATCTAAGTGGTCTTTAGAGAAATCTAAGTGATAATTGGTGTAATCGTTAGTGGTGTAAGCACCATTATCAACACCGGCATTTTTAAATAAGTCAGAGTACACAGCTTGTGGAAATTTCTCTGAACCTTTAAACATCATGTGTTCAAAGAAATGCGCAAAACCTGTTTTACCTACTTCGTTTTCATCACGAGAACCTACAGATACAGGGATCTGTACTGAGACAAGGTCAGGATAATCAGTTTTCACAACCAATACACGCAAACCATTTGATAACTCTTTAAATAAGTATTTTTGGCTAAACACTTTATTTTCACTATTTGCAGATGATTGCACTGACATGCTACTGCTAGCGTTATCACTGGCGGCCAATTCAGACGATGATTTTATACCATCACTAGTTACCATACAGCCGGATAACGTTAAACTCGCAACGATTGCCGCCGCTAAATATGTTTTTTTCATTTTAATTATTGTTCCCTATATTATTATCGCTGTATCTTATGTAACTCTGAGGAGTTTTTCATTAATTCTTCGAGTATAACAAGTGATGCTATGTAAAAAATTAAGTACACACTGCCTATTTAGGCGGATTAAGATAACTTATTAGCTCACTTCACAGCTAATGAACTAAAGGAATCTTTTAATACAAAATCGCTACATTGCTCTCAACTTTGGCAAGGTCAATGAAGCTACCCTTTAATTTTCTGCTACTTATAGCTATTATTTTTTACTTCTAAATAATTCAAGCTAAAATAAACTTATCACTCCAATTATTAGTATCATAAATATGCCCTTCACATTGCTTAAAAGTGATGAGACAAAACCATCATTAAAACCTTGGCGCATACTCATTGTTGATGATGAAATAGACATACACACAGTCACTAAAATGGCACTAAAGCGCTTTGAATTAGAAGACAGAGGTGTCGAGTTTTTAAGTGCCTTTGATTCAAATGAAGCAAAAAAAGTGCTCGACGAAAATGATGATATAGCCTTAATATTTCTTGATGTTGTTATGGAGACCGACGACGCCGGTTTAAAAGTAGCTAAATGGCTTCGAGAAGAAAAAAAGAATGTTTTTACCCGAATCATACTCAGAACTGGTCAGCCTGGGCAGGCTCCTGAAGAAGAAGTCATTATGAATTATGATATTAATGACTACAAACAAAAAACAGAGCTCGATAGAACTAAGTTGTTCACCTGTGTTGTAACTGCGTTAAGAGCTTATCGTGATTTGATTAAAATAGACCAATCTATAACCTATGAAAGAGCTTATAGAATGGGCTTACAGCAGGTTATTGAATCGACAACTGACTTACTTGAAAAGAAAACGCTAAAACATTTTTTTAATGGATTATTACAACAAGTTATTTCCTTAATACATGTAGATCAAGAAGGTGCTTTAATAAAACCCGTAGAAGGAGCTGGGACAATTTGTTTGGCGAACGATTATCAAATAATAGCTGAATGCGGCAATATTTCATTCAAAAATAGTTTAGCGCCTAAAGCGATTGAATTATTGGATAAAGCTAGAAAAATACAAGGGAGTGTTTATGAAGATGATCACTATGTTGCTTATTTCCCCTCTAAGAGTGACCAAGAAAGTTTACTATACCTAAAAGGCAATCAAATTAAGCAGTTAACTGACATCAACATTCAGTTACTTAATTTATTTTCAAATAGTATAGGTATTGCCTTTGATAATTTATTACTTAATGAGGAAATAATAAAAACCCAAGAGGACTTAATCAACCGATTAGGTAATGCGGTAGAGTCGCGCTCAAAAGAAGCCGGTAATCATATTAAACGTATGTCGGAGTTTTGCTACATATTAGCGCAGGAATTAAATTTACCTGACAGTGACTGTGACATTTTAAAGCAAGCTACGCCAATGCATGATGTCGGTAAAATATCGACTCCTGATAGCGTTTTATTAAAACCAGGTAGACTAAGTGATGAAGAAATGGTTGTAATGAAACAGCATGCTCAGATCGGCTTTGACATATTATCTGGCTCTGAACGGCCAATATTAAATGCTGCAGCCATAATTGCACAACAACATCATGAAAAATATGATGGCACAGGTTACCCCAAGGGGATCAAAGGCGATGACATTCATATTTTTGCCAGAATAGTGGCCGTTGCAGACGTATTTGACGCATTAATTCATAAGCGTTGCTATAAAGAGCCTTGGGCCTTAGAGGATATTTTAAAACTACTTAAGCAAGAAACAGGTAAACATTTTGATCCTAATGTTGTCTCAGCGCTTATAAATAGGCTTGACGATATAATGATCATAAATAATAACCTGACCAAAAGTGACGGCTTATAATTCTATGAATTTACCTAAAGCTTCTAACAAAACTGACCTAAATGTAATAAGTGCACTGTTAAAAATTTCTTCACTTGTATTGTCTAAGTTAACCCTACCTCAAATTTATAAAAATATTCACCTGATACTGTCTGAGATAATTTATGTAAAAAATATTGCTATCTTATTATATGACTCAATTGAAGAATTAATTATTTTTGATTACGTTATTGATGAGAAAGGTACAGCAGATCTTCTTGGAAAAAAGGTACCTATTAGCGAGGGTATTTCTTCTTATGTAATTCGGAAAAACAAGCCGTGCCTATTTACCGCTGAAGATATTAGAGTACTCGAAAAACAGGGCGAGATATCACATGTAATAGGCTCGATAGGTACCAGTTGGATGGGTGCACCGATAACTAATAATGAAGACGTTATGGGAATAATCATCATACAAAGTTATTCAAACGACAATATGTATGATGAACATGAGCTGCAGTTACTTTCTTTTGTCGCTTCTAACTTAGCTATTGTGCTTCAACAACGAAAGTTTATAAATAAAGAAATTGCAGATAAAGAGTCCCTTAAAAATGGCCTAACACTCATAAAAAATCAAAATTCAGCGTTAGAAAATATGATGAAAACGCTTAAAGACACACAAGATGAGCTGGTACAAAAAGAAAAAATGGCCTCTCTTGGCAATTTAGTTGCCGGCATTGCCCATGAAATAAACACGCCCATAGGCATATGCGTAACCGCAATAACTAATTTACATCACCAGTACAAAACCTTGAAAAATAAAATAACAAATGAGACTGCTTCAGATAAGCACCTAGATTACTTTTTTGAAGATGTAGATGAAACGTGCACCATAATAGAATCAAACACATTAAGAGCGGCGACATTAATAAATAGCTTTAAAGAAATAGCGGTTGACCAATCTTCAGAAGCAACACGTGAAATAAACATAAAAGAGTATATTGACGAAATACTACTTTCAATGCGTCCCATTCTAAAAAAATCTCCACATAACGTTATTGTTGAGTGTCCAGATAACTTAATCGTTGAAACAATCCCTGGGGCTATTTCTCAAATTCTCAATAATATGATCAATAATTCAATTATTCATGGTCTGAATAATATAGAAAAAGGTTATATAAAGATTACGGTTATTAAAGAGATTGGTAGTTTTACTATTTGTTATCAAGACAATGGCAAGGGGTTAAGTGAAGAGCAGGTAAAAATTTTATTTGAACCTTTTTACACAACCCAAAGAGGTAGCGGTGGCAGTGGCTTAGGCACTCATGTCATTTATAACTTAGTTACCTCAACCTTAAATGGAAAAATCACCGTACAAAGTGAACCTAATAAAGGTTTACGTTATGATATTTCAATACCGCTTAGCGACTTATAGTTTTACTTAATCAAAAAAATTTCCACCTTGCATCACGGTGGAAACACGGAGATTGATTACTTAACGTTTAATCTAATGGATTAACTAATACCAATTTCATTAAATTATTGCCCACTTGTGCTGGTTAAAATAATCCATGGCCGCGTTGCTTTCAATTCCAATAGCGCGCTATCCCCCTGTGCCAGGATAGTTGTCGCCTCAATTAATTTTATAAATAAACAGGGGACGGTAAGTTTAAGTTAGTGGATT
>CAJXYE010000057.1 GCA_913063325.1 uncultured Colwellia sp. | reverse complement strand
CTAGGTTGAAATGTTCTTTTCATTACGCTAATCCGTCGGTTGTTGTTGCCCTGGCAAAACAGCCTATTGAGCACACAGTCTAAAAAATGAGGCCGAATATTAAAGCTTACTGAAGAATTTGTCAATGATTATGTCAGCTATTTTAGCAATGATCCTCAATTTTTAACGAATGATCATTGTGATCTTCAGTGGTATCACAAATGATATTCACAGTTTTATCACAATCACTGTTTTATCATCTTAATAACTAATTCAGTTAAATGACTATTTTACCTAAAAGTAGCCAATAAACCTCTTACTTATTTTTATGAATGTTATTTGTTTTTATTGTTATTTTACAATTGATTATGGTTCATCCTATAAAAAAAAATTATAATAGTGAAAAGTCAATATTGCACTTGTGGATAACTCAATAGATAATAGCCATCAGAAAAATATTAGCCTAGTTACTACTGGAGTTTTGGTTGGATCATTCACCTTGGCAAAGATGCCTATCTGTTCTGCAAGAAGAATTGCCTGCTCAGCAATTTAGTATGTGGATCCGACCGTTACAATGTGTCATAAATGATAATGTTATGACGTTATACGCACCTAATCGCTTTGTTTTAGATTGGGTTAGAGATAAATACGTAAATCGTATCAACGAACTTCTTACTATTAACGAATCGAATAATCCATTATTGCTTCGCTTCGATGTTGGTAGCAAACCGGCAGTTAATAACACGGTTACTAATAATTCGGTTATTCGAACTTCAGGTGGTAACGAGTCAATGTTTGCCAAAGCAACTTCTGCTCCTCGAACTGCCGAACCTGAAAGTAATATCCCTAAAAAAACCAATGTAAGACTAAATTATACCTTTGATAATTTTGTTGAAGGTAAGTCTAACCAACTAGCAAGAGCTGCAGCATCTCAAGTTGCCGATAATCCAGGCACTGCATACAATCCATTATTTATTTATGGTGGCACAGGTTTAGGTAAAACGCATTTACTCCATGCTGTAGGTAATGGGATTTTACTTAATAAGCCTAATGCAAAAATTGCTTATATGCATTCAGAGCGATTTGTACAAGATATGGTGAGAGCATTACAAAATAATGCGATGGAAAAGTTCAAACAATACTATCGTAGTGTGGATGCCTTACTTATTGATGATATTCAATTTTTTGCTGGTAAAGAACGAACTCAAGAAGAGTTTTTCCATACTTTTAATGCATTACTTGAAGGTAATCAACAGGTTATATTGACTAGTGATCGATATCCTAAAGAAATAAACGGCGTTGATGACAGATTGAAATCACGTTTTGGTTGGGGGTTAACGTTAGCAATAGAACCTCCTGAACTTGAAACTCGTGTGGCAATTTTAAAACGCAAAGCTGAAGAGAGTCAGATTAATTTAGCTGATGAAGTTGCTTTCTTTATTGCAAAACGTCTTCGATCTAATGTTCGTGAGTTAGAAGGAGCTTTAAACCGTGTTATTGCCAATGCCAATTTTACTGGCCGAGCTATTACTATCGATTTTGTTCGTGAAGCATTACGAGATTTACTCGCCTTACAAGATAAATTAGTTACTATAGATAATATCCAAAGAACCGTTGCAGAATATTATAAAATTAAAATAGCAGATCTTTTATCAAAACGACGAAATAGATCTGTTGCTCGACCTCGCCAAATTGCCATGGCATTATCTAAAGAATTAACTAACCATAGCTTACCTGAAATTGGTGATGCATTTGGTGGTCGAGATCATACAACTGTTTTACATGCTTGTCGTAAGGTTAAATCCTTACGCGAAGAGACGCATGATATTAAAGAAGATTATTCAAACTTAATTAGAACACTTTCGTCTTAATTTTTAAAAATAAAAACACTAGCACTTAAGCAGGTACCAAAATGAAGTTTTCACTTAATAGGGAATTATTACTTAAACCATTATTATTGGTTTCTGGCGCAGTAGAGCGTAAAAGTACCTTACCAATTTTGAGTAATATACTTTTTGAAGTCAGTGGTAATTCACTGACTTTAACTGCCACGGATTTAGAACTTGAAATGGTTGCTTATGCTGAGATTCAAAATCAAGGTGACGATGGTAAAATTACCATTCCCGCTCGAAAATTATTAGATATATGTAAAAGTCTTCCCGATAGTTCTTTGATTTCATTTGAGGTTATCGATGAAACGATTAAGTTATCTTCAGGGCGAAGTCGATATTCTCTTTCTACCTTACCTGCAGCAGATTTCCCAAATATTGAAGAGTGGAAAGGTGATGTGGAATTTCAGTTGTTAAAATCTGAATTTTTACGTTTAATCGAAAGTACTCATTTTTCGATGGCAAACCAAGACGTACGTTATTATTTAAACGGTATGTCTATAGAAAGTGAAGGTAATGAAATTCGATCTGTTGCCACCGATGGACATCGCCTAGCAATTTGTAAAATATCTAATGAATCTTTAGCTTTGCCTGCTAGACAGGTTATTGTTCCGCGTAAAGGTATATTGGAAATAATTCGCCTGCTTGCTCCTGTAGATGAATCGGTACAAGTATTTTTGGGCTCTAATCACATTCGTATAATTGATAGTGAGTTTTCTTTTACTAGTAAGTTGGTAGACGGTCGCTTTCCTGATTACCGACGTGTATTGCCAAGAAATGGCGATAAGATATTTGAAACTAACAAAGATGCACTTCGTCAGGTTTTATCTCGGGCTTCAATTTTATCTAATGAAAAGTTCAAGGGTGTTCGTCTTAATTTCTCAGATACTAATTTAAAAATTACAGCCAACAACCCAGAGCAAGAACAGGCAGAGGAAGAGATTGAGATTCACTTTCCTTATGGCGATTTAGAAATTGGCTTTAATGTTAGTTATGTACTTGATGTATTAAGCGCGATCAAGGATGAGAATGTTAAATTTACTTTAGCAGATGCAAACAGTAGCGTAGTGATAGAGGGCAGTAACAATGGCGAAGCGCTTTATGTTGTTATGCCGATGCGTTTATAGATTATTGTTAATAGGTATGTTTTTTACTGATGAGTGTTGCTAGGCTTACAACGTACAATTTTAGGAACTTATCATCTGTTGCTCTTGATTTACATCCCAACTTTAATTTTTTTGTTGGTGATAATGGCAGTGGAAAAAGCAGTTTACTTGAGGCTATATTTTTTCTCGGTCATGGTAAGTCATTTCGAACGAGTAAAGTCGAACATCTTGCTTGTTATGATACCGATAATTTTGTAGTTAGTATTAAAGATATAAACGACCTACAACTTGGTTTGAGTAAGAATTTAGAGACGGGTATTACGCTCATTAAAATTAATGGCGAACGTCACGCCCGTTTATCTGAATTAGCTAAAAATATAGCCGTACAAATTGTTACCCCTGAAAGTTTTAAGCTTTTTTTTGGTGGGCCGAAAGAGCGTCGTCGTTTTGTTGAGTTAGGTATGTTTCACGTGAAACATGATTCATCTAAACAATGGCGCGAATTCAATAGAGTGCTCAAGCAACGAAATGCTTGTATTAGACAAAACTTAGATAAAGCAACATTTGACTATTGGACTGGCATTTTTTGTCAGCTTTCTGAAGAGGTTGCAGAGGTAAGATCTCAATATGTATCTAACTTAATCGCAGAGTTACCTTTTTGGTTAGAACTTTTATTACCTAGTATTGCTAACAAAGTTACCGTTCAATATTTACAAGGTTGGCCACAAAAGAAGAGTTTAATTGATGCCCTAAATGATAACCATGAAAGGGAACAAGCATTTGGTTATAGTATTTATGGAGCACATAAATTTGATGTTAAATTTCTCATTGCAAAGCAGCCATTAGAGAGCCAGCTTTCAAGGGGACAACAAAAGTTGTTTTTATTGGCATTAACATTTGCACAAGCTAAATTGATTGCAAGAGTTAATCGAGTAAAACCAATTTTACTTATAGACGATATAGGTGCGGAACTAGATAAAAGTTCTAGACAATCTTTGTCGAACGCATTAAGTATTTTGGATTGCCAAGTTGTTATAACGGCGATAGAAGAAGGTGTATTACAACCTTTTATTGATGACTTTACGGTTGTTAATGAAGAGCGTAGTAATAAAGCAAAATATCATATGTTTCACGTGAAACATGGTGGTATATTACCTGTGAATAATTCAGTAATGATTGAGTAGGCTAAAAACTATGACAGTAGAAAATGAATATAGCTCGTCCAGTATTAAAGTACTAAAAGGACTTGATGCAGTACGAAAAAGACCTGGTATGTATATAGGTGACACTGATGATGGCACTGGTTTACATCATATGGTTTTTGAGGTTCTAGATAACTCAATCGATGAAGCATTAGCAGGACACTGTACAGATATAATAGTAACTATCCATTTAGATGGTTCTGTATCTGTTCAAGATGATGGTCGTGGTATCCCGACTGAAATACATCCTGAAGAAGGTATATCTGCAGCTGAAGTTATTATGACGGTTCTTCATGCCGGTGGTAAGTTTGGCGGTGAAGACTCAGGTTATAAAGTCTCTGGTGGTTTACACGGTGTTGGTATTTCAGTGGTAAATGCGCTGAGTGAGAAACTTAAATTAAACATTCGCCGTGATGGAAAACTGTTTGAACAGTTTTATCATATCGGTGTAGCAGAAGCGCCATTGGCTGAAATAGGTGTTAGTGATAGAACAGGTACTGAAGTACGTTTTTGGCCAAGTACCGATACCTTTACCGATGTATTATTTCATTATGACCTCCTTGTTAAGCGTATAAGAGAATTATCATTTTTGAACTCTGGTGTATCAATTAAGTTAATTGATGAGCGAGATGGAAGAGAAGATCACTTTAAGTATGATGGTGGTATTCAAGCGTTTGTTGATTATTTAAATACCAATAAAACAGCTGTAAATAATGAGATATTTTATTTCGATTTAGAGCGTGAAGACGGTATTATTGTTGAAGTAGCAATGCAATGGAACGATGGCTTCCAAGAAAACATACATTGCTTTACTAATAATATTCCACAACGTGATGGTGGAACTCATTTAAGTGGTTTTAGAACAGCTCTAACAAGAACTCTTAACTCGTATATGACCAAAGAGGGCTTGAATAAGTCTAAAAAAGGTGGCGCTACAGAAACTAGTGCTACTGGTGATGATGCTCGTGAAGGTTTAACTGCAGTAATTTCAGTTAAAGTTCCTGATCCGAAATTCTCATCACAAACAAAAGACAAACTTGTTTCATCAGAAGTGAAAACTGCTGTTGAACAAGCTATGGGTGAGAAGCTAGGTGAATACCTATTAGAAAACCCAACGATTGCACGCACTATTATTATGAAGATAGTTGATGCAGCAAGAGCGCGTGAAGCAGCTCGTAAAGCTCGTGAAATGACTCGTCGTAAAGGTGTGTTAGATATTGCGGGTTTACCAGGGAAACTTGCTGACTGTCAGGAAAAAGATCCTGCCTTATCTGAAATATATATTGTGGAAGGAGACTCTGCTGGTGGTTCTGCCAAGCAGGGACGTAATCGTAAAAACCAAGCAATACTGCCATTAAAAGGTAAAATTCTAAACGTTGAGAAAGCGCGTTTTGATAAGATGATATCTTCTCAAGAAGTTGGCACGTTAATCACAGCTCTTGGTTGTGGTATTGGCCGTGATGAATATAATCCAGAAAAACTTCGTTATCACAGCATCATCATCATGACCGATGCCGATGTCGATGGTTCTCACATCCGAACATTATTGTTAACCTTCTTTTATCGTCAAATGCCTGAAATTATGGAACGTGGTCATATATTCATTGCTCAACCACCACTTTATAAAGTGAAAAAAGGCAAGCAAGAGCGCTATATTAAAGATGATGAAGGTTTAACAGAATACTTAACAACTCTTGCACTTGACCATGCTGCTATTCATGTTAATGAAGAAGCTCCAGCAATTTCAGGCGCTGGTTTGGAGCAGCTTGTAAACCAATACCGTAAAGGTATGGATGTTGTAAAGCGTGTGTCCAGACAAATTCCTGCTGATATTTTAGAGAAAATGATTTATAGCAGCACTATTACTCCTGAAGACTTTACTGATGAAGCTAAAGTCAATGACTGGGCTAAGCACTTAATTACCCAACTTGAAAACCAAGATGGTAATGGTTCAATCTATAAAATTGAAGTGAAGTATAACCAAGAACGTAATATTTACTTCCCTAACTTTATTGTAAGAAAGCATGGTATTGATAAAGAATATCACTGTAGTTATGAGTTCATACAATCAAAAGAATTTGCATCAATTATGGCTTTAAATACGGCTATTAATGGCATGATGGAAGAGGGAGCTTACGTTAAGCGTGGCGATAAAGTTAATCCAGTAACAAGCTTTGAAGAAGCATTGAACTGGTTGATGGCTGAATCTAAACGAGGTCAATATATACAGCGTTATAAAGGGTTAGGAGAGATGAACCCTGAGCAATTATGGGAAACCACTATGGACCCAGATACACGTCGTATGTTGCAGGTGACTATTGAAGATGCTATTGCTGCAGATCAATTGTTCACTACTTTAATGGGGGATCATGTTGAGCCTCGCAGAAACTTCATCGAAGAGAATGCCCTGAACGTTTCTAATCTAGATATATAGTTACTAAAATTTACTAATAAGATGCCCGGTCTTCATGTCTGGGCATTTTTGTAGGATAAATACTCTAAAAACGTTATAATCCAACACTAGTAAACAGAATGAATTTCCAGCAAATAACCTTTGCTCTGTTAAATATAAAAAGTGATCACCATGACAACTTACAATAGTAAAACTTTCCAAGGCTTAATCTTGCAGTTGCAAGATTACTGGTCACGTCAAGGCTGTGTAATCGTACAGCCTCTTGATATAGAAGTTGGGGCAGGTACATTCCACCCAATGACTTTTTTACGTTCTATTGGCCCTGAGCCTATTAGTAGTGCGTACGTACAACCTTGTCGTCGTCCTACGGATGGTCGTTATGGTGAAAACCCTAATCGCTTGCAGCACTATTATCAATTCCAAGTGATGTTAAAGCCATCACCTAAAAATATTCAGGAGCTTTACCTTAATTCATTAAAAGAGTTAGGCGTAGACCCGCTTGTTCATGATATACGTTTTGTTGAAGACAACTGGGAATCACCTACATTAGGTGCTTGGGGCTTAGGCTGGGAAATCTGGCTTAACGGTATGGAAATATCTCAATTTACTTACTTCCAACAAGTCGGTGGCTTAGAGTGTACTCCTGTTACGGGTGAGATAACTTATGGTCTAGAACGTTTAGCTATGTACATTCAAAATGTAGATAGCATTTATGATCTTGTTTGGACTGACGGCCCTTTAGGTACAGTTTATTACCGAGATATTTTTCATCAAAATGAAGTTGAGCAATCTACTTATAATTTTGAACATGCTGATGTTGACGCCCTATTTGCACAATTTGATCAGTGTGAGAAAGATAGTCAAAAGTTGATTGAAGCTAATTTACCTTTACCAGCCTACGAGCAAGTTATGAAAGCATCACATGCTTTTAACTTACTTGATGCGCGCCATGCAATATCAGTAACTGAACGTCAACGTTATATTTTACGTGTACGGACATTATCGAAAGCTGTTGCACAAGCGTATTATCAAAAACGTGAAGAGCTTGGTTTCCCATTATGTAAGAACAATGAAATTATTGCTAAAGGAGATAAATAATGACAACTGAAACACTCCTTATTGAGCTTGGTACAGAAGAGTTACCACCAAAAACATTAAAAACCTTAGCTATAGCATTTTACGACAATATTAAGAGCCAGCTTGATAGTCATGATTTAGCATATAGCGATATTAAATGGTTTGCTACACCTCGTCGTTTAGCTGTGCAAGTTTTTGATTTAGAAGCTAAACAAGCAGATAAAACCGTAGATAAACGTGGTCCAGCAGTTAATGTTGCATTTGATGATGAAGGTAATGCCAGCAAAGCAGCACAAGGTTGGGCTCGCTCTAACGGTATAGACGTTGCTCAAGCTGAGCGCTTAGTGACAGACAAAGGTGAATGGTTACTACATCGCGCTACAGTAGCAGGGAAAAGCATTACAGAATTGGTTCCTGCCATGGTAACGACAGCATTGAATAAATTGCCAATAGCTAAACCAATGCGTTGGGGAGCAGAACGTATTCAGTTTATCCGCCCTGTGCATACGTTAACTATGTTATTTGGTAGTGATATTATTGCCGGTGAAGCCCTTGGTGTAAGCTCTAATAACCAAGTGCAAGGCCATCGCTTTCATCATGAAGGTTTAGTGACCATTAACCACGCCAATGATTATCAAGCTGAGTTAGCTAAAGCTTACGTAGAAGTTGATTTTAGCGAAAGACAAAACAAAATTATTGCGCAAATAAAACAAGTCGCTAACGACATTAACGCTGTTGCGTTAATTGATGAAGAATTACTTAACGAAGTTACCGCATTGGTTGAATGGCCTGTCACTTTAGTTGGCACCTTTGATGAAGACTTCTTAAATGTTCCTGCAGAGCCATTAATATACTCGATGAAAGATCATCAGAAGTATTTCCCGGTAACTGATCACCAAGGTCAATTAGTAAATAAGTTTATCTTTGTTGCTAATATTGAGTCTAAAGATCCAAACGCAGTTATATTTGGTAATGAAAAAGTTATTCGTCCACGACTGGCTGATGCAGAGTTCTTCTTTAAAACAGATAAAAAGCAAAGTTTAGAATCTAGACTTACTAGCCTTGAATCAGTTTTATTCCAAAAGCAGCTAGGTACATTAAAAGCCAAATCTGAACGCATTGCCACTTTGTCTCAGTTTATTGCTGAACAATTAAATGAAAATGCAAAAGATGCATATCGTGCAGGTTTACTAAGTAAAACAGACCTGATGTCAGATATGGTACTGGAATTTCCACAAGTGCAGGGCACTATGGGTAAGTACTATGCATTGCATGATGGAGAAAATGAAAATATCGCGCAAGCATTAGAAGATCAATATCGACCACGTTTTGCTGGTGATTCATTACCAGAAGCAAACATTGGCTGTGCTGTAGCTATTAGTGACAAGATTGATAGCTTAGTGGGTATCTTTGGAATTAATCAAGCGCCTAAGGGCGATAAAGACCCTTTTGCGCTACGTAGAGCGGCTATCGGTAGTATTCGTATCATCATTGAGAAACAACTCGACCTAGACCTTTCTGCTTTAATTAATAAAAGTATCGAATTGTTTGGTGACAAGTTAGTAAATGAAAATACCGCTAGTGATGTACTTGATTTCATCATGGGTCGTTTCCGTGCCTTCTATCAAGAGCAAGGTATTAGTGTTGATGTCATACAAGCAGTATTGGCTAAAAAACCAAGTGCACCGCTTGATTTTGACAAGCGTATTAAAGCGGTTACCTTTTTTGGTGAATTACCTGAGGCTGCAACACTTGCGGCAGCTAACAAGCGTGTAGGTAATATATTGGCTAAATTTGATGGTGAGCTTTATCAAACATTTAATGCTGACTTGGCAACAGAGCAAGCAGAACGTGATTTGGCTAATATCTATCAAGAAATTAACTTGAAAGTTTCACCATTAATGGCGGATAAAAATTACCAAGCCGCGCTAACTGAATTAGCGCAACTAAAGGCCCCTATAGATACGTTTTTTGATAATGTTATGGTGATGAGTGATGATGAGGCCGTTAAAATTAACCGCTTAACTTTACTTAATCAAATTAGAAATACTTTCTTTGCCATCGCGGATATATCTGTTTTACAGTAAATGATAAGACAGCTCTAAAATAAAAAGGTCATGGCAACATGGCCTTTTTTTATGCCTAAAATTTGGTGGTAAAAAACTTAATAAATGAAGTGGTAAATTTGAGCTAGATCAATAACAGCAGCACAAATAGGCGTAAGGTGAATGTAAGCGTTTATATCAATATAGACTGATTAATAAGGAGCTGTTTATGCCTAGCAAAGAGATAACGACATTATTGGAAAATAAACAAACACAGCTAACAAAGAGAATTGCGGCGATAGAAGCTGATTTTCATAAAGGTAGGTCTCAAGATTTTTCTGAACAAGCTACTGAGACAGAAAATGATGGCGTACTTGATGAAATACATCATGAAGCAAAATTAGAACTAAACCTAGTTAAATCAGCGCTACAACGTATAACCGCTGGCTTATACGGTAATTGTATCGATTGTGACGAGCCAATTAACCCTGATAGGTTGTCGGCACTACCTTATACAACCAAATGCATTAAATGTGCGCTATAAACTGATATAAAAATAACCTCTGGAGAAAATAATGACAATAGAAAGACATGACTTACACCACGAATTCCCAGACTTAACTGATGAAATACATCATTTAAAGATGAACGATAACCACTTTGCTAGATTATTCAGTGAATATCATGAAGTTGATCATGAAGTTCATCGTATAGAGCAGGGTGTTGAGAACACAAGTGATGAATACTTAGATGGTAAAAAGAAGCAAAGACTGAAACTTAAAGATGATCTATTTACTATGTTGAAGAAAGTACAAATACCGGCATAGATATACGTTAATCATAACGGGCATATATCGGCAATCCCCAAAGCCTTATTAGGTTTGGGGATGTTTATTAAAGAATATCACTAGATCCCATAAATATCTTTGAAGAACCGCTCTGAACGTGGGATATAGTAATTTTCATAATCAACAGAAAATGCGATTGCCGTTGCTTTACCACGTAATTCATTATGAGGTATAAAACCATAAACCCGAGAATCAGCACTATGTCGTCTATTATCACCCAAGACTAAATAATGCCCTTGGGGAACGGTTACCGGGGAAAAATTGCTGAGTCTATCACTTGCTGTGTTATCAATATTTATATGGTGTCGAATGTCACCTATCGTTTCTATCGCAGAATCTTTAGTGGATGACTTATAATAAAGTGATTTACCGTTCACTTGAATAATTTCATTTTTCATTGCAACTACATCACCGGGTAAACCGATAACACGTTTAATTAGTCTCATCTCAGCTGCTTGTGATTCAAAAACAACAATTTCACCGCGCTTTGGAATATCAAGGGAAGCTAATGTTACTTCCGTAAAAGGAAGGCGTAAATCATAGGCCATCTTGTTGACTACAACCCTGTCACCTTCTTGAATAGTAGGTTGCATAGAACCTGTAGGGACAGTATACCAATCGGCAACCGCGCTGCGAAATACCGACATTAACAAGATAAAAATAATAAATTTTTTGTTGGTTTGTAAAAGAGAAATGAATTTGTTATTACTGGATTTGATCATAAGGTATTGCTCCATGAGTATTAGCGATTACTTGTTACTAATTATCAGGCAATATAATAAAGAGAAAGTTCCAGTAATACATACCTAGTTACAACTTGATAAAAGAAACCTTGAGTAACTGTTAACTTTTTTTAATAACATATAAAAAGGGAAGTATTTCCGTTTGTGTAGCTAATAGCTCATGTTCCATAAAACGACAAAAGCTTGGGATATCCCTTGCTGTAGATGGATCATCACATTTAATTAATAATGTTTCACCACTGGCTATTTTTCTAATATTCATACGAACCATCATCACAGGCTCTGGACAGCGGAGACCTATGGCATCAAGAGTATGATCAGTTTGTTGGAATATAGTGGTCGGCATAACATGTGCATCTATAAAGAGAAAAGAGAGATAAAGCGAATTATACCTTATTCAAACAATTCAACATAAGAAATAAAGCGAGACCTAACGTAAGCTATACTAAAGTTAGCTTAATAAACGATAAATTTTTCACCCTATACTTAAATACAGACTCCAGAGGCGCAAGTGAAAAGTATACTTAAGGTTCTATTGCTGTCCGCTTTCACGCTTGCATCAATTAATATATCTCACGCAAGTAAAAGTCTGCAAATACAGACCGATGTTGGCCAGCAAAGAACATTTTTAAAGGCTGAAAAACTATTAGCGCGAAGTTATTCCCAGCAGTATAAAAATCTGTATAACCAATTATATTATTACCCCTTACAGCCTTACTTAGATCAACGTCGCCTTATGGAAACCATGCAGTTGTCATCTGCAGGTGAAATAGCTATTTTTCTTGATAAGTATCAAAACACCCCATTAGATTGGCCTCTACGAAAGGCGTGGTTAAAATATTTAGCTAAAAAAAAGAAAGGCTCTCTATTTCTAGAGTTTTATCAAAAAACCAGTAACACAGTGTTGCAGTGTCAAAAGCTGAGTTTTTCGTTAGAGGCAGGTATACCTAAAAGTATGGTGTTACCTCAAGTGACCAAGCTTTGGGTCGTTGGAAAATCACTGGATAAAGTCTGCGACCCAATAATTAAAAAATGGCAACAAGCAGGATATAGAACGGATGAAATTATATGGCAACGTATAGCATTAGCGGCAGATGGCGGAAAACATACACTTATTCCTTATTTAACTAGATTATTGCCAAAAGAGCAGCAATATTTAGGGCGGTTATGGCATCAGGTGAGGCGAGATCCTGCAACAGTAACCAAACAATATAAGTTTATTCAAAAGTCAGAGCAAGAAAGCCAAATATACACTTACGGTATTAAGCGTTTAATTTGGCGTGATCCTAATAAAGCTTTGGTTAGTTATACCAAGGCCGAAAAAACATTTAATTTTTCTTACGCACAAAAACAACAAATAACAGAAAAGTTTGCCGTAGCTTTAGCAAGTAAAAATCATCAACAGGCGAGAGTTTGGCTAGAAAAATTAGACCCGATAAATGTAGACCGTAATATTATGCAATGGCAGTTAACAGAGGCATTGAAATTACAAGATTGGCAACGGGTATTGAAAGAGCTGGCTACAATGCCAGTAAAATATAAGGTTGAACTACAGTGGCAGTATTGGTATGCCAGAGCGCTGATTGCCACAAATGATTTAGAGCGTGGGCAGGATGTAATGAACGAATTGTCGAATAAGCGTCATTATTATGGTTTTTTGGCGGCTAGTTACTTAGAGGCCCCTGTCAGTTTGGAAAATAGTCCTTTAGCAATCAGTAGCAAGGAAAAAAACGCTATATTATTATACCCCTCAGCCAAGAGAGCATTTGAGTTCTACTACTTAGGTCGTTTTGTCGATGCACGAAGAGAATGGCGTTATTGGCTAACACAACTTAATAATCGCGAAAAACTTGTTGCTGCTAAATTAGCTAACGAAAATGGTTGGTTTGACCGAGCAATATTTACTCTGTCTCAAGTTGGTTATCTTGATGATGTTGAATTACGCTTTCCAAAAGCATTCGACAAAAAAATCAATCAACACGCAAAAAAACACGAAATAAACCCTGCATGGGCTTTTGCTATAGCTAGGCGTGAAAGTTCGTTTATGACTGATGCTCACTCACCCGTAGGAGCAAAAGGGTTAATGCAGTTAATGCCAAAAACGGCAAAACAATTAAAACGAGGCAGTGTTAGTCGACAATACTTATATAACGCCGACAATAATATTAAATTAGGTACAAAGTACTTACGTAAATTACTTGATAAAAATAAGGGTAACCAAGTTCTAGCTACGGCTTCTTATAATGCAGGCCCTTATAGAGTAAAAAAATGGCTAAAAAATGCGAGAGCAATGCCAGCAGATATTTGGATAGAAACAATTCCCTTTAAAGAGACACGTAATTACGTAAAAAGTGTTTTAGCTTACCAAGAGATTTATCAACACAGACCAGGGCAGGTTAGTCAGGTATTTGAACAAGTCATTAATATGAGCATAGGTGATTAATCAAAGCGATGGAGTTGCTGTTTTTGCAAAGTTAACTGCACAAATTTAGCTGCTTTATTATAAGCCTTTCTTGTAGAAATAGCGTGGCTTTTTAGAGATATGCTATCATGAGGTAAATTTCTTGATGGCGTCTTTCGGAGACCGAACATATGACAACACTAAATGCTAAGTTGGCTAACCAATATCCAGCCCATATTGCCCAATTACAACAGGTGACTAAAGCCGTTCTTGCACGTGAAAACTTAGAAGGTTTAGTTATCCATTCGGGACAAGAAATTAAGATTTTTCTTGATGATAACAGTTATCCATTTAAAGTTAATCCTCACTTCAAATATTGGTTACCCTTAATAGATATTCCAAATTCTTGGTTGGTCGTTAATGGTGAAGATAAGCCTACATTGATTTATTATCAACCAGTTGATTTCTGGCATAAAGTAACTCCTTTAAAAGAAAGTTATTGGGGTGAATTTTTCAATATTAAAGTACTAACTAAGGCGAGTGAGGTTGATAAGTTATTACCTTATGACAAAAAGGGTTTTGCTTACATTGGTAGTCATATTGAAGTTGCGAAAGCGCTTGGTTTTGATGCAATTAACCCAGAGCCATTGCTTAATTATATTCATTATCATCGAGGTTATAAATCAAAGTATGAGCATGAGTGTCTTCGTCAATCTAATATCTTAGCTGTTAAAGCACACCAAGCAGCACGTAATGCCTTTTTGCAGGGGGATAGTGAGTATGATATTCAACAGGCTTACCTAAAATCTATTGGCTATGGCAGTAACGATACACCATACGGTAATATTGTCGCGCTAAATAAAAACTGTTCTATTTTACATTACATGACTTTAGATAAAGTGACTCCGCAAGCACATCAATCATTTCTTATCGATGCGGGTGCTAACTTTAACGGCTACTCTGCAGATATTACCCGTACTTATTCATATAAAAATGATAAGTTTTCAGAATTGATTGCTCGTATGGATCAGCTCATGCTTAATGCTGTTGCTGGAATAAAACCTGGCGTGAGTTATGTTGATCTTCACATTGCAACGCATAGAGCTATCGGTCAAGTCTTACGAGATTTTAACTTTATCAATGTTGATGCGGATACTGCCGTTGAGTCAGGCATTATTTCTACTTTCTTCCCTCACGGCTTAGGTCATCATTTAGGCTTGCAAGTTCATGATGTTGGTGGTTTTATGGCCGATGAAAGAGGAACACATGTAAATACGCCTGCAGCACATCCATTTTTACGTACCTCTCGTACCATTGAAGCTAATCAAGTCTTTACTATTGAACCCGGTTTGTATTTTATTGACTCGTTATTAGCAGATTTAAAGGCATCGGCTAATGCTGATCAAGTGAACTGGCAAAATGTTGATGAGATGCGTTGCTTTGGCGGTATTCGAATTGAAGATAATATTATTGTGCATCAATCACACAATGAAAATATGACTAGGGATTTAGGTTTAACTTAAGCTTAGATAATAAAAGTTATTGTGACAAAGTCCTACCTAATTGCGATTAATGATGTTGAAGATGAGAGCATCATTAATCGCAGTCGTTTTATCTGCTACTTACGCCCCTGTGATAGCATAGCCGATGCCAAAATAATGTTAAAAGAACTGCAGCAGCTGCATCCACAAGCGAGTCATCATTGTCATGCCTTTTTAACTAAAGCGGCAGATGATAGCCAAGGTTATGGGTTTTCTGATGATGGTGAGCCGACAGGTACTGCGGGTAAACCTATGTTGTTAGCATTGCAGGGGGGAGGTATCGGTCATGTCTGCGCTATTGTTGTTCGTTACTTTGGTGGTACTAAATTAGGCACAGGTGGTTTACAAAGAGCGTATGGTGGAAGTGTACGACAAGCATTATCACTTTTGCAGTCAAAAATTAAAATAGCTATGGTGCACAAAACCTTAGCGTGTCAATATAGTCAAGTTGATGATGTTTTGCATTTACTTAGGCAAATTGAAGGTCAAGTGATCACGCAAGACTATCAACAAACAGTCATCTTTATACTCGCCATTCCAATAGAAAAATTGGTATTCATGCAAGATAAGTTACACACATTGTCGTCAGGACAATTACAGTTAACTACTCTCGAATAATAAACCGAACAATAAATCGAATAAGAAAAATAAAACGTGCAATATAAAAATATTATCCGAATATTAGGTTTGTTGGTTGGGTTGCTTAGTGTGACTATGCTGCCTCCTGCGTTAATTTCATTAGTCTATCGCGATGGTGGTGGCTTTCCTTTTATTTTGGCTTTCTTATGGTGTATTTTCACAGGTTTTTTGGCTTGGTACCCCTTCCGTTATGAAAAAACAGATCTTAAAGCGAGGGAGGGCTTTTTAATTGTTGTGCTTTTTTGGTTGGTATTAGCCAGCTTTTCAGCTATTCCGTTGATGTTGTTAGAGCAGCCCAATCTATCGACAACAGATGCCTTCTTCGAGTCTTTTTCAGGTTTAACTACTACCGGTGCTACTATTTTAAATCACATTGATGATTTACCTCATGCTGTATTATGGTATCGCCAGCAATTACAGTGGTTAGGTGGTATGGGTATCATTGTTTTAGCGGTTGCTGTATTGCCTATGCTTGGTATAGGTGGCATGCAGTTATATCGCGCTGAAACACCAGGTCCTGTGAAAGATTCTAAAATGACCCCTCGTATTGCCGATACGGCAAAACATTTGTGGTATATATATTTAGGGCTAACTATCGCGTGTGCGTTATCCTACTGGCTTGCTGGAATGTCTGGTTTTGATGCTATTTGCCATGCTTTTTCAACCATTGCCATCGGTGGTTTTTCAACGCACGATGCTAGCATGGGCTATTTTAACAGTCCTGCAATTAATTTAGTTTGTGTCACCTTTTTATTAATCGCAGGTGTGAACTTTGCACTTCACTATGCTGCAGTTCAGAGTAAATCGATAAAAAGCTACATATTTGACCCTGAATTCAAAGTTTTTATTGGTATTCAAGTAGTACTAACATTGATTTGTTTTACCGTATTATTAAGCACAGGCACTTATCAAGATGCTGATCAAGCATTAGACCAAGCACTATTTCAGGCCGTTTCTATTAGTACTACTGCAGGATTTACCACTACATCATTTGCTGATTGGCCAACGTTATTACCTATGCTGCTTATCTTTGCTAGTTTCATAGGTGGTTGCGCGGGCAGTACTGGTGGTGGCATGAAGGTAGTACGCGTGGTATTACTCTATTTACAAGGTCTTCGTGAGCTAAACAAACTCGTTCATCCTCGCGCTATTTTTAGTATTAAATTAGGGCAAAAAGTTTTACCTGACCGTGTTGTTGAAGCGGTATGGGGCTTCTTTTCGGCTTATGCAGCTGTGTTTGTTATTTGTATGTTATTGCTACTTGCTGCGGGTATGGATGACATCACTGCATTTACAGCCGTCGCAGCTTGTATTAATAACCTTGGCCCAGGCTTAGGTGAAGTAGCTGCTAACTTCTCATCGATTAATGATATGAGTAAGTGGGTATTAATCATGGCCATGTTGTTTGGTCGTTTAGAAATCTTTACTCTCTTAGTGCTCTTTACTCCAGCCTTTTGGCGCTCTTAAGTTGTATATACAAATAATAAAATAGGTATATACAACTTTGTAAGTTTTCCATTATATCAAATGGTTAGTTGAGCAGTGTTTAGCTACCACTTGTAACTAAACGCTACCCAACCTTGGGTATCAGACTTTTCATTCTCAGGGTTAACCTGTGCAATACCATAGTTTATCGCTAAGTTAGTCACCCCGGTAAAACCAAAGTCATTATTTATAGTACCTTTAACGCCATAGCTATCAATAACAGCCTGTTCAGTCATTTTGTGTCGTGTATAAAACACATCAACTAAACCTAATGGTATATAGGCTTGATAAGCTTGATAGTCATTGCCTGTTTGACGATAAAAGGCCAACTCGGGTGCTAATTGCTTATTCAAGTGAGCTTTTTCCTGAATCAAGGTCGAAGTATAACCCCCTAAACTAAGAATGTTACTGGCATCTTCTGAGCGTTCTGCCCATAAATAGTTAACACCTAAACCGTAACCTTTAATATGGGCACTGATATTTACAAGGCCATTACTACCTGTGTAACTGCCATCATTACCATTTATCTTAGCAAGATCATCTTTAGCTGAAATTATCTGTGCATTCACCGCCTGGGCAATGCCCCAATTTTGTTGATCATAAGACCAATGTTGATCAACTCCTATTGAAAAAGATTGACTCGAGAAGCTTACATTTTGGCTATCATCAAATTGTGATGCCTGTACTTGCGCAAATATATCGACAGAAAATGATTCTGATATATAGGGATAGCGTGCTTCCAAGAAGAGTCCCTTTTCTGTTGTTTGACCTAACGCGAGTGCATCGCTATCTTGTTGGTCAGTTTTTAAGTTAAAAAGGTAACTATGTGCCAGTAATTTTACCGGCCATCCTTGCCAACGAACCATACCTGAAGCTCCAGAGATAATGTTACTGAAAACATCTTGGCTGAGGTTTACTTGCCAATCAAATCGAGAAAGTACATCACCTGATTTATAACCCACTTCCAATATACTACTGCTGGCAGAATAATAGCTCTCAGCTAGGGTTATGGTGCCCTGTTGTGGACCTATGCCATAGGCTGATTGTTCACCAATACTCTCATCAATATCGACAGTTGCTTTGGCGAGTTTTAACTTATCAGCTAACTCTGTGGTCATTGCTGAACTAGTGGTTGTCTCAGTAATCAGTTGTTTATTCGCTTTGGCTAAATCCAATTGGAAAACATCTGAACCTTCAGAGTTAATTGCTAAATGGAGCAACTTATTATCTGCTTGAACCATAGGCCAGGTAACAACCTGCTCACCTGAGGTTATAGCAGAGAGATTATTATTCGAAAAATCATACTTATATATGCGTGTTGCGCTGTCTAAGCCAGCGACAAAGTACAATGCCTTACCATCTTTTGACCATTCAGGAAAAGAAAGAAATTGATAGCTTTCTGGCAGTGGAATAATGGTTTCTTGCTCACCATTTAGCTGCCGAACCTTTAATTGCCACTTATTATTTAAGCTTGAACTGACATAAGCAAAACTATCTGAAGGTTTTCCATCAGAAGTAGGGCGAAGTCGTGGGAAGTCGTAAACGTGTTCAAGACTCTTTTGCGTTAACTCTTCGGTAACTTGACCTATAGACGAAGGGGATAAGCTTACTTTTACTAATTGAGAATAACCAAAGCGATTACGTTCAGCAATGATATATTGACCATCATTGCTGATATCAAAACGACGAATATTGGCGCTCTTTGTTAGTTGCTTTACGGTATTTGTAGGTAAATGCCATGAAAACAGATCTTGATGACGGCTATTTACACTGGCTAAGGTAGCTGCACCATAGATGATAGTGTCTTTATCAAGCCAGCGAGGGTTGTTAATGCCACTATTGTTTTTTTGATTTAAAGTGTAGGCAACTTCTCGTTTAAAAACACTAGGCGCTTTATCTACTATATCTTGAGGATCTGCGTCCAATACCTCTTTGTTTGCTTTAGTAAATTCTTCTGCCTTTTTTGTGTTTTCGCTGGTTTTATATACGTTTAACTTAGTGGTTTTTCCATCATCGGTTCTTTGTGTCTCAACGATAGCAAGGTAATCTCCTTGTGGGCTTAAACTTGGACCACTAATATAATCAGATAGATCTAACCATAATGCAGAGCGGTTATCTGCATTGCTATATTGACCGAGTTTAACTTCATGTTTCATCGCTTCAAATGTGTATTCAGCAACGAAACGCTGGTAAAGGTTTTTAGCAGTATCAGGAAATACGCCATTAAATGCAGCTTCAAAATCTCGTTGTTCAACGCCAGACCAACGTGTCCAAACGGCATCCAGTGTATCTACGCCATAGTTATCTTCTAACCATTTCAAGTAACGTACACCAACAAGGTATGCCATAGAGCCAGACATAAAATCGTCATTAGCGACACTGAGCTCTTTGTAAGATGGCATTGCACCTTGTCGCGCAAATTTTTGAATAATGGCTTCTATTTGATTGTTAAATAAGCGACCTCGGCCGGTTAACCTCGATTCGAGTAATGTTGCATAGCCCTCACTAACCCATCGTTCTCCATTCATCTGACTTAGATCAAAAATATCATACCAACTGGCGACATTATTGCGCCAGTTACTTCGACTTTTTTGCGCTAGATGCACTAAATGCACATACTCATGTAGCACTAAAAGTTGTTGCCAGCCCGTTGAATTAGAAATAACCGTATCTGATTGTGCAGGCGTTGTAAAAAGAGCCATATAAGGTTTATGGCTAAGTGGTACGGCAAAACCGTTTGCCGCGTTATATGGGTCAATAATAAAGGTATCAACTTTTTCGGTGAGCACTCGACCTTGTTGGTCTTTGATTAACTGACGGACAACTTCCATTTCTCGCGCACTGGATAAGGCCCATTGACGATATTCAGGAGTGAAATGCACACGGAAATTTTCTGTTTCAAATGTTTGCCAATCTTGAGTACTATCAGCAAGTTCTGCTTGACTGGTGAAAGCCACACTCGAAAGCGCAAAGGTAATAGCGGTAAATATCTTGGATATTTTCATAAAAATCCTTTTTGATTATTTTTATTCTTTTATTTGAAATGAGAATGATGACTCTCATTTAGAAGTATGTGTGACAGAAAAGGGATTATTACAGCTAATCAATTGTGGGGTAAGTAATTAGCTGTAAGTAGTTATTTCAAAGGGGACTAAAAGTAAATGGCGCTTACTTGGAATAATTTTTCTATATCACTAATGTAGCGTTTATTAACTAAGAACAGAATAACGTGATCTTCTTCGTGAATAAGGGTATTTGAATGAGCAATCAAGACTTCACTGCCACGGACAATGGCACCAATAGTAGCACCAGGTGGTAGTTTAATATTTTTGATGGTGCGGCCTACTACTTTAGATGATTTCTCATCACCTTTGGCAACAATTTCAATCGCTTCAGCTGCTCCACCACGTAAACTATAAACATTATCTATCGCACCACGTCTAACGTGGGTTAATAAAGCAGAGATAGTGGCTTGTTGTGGTGATATCGCGATATCAATAGTACTGCCTTGCACTAAATCAATATAGGCATCTCGTTGAATAAGTACCATGGTTTTACGAACGCCAAGTTTTTTAGCGAGAAGTGACGACATGATATTAGCTTCATCATCATTAGTAACCGCGATAAAAATATCAAATTGATCAATGTTTTCTTCGGTAAGTAGTTCCTGATCTGAAGAGTCACCAGCGAAAACTAAGGTATCATTGAGTTCTGAAGTTAATTGCTCAGCACGTTTTGGTGAGCGTTCGATGAGTTTTACTTGATGGTCTTTTTCGAGAATTCTGGCTAAACCAGCACCAATGTTACCACCGCCGGCAATCATTATACGTTTATAAGCGGATTCTAGTTTTTGTAATTCATTCATCACTGCACGAATATGAATGCTGGCAGCAATAAAAAACACTTCATCATCAGCTTCAATAACGGTAGTGCCAAGAGGGCGGATAGGTTTACCATTACGATAAATAGCAGCAACACGCGTATCAACATTAGGAATATGGTCTCTTAATGTTGAAAGAGCATGACCTACAAGTAAACCGCCATAGTAGGCTTTTACTGCAACCAGACTTACTTTTCCGTGAGCAAATTCTAATACTTGTAAGGCGCCAGGGTAATCAATTAGGCGAGCAATATCTCGCGTTACTAATTCTTCAGGGGCAATAACATGATCTACAGGAATATGCTTTTTATGAAAAAGTTGCTCTGAGTATTTTAATATTTGATTCGAACGGATTCGAGCTATTTTTTTCGGCGTATTGAATAATGAAGAGCATATTTGACATGTAATCATATTGGTAGCATCGTCACTGGTAACGGCAATGACCATGTCAGCATCTTCAGCGCCGGCAGATTTTAATACATCAGGGTGACAACCTTGACCAGTGACCACTTGTAAATCCATTTTA
Organism: uncultured Colwellia sp.; assembly: GCA_913063325.1. Taxonomy (GTDB): domain Bacteria; phylum Pseudomonadota; class Gammaproteobacteria; order Enterobacterales; family Alteromonadaceae; genus Colwellia. Next base: position 11,222 of record CAJXYE010000057.1, on the reverse strand, counting down.
TCTTGCAGTTCTCGTAGCTTTTCACCATCTATGTCTACAACGGAAATGTCGTTGTTTTCACCAACAAGATTTTCAGCTAACGTACCACCAACTTGTCCTGCACCCACTATGATTATTTTCATGTGTTACTTTTCTGCTTTTGTTGTTTATATTATTTTAGTTTTAACAATTTGGCGTAATAAAAGCCGTCCATGTTTTCACCATCAGGTAACAATTGCCAACCGATAGTATTTTCATCAGTATCAGGGGTATTACAGTTAATGGCAATTAATTCTACATCTTGATTTTTCTCAATAAAGCGAGATATTTGCTGGCAGTTTTCTTCAGGTAAAACACTACAAGTTGCATAAAGTAAGGTGCCACCTGGTTTAAGCAAAGACCAAATGTTGTCAAGAATCTGCTGCTGCAATACCACTAACTTATCAATGTCATCGGCTTTACGTAACCACTTTATATCAGGGTGGCGGCGAATAACGCCAGTACCAGAGCAAGGTGCATCAAGTAGTATTCGGTCAAACTGTTCACCGGACCACCATTCTTGAGTCGCTGCGTCTGCAGTAATTACTTCAGCCGTTAGGTTTAAACGATCTAAATTTTCATGAACGCGAGTAAGGCGGCCTTCTTCAATATCGATTGCAGTCATTGAGGCGATATCAGGCGTTTGCTCAATAATATGGCATGTTTTACCGCCAGGCGCAGCGCAGCAATCTAGTACTACATCATTGGGTTGGCAATCGAGTAACCGTGCGGCTTGTTGTGCTGCGCCATCTTGTACAGAAACCCAGCCGTCATCAAAACCTGGCAATTTTGCTACGTCGAGTGGCTTAGCAAGTTCAATGGCTCCTGATTTTGGCTCTATATTAGCTATTTCAATTTCTGCTTCAAGCAGTAGTGCTTGATATTGCTCACTTGTATGGTGTTGTTGATTAACACGTAACCACATAGGAGGTCTTTGTTGATTAGCATCGAGTATAGCTTGCCACTGCTTAGGATAACCTTGTTGTACTTTTTTAATAAACCAGCCAGGATGATTATATTTTATCGGCTCAGGTAAATCTTTAGCGGTTTTATTTTCTTGTTTACTTTCTGCTTCTAACGTACGAAGAAAGCCCCTAAGTACTGCATTAACCAATGCTTTCATGTGGCTATTTTTTAAAGGCTTGGTAGCTGCAACTGTTTCACTGACTGCAGCATGATCAGGTATACGCATATATCTTATTTGATAAACGCCGACTAAAAGTAAAAAGTGAAATACTCGCTGTTTACCCTTAATTGGTTTTTGCACTAAATGTCGAACATCATTTTCTAATTCTGGCAGGTAACGAAGTACGCCATAACAAATTTCTTGTAGCAGGCCTTTATCTTTACCTATTAGTTTATCTTGTTGTTTAGGCAGTTCATCACTTAAGCTTCTTCCTTGATCTATAACGGCGTAACAACATTTTGCTGCAAGGGCTCTAATATTTATTGTCATTATTTTGTTAACCAAGCTTATTTATAGGGCTGCCAACAACGAACCAATCGCTGCGACCGTTTAAAATATCTTTTACCGGTAATGCTTTTTTTCCCGGTAACTGAATGACTTCTAAGCGCAATGCGCCTTCAGTAGTTGCTACTACAACTCCTTGCTTATCAACATCTATGATAGTGCCAGTGACAGCATTACCTTGATACTCTTGAACAGAGGCTTGCCATACACGTATTTTGTGCTCTTTATTTTCAGATTCAGTAAAAGTAAATTGTGAGACAGGCCAAGGAATATATGCACGGACTTTTCTGTGTAGTTCACTAGCACTGAGCTGCCAGTTAAGTTCAGCTTCGGCTTTATCAAGTTTCTTAGCGTAAGTCGCCAATTCATTATCTTGAGCAATATTGTGATCATCGGCTTGGTAATTAGGCTGAGCCATCAGTTCGAGTGTTTCTACTAATGCCGTTGGTCCAAGATTGGCTAGTTTTTCATAAAGGCTAGCACTGGTATCGGTATTTTCAATCTCACACTCGGCCGTTAATATCATGTCTCCAGTATCCAAACCTTTATCCATTTGCATTATGGTGACACCTGTTTTTTGATCTCCAGCTTCAAGTGAGCGCTGAATAGGTGCTGCGCCACGCCATTTAGGTAAAATTGAACCGTGTACATTAATACAACCTAAGCGTGGCGAATTTAAAATGACTTCAGGTAATAATAGGCCATAAGCAACGACGACCATAATATCAGCATTGTATTGAGCTAATTGTTGTTGGTCTTCTTCACTTTTAAAGTTATTAGGCTGTTCAACAATAATGTTGTGCTCTAGTGCGAGTAACTTTGTAGCACAAGCTGTTAGTTTTTTACCTCGGCCTGCTGGTTTATCGGGTGGACAATAAACGGCAACAATATTATGTTTAGCGTTAATTAATGCTGCTAAATGCTGCGCTGCAAAGTCAGGTGTGCCTGCAAAAATGATATTTAGTGGAGTAGCCAAAAGAATTCCTATTGTTGTAAGTAAGTGTTTACTTACTTATTTTTCTCATCAAGTTTAGCTTCTTTTTCAAGCTTTTTTTGAATACGTTGACGTTTTAGTGGGGATAGATAATCTACAAATAAAACACCCTTTAAGTGGTCAAGTTCATGTTGTATGCATATGCTTTGTAATTCAGTAGCGTTTAATGTGAATTCTTTACCATGGCGGTCAAGTGCTTTTACGGTACATGCATCATGACGGTTTACTTTGGCATAAGTCCCAGGAACAGATAAGCAACCTTCTTCATTAATGGATGTTTCGTCACTAGTAGCTATAATTTCAGGATTGATAAAGACGATAGGCTTATCGTTATCTTCAGAAGTATCCATTACAACGATACGTTGATGGATATCAACTTGAGTTGCAGCAAGGCCTACACCTTTTTCTTCATACATAGTTGCCAGCATATCGTCTATAATTGTAGCCGTGGCTTCAGTAATATCAGTAACGGGCTGCGCTTTAATTTTTAAACGCGGATCGGGAAAACGTAGTACAGTTAAAATAGTCATATTTTATTAAAAGAATTAGCGATAATTCATCTAGAATGTTATGTTTTAATTATATACTCAAGTAACTGTAACTGAAACCTGCATTTTTAAGTCACTCGATATAACTCACATTTATAGTGCGTTTCAGCAATAAGCACTCAAAAGGAACGAGCTCAATGCTTAAGAAAATAATTCTCTCACTATCTTTAATGTCTTGTTCATTGCTTGCTATCGCCGATCAGATAAAATTTAATGATGACGCACCCAAAACGCATGTTGTTGTTAAGGGGGATACTTTATGGGATATTTCCGCGCTATTTCTTGAGCAACCTTGGTTATGGCCTAAGCTTTGGCGTTTAAATCCAGAAATTAATAACCCACACTTAATCTATCCAGGTGATATTTTAAAGCTGGTTTTTGATGATAACGGTGAGCCAATGCTTGTGGTTGAGCCAGTCAAACCAAGTTATAAGTGGTCACCTAAAATCCGTCAAGAGCAAAAAAAAGATTCGGCTATTACTTTATTGCCTTTAGAAGTCATCGCTCCATTTCTTCGATACGACCACTTATTCACTGAAGATGAGATTGAAGGGTTACCGCATATTATTGGTAGCGACGAAGGCTACAAAATGACAACTAAAGACTTCAAGGTTTATGTTAATGCGGATCTAGACGTTGCACAAAGTTACGCAATTTATGATAAAGGAGAAGAACTTTTTGATCCTGAAACTGATGATTCTTTAGGGTTTTATGTCAACTTAGTGGGTACAGGACAAATATTAAAACGTGGTGATATAGAAAATAACGTACCTTCTACCATGAATGTTGGCTCTGTAAAAAGAGAAATACATGCTGGGAATTTTGTCGTTCCTGTTAATGAGGGGCAATTATTACCCTCTGTTTTTTCGATGAAATCTGCTAATGAATCATTACGTGGCGCTATTGTAAAGGCAACAAATAATGGTCGTGAATTTGGAAAACTTGAAGTCGTGATGATTAATCGTGGTATTGAGCATAACGTCACTGTTGGGGATGTTATGGCGATAAAACGTACCAGCCCTGCAGTGGTTGATACCGGTAATGGTCCTGTTTATAGTGCTGAAACTTCACGCTGGAATAAAATAACCGGTGGTGATTATAAAATGCCAGAAGAGTCGTTAGGTGAATTAATGGTATTTAAAGTTTATCAAAACGCAAGTATGGCGCTTATTTTACATACCCAGAAGCCTGCTAGAATAAATGATTTGATTACCGCCCCAGAATAGACTGTTAAATATTTTATGCTCCCTCTTCGATTAGAGGGATAATAAAACCTATTACTTGTTCTTAAGGAGAAGACAAGTCATGATTAATAACAGTAATATTGAATACTGGTTAGCCTTAAAGCTTATTCCTCGGTTAGCCATCCATAAAAAAATAATGCTTGTTGAAACCTATGGTCTAACTGAACTCTTTGCGTCTAATGGCAAATCATCAGTACTTACTTCAGCGAACGGTTTAAGTGTTAAACAACTTCATGCTTTCCAACACCCCGATTGGGAAAAAATAACTCAAATAATAGCAGAAAGTGCTAAATGTAATAGTAAGGTTATTGGTTTTGATAATGCTTACTACCCACAATTACTCAAGCAAATTTATGACCCCCCTTTAGTGTTATTTGTTCAGGGAAATATATCATTACTCAATGCTCCTCAAATTGCTGTTGTTGGTAGTCGCTCTGCTAGTGCTGGAGGAAGAGAAACCGCATTCACATTATGCCAGCAACTCGCGCAACAAAACATTGTTATCACCAGCGGGTTAGCACTTGGCATTGATGCTGCTGCCCATCGAGGTGCGCTAAGTCAACCAGCGAGTACAATCGCGGTAGTTGCGACAGGACTAGACCAAGTATATCCATCCAGACATTTATCTTTAGCACAGCAAATAATAGCCTCCAATGGAACTATTATTAGTGAATTCTTACCTGGTACTCAACCTAGGGCTGGGCACTTCCCAAAAAGAAACCGCCTTATTAGCGGGCTGAGCTTAGGTGTTTTAGTGGTAGAAGCAGAATTAAAAAGTGGTTCTTTGATTACCGCTCGTTGTGCACTAGAACAAAATAGAGATGTGTTTGCGGTACCAAGTTCTATTGAAAATCAGCAAGCTAAAGGTTGTCACTGGTTAATTAAACAAGGCGCTAAACTTGTTGAGGAATGTGCCGATATAATAGATGAGTTCGCTTTTGAAGATAAACCTAGTCTACACTTAAAGAGTAATGAACAGCTGTTAAAAGCAACTGAACACAACATTCTTAAAGGAGACAATGAAATAATTCAAAAAGGCTTGTGTAACGATGTATTGTTGGCTAGTGTGGGATTTGAGATTACTCCCGTAGATAAAGTAGTTTCACGGAGCGAACTTCCCGTAGAGGAAGTGTTAACTCGGTTAACAATGCTTGAGCTAAGTGGTCTGGTATCTGCGGTACCTGGAGGCTACATTAGAACGAAATAAAGTAATAAGGGGCTAATTATGTTTGATATCTTAATGTATCTTTTTGAAACGTATATCCAAAATGAAGCAGAAGCTATGGTAGATCATGAGTTGTTAACCGACGAGTTAACACGCGCTGGTTTTCATCAGGATGAAATATATAAAGCATTAAACTGGTTGGAAAAACTTACTGCGTTGCAAGACACAGACGCTTACCCATATCTTACACGTGTAGGTAGTAAGTCAGTACGTATCTATACGGATGAAGAAATGCAGTTACTTGATACGCCAAGCCGTGGTTTTATTCTATTTTTAGAGCAAGTCAATGTACTTGATTTTACTACGCGTGAAATGGTTATTGATAGAGTGATGGAACTTGATACCAAATACTTCTCTATGGATGATCTGAAGTGGGTCATTTTAATGGTGTTATTTAATGTACCAGGTAAAGAGTCTGCTTATTCCCAGCTTGAAGATTTAATCTTTGAAGAACAAGAGGGCCCATTACATTAATTTCCCGCCGTATATAGTAAGTGACTTGTAATTACACTTAATCACAAGTCACTTGTCTGCTAGCATATTCTTCAAACAAGGACTGTGGCATAATAGCGTCATTATTTTACCAAAAACACTTTGTAGCCATTTAGCATATGTCTGAATCTGATAAGCCTTTATTCTCTCATCATGAACATGCCTTAGAAAAAGCTTATCAAGTGTGTCCCGAGTGTGGCTCTGAACTGGCCATAAAACATGGCAAATCAGGTCCTTTCTTGGGTTGTGAAAATTATCCAAACTGTCAATATACTCGTGCTGTAGTAGAGCATGAACGGGTTGAGGATACAGTACTTCCTGGTACAGAGTGCCCCTTGTGTGGACACCATTTAGCGGTTAAACAAGGTCGTTATGGCATGTTTATTGGCTGTACAAATTATCCAGACTGTCACCATATTGAAGAAAGTCAAAAGCATGAAGATACTGATATTGCTTGTCCTTCGTGTCAAAGCAAAGGTAAAAAAGGGCAACTAAAAGAGAAATCTAACCGTTTCGGAAAAACTTTTTATTCTTGTGATCAGTATCCAAAATGTAAATACGTATTAAATAATGAACCCATAGCTGAAGTCTGTCCTGAGTGCCAATGGCCAATACTTATTAAACGCACCATGGCTAACGGTGACATATTAAGTTGTCCGCAAAAAAAATGCAGCTATAAAAGTAAACCTCTATAATTCAGTCGTAAATAGGATCTTGTAGAGAAGTAACTTAATTATAATTAATTTGAAAACCTAAACTTTAACCTTTAATTAATGAGAGATATTATGACATCAACTTTTGTTGCCATTTTAATGGGATCTGATTCAGACCTACCTGTAATGCAATCTACTATCACTATTCTAAAAACATTTGGAATTGAGCATGAAGTGCGCGTTCGTTCAGCTCATAGAACTCCTGAAGCAGCTAAAGCATATGTAAAAGATGCAGAAGAGCGTGGCTGTAAAGTATTTATTTGTGCCGCTGGTCTAGCTGCTCATTTGGCTGGCGCTGTTGCAGGTATGACTACTCGTCCTGTAATTGGTGTTCCTGTAGATAATGGCCCATTACAAGGTCATGATGCCTTATTATCAACAGTTATGATGCCTGGCGGTATTCCGGTTGCTACTGTTGCTATAGGTAAAGCAGGTGCTAAGAATGCTGGTTATTTAGCTGCTCAGATTTTAGGTGTTGCTGATCAGTCTATCGCTGATAAAGTAAAAGCTGAGCGTGTTGCCAATGCTAAAGCGTTGTTGGCAAAAGATGAAGCTATGCAAGCAAAATTGAGTTAGTCAATTTGTCGGGTTTAACACCGTGCGCCGTGATTGAAGCAGCGGCACAAACTTTTGCAGAGGGTGGCATAATTGCATACCCAACAGAAGCCGTATTTGGTTTGGGCTGTGATCCCGACAACAACTCAGCAATTGAAAGATTGTTGAGTCTTAAAAAACGCTCAGCGGATAAAGGTTTTATCCTTTTAGCTAGCGATTATAGTCAATTACAACCGTACATTGATGAGTCAGCAATATCTGAACAGCAAAAGGTTCAGATATTATCTCGCTGGCCAGGAGCTATAACTCAAGTTTTACCGATAAATAAAAATATTTCCCCTTTATTATCAGGTGTGTATAAAACCATAGCGGTTAGAATTACTCAACATCCCGATGTTATTACCTTATGTAGAAAAACAGGAAAGGCTATTATTTCTACCAGTGCCAACCTTTCTGGTCAGCCGGCAGCAACTACATGGCAAAGTGTAATCCAGCAATTTCCGACTCAATTAGATTATCTAATAAAGACTGCTACCTTAGGTAAAAAAAGTCCCTCGACAATTATTGATGGAATTACCAGTAAGATCTTAAGAGCCTAAAATACAATGGCATAAATGAGTGATACTCTTAAATCAATACTTTAATGATTATTATCACTAAGCTACTGTTTTATATACTTCGTTTTCAATTCCCACCCCATAAATATTGATCTATATCAAATTGTGAAATTAAAGTAATTACTCAGCTAGAAAATCTTGTGCTAGATCAAGTTTTCTTACAGTAACAGGATTATCATATCCACAATTATTTTAAGGATAAAAATCATGAAAAAAACATTATTAGCATTTGCATTATTATCAACCATTCCTACAGCTGTATTGGCTAATCAAGCTGGCGATATCTTAGTTCGTGGTGGTTTAACTATGGTTGCACCTGATACAGGTAAATCATCAATCCTTTTAGGGGGCGATGATTCAACTATGACTCTAACGGTTGATGACAATACACAGTTAGGTTTAAACCTTGTCTATTTCTTTGATAGTAACTGGGCGATAGAATTACTTGCTGCAACTCCATTTACTCATGATGTAACAATTCAAGATCTTAGTGGCGTATTGGGTGTTGACGGGGCAAAGTTAGCTGAAGTAAGTCACTTGCCACCAACACTTAGCGCCTTGTACTATTTTGATACAGGTACAGCATTGAAGCCATATGTTGGTGTTGGCTTAAATTACACTATCTTTTTTGACGAAGAGTTTTCAGATGCTGCAACAGAGTTAGGTTTAAGTAACTTAGAGTTAGATGGATCTTTTGGTTATTCAGTTCAAGTAGGGGCAGACTATCATATTAATAATAAGTGGCATGTAAATGCATCAGTTCGCTACATTGATATTAACTCAGATGCCTCATTTGATGTTGCAGGGGATAACATTGGTAGTGCAAGTATCGGTGTAGACCCTATGGTTTACTCAATTATGCTGGGTTATAAATTTTAAAAATTAGTTTTTAGTTATCCAAAACAAAAAGCAGTAACTTATTCTAAAGAGTTACTGCTTTTTTGTTTTTATTAATTGGTGATTCAGTTAGGCTGTAGCTATACGTTAACTTTTTGTAATAACTATGACACCAAAGAACCCAGACCAATACCGTGTTTTTGGAAATCCAATTGAGCACTCTCGCTCTCCTTTTATCCACCATGCCTTTGCTAAACAAACAAACCAAAATATAGATTACCAAAAGAAGCTGATAGCTTTAGATGATTTCTCTAATGCGGTAACAGCATTTATTAAGCAAGAAGGAAGAGGGGCAAACATCACTGTGCCATTTAAGGAGCAAGCCTTAGCTTTAGCAGATGAGTTATCTGAACGTGCAAGATTAGCTGGTGCCGTTAACACGCTAACGTTCAAGAATGGTAAGGTTTTTGGTGATAATACTGATGGTGAAGGTTTGGTTCAGGACTTAATTCGTAATAAAGTAAGCTTAAATAAGAGTAAAATATTACTGCTAGGTGCTGGTGGTGCAGCAAAAGGGGTGTTGTTACCTTTGTTAGCACAAAATCCAGATTCAATTACAGTAGCAAATAGAACACAAAGTAAAGCTGAGCTGCTTTGTCAGCACTTTGCGGATAGCCGGGTTACAGCCTCTAGCTTTTTAGATGTTGCAGATAAACAGTTTGATTTAATTATTAACGCAACTTCAGCAAGTCTTTCAGGTGGATTACCTGCTATTTCTGAGACAGTTATCAATAATACAGTGACTTGTTATGACATGGTTTATGGGAATGATGAAACACCTTTTCTTAAGTGGGCAAAAAATCAGGGCGCAGCAAAGATTATAGATGGTCTAGGTATGTTAGTTGGACAAGCTGCCGTGAGCTTCTCAATATGGCGAGGTGTTTCTCCAGAAACACTACCTGTGATTGATGAACTTAGAGCATCCTTTGAAAACGAATAAGGAGAATTGTAATGAACCAAGCTGTTTTATTTAATGACGACTTAATTTTTGACAAGGTACAAGATGCATGGTGCTTTACTGCTTTGTTGTCAGGGCAGGTAATCACTGTTTATTTCCACTCGATGCAATTAAAGCTGTTAGGTGAAATTGATACTTGCACAAAGTTTGATCTCGAAGAAATAGTTGAACTCTGGCTCGAGAAAAATGAGCCAGAGGGAAGTACTATTCACATACAAATGCGCTAATCTACATCTTTACATAGATAATTACTCACTAAGGTAATCGTTTTTTAGCTCCACATAGTTTATTGCGGATTGTTTAAGAAAGGCAGCCTCACTGTCTTTTAAAGGTCTAACTTGTTTCACAGGGTTACCGACATATAAGTAACCGCTAACAAGGGTTTTGTTTGGTGGTACTACACTGCCTGCCCCAATAAAAACGTCATCTTCAACAACAACACCATCCATAATGATTGCCCCCATACCTACAAGTATGCGGTTACCAAGCTGACAGCCATGCAGCATGCACTTATGACCAACAGTGACATCTTCTCCAATGATTAATGGGTTTCCTTGTGGGTTACTTGGGCTTTTTCGAGTGACGTGCAAAACACTACCATCTTGTATATTTGTTCTGGCACCAATGGTGATTGTATTTACATCACCACGGGCTGCAACTAGCGGCCAAATACTGACATCAGCAGATAAAGTTATATCTCCGACTAGGACTGCAGAATTATCAATATAGATATCTGAACCAAGGGAGGGGAGAATACCTTTATAAGGACGTATGTTAGTTATACTCATATAGCACCTATTGCAATACTGCAATTTAATTGAATGGCAAGTGCTAGTAAAAATAACATAGACGGCTAATAAAACCAGTATTAGCGCATTTTAGTATTTGCAAAGTGATGAAGATAAAAATCAATAGGTTGATATAGAGATATTAAATATGATGAAGTATTGAGCGTATCGAAAAAAACATATACAAGCACTGTACGAAAGGTGAGCATAGACGTTTTAATTCAAATATAAAGTAAAAAAGAGTTGACCTAATTATAAAATTCTCTACAATGCGCTCCAGTTCCAAGGGGTTCACGCAAATTGAATCATCAACGAGCTGTTTTGATAAGTTATCTCTTACATTTTTAAGTGAGTCAGTTAACTTAACGTGTCTTTTTAAAGTATTTCAAAATAACTTAAAATAAACGTTGACATCAAAACTCGGAAGCGTATGATACGCATCCTGCTTCGGGGCAACAGCAACGAGCAACACTGATTAACCACACGGTTTTCAGCTCAGATGAAGAGCGAATGCGACTCTCATCTAGGTTTCAATAGAGGCCTTTTCTTTAACAATTAGTTATCATGCAATTTGTGTGAGCACTCACATTACTGTTGTTTTACATAGTTCTTCTTCGGAAGAACAAAAAAACGCTTAATGAATGATGTTCATGCAAATAAATATAGTTACTTAACGTAAGTTAGGTAGCGACTATGTAATGC
>CAJXYE010000056.1 GCA_913063325.1 uncultured Colwellia sp. | reverse complement strand
CTTGCCAATGCACCATTTATTAAAGTTGAAGCAACTAAGTTCACCGAAGTGGGCTATGTGGGTAAAGAAGTAGAAACCATTATTCGTGACCTTGCCGATATGGCGATAAAGATGGTTAAAGAGCAGGAAATGGACCGTGTTAAGCATCTTGCTGAAGAAGCCGCTGAAGAACGTATTTTAGATGTACTTTTACCCCCTGCTCGTGACAGTTTTGGCAATGATGAAGAAAGTGAAAACAGCAATACTCGTCAAATTTTTCGTAAAAAATTACGTGAAGGTAAATTAGACGATAAAGAAGTTGAACTTGATTTAGCAGCACCTTCAGCGGGTGTTGAAATCATGGCACCTCCAGGTATGGAAGACATGACTTCACAATTACAAAACATGTTCCAAAACATGTCTAGTGATAAAACTAGCAAGCGTAAGCTTAAAATTAAAGATGCCCTTAAAGCGTTACAAGAAGAAGAAGCGGCTAAAATAGTTAATCAAGATGACATTAAGCAAAAAGCTATTGATGCAGTAGAGCAAAATGGCATTGTCTTTATCGATGAAATTGACAAGATTTGTAAACGTGCTGATAGTTCCGGCGGCGGGGATGTTTCTCGCGAGGGAGTTCAGCGAGACTTATTACCTTTAGTTGAAGGCTCAACAGTAAGTACAAAACATGGCATGATTAAAACAGATCACATTTTGTTTATCGCTTCAGGGGCTTTTCAAATGTCCAAGCCTTCAGACCTGATCCCTGAGTTACAAGGTCGCTTGCCTATTCGTGTTGAATTAAAAGCACTAACAGCTGATGACTTTGTTCGTATATTAACTGAACCTTTTGCGTCACTTACCGAGCAATACATTGCTTTACTCGCCACTGAAGGTGTATCAGTATCCTTTACAGAAGATGGCATTAAAGCGATTGCTGATGCTGCTTGGCAAGTAAATGAAACAACTGAGAATATTGGCGCTCGCCGCTTACATACTATGATGGAACGTTTGGTTGAAGACTTATCATTTAATGCTGACCAACGCAGTGGTGAAACAATCAGCATAGACCAGACTTATGTTACTAAGATATTAAGTGATGTTATTAAAGACGAAGATTTAAGTCGCTTTATTCTTTAATCGCCAGAGATTTATTAAGTAATACCAATCAGACCGGTTAATTTTTCTGTTTGGTATTAATCTTTAAATGAAAGGTTTGATGGTTTACTACAATGAAAATTACCCGTTTTATTATTGATAATGCTCTAAATTGTTTAGTTATTGAATTCTCTACGAATAAGAATATAACTGATGCACAACTTAGCTTTGAATATTTACGTATTAGCTCTGCAGCAAGCTCAGCGAATAAGACAAAAGCAGGACAAGTGACTAGTCATAAAAAAGGAGTGCTATTAATTCATATTGAGAGTGTTGCTAAACATGGTTATCGCTTAATTTTCGATGATGGTCATAGTGTAATCTTTAGTGAAGCTTACCTCCAAACATTAGCACTTGAATATGAAAGTCGATGGCAACGATATTTAGATGAGTTAAAAATCAGCGGTCACTCCCGTGAAGCGATGATTGATATCAAGCAGTTATAAAAAAGGCCCTAACTATCAAAAGTTAGAGCCTTTTTAATTCTTGCCTTGAAAAGATAACACGACACAGGGGATTACACAGTAAAACGGCTCACTTCTGTAGTTAATACTTGTGCCTGTTGTGACAACTCTTCACTCATGTGCTCATTTTGTTTAGCTGAAGCTCCTGATTGCTCAGTAACATCTCTAATCATTACTACATGCTGGTTAACTTCTGAGGCCACCGTACTTTGCTCTTGAATAGCGGTTGCAATAGCACTATTCATATCCATAATCAAAGCAACATCTTGTGTTATTTCATCAAGCATTGCCCCAGCAGAGCTTGCTTGGTCAGCACTTTCTTGCCCTTGATCGCGACATTCAGACATTAAAGTAACTATCTCTTGCGTACGTTTTTGCAATAAACCGATAATAGTTTCAATTTCTTGTGTTGAATCTTGTGTTCTACTGGCAAGCGTTCTTACTTCATCAGCTACCACTGCAAAACCTCGACCTTGCTCACCTGCTCTGGCCGCTTCAATAGCAGCATTTAACGCTAATAAGTTAGTTTGTTCTGCAATGCCTCGGATAACACCCAATACCGAAGCGATAGTAATGCTTTCTTTTTCTAACTCCTTAACAACATTTTCTGAATCTAAAAGTTTTGCTGATAATTGACCTATTTGGTTAATCGTTTGCTCAACTCCAGCTTTACCTTTCCCTGCGTTACTATTTGTTAATTCAGCTTTATGAGCGGCTTCTCGAGTATTGGTAGCAATTTCATCTACGGTAGCCACCATTTCAGTGACGGCTGTTGCTACAAGGTCTGTTTGCTGCATCTGAGTTTCAACACCTTCATTAGCATTATAAATATTCTCAGTCAGGCTACCGGTTGCGCTATTAAGTGTATTTACCGAGTGATTTACTTCAACAATAAGTGAGTGGAAGTTGGTTAACATATGATTAAACACCTCGGCCATGTCTGATAACTCATCTCCTCCGCTAACATCTACCGTAGTAGTTAAATCATTACTTTGAGCGATTTTGTTCATGGTATTTTGTAAATTATTAATGCGATCTAAAATACTTCGTCCAATTAACCATGCACTGGCTAAAGCGATCACAAGAACCGCAGTAAATAGACTATAAGCTAACATGTTAACAAACTTAACATGACTTGCCACAGCAGCTTCACTATTAACTACAACTTGTTTCAGCTTACTATCAACTTGGTGAACAATATTTCGCATGTCACTCATTAAGCCCATTTTTTCGTTATAACCTAGCTCTTTTTGAGCCGTCACTAAATTGATGAACGCTGCTTGATAAACATTAATAAGGTTACTAACCCCCTGTTTTTTAGCTGAAGGCAACGTACTTTCCTGAACACTACTAAGTAACTTGTTAACATTGTTAGTCAGTTTATCGACATATTTATCATCAAGGCGAAGCATAAAGTCTTTTTCATTACGTCTAAGTTGTAACATTTCACTGCGTAAGCGGTAATTATCATGACCAATAAGCTCTTCAACATTATGAACCGCAGCACGGAGTTCGCCGTACAAACCTTCTTTGGCATTTAGTCCGATTTTTTGCTGTAGGTTAACAACTTTTATAAACTTCGTTTGATATTGAGCGAGTTTAGACCCCATGCTTGTCAATTCAGGCATAGATATACCAGCACTGGTTAACTCTTCTAATAAGCGACTAATTTGATGCTGAGTCTCCTTCATGGTATTTTTAAACTTATCTGAATACTCTACCGCTTTACGAGTTAAAAAGTCTTTTTCATTACGTCGTAATTCAAGTACTGACGCTTTAACATCACCAATACCCTTTGCTATTGTTATATCACCCTGTAATGATGAACTTTCGTAAGCTAAGAGCGCTAACATTAAGGCCATTGCTAGCACCAATATAGTTGTATTAGCGATGAGTTTGTGTCTGATAAGCATAGAGATTGACCTTAAATTTTGACTAAATTGTATGTGAAAAAATTTGACTGAACAATGTTTGCTTCTCCATAGCTCATTTCAGAATTTCTAATTGAGGGAATACTTAGTGCAGGCGAAAAATAGTTCGAAGAATAGTTTCTTACCTGAATCTACCTTGCATTGAGTATAGACCTGTATCAGTAAGTCACAGAATTTTTTTAGTTTTTTTACTAAAAATCAAAAGCTAAGATAACTTGCTACTTTGCAGAAGCTTATTTTCTTTCAAGATAACGTACTAGTTTATCTTCTGGTAGAGGTTTATTGATGAAATAACCTTGCACGGCATCACAACCCAAATGACGGAGTAGATCTAATTGTTCGATGGTTTCAACTCCCTCAGCTAAAACTCGTTTACCTAAGCCATGAGAAAGATCGATCATGGACTTAACAATGGTAAGATCAGAGTCATTACTGGCAACTTCCTTAATGAAACTACGATCAATTTTTATTTTATCAATCGGTAAATCTCGTAAATAAGCCAAAGAGGAATAACCCGTACCAAAATCATCAATAGATACTTTAATACCCATACTTTGTAATTTTATAATACTATCCATTGCCCTTACAATATCAGTCATGACTACATTTTCAGTGATCTCTAATTCAATATATTTAGAGGGGATATTATATTTCTGCAATAACATTTGAATAGTGGTAACTAGTTGCTCGTCTTGGAATTCCACCGCGGTGATATTTACTGCAATGGCTACACGTCGCTGATATAAGTTGAACCATCGTTCACTTGCTTGACAAGCTTTGGCTAAAATATAGTAATCAAACTCATTATGCATACCCAAAGCTTCTAACTCAGTTAAAAACTCACTTGGAGCAAGTAAACCTTTTTCAGGATGCTGCCAACGCACTAAAGCTTCTACTCCTTCAAGTTTATTGGTTAATAAGTTTAGTTGTGGTTGGTAATATAAAATAAACTCATCATTTTCTAATGCCAGCCTAAGCTCTTTCTCCATCAACACTAAGTGACGACCTTGTGCTTGCATCCCCTCTTCAAAGGCAACTGAAGCAATATTATTAGTTTCCGCGTGATGTAGAGCAAGATTGGCTTTTTGCAGTAAGTCTTCGGACTTATCTGCATCATCAGGATAAAAACAGTAACCAACACTAGCTTGAATTGTTATTTCTTGCTGCTCATAACGGAAACTACGTTCGATGAGTTCATGAATATGGCTTACAGCTCTATCCACATGAGATAACTGTTCAAATTCAATAACAAACATAAAGGAGTCACCACTGAGGCGACCCACCGCCTGAGGGATAAATACACTATGACTTAAACGGCTGGCTATTTCCCCTAGGATATAGTCGCCAATTTTTAAACCGTAAGTATCATTAATAAATTTAAATTGCTTTATATCTATTAAAAAAATAGCCAATTTAACCTGATTAGTATTAACTTTATTTTCTTGTGTCAATTCGACCATTTTTTCTGACAATTTTGACATGACTTGTTCTCTATTCAGTGCTCCTGTTAAAGAGTCATGCTTACCAAGATACTGCGCCCTATTTATCGCATTTAAAGCAGCAAACCTTTCCGCTCCCTGTACCCAAAGCAGTAAAGTGAAACCAAGAATACTATGTCCAGCTGCATCGAAATAGAATAGAAAAATTTCTAATTGACGGAACCATGGCTCAGTTAAAGCGACAATAGAAATAAAGGAATATATTAAATATCGTAAGCCAATAATGGCTGAAAAACACATCAATATTTGACTTGAAAAGTAGCTTTTTTTATCGAACAAAAGATAACCGGCTAAAGAAAAGAACGTACAACCAAAAATAAAACTAGGCAGACTAGTGGTTAAATAAAAATGGTTAAATGACTGACTGCTATCAAAGGAAAAAAATACGGTGGTTATAGAGCTGAGTAGGAAAACGCCCCCAACGCCCAATCTGGTGATATTTTTAGGGATTTCCTGGTGAGTTTTTGCATTATATACACCAAAAATAAGAAAGAGCAATGAAGTGTATTGACAAATCTGTAGCAATAATTCTGTCAGTACTTGCCAATAATCAGTTGAAAAGTGACTAAACGAATAAGGCACAACCGACTTGAGAAAATAGCTACAACACAAGGCACCAATACTCACTAACCAATACTTAACATATTTACGTAAAAATGTTCGATAATAAACATAGAATATAAATAAAAGCACTGAAAAAACGACGGCTTGCGTCGAGAACAAAAATGTACGGGGCGTTATATATTCGATCATAAAAAAACTTCAATCATAGCTGTTACTATACCTGTTATTAAACGATTACTTCCTAAAGATAATTAGGCTTACCCTGTGAGCATTAGTGCTATTTATAAGGCTTTTACCTTTAAATTCAAGATATACCATTAAATATATAATAGGTTTTATTTTTGATATAACAATATATACTGACACAAGCCCTACTTTCAATAAAAAGAGAACATACATGCAATATAACACCTCTGAATTATGTGACTTTTATGCCGATTTGATTGATGTGGTTGATCCTATTTTTTGTAATTATGGTGGCAGAGGCTCCTTTGCTGGTAAAGTTGTAACGCTAAAATGTTTTGAAAGTTTAGGGCTAATCAATGAGCTGGTTAATATCGATGGTACAGGTAAAGTATTGGTCATTGATGGTGGCGGCTCTACAAGACGAGCACTGATTGATCTGAACATTGCACAATGTGCAGCTGACAATGGCTGGGAAGGAATTATTTGTTATGGCAGTGTTCGTGATGTAGACGCTTTAGAAAGTATAGATATAGGTATACAAGCACTTGTGGCAATTCCTGTTGGGGCAAATAATCAGAGCATCGGAGAAACAGATATTGCCATTAACTTTGCCGGAGTTACCCTATTACCTGATGATTATATTTATGCTGATAATACTGGCATTGTATTATCACCAGAAGCGCTTGATATTGAGACCCTGTAACAAAATTAATGCCTTAACTTTACGGTTTTCTCCCAAAAGTCACTACCTAAGGCTTAATAGATAGAAGGTCTAACTTCAGGTGGAATTGATTCAGGATGCTGCAAGTACCACTTTTCTAACCATAGTTCGATTTCTTCAGGTACAACCCCTGGATGAATGATATTACCTTGAATTAACTCCCCGCCCATGGCGATGAACGCTTGGGAAGCTTCATGTTTGTCAATCCCTGTACCTACAAGGGGAATTTTCATACTACGAGTTAGGGTAACAAGTGCATTAGTTATCGCCTTATCTACTCGGTTACTACTATCGTTTGTTAATTTTTGACAATCAACCTTAAGTTGGTGAATCGCCATTTTCCTCACATAACGTAAAGATTCATAACTGCCAGAGAAGTTAGCGATACAAATGCTCACATCCAATGATTTTAACTGATCTATAATGGCTTTCACTCGGTGACTGGCACTGAGCATAACGGCTTCACTCAATTCAACCATTAAGTATTTACCTAGAATATTATGCTCTTGCAGTTGTTTCTCGATGTAATCAACCAAATCCACTTCAAATAAACTTTCACTCGACAATGTCACTGAAATACGCTGATATACGCCAATCTTATGTAAGGTGACTAAAGTAGAAAATGCAGTTTTTAACATATTTTTTGTCAAAAGGTGTAATTCGCCACTATGCTCTGCAATTTCAGCAAAGTCATAGAGCTCTAATGGCTTAGTTGATCTTGCCTCATACCAATGCATCCTTAATTGAAAGCCGACGATATTATAATTATTAATATTTACTTGTGGTTTTAAATAACAAAACAACTTGTCGTCTCTAATATCTTGACGTAATACCTCCATCCGAGCGAGCTGCTTCTGGTTGTATAGTATACTACTGTTATCAAAATAATTTACTTGTTGCTGTACTTTTATACCATTGAGCAAGGCATCACCTGCATGCGCTACTATTTCATTAAAGTTATCACCATTTTCCCCTGAGATGGCAATACCAAAAGCAAGCTCAAAATTTAGAGAGAAACTTTTAAAGCTCATAGCTTCAGGCACAGCATTAGCGAGCTGACAACATAATTCGTCAAGCATACTTTTATCATCAAAACGGCTATCCGTTAAATTATAAACCACCAAAAATTGTAGACTTTGTAACCGAGCAATACGAATAGGCTGCGAACTTAAACTAAAACTTAACAAACTGCTATTATCTACGATTTTTTGTTGTAAGCAGTAAGCAAGCTGTAAAAGCAGTAAGTCTGAATTGTGGCAACCCAGAAAGCTATTTACATGTTGAAAATTTATCGGTTTGAAAACTACCGCCGCATGCCGTTGCCCTTTGTCAGACTTCATTGCCAATTCAAATGCTCTTAACGCTTGTTGGGCTGTTGGTAAGTTGGTTGTTGGATCATGGCTATAGGCAAACAGCTCTTCAGCGCTAACCGTTTCACTCTCATGATTTAAAGAAGTACTCTGAAATAGTTTTTGCGTGGAAAACAAAGCGAGAATAGTAACAGCAATAATAGCAACCACAAAAAAAGCAATGGCGACTAAGCTAATAGGATATTTGTCGTTATATAGTTGTGCGAAGACTACTGAGATCACAATAATCACAGTAAAGAGCGTAAATAATAAAAAATTCTTGGCGGTAAAACGGCTCATATTTAACCCTGTCCTAGAAAATATTATCAAGGCTATACCCAAGCCTAATAAAAATATAACCTTTTGTACAGAAATACAAAAGTATTACCTTAAGACCTTAAGGTACACAAATATTTTTTTTATCTGTAGTTAACACATTAGTATTCTGCTCTTCAAATGTTAACAGGGCATCAACGAGAAAAAGAAAACCATTCAAGTTATTACTAGACCAATAACGTTTTAATTGCTTATCACTTGTGACGATCAAAGCAACAAATTTTTTATAAGCTGCACTGTCTTGATTTTCAAAACACTTCTGGCAAATAGCTTTAAGTCGACCTTTTCCTTTCAAGCATTCCTTAAAAATAATACTGTAATTATTAATTAATGGGCTGATCAATTCAGTATGCATTAGAAGCTGAGTATGCTCATTTTTTTGAGCATATGTTTTTAAGCGTACTAATCTTGCTTTGGAAAATTCCTGCTCACGCGTAGCGACAAGTGTCATCGATTCAACTAACAACTTATTCTCTTGACGCGTTGTTAAGCTTTCTCGTTGCTGGGTGATTAGCTTTCTTTGCAGTTTTTCTACACGAAAGAAGAAGTAAACACTGATGACGACAAAAACTAAAGCTATAGCTAAAACAAAAAACATTAAGGTACCTTAGGTGAATTAACTTGTTCTATACCCAAGCGATATGAAGATGCTAGTTTCAGGATGGTTTAAAAACGATTTATACTGCGTTATTGATTTCGATAATGGAACGACCATTTTATTCAATCAAAGCCTTGCGTAAATACGTTTTTAATTCCAGCTGAATCCTGCTTCTTCATGTTGCTTGGGTATATATTAACAGATTCAGCAATGCGTGCCAAAAATAGATACGGATCTATATCTTTAAAGTTAGGTGTATTTACACAGCTCTTCATCGATACAGAAAAGCCCCCTAAACTGGCAAAAGCTCGAGAGTTTACAGCTTGTAGTAACTTGTCTATTTTTACACTAACGTCTTGGTTATTTTGATGCTCAAATAACAATAAGTACTCACCGTCATTGAGCAAGCCTGCATAGTCGAACTCCGTTATCTGCTCATTGATAACGCTGGCTATATCTTTAGTCACCTCGTTCATAGTCTTATTATTAAAGTGAAAAGTCAGCTCTTGCCAATTATCAATAACAAGATAGCCAACAGTCAAAGGATACTGAAATCCCCTGGCTTTTTTAAAGGCCAATTGATAATCGAATTTTGTTTTTACCGGAGAGGCCATGACATAACTTGGCTTTTCTATTTCCTCATAAGCTAGGTTTATTTTATCGGCTCTTAACCTCAAAAATATGCCAACGAAAGTAATAAGTAATAAACAGATTAATGCCGCTAAGCTAATAATAATAAAACGCTGCTTTTGATACTTCCCAACAAAGCTAATAGAGAGTTCACTGCTTTCGGCCAATTTAACGGCAAGTTTTTTCGATTCTTCAATGGGCTCTACTTGAGTTTCCTGACTGGAAAACAACTGAGACAAGTCTGGTGAAATACTGGAAGATATTTTATTCATATCAAGTTTATCGATCAATATTTCACTATGTTTTTTGCCCCAGCGATAAGCGACTTGATAATTTTTTTTCGCAAAGTGCATTTCAGCAACCATTCGATAAAAACCAGCATACCTTAACGAAATATCCTTACCATCAAGAAGCTTTATAACTTCGGTTAATAAAGCATAGCCTTCAATGCTTTGGTCAATTTTTAGTTTCGCGCTTGCCAGAGCAACAGAAGACTCGATTAGGTCGGCCTGCATATTTTTTTTGCTAAATATTTCAATTGATTGTTGCAATGGTGAAAATGCTTCATGATATTGTTTTTGTTTTATCAAAATAATACCAAGCCCTTTATTTGCATGGGCAATATGAATAAATGCCTTCATATTCTCCGCATATTTTTTAGACTGCCAAAAGGCATTATAGGCATCATCCAGACGCAGTAAGTGCATATAAGCATACCCTAGGTATAAATAGATTTGAGCAATATTTCTTTTGCGCCCCATTTCGACACTTAATTTTAATATTTTTAACTGCATTATCCGTGATGTTTGATAGTCACCTAAATGGTGATATGCCAACGCTAAAATAGTCAGTAACTCAATATGTTCGGTCAACTCACTACTGCTGATACCTTGTTCAACTTTCTGGAGATCAGTTAAAGCCTGTTTGTGCTTTCCTAGCAATGCAAAAGCAACACTGCGATAACTTAGTGAAAGCAATTGATACTTAATACTATTGCTGACCTCACTCTTTTTCACTGCTACTTGAGCCAAAGCTAAAAGTGATTGATAGTCTTTATTCGCAATATAAACGTCTGCTAATTCTAATAATAAGGCTAAATTAATTTTCTTATCAATACTATTAACTGCCACCCCCTCTTGAGCATATTCAAAAGCTTTATTAATGTTACCTGCGTCGCTAGCAACCCTTGCGGAGAGTAAATAAACTTTAGCTAGAATATTATTTGAGTAGTGCTGTCGATTATTGATTATTTTTTCCGATAGGAACTTCACTTTATCTGTATCTACTATTTCAGTATCTACTTTTAAAAGATTTTGCACTTTATTACTGAGCACAACCTGCTCAGACGGAGTCAGTGCAAAGGCAGGAACTACGGTAAGAAAAGACAATAAAAGTACTTTTAAAACAAAAATAATGAACACCCCCTCCCCTACTTTCGACATACTTAAACCATTAGTTATTGAAAAACAAAACCTTGAACATAATTCAAGGTTACCTATTACTACTTTTACCTTATAAAGGTAAACAAAAGTAGTCTTTTCTGTTTACATTTATAAAATTAATCCTATAATGATGGGATTGAGCTTGACGCTTAATAAGGGCAAATCTAATGAAAGTTAGAGACGCAAAGTTACCGGTCTAACGGGAAACCTATGATAGCGGGACTGCCAAATTTAGATATAGTGGGGGCTTATCTTCATTCGATAATTCACTATCTGTTTCTTCCGTTTTCTTTGCGTGGCCCCTCCCCCTTAGTTTAACTATTTTCCGATTGTATTGCCTTATCATCTGGCCCAAAATCAACGATTATTATTGCGACCTAAAATTATACCAAGTTAATTAAGTTCTTTCCCACTCAGCGAGAATTAAAAGGCTTAAAGGCAAGGCATTGATTGATGAGAATGGTTATTCAGGAGAATATGCTCCTGCATTCTCTAAGAAGCTACATCCGTGTAGCGTCCTTGTCAAAATCAATAACACCGCATATAAGCCTTTACCTTTTATTAGATACTCGCCCTTGGGAGCTCATTGTTAAACTGATAACGTCACCATATTAACTAAATATATAATAACTATGTTTAACAAATTTTGTTTGATCTAAGCTCAACAATGTAGCTCTGAGTAGGAAAGAAATTTAATCAAATTGGTATTACCTCGAGCCAAACACAGACATTTCTACATCTGGCTATTAGCAAAATAAATTATTGCAATTTACTACCGAGTGCTTTTTGACTGCTAACATAATCGGTTACTACATTATCCAACATAGACAATGGCATTGAACCATGTTTGAGTAATTGATCATGAAAATCGCGTAAATCAAAATCTTGCCCTAAGATGTTTTCAGCCTCTTTTCGTAACCGTTTAATCGTTAATTCACCTATTTTGTAAGATAGTGCTTGCCCTGGCCATGAGATATAACGATCTATCTCCGTTTTTACATTGTGCAGTGACAATGCAGTGTTACTAGCTAAAAAGTCCATTGCCTCCTCACGACTCCATCCTTGGGTATGCATTCCGGTATCAACGACTAATCGACAGGCGCGCCACATTTCATAAGTTAAACGGCCAAAGTTATGATAAGGGTCATCATACATACCCGCTTCAATTCCTAAGTACTCTGAATACAAACCCCAGCCTTCACCAAAAGCCGAAATATAAGTTCTATTTCTAAACTTAGCGACATTACTCATTTCTTTTGCTAATGATATTTGTAAGTGATGCCCAGGTACTGCTTCATGTAAAGTCAGGGCAGTTAAAACATAAAGCGGTCTACGGTCAAGCCTATAGGTATTGACCCAGTAATTTCCTGGTTGATCATCTCTTGATGACCCGGCATAACGCCCCGTTGTATATTTAGGGGCTATATTCGCAGGCACTGCCATAACACCATAAGGCGTTCGTGGTAATGTCTTAAATAACTTAGGCAACTTAGCATCCATTTTCTTAGCAATAAACGAAGCTTCTTTTAATAGTTCTGTTGGTGTAGAGGCATAAAATTGAGGGTCGGTACGTAAAAACTGGACAAACTCACTAAAACTCCCATCAAAGTTAACTTGTTTGATTACCTCGTCCATTTCAGCTCGTATACGTTTTACTTCTGCCAGACCTTGCTTATGCACTTGCGCTGCAGTCATAGGCAAGGTGGTATAATGCGCTAACCTATTTTGATAATATTTTTTACCATTAGGTAAAGAGCTTGCAGCAATATTGTCACGGGCATTTGGCTGATATTCATTAACCATAAAGTCATAATAAGCTTTATAGGCTGGCATAACTTTTGTTTTTAGCAGTTGTTTGGCTTTTCGCTGGAGATTTTTCTTTTCATTTGGGTTAATAAAATCTGACATATTATTAAAAGGTTTGTAGTAGCCACTCTGTGTTACATCTTCTTTGACATACGCTAAGATTGACTGTTCAAAACCTTCCAGCACAACTTTAGGCTGACTTATTTTCTCTTTAAGCCCTTCTTTCATCCAATACATTTGTTGTGAGAAATAACGTGGTAACGCAGCTAAACGTGATAAGTAATCTTGATAATCGTCAACCGTTTTAAAATCGACTTGTTTTGAAATATTTGCTATCCAAACGTGAAAGCCAGACTCGGCCGTGAGCGGCATATAGTGTTCTTTATTGGTATAATTATCTAACTGATTTTTTAAACTATAGGAAAGTACCGAAAAATTGATCTGATTCTCTTGTGTTAACTTTTCATTATCTAAGGCAATTAACTGTTGATATATAGCCAAGCGTTTTTGATATTGCGCCAACAAAAAATCGGCTGATAGGTCAGGTAATTTAGCATTATTACTTAATACATCTGGCTGATTAAATGGGTTTGATGCTAAATAAAACGCTTCATGAGTTTCGATAATATTTGCTAGTTTCTGATCTTCACTAATACTCTTAACTACTGAGTTAGAGGCGTAGCTGTAATTTATTAGACCGATATTAATCAGTAAAAACACTAGATAAGTGGCGAAATTTTTCATTGAATTGACTCAAAATAGCTAGGGGCATGAAAATAACGATTTCACTATTCTCATGCCTTAAATGAACTATAGCTTTGGTGTTAAAAATATTAACATTCAAGCTATAATTTGAAGAAGAGTTCTCTATAAACTTTTAATTCCGCAATAGATTCTTTAATATCGTCTAGGGCTAAATGTGCGCCTGTTTTAACAACCGATTCAAGAACTTCTGGCTTCCAACGCCTAGCTAGCTCTTTTATAGTGCTGACATCTAGATTACGGTAATGGAAATGATCTTCAAAGTCCGGCATATATTTATTAATAAAACGTCTATCTTGACCAATACTATTGCCGCACATAGGTGACTTACCCTGCGGTACCCACTCTTGTACAAAGGCTAAACTTTGCTCAGTTGCTTGAGTTAGGCTGATTTGACTGTCTCGACAGCGTTGCGTTAATCCAGACTTCCCATGATGTTCAATACACCACTGACTCATATTATCTAGCACATCATCGTTTTGACTAATGGCAAATATAGGCCCTTGCGCTAAAACATTCAAATTGCTATCAGTAATAATGATAGCAATTTCCAAAATAACATCCTCCGCTGGCTCTAGCCCTGTCATTTCTAGATCAAGCCAAATTAAATTACTGTCATTACCCGCCATAAACTTCCCTTAAAAAAATGCACAAGCATTCGTATATAATTGTTAGTATAATACGCCAGAACCGAATCGGGTCAAATTAAATGTTGGATCAAATAAAATCGTATGAATAAGTCACGTGGCTAAGGTAAAAAAACTGACCAAAGGTCAGCAAAGACGCATTAAAGCGAATCATGATAAAAAATTGCAAGGCAAAAGCACTAAAAGTAAAGATAAAGTGCAATGGGATGATGATCAATTAGGAGCCCCCCAGCAAGGCGTTATTATCAGTCGCTTCGGACAGCATGCCGATGTAGAAAGCGAGCTAGGTGAAATATATCGCTGTAATTTACGCCGTTCCATCGCCTCACTTGTCTGTGGGGATAAAGTCTTGTGGCGACTCGGCAAAGAGACTCAACACAGTATCACCGGCATAATTGAAGCAGTACATGAACGAGGTTCGGTATTAAGTCGACCTGATGTTTATGATGGTGTTAAGCCTATTGCGGCTAATATCAGTCAAATTCTCATTGTTTCTTCAGTGTTACCAGTTTTTAACAGCGATATTATTGACCGCTACTTAGTTGCAGCAGAACAAACAGGTATTACGCCGGTTATTGTATTAAACAAAACAGATTTGTTAGACACTATAAGTGCTGACGAGCAAAGTAAAATAGCCAAGCAATTGAAGATTTATCAAGATATTGGTTACCAAGTACTTTACGCAAGTAGTAAGTCCCGCGATGGCATTAGTGAACTAAAAGTTCAACTTGCACAGCATACCAGTATTTTTGTTGGTCAATCCGGTGTTGGAAAATCAACCTTAGTTAATGCACTCATGCCTGATTTAGGAATATTAACAAAAGAAGTCTCTGACAACTCAGGTTTGGGTCAACACACCACGACTGTAGCACGCTTATACCATTTTAATGACGGGGGGGATTTAATTGACTCACCGGGTATTCGTGAATTTGGTTTATGGCATTTAACACCAGAACAAGTTTGCCATGGTTTTATAGAGTTTTCCAAATTTCTTGGTTTATGCAAGTTTAGAGATTGTAAACATCAAGCAGATCCTGGGTGTGCATTAGTAGCCGCAGGAAAGAGTGAAGAGATCCCCCCTGCACGCTTAGCAAGCTTTCAGCGAATATTAGCTAGCCTCAATGATAATAAATTAACATCACGTTTTAATGATTAAGGAAAAACGAGTGTCTTCAAAAAATAGTTTAAGCGATACAATTAAAATCACCTTTCAGTACATCATGCCTAAACATGCCATTTCACGTTTAGTCGGCAAGTTAGCTGCTGCAAAAATGGGTTGGTTAACCACTAAGCTTATCAGCATGTTTATTAAGGCTTATGGCATTAACATGAACGAAGCAAAGCTTAAAAAGGCGAGTGACTTTGATACTTTTAATGATTTTTTCACCCGTGAATTAGAAGAAGAAGCTAGAACCATTGATGATAATGAGAAGACCCTATGTTATCCGGTAGATGGTGCTATAAGCCAACAAGGTGACATTATTGACGGTCAACTTATTCAAGCAAAAGGTTTCAACTATAGTTTAGCTTCTTTGCTCGGTGGTGATAAAAAAACAGCAGCACCTTTTCAAGGAGGAAAATTTTCTTGTATTTACCTAGCACCAAAAGATTACCACCGTATTCACATGCCAATAGCTGCTACCTTACGCGAAATGATTTATGTTCCTGGTGAGTTATTTTCAGTGAACCCACTTACCGCTCAAAATGTACCTGATCTTTTTGCTCGAAATGAGCGTGTTGTTGCTATTTTTGATACTGACATGGGTGAACTTGCCATGGTTTTGGTCGGGGCAACAATTGTTGCCAGTATTGAAACAACTTGGGCCGGAACCATTACTCCGCCGGCAGGTAAAGACATCTTCAGATGGCAATATCCTAAAAACGGCACTGACGCTATTACCTTTGCAAAAGGTGATGAAATGGGTCGTTTTAAGCTCGGCTCGACCGTTGTCAGTACCTTTGCACCTAAAATGATTAATGATTTTACCCCAGGTGCAGGCCCAGGAACGGTTACTCGTCTTGGCGAACCTTACGCGTCACTAGGCTAGAGCTGAACAATAACTATAATAACTACAATAGAGAGACAGACAAAGAACAAAACTGTTGCTCATTTAGTGTACTCGATATAAGCTAAGACGAAATACGACTTAATTCGTATCTAGTTAAAAGCTTATATTAATTCATAATAGAACCATAATTATCAAATAAGGGATACGTAAATGGCGCAAGATATTTCTGTAGTAAAACCCACTGAAGCAGAGTTAACTCTACTCAATGTGCTCTGGAATATGGGTCCTGCAACGGTACGGCAAATCCATGATGTAGTTAGCATTACGCAAAAAACTGGCTATACTACTGTATTAAAAATACTGCAAATCATGCATGAAAAATCACTGGTGATCCGTGATGAAAGTAATCGAGCTCATGTTTATGCTGCAGCTAATAGCCAAACACAAACTCAATCGTCACTTATCAAAGACTTAATTACTAAAGCTTTTGGAGGCTCCACATCAAAGTTAGTGATGCGTGCTATCGATGATTCCACTAGCGACCAAGAAATACATGATATTCGCCAGTTATTAAACTCTCTAGAAAAAGAGTAAATTAAACTTTACTATGTTTGAACAATTATTTAATAGCCCTTTTTTATACAGCTTATCGTTAACCCTAGTGCATTTTTTATGGCAAGGTTTACTGGTGGCTCTTATTTTGAAGTCATTATTATTCATAATTGATACAAGTAAATCAAAATTACGTTACGCCCTCGCAACGTTAGCAATGTTAGCAAATGCCACACTAGCCGTGCTTACCTTTACCATGGTATACCCTGGTGCCGGCACTGGTATAAATAGCAATCTCAGCCCTATCCCGCTAACTAGTTTAGTTAATGAGTTAACACAACAAAACGCGTTATTTACTTATCAGGAGCTACTACCCTCAATTTTAGCTTATGCATTACCATACCTATCATTACTTTGGTTAGCGACAATTGCCATATTAGCCAGTAAGCTGCTTATTGAAATTTATAATGTCAATAATTTACCACTACATTCGAGCATTGCACCTTCTGCTGCTCTGTCCACACGTTTTGATGAATTAGCTAAACAAATAAAATTGCCTAAAACTCCCCAATTACTTATTTCGCTAAAAGCCGAAGTGCCAATGGCAATAGGATGGCTAAAACCTGTGGTATTGTTACCAGCTACTATGGTGACAGGCTTAAATTCAGCTCAACTTGAAATGCTGATATTGCATGAACTAGCACACATTCGCCGTCATGATTATTTAGTCAACTTTTTACAAACACTCATCGAATTGCTTTTTTTCTTTCACCCCAGTGTGCATTGGATTGGTAAACAAATGCGTAACGAACGTGAATATTGTAGTGATGACATTGCGGTAGAACATTGTGGTGATGCAATTGCATACGCTCATACGTTAACTGATACCGCTTCGTTATGTTCTAAAAATCACTTGCATACCATTCCTACCATGGCAATGGCTGCTTCAGGCGGTGACTTAAAAGCCAGAGTGCTTAGATTAGTCGACCATCATTGTGCACCGGCGAATAACACCAGCAAATGGCTCGCAGCATTGAGCCTACTTTTGGCCTTAACATTACTGAGCATTAATCAATTATTAACTATGCCTTTTGCTCAACAAGTGAACAATCAATTCCCATGGCAGAACAATACAACGGTAAGCAAGAGTATTATTAATGCTGCTGTAACATCAATAGGGTTCGATAAGGCTACTGATAATCAGGTTACAATCCTTAAAAAGGACTCTATAGCTCAGCAATTACTCGGTCGTCAAAATACCTACCCTCATAATTCACTTATCGAGGTAGAAAAAAAACAGAGTAGCTCTACCTTATTAAGCGAAAATGAAATAGAACTATCGGCTGCTATTGTTGAGCCTATAAAGCTAAGCCCCCTTCAAACCAGCCTGAACATAACAGAAGATACAAGTATCCACAGTCAGCCTGCAACAATAAATAATGAAGATAAAAGAGTTGGAGCTGAGCTTAAGGAAGTACAAGCTAGTCAAGAAGTACCTACACTAGCTAAACGCAGTGAAACAGCTCAAGTAACACCAGAAAAAATAGACATAGTTCACGTTGACAAAAACTTACCGCCTATCGCTAAGGTACAGAAGTTATCTTTTAAAAAGCCGAAAAGTCCAGTAGGGCTTCCGGTCATTAGCACAGTACTACTTAATACCCAAACAGCCGTAGCAAACGTACCTCAAGAAAATAGTCAGCAATTAAGCCTCGCATATAAGAAAGGCTTAAGTATCAAAGAAGACCCTTATCGCCAACTTGCTTATAGCCAAGAAATTAATAATCTCGCTTCGCCAAACGAATTGTATCAAGCCTCTCACGCCGTTAAAACAGAGAAGTACCTGTCGTTAAAATCAATAGAAATAGAACAGTCCGCATTAGAAGTATTAAAAACACCCCGCTCATTTAGAGCTAAATTACTTAATTCCACCAGTCCAATATATCCAAGCCTTGCAAAACGTCGTGGTATTGAAATGGAAGTCAAAGTAGACTTCACTATAGGCCGCAATGGAAAAGTTAAAGATATTAACTTTGCTCAGCAAAGTAAGCTTATTTATTTCAAATCTGCTATTCGATCAGCTATTCGAAAGTGGCGATTTAGCCCAGCAATAAAAGATAACCGTAAAGTTGAAAGTAAGATGACCAAAATATTCTCTTTTAGCCTTCAGACTTAGTTTTCACTATTTTCTAAGAAAATAACACTTAAATTGCGCTAATCTTAACTCTATATTTTCTTGAATATTTTTATCTTTATCAACTTACAAAATCCATATTTATAAACGCTATTTAAGGGGCTCTTTGTGAGTAACTGCTCTCCATTTAATTCTGAAGTTATCTCCAATAATCACCTACAAGATAAGTTAAATAGCTTTTGGAATGGAGGGTTATTTAATTCATTCTTGGGGAGGGATCAAGTAAGCATACACTACGCACAATTTATGCAGGGCGAGGCTGGGCTTCCTACAATAGTCGTTGTACCCGGTCGATGTGAAAGTTATTTGAAGTACCAAGAACTTGCATTTGATTTATACCGCCAAGGGTATAATATTTTTATTATTGACCATAGAGGTCAAGGGTTATCAGGTCGACTACTCCCAAATTTACACAAAGGTTATGTTAATAAGTTCCAAGATTATGTTGAAGATTTTCAGTACCTCATTGAAAAAATCGTTACTCAGCATACTTCAGAAAAACCATACTTATTAGCACATTCAATGGGGGGTGCCATTGCAACCCGCTTTATGCAGGACTCTCCGAATGCAATCAAAGCTGCCGTTATATCATCGCCCATGCTAGGGTTTAATGCTGGATTTTTACCACAAAACATAGCTAAGCTATTGCTCGCTACTAAGTTGTTCCTCAACAATATCACCCGCGATAACCCTTGGTATTTTTTGGGCCAAAAAAACTATTCACCAACTCTCTTTGCAGATAATAAGCTTACTCATTCTCCAAATCGCTATCAACACTTTGTCGAATTGTACAAAAAAAATAAAACAATACAATTGGGCGGAGTGACCAGTCACTGGTTAGCACAGAGTATAATTGCTCAAAAAGAGATTTTTGCTAAACTCCCTCAACTTAAAACGCCTATATTATTACTACAAGCTGGTGGTGATATTGTTGTTTGCCAGCAAGCACAAAATGATTTTTGCCTGCAGTTACATGCTATACACCCGCAATCTTGCCCAAACGGACTCCCCAGTAGAATTGATGACGCTTTCCATGAATTATTTTTTGAAGTCGATGATTATAGAGACAAAGCAATAGCCCAAAGCATTACTTGGTTTCAACAGCACAATTAACCACTCGCACTTTAAAATAATAAATAAATTTCAGTAGCTGTTGATTAGTCGCGACTAAAATTGGATTATTTATTTTGATTGCTCGTTTTGCACTACCGAGCTGGGATCATGGTGAATAAATACTTCACACGGCGTAAAAGCACTACAAATTCCGGCTTCAATTTCATCACCTATGCTATGAGCCTCTAATAAAGACAAGTTGTCATTTAATTCCAAATGAAATTGAATGAACTTCTGAGCACCCGATTGTCGTGTGCGTAACTCATGAATGCCTTTAGCTTGTTCATGTGCCAAAACAATCGATTTTATTTGCGCTAACTCTTCGTCACTCAACTCACTATCCATTAGCTGAGAAACACTTTGTACCATAATTTGACCCGCGCCAAAGACTAGATAAAGAGCGACTAATATAGTGAAAACACCATCGGCATGTAACCATATACCCTGACTCAAAATAATTGCTGCTAAAACGCCTAAATTGAGGAATAAATCAGATTGATAATGCAATGCATCACCACTGATGATAATAGAGCCTGTACGCTTTATAACGTATCGCTGAAAGGCAACTAAGATGAGGGTTAAGGCAATAGAGATGATAGTGACCCAAATAGCAACTTCACTTTGCACGATCACTTGTGGGTTAAGTACCCGAGAAACCCCACTGAAAATGAGTATAATGGCAGAGCCAAGTACAAACGAGGCTTGCACTAAGCCAGCCAAGCTTTCAGCTTTACCATGACCAAAACTGTGCTCTTTATCTGCAGGAGCTAAGGCAAAGCGTAAAATAACAATGCTCATAATTGATGCAAATAAATCTAAAACTGAATCAGTAGTTGAAGCAAGCATAGCGCTAGAGTCAGTGACCAACCAAGCATAAAGCTTAATTACCACTAAGATTAAAGCTATTGAGGTTGAAAATATAGCCGCTAATCGCACCCAAAAAGCATAATCGTCTGCTGAATTTTTTGTAGTCATCGCTAAATCCTTGGAAAATTGTAAACAGAAAGTAATATCCGTTAATTATCTATATATATGTTTCAGAGTGCGTGAGCAATTTCAAGTCAAGGCGCTGTGACGAAATGATGTTGTTCAAACACTTCTTTGATGGATTTTAAATGACTTTATACCGTGTTAAATAATCAAACCATAGAATAACTATACTTAAATTATTCTTCTCGCCTAAAGCCATTGTAATTCCCACTGAAATCCTGCACTTTGATTGATAACGGGTATATAATAACAAAAATTTTATCACATGATGATTGTTATGCTAGATGTTGTTCTTTTTCAACCACAAATCCCACCAAATACCGGTAATATAATTCGCTTATGCGCAAATTCAGGCTTTCGTTTACATTTGATAGAGCCATTAGGTTTTGATTTAGACGATAAAAAACTCCGTCGTGCCGGTTTAGATTATCATGAATTTGCAGCGATAAAGCGACATGCTAACTTTAATGCTTTCATTGATAAAGAACAGCCTAAAAGAGTATTAGCTATTACCACAAAAACTAACAATTTCTATGGTGATGTCACTTTTGAAGTAGGTGATTATTTATTATTCGGTTCAGAAACCGCAGGATTGCCTGAAGAGGTTCGTGTACAGATCCCTGATGAAGACAAGATTAGAATTCCAATGCTAAAAGAAAGCCGTAGCATGAATTTGTCAAACGCTGCAGCAGTAATTGTTTACGATGCATGGCGTCAGTTAGGTTTTCCTAACGCGGTATAAAAAGTTTGGAATAATTATTTAGGAAGGTAATGTTGGAAAAACTGTAAATCAAGAGCCTTAGCCTTCGATTTACAGTCATTCTTTAAGTAAATATCTTTATAATCTAAAGATATTATTCAAATTTCTTATCACGTGATAATAAATCAGCCGCAGCCAACTTTGCATCTTTTCCGCGATAAAGAACTTGATATACTTGTTCAACAATTGGCATTTCAACACCATGTCGCTGAGCAAGCATATAGACTTCTTTGGTGTTTCTATAACCCTCAACGACTTGACCAATATCAGTAATAGCTTGTTCAACTTCACTGCCATGACCTAACGCCAAACCAAACCGACGATTACGCGATTGATTGTCCGTGCAAGTCAAAACCAAGTCACCTAAACCTGCCATGCCCATAAAGGTCGCTGGCTCAGCATTTAATGCTAAACCTAGGCGGGTCATTTCAGCTAACCCTCTGGTAATTAATGCGGTACGCGCATTAGCACCAAAGCCAATGCCATCAGCTATACCTGCGGCAATAGCGACTACATTCTTAACCGCTCCGCCGAGTTGTACGCCAATAAAGTCTTTATTAGAGTAAACTCGAAAACGTTTTTCACAGTGTAATAAGTCCGATAATTCAGCAACAAACTCATCATCCTCAGAAGATAACGAAATAGCCGTGGGTAAACCTGACGCCATTTCTTTAGCAAACGTAGGCCCGGATAAAACAGCTAAAGACACGTTATTACCGAGCACTGTTCTTGCAACGTTTTGTAATAAATCACCAGTTTCAGGATCGAGTCCTTTAGTTGCCCAAGCAATTTTAGCATTAGCGGTTAACATTGGCTTAATTTGTTTAAGCATGTCAGCAAACGCATGACTGGGCACTACCACTAAAATATTATCACTCGCTTGTACCGATTTTGATAAATCAGCTTCAACCGTCAAATTTTCAGGGAAAGGGCAGTCTGCAAGATACTTGTTATTTTCTCTATCTTGCGCCATCACAGCAACATGATTTTCATCACGTCCCCACAACAGGGTTTTATGACCATTTCTGGCTAAACAAATTGCTAAAGCGGTGCCATAAGATCCGGCACCCAGCACTGTTATTTTTGCAGCTAAAGACATATACAACCTACTTATAAGCTAGTGTTATTGTCGGTATTATGACTAGTGTGTTTCGCTGCTTTGTGGAGCATTTTCCTGTGTTGCACGTTGCTGTACATAAGAAGCATATAAACCTTCAAAGTTAACTGGTGTTAAGTTGAATTGTGGGAAAGAGCCACGGTTTACTAAACTTGCTACTGTTTCACGCGCATATGGGAACAATGTCGTTGGACAAAATGCACCAATAGTATGAGCTAATTGAGCTTCAGGTAAGTTACCAATAGTAAAAATACCGGCTTGCTGTACTTCAGCTAAAAAGGCAGTTTTATCTTCCACTGTAGCGGTAACTGTTACCGATAAAACAACTTCATAAGTATTATCAGCTAACTTAGTTGAGCGCGTATCAAGGTCTAATTTTATCTCTGGCTTCCAATCTAACTGGAATACAGCAGGAGAATTAGGAGTTTCAAAAGAAACATCTTTTGTGTAAATACGTTGAATAGCGAATTCTGGAGATTGTTGTGCTGCTGCTTCATTGTTTTCTACTTGATTTTCTTCAGCCATGAGAGGCTCCTTTATTATAGTTTTTCTAATTGAATTTAGTATTAATTAGTATTATTTAACGTCGAGAAGCGCATCTAACTGATTGCCTCTTTCTAAGGCGACTAACTCATCGCAACCGCCAACAAGAACATCATTAATAAATATCTGTGGCACTGTATAACCACCATTGCTACGTTCGATCATGGTGCTACGCATAGCCATATCGCCATCAATCTTAATTTCTTTGTAATCAACCGACTTATTCTTCAGTAAGGCAAGCGCATGAGTACAATAAGGGCAGTATGCTTTGGTATATATTTCAACTTTAGCCATGTATATCACTCTTTGTTTACTTATTTTAATGGATAACGAAAATTGTAACAGGTGCGCTATTTAGCGACAGGTAAGCCTGCGCCAGTCCAACTGTTCATGCCACCTTTAAGTACGCTAACACGAGTAAAACCTTCTTTATGCAAATCATTAGCAATTTGTACCGCACTCATACCCGCAGCACATACTACAATGATGGGCTTGTCTTTATGTTTTTCAAGACTAGATAGGCCATTTTTCTTTATTTTTTCACTAGACAAGCTGATTGAATCGAGGATATGTCCCGCTTTAAATTCATTTTCCTTACGGATATCAAGCGCAACACCTTCTTCTCTGTTCATTAAAAAAGTTAAGTCTTGCGTACTAATTTGTTTAATTGGTGACATTTTCATTTTGATTGTTGTTACGATAATCATCACCACTAGGGCAACCCAAACCGCGCTCAGCATGCCATTACTGCTTGCAAAAGTAATTAATTGTTCCATAAATAAAAGACCGTTTTATCAAATTTCGAATCGGCACATTATACGCAAACCACTTAAAATTGCGAGCATATACCGCGAGCTAAAAGTTAGTAACCCTACTCGGAACATTTCTATGTTAAATCCTTAGTGAATAACGCCATTTGAGTGTGTACAATACTTGCTCATAAAATGCATAAAACACTAAACTTCATGGGAAAAATAATGGCGAATAAGAAATCAACGGTACTGATGATTCTAGATGGTTGGGGATACAGTGAAGAAACGAGCTCAAATGCTATTCATCAAGCGAACACACCAGTATTAGATGATTTAAAAGCTAATTATCCAAATATGCTTATCGATACTTCTGGCATGGCCGTCGGTCTACCCGAAGGGCAAATGGGCAACTCTGAAGTGGGCCATGTCAATTTAGGTGCTGGCCGTGTGGTTTATCAAGACTTCACTCGTATTACTAAAGCGATAAGTGATGGCGACTTTATTGAAAACCCTACTTTGTGCCAAGCTGTCGATAAAGCCGCATCAAACAATAATGCTGTGCATATTTTCGGTTTGCTTTCCCCTGGTGGCGTCCATAGTCACGAAGAGCACATCTTTGCCATGATGGAATTAGCCAAAAAGCGTGGCGCTCAAAAAGTTTACTTACATGCATTTTTAGATGGTCGAGATACACCACCACGCAGTGCACAAGCTTCTTTAGAGAAAGCTCAACAGAAATTTTCAGAACTATTTACTGAAACCGAGACTGGCGAAGGACAAATAGCTTCAGTTATTGGTCGTTATTACGCCATGGATAGAGATCAACGTTGGGATCGCGTTGAAGCTGCTTATAATTTAATGGTTAATGGTGAAGGCTTACATCAATATACTAATGCCTTAGATGCACTCAGAGCAGCTTATGACAGAGATGAAAATGACGAATTTGTTGGCGCTAGCGCTATAACAAAACCATCTGGTGAAAGTATTCTGGTGAATGATGGTGATGCACTGATCTTTATGAACTTTAGAGCTGATAGAGCACGCCAATTTAGCCGTTGTTTTACCGAAAAAAGCTTTGATGGATTTGTACGAAAAAGTACTCCTGCACTAGCTGACTTTGTAATGCTGACACAATATTCTGCTGACATTGATGCGCCATCAGCTTTTGCTCCGGCGACGCTGGATAACGTAATGGGTGAGTGGTTAGCTAAACATGATAAAACTCAATTACGTATTTCTGAAACAGAAAAATATGCCCATGTCACTTTTTTCTTTAGTGGTGGCAAGGAAGATACCTTTACTGGTGAGGAGCGTATTTTAATACCATCACCTGATGTAGCGACCTACGACTTACAACCTGAAATGAATTCAACGTTATTAACCGATAAACTTGTTGGCGCTATTGAGAGTGGTAAATACGACTTTATTGTTTGTAATTACCCTAATGGCGATATGGTTGGTCATACCGGTAGCCTTGAAGCGGCAATAAAAGCCTGTGAAGCAGTTGATACTTGTGTTGGCCGCGTGGTTAAAGCATTAAAAGAACACGATGGTGAGTGTTTAATTACTGCTGACCATGGCAATGCTGAGCAAATGCAAGATCCCGTTTCAGGCCAAGCACATACTGCTCATACCTGTGAGCCGGTACCACTTATCTATGTTGGTCGTAACGCTACTCCTGCTGCATCGGGTACCTTAAGTGATATTTCGCCTAGCATATTACACTTAATGGCTATGGAACAACCTGAAGAAATGACGGGTTCGATACTTATGCAGTTAACTTAAGTCAGAAACTAAGTGATATTAAATCAATAAGCTAAGTGATATATTGGCTTTTGATTTAATTCCATCACCGATTATGAGATTGTTTATCCACACGAATTTAGCAAGTAAGCACCTTTCGCATCTAGCTACAACAAGCTTGTTCATTCTAAGTTTGTTGTTTGCCTTTCCTTTGCAAGCAGAACAAAACAACCGTAACGATAGTGCGCAGAAACAAAGCCGCGAAAAACTCAATGATGTTCAAAAAGCCATTGCTAAACAAGAGTCAAATATTTTTGATGCTAACAAGCAGCGTAGCAGTTTAGAGCAACAATTAAGAACTGATGATTTAGCTATTGCAAAAGTCGCCAAAGCAATTAACACAATAGAAACTGATATCACTACAACTCAAGAAAAAATATCTAGCTTAGCGATTGAAAAAAAACAGTTAACTATCGCCAAAAAAAGACAAGAACACTTATTAGCACAACAACTTAGAGCTGCATACACTACAGGGCAGCATGATTACCTCAAGTTATTGCTTAACCAAGATCAAAGTGAAAAAATTCAGCGTACCATCAGTTATTATCAGTATTTAAATCAAGCAAGAACGAAAGAAATAGATAATTTTCAAATCACTATTGCAAAGCTACTACAAGTAAGCACTGAGCATCTGGTACAAGTTGAATATTTACAGCAACTTAAAGACGAACAGTTACAGCAGGATAGTCAATTAAGATCGAGCAAAAACCAACGACATAAAACCCTTAAAAAATTAAGCCGTAAACTTCTTTCAAGCCAACAACAATTAAATAAACTCAAAACAGAAGAGAATAACTTAAACCAAGCATTAACAAAGCTAGCCGCTATTTTGCAAGCTGAAGTTGACTTAATTGGTTTAAGCAAACTAAAACGAAAATTATCTTGGCCGGTAAAAGGCAAAATGTTGCACCGTTATGGCACTCGAAAACAAGGCTACTTGAAATGGAAAGGGGTATTAATTAGTGCGCCAATTAGTCGCCAAGTACAAACGATCCATAATGGTACAGTATTATTTTCCGACTGGCTTAAAGGTTACGGTTTATTAACTGTGATTGATCATGGTAATGGTTACATGAGTTTATACGCCCATAACCAAACCTTATTAAAATCAGTTGGCGATCGCGTTGAAACGGGTGAGCCAATTGCTTTAGTCGGCCAAAGTGGAGGCTTAGCACAATCAGGTCTTTACTTTGAAATCCGTCACCGAGGTAAAGCACTCAACCCTAAACTCTGGTGTCGGTAATCATTGAATAATCTATTAAATATGAGTTATAAAAAATAACTAAGCAGTAAGTAACTTCTTTACTTTATTGCGCTAAAACTTTATATTTTTGAACTAAATAACTGCTACTCTTTATAATAACTAAAAATAAAAAATAAAAATTATCCTGTGCTAATGACTCTTTTAAAAATCACCACTATGCGCTCTTTTGTAATACTGTGGTTGGCGCTATTTAGTGTTGAAGGTAACGCTAAAATGACCCAAGTTGCTATTGTCATTGATGATATGGGCTATCGTTACACCGATAAACATGCCTTAACTTTACCTGGAGCTATTACTTATGCTTTTTTACCTCATACTACTTATGGTAAAAAGCTTGCAGTACAAGCAAACAGAGATAATCACGATGTATTAATTCATATTCCAATGGAGTCTCAAAACAGAAAAAAATTGGGACCCGGTGCTTTAACAAGTAGTATGAATGAGCAGGCGGTTAGTGAAAGCTTAACAAAGTCATTCGCAGAAATTCCCTTCGCAATTGGTATTAATAATCATATGGGTAGTCACCTCACTCAACTTTACCAACCCATGGCTTGGACAATGGCGTTTTTAAAGCAGAATGATTTATTTTTTTTAGATAGTAAAACGAGTCCTAACTCAAAAGCGCAACAAGCAGCTATTGATTTTGGTGTGCCGGTAAAGGCCAGGCATGTGTTTTTAGATAATGAATTAACTGAGCATTACATTAATCAACAATTTGAGCAACTTATTAGGTTTTCTCAAAAATACCAAACCGCTATTGCTATCGCTCATCCACACCCTGAAACCATTGCAACATTAAACAAACTAATCCCTACTTTAAAATCGCATGGTATTGAGTTAGTTCCACTTTCACGGTTATACCAAGTACCTAGGGAGAGTGAAGTAACCGCTATTAGCGAGTAATTTCACTCTTGATAAAATCACTGTATTAGTGACTATATTTTAATATTATTATCCTTAAGCACCTGATGTAAGTACTTCACTGGAATTGCATAGGTGATACCACTCGGTGTGCTGATAACAGCTTCTTTAGTCCCCTGCACAAAAACTTTATTAATAATCCCTACTACATCCCCTGTTTCCATATCATACAGAGCACTACCACTATTACCGGGATAAGCTGTTGCATCAAGTTGATAAACCAAATAAGGATTTTTCATACGCTTTAGCATTTTCAAGTTAATTTGCTCCGCAGAAACCGCCGGAATGACGGTTGGGGTAATACTAGCAATAATGCCTCGATGAGTTACCGGGTATAACCCTAAAACACTACCAATAGGAAACCCAGTAAAAGCAATAGCGCTACCATCGGGATAAAAGTCACTGTTTGCTAGCGTTACCGCAGGTAAAGCCGGTCCAGATATTTTTAAAATGGCTAGGTCATATAAACTGGACTTTGCAACCACTTCCGCTTTTCTTACTTTTGCATTCCTCCCTGTGCCAATAAAAACAGCTACTTTTTGTAATAAGCTCTCATCTAATAAAGTAGGTAATACATGCTCATTGGTAACAATGTAACGGCCATCACCAATAACAAATCCTGTACCACGTAATATATTTTGCGGCCTACTAGTTGGTGTATGTATACCTACGCCAACGACTGACGGCTTAATTTTAGCAACAACGTCTACAAATTTTGCCTGAGCGTATGGCACAAATAAAGAAGTAATAATTAGCAATAAGAGCATATATCTGGGCATAACTTTTCCTAAGTGAAGTAAACGATATTTATTATAGAAAACAAATACTACCTTAAAGCGTACCGCAAATAAAATGGTCAAAGGTAGTGATTGATAAACAATATTTTTCGCAATATCGCTAACTTTGTTCATAATTAAGACTTGAGCCGGAGATTAAGCCTTACTCGCCGACCCATGCTTTCCAGTTGGAGGTCAAATGAATAAATCGATTGTTCCTATATTTGCTGGTGGAGGTACTCGACTCCCTGCCCATTTAGGTGTGCTAAAAGCACTAGAACTACTCGATATTAATTTTGAAGACTTAGTGGGCGTATCAGGTGGCAGTATTATTGCCAGCTTCTATGCTGCTGGTTTACCATTACATGACATAAAAAGAATTGCCTTAAAAACAAATTACAATCAGTTTCGTGAGTTTTCACTGCTCAAGCTCATTCGTCATGGAGGTCTAAGCTCCGGTGACGCTTTTGAAGGCTGGGTAGATAAGCATTTACAAGGTAAAACGTTTGCGCAACTAGAGAAGAATCTACATATAGTGGCAACCGATGTTACTAATGGAAAACCGGTTATTTTTGATGCTGAATTAACTCCTGATATGAAAGTATCACAAGCCGTACGCTACTCGATGTCAATTCCCTTAGTTTTTAGCTTTAAACCTTTTGGTAAACGTATCATGGTTGACGGTAGCATATTATCTGAAGATGCTTTACATCGAGACTGGGATCATAAAGGCACACCCGTTCTTTGCTTTCGTTTACGAGGCGAGCATGAATATGATCAATTAAACGTTAATGGCTTATTCCCCATTTTTAACTACGTTACCTTACTTATCCGAACATTCATGACCACTATTTCACGTGAATATATTAACGAACACTTTTGGCACAACACCATAGTGATAAATATAGGTGAGTATTCCGCCGTTGATTTTAAGATGACTAAAGAAGAAAAGCATCAGTTATATAAAATTGGTTTTCAAACAGCCATGGAAGTTATTCCAATAAAAATTAATATGGCAACTCAGACTTTATCTCATTAAATTATTGCCATAACTTACCGACTATCTTCCTTAATTATCCTAAGAGCATTACTCTGCAAAGCTATATCCTATTTTGAAAAAATAGGTGATGAATCGACTTAAGACTTAATACTTAATACTAAAGAACAAGTCAACAGACTAAGCTTAATATATCTATTGATATTTTAGCTGGCAATAACCCCCAGCCTAAAGCCAGTAAAATTATTACATTGTGCTTTTCAATCGGGTGTCTACATTGATTCAACCAGACCTAAAGGCTTAATTAATTAGCCTTAGTTACATGAAATATTACTTCTAACTTAAATTTTCATAAATTACAGATAAACTTGGTTAACGTCTATACTGGTACTAGCCAAGTTAATTACAATTTCACTCTGGAATACAAATGAACTGGAATAAGCGATTATTAGACGCGCCTGTCATAGGTACTATTACCAAAAAAATTGTCTCGGCTAAGGCAAGTCGAGAGGCGCATAGCATTGCTGACCATTTCACTCAATTTTTACAGCCTCATATTGCCGTAGATCAAACATTAAGAGAAGAAGCATTTAAAATCCGTCATAATGTGTACTGCGAAGAGCTTGCTTTTGAAGATATCCGAGACAACGGTCAAGAAACAGATGAGTTCGATCATCAATCGATTTTTTCTTTAATTAAGCATAAAC
Organism: uncultured Colwellia sp.; assembly: GCA_913063325.1. Classification (GTDB taxonomy): domain Bacteria; phylum Pseudomonadota; class Gammaproteobacteria; order Enterobacterales; family Alteromonadaceae; genus Colwellia. The sequence continues at coordinate 2,511 of CAJXYE010000056.1, read as the reverse complement.
CTTCTGACATATTCACTAGCTGTGTACGCTTAGTCACTTCAAATGGTCCCGGTGAATTACTTCCTATTGAAAAGTATTGCATGGGGTCAATCACTAACGAAGCCCTTAGTCCTGAGCGTTTTAATCGTGCTGAAATAGCTGAAATATCACGTTTAGCGGTAAAATCAGATTTTCGTCGACGTAAAGCGGATACCTTTAAAGGCTCTGGTACTGGTGTTATTAGTGAAGTTAGTTATTCTGAGACTGAATTACGTTGCTTCCCTTTTATCGCAATAGGGTTATATATGGCCGCTGCGACTATGGGCATGAATACTGGTATTCGTCATGTATATGTCATGATGGAGCCAAGACTGGCCCGTAGTATGAAGTTCATTGGCATTACTTTTCAGCAACTCGGCGAGCCTGTAGATTATCACGGCCTGCGTGCCCCTTATTATATTAATCCTGAAATCTTTATGACAAACCTCTCTCCTGGCTTTAAAAGCCTTTATAAAACCATTGAAAAAGACATTTGCTTACAGTTGGGTCAACTAAACAAAAATTAATATAAACAGCGAATATCGCTAAGTGCCTTATATGTCAAAACACCTCACAAGCTTAATAGAGAATATTCTAGCTCCTGATTCAAATTTATCATTTGACTCTGAAAAGCTTTCTCTCTCTATGCGTGGCACTGAAGGCTTAGAGTCATTTGAGAATAAAAAAAGACAAATAATGGCCGTTATCACACTATCTCAATCAGATGAGATAAAGGCACTTCTCGATTTGGCTAATAAATGTGCTACAGATGATGAACTGGCTTTTTCTCTTTACCCGATTAGCACAGGACAGAATTGGGGCTATGGTACTAGCCAACCAGCGGGCTTAAGTAAAAATATTATTCTGTTAGATTTAGGCCAGTTAACCAATATAAGTCATTTTGACAATGAGTTAGGTTTAGTAACAATAGAGCCAGGAGTTACTCAGCAGCAATTAAGTGATTATTTACAACTGCATAATTATAATTATATGGTGCCCGTTACTGGCGCTGGACCAGATTGCTCCATATTAGCTAATGCTTTAGAGCGAGGTTACGGTATAACGCCATATACTGACCATTTCAGTGCAGTTACCAGTGTTCATGGCTATTGGGCTAATGGTATACCATATCAGTCTGCTGTTTATGAGTTAGATGCCAGTGAAGATAAATTTGTTGATAAAACTTTCAAGTGGGGACTTGGTCCTTATTTAGAAGGTCTATTTACTCAGTCAAACCTTGGTATTGTTAGTAAAATGACTATCCGGTTAGCCAAATTAAAGCCTGATTTCACCTCCTTTTTCATCCAAATGCAAGAAGATGCCTTACTTGAAGAAGCCGTTCCTTTAATCAGAGACATTTTACAAGACTATGAAGGTATCGTTGGTTCAATTAACTTGATGGATCAACGTCGCTTATTATCAATGTTTGCCAAAAAATTTAATGCTAACGATGCGCATCAAGTCATGACTAATCAAGAAATAAAAGGACTAGCTAAGGAACTACGAACACCAAGCTGGACTATTGTCGGCAGTATTTATGGTAGCACTAGGATTGTTAGTGCTGTAAAAAAAGAAATAGATCTAATTTTCAAGAAACTACCTTGTAAACGCATATATTCAAATAGTTTATCCATTATTTTAGCGAATAAAGTTATAAATAATTTACCCGCTAAGTTAATCAATAAACTCCCCACCTTGGCTAAAATATCTGAGCAACTTGACTCCTTCAATAAGGGTAAGGAGATTATGTTAGGTAAGCCTAACAAGGTTGCCTTAAAGCTCGCTTATTGGCGTCATAAAGAGAGTGATAACTTTAATAAAAATAGCTTATCTCCAGGGAAGGATGGCTGCGGTTTACTTTGGTATGCTCCTTTAGTTCCTATGAAAGCAAAAAAAATACGCGAGTTTGTTGAGTTTATTCGAACAACCTGCCCTAAGTTTAACATTGAACCATTCATTACCTTCACCAATTTAAAACACGACTGCGTTGATAGTACAATTCCTATTGTCTTTGATTTAAGTAACCCTAAAGCTGTTTTAGATGCCCACAATTGTTTAAAAGCATTGGTTGAAGGAGGCTTAAAAAAAGGCTTTGTTCCCTATCGACTTAATATTGATCAACAACAATGGCTTCTCAATAAAGACAGTGACTTCTGGCAAACCGTGGCTAAGCTAAAAACTAGCTTAGACCCTCATAATGTTTTAAGCCAAGGACGATACAACCCGACCTAAATACCAAGGATACCCTCTTGCCTAGGGAATTTTAACCGACACAAGTGAGTAACAATTAAATGAAGATGATAAATATATTTTTATTTATTCGATTAAAAAGCCCGATAAACATGTGTTTATCGGGCTTTTTATAATTAAATTTAACCTAACTTATGTAATACCAATTTGATTAAATTTCTTCCCAACTCAGAGCTATACTCGATGTTCAATAACAAGGCAAATTCATTCCGGTTTAGTCACTCTAAATCAAATTAATTTAAC
>CAJXYE010000055.1 GCA_913063325.1 uncultured Colwellia sp. | reverse complement strand
TATAGAATGACTATGTTTAACAAATTTTGTTTATTCTAAGCTCACCAATGTAGCTCTGAGTAGGGAAGAAATTTAATTAAATTGGTATTACAACGGATAAATAAAAAATGCGACTCAATAAGTCGCATCTCTATAACTAGCTTATACGGTGCATCCTGCACACATATTTAATTCTCCCACGTTCTTCCTTGAGTACTATCCTTAGCATATCCCTTGTGAGTCCATTCATATCCATTATGGGTAACGCCTAAACATCCCCATTTAATCATCCGTAATTAGTGTCATCCTGACCTTGGCAATCCTCACCAAGCTACATCCTTGTTCATATAATCCATAGTAGCGTCCTACCACTAAGCTTTATCCTTAAAGCCTCCCTGTTAAACCCTATTTTAAAAAGACCAAAGTACCATTTAAAATTAAAGCATCCTGCTTTAGGTTTTCCTTTTACTCGACACAAGCATCCTTACTTATCTCTTCCTTGAATTGCATCTATTACATCCTACTTTTAACTCAATCCTTAAGTCATTTTACCGTCCTCGGTAAATCCTTAAATCACTAGGTTCCACCATAGTAACTTCATCTTCCATAATTGCATTACAAGTAATGCTAGAGCTCCTTGTCTTCCTGACAGGATTAATAATACACCTAAATGTTGTTCGTAGAAGCTAATTAACGGCAAAGATACAAATGTAAAAACTATTGACATCCATTTGACAGGTGTGTTTTGCATATAAATCAATTAGATACATAGTTACATAAAAATAAATCAGAAGATATTGCCAATATATCTCACAATGATGTAAGACATGTCTTACAAGTGCAGTAGCGATATGCCTGTGCCTTTATTAAGTAAAATAATTAGAGTTAAACTTGAGAGAGAGCATGGGGATTTTATAGAGGAGAGTAATTGATAAGCTATAAATAAAAAATGCGACTCAATGAGTCGCATCTCTATAACTAGCTTATACGGTGCGTCCTGCACACATATTTAATGATCTCATGTCTTCCTTGAGTAACTATCCCTAGCATATCCCTTATGAGTCCACTCATATCCATTATGGGTAACGCCTAAACCTCCCCATTTAATCATCCGTAATTAGTGTCTTCCTGACCCTATAGTCCTACAGTTTACCTTTAACAAATCCGTGTTATTTATCCTTTAGCTAATCATCCTTAATTTACCTTCCTTAATAATAGTCTTCCATAACTACTGTCTTCCTGACCTTGGTAATCCTAACCAAGTCACATCCTTGTTCATATCATCCATAGCGGCATCCTACCACTAGACTTCATCCTTAAAGCCTCCCTGTTAAACCCTATTTTAAACAGACCAAAGTACCATTTAAAATTAAAGCATCCTGCTTTAGGTTCTCCTTCTACCTGACACAAGCATCCTTACTTACCTCTTCCTTGAATTGCATCCACTGCATCCTATTTTCAACTAAATCCTTAAGTTATTATTACCGTCCTCGGTAAGTCCTTAAATTACTAAGTTCCATCTTAGTAATTTCATCTTCCTTAATTGCATTACAAGTAATGCTAAAGCCCCCTGCTCCTTGTCTTCCTGACAGGATTAATAATACACCTAAATATAGTCCGTCGAAGCCTGTTAACAACAAAAATACAAACGTAATATTTATGTACCACTTAAACACCAAACAAAAATAAGATAAATTCAACAACTTAGTGGGTTTTCATTCAGAATTGTTGCAGAAGTTGCCCATATATCTCACAGTGATGTAAGACATGTCTTACAAGACTTATAGTCTTTTACTCCCTTCTACATATTTTATGGGTGATAATATTCAATTAAAAATTATATACCAGGAGCGTTAAGTACTATATGTTAGCTTCGTTAGCAATTTATGATAGAGATAATGTATGGCATTAAAAGTAGACTTAAGGAATTTTCTTGACGAAAAGGGTAATGTACTAGCGCTTACTGAACAGGCAAGCAAGGTGTTCCAATTTATCACTAAGATTATCTCTTCAGTTTCTGAGAATATCGAGCAACCACTTATTGATGTTGATTTGAAGTGTAATACTCGGGCTGATGGACTCTCTTGTGATGGCAGTATTGATGCAACAAATATTGCATTCGACATGATTGAGTGGCATTGCGATATCTGTGAAGCTTCTGGCACTATTTCAAATTGGCAAGCAAGCATGTGGGATAAGCAAGATCGAACAATCCATTAGGACAAAAACAACCTCCTCAATAGACTGTTTTACATATTACAATGTTAAACACTTATTCTATTAACCCAAAAAACCATCGGCATTATTTTAGCTGAACGGCCTATTATTGGTATTATTTATTTTCTATATTAACAGCTACTTTTACAACTTTTACAATTGACTACCTTGCTTATCTGTAGTCGCTTTTATCCTTGTATTCGTGCGATAATAACTAAAAAACACAGCCTATATATTTAATAACAGGTAGCTCCTTAGAATTATGATATCCACTTATTATTGGCTTACCGTTTAATGTTAACTTTTAGAATATTAATAAGTGCCTTAATATTTTTTATGCTAAGTCGCTCGGTTTACGCAAGTAATTTAGTGGTGACACTCAAAGGGGAACTGCCCAAAATTGTTCAGCACAATGTTATTTCTCATTTAGGTACATTACCAGAGAGTGATTTAGCGCGATCTGCTTTTATTTATAGCGCTAGAGATAACACCAAGCAAGCACTAGAAGCACTTGGCTATTACCAAGCTGATATTATTGTCAAAACCGAAAAAAATGAGCAAGATCCATGGCTCCTTATTCTTAACATAACGCTCCCTGCCCCAACCATATTAGATAAAGTACTTATTATTATTGAAGGTGAAGCAAATTTAGATCCCGCTTTTAAACAATTACTTAATAATCAGAAAGTTAAACATGGCCAAAGCCTTCATCATGGTAAATATGAAGACTTAAAGTCTGCTCTGCTTTCTTTAGCCTTACAACGTGGTTATTTCAACGGTGAGTTAATTGAAAGTAAAATAGCGATAAAACAGCAATATCAGTACGCTGATATTACCTTGCACTATAAAAGTGGACCACGTTATCAATTTGGCGACGTTAACTTTAATGATTTTGATTTAGAGCCTAAGTTGTTATCGAGCTTAGTCCCCTTTCAGAAAAATGAATATTACAGTACAAGCACTTTTCATGAACTACAACATCAGCTGCAATCAACTCAATATTTTGGCAGTATTGTCGCTGTGCCCGGTGACAAGATTGAAGATAATGTTAATCATCAATATTCTATTCCAATTAATGTCTCACTAACGCCAGCTAAAAGTCATCAATTCGATTTTGGTATTGGTTATGCTACCGATACCGAACTCCGAATTTCCGCAGCCTGGCGAACTCCATTAATCAATAAGTACGGACATTTTCAAGAAACGAAATTTGAATATTCAAAATTAAACCCTACAGGTAAATTCATTTACAGTATTCCTTTAAGCCATCCAAGAAATGACTTACTGCAATTCCAAATTAGCATTGAAAATGAAGACTATGCAGATCTAAAAACTAAATTCTTTTCAGCTCAAATTGGTAGGCAGATCAGCGACAACCTTTGGCAAAGACAAGTATATACCCGCTATCATAAAGAGGGATGGAATTATGAACTTGATGTGAATGCGCCTAATATTGATTGGTCCGAAGATGCTGCTACTTATCTTATACCTGGCATCACTTGGTCAAGAACGATACGCTCAGGATCGCCCTTAGATCCAAGTGAAGGCTTTCGTCAAACCTACAATATAGAAGGGGCTCATTTAAAAGCTGGCTCAGATAATACTTTCTTTAGGGTTCATGGTCGCTGGAATTATATTACCACCTTGAAAGCTAATCACCGTTTAGTTACTCGTGCAGAGTATGGTGCTATTTATGTTGACCGAAATGCAGAGTTAGCCCCCTCATTACGCTTTTATGCAGGTGGCGATCAAAGTATTAGGGGGTTTGCTTATCAATCGATTGGTTCAACAATTCCATCTTCATCTGACCCAGATAATGGCGACCCTATTGTTGTTGGTAGTACTCGCCTAATTGTGGCGAGTATAGAGTATCAATATTACCTAAACAATAAATGGCGAGTCGCTTTATTTTCTGATGGTGGCAGCGCTGCGAATAAAGGTGAGTTTGAACCGGTTTACTCTTTCGGCTCTGGTTTACACTACATTTCTCCGGTCGGAGCGATAAAGCTTGATGCGGCTTATGGCATTAATGATTATGATAATAAAGATAATAGTTGGCGACTGCATATCAACTTAGGAGCAGAGCTGTGAGCTGGCGAAAAATCACTTATAAGATTATCTATAAAATAGTGAAGTGGTTAACCCTACTACTTTGTTTATTTACTGTTTTAGTGACCACACCAATGGGTAGCCAATTAAGCATTAGCTTACTGAACAACATCGATGGTATTAACGCGGATTACAAGGCAGGTTCTTTAATAAGAGATATCGAACTCAACTCATTGCACCTTAACTTAGCAACAATAGATATTAAGGTGACAGATTTAGTCTCTGAAATAGATTTCTCTTGTAGTTGGCGAAAAACACTCTGTATTGAAACATTACAAGTTACTAATTTTTCATTAACTTATGCCAGTGATGATAAAGATTACAAGCTAAAAGGTATAACGACAGTAAGCTCTTCTACAGTAAATATTGATAGTCTGTTTGTGATGCCTTTTGCCATTGAGGCGAAAGCAGTTGAATTTACTAACAGTCAGCTAACAATTAATCAAACAGTGATAGGTATTGAGCAGTTCACAACTCAGGTAGTCATTAAGGCAAGTCAATTTACTTTCTTGCAGCCAACGGCCAGTAAATTAACTGTTGCTCAGGAAAACACTAAAATAACGAAAGCTAAAAAACAAAAAAATGCACAAGTCACCAAAAACTCTATCTATGCTGCTTTTAGTACCTTACCTGAAGTTTACTTGCCTATATCGTTGAGCATTCAACAATTATTCGTTGATAAATTACGTATTATTGAATTCGAATCAAAAGATAAAAACAACCATAACAATGATGAAAAATGGTCTTATAAGCAGAGTCACCTTACCGGAACTTGGTCAAAAAATGACGTTGATATAAGCGATTTTAAAACCTCTACATCAGACTATAAAATTAAGCAGTTAGCGGTAAAATCCCAGCTTATACCACCCTATCAAATAAATGCTCAATTAATTGCGCAGCTAGATAAAGTACCACATTGGCCAGAAGCGTCTAGCTCAACAGTAGAGCTATCACTACAAGGCTCTATTGATGCATTAACCGCGAATGTCTCCAGTAATGGTAACGTTTCTCTAAATAGCCAAGGAAAAATTAACTTAACGCAGCCACAGCTGCCTTTTAAACTACAATTATTCGCTGATAAACTCCCCTTGCCCATGTCCTTAGCGCAATATGCAAAGCCGTCATCACTTTCCTTGAGCATGACTGGTGATTTAGTTGAGCAAACGCTTAATTTAACAAGTCAGCTTAATAGCTACGGTTATAGGAATGCTCAACTGAAGGTATCAGCAAAGCATCAACAAGGGTTAATTACCCTGAATGAATTGACGTTCAACGAGAAAGAATCTAACAGCCAATTAGACATATATGGCAATATAGATCTTCAGTCAACGACAACAAGCTGGCAATTATTTGCTGAATCTTCAGGTTTTACCTTGCCAAAAATCAACCTCAAGGCGTTAGCATTTCCAACAGCGATTAACAGCAGAACTAATATCAGCAACAACACAGGCACGAACACCACCCCTGTTAAAGGCTCCCATGATCAGGTCAGCATTCTTGAAGACATCTTGCCTGAAGTTATCAATGGTCGCATTTTAGGTAAAACAGCCAGTACAGGCACTTGGTCAGCATCGCAATGGGCGCTATCGATTAACGATACCAATGTAACTGGCACTATCAATGATTCTTCACTCATCATTCGAGGTGACATATCCTTAAATAACTCAGGCTACTTCTCATCAGGTGATTTAGCGCAAGGCCAGCTGCATATTGCTTTTGACAATGATCAATTATCCCTACAAACATTCAGCGGTGATAACTGGTATGTTAACGGTCAATTATCCATTGCTGAGATCAATCGCTGGTACCCACTCGCTAAAGGCGATCTCACTAGTGATTTTACGATAAAAGGCAGTAAAAATGATCCTGTTATTACGCTTAATACCCAATTAAATGCGCTACAGTGGCAACAGTTTTATAGCCCATCACTCAAGTTGACAGCAAGTTATCAGCCCTTTAACAATCATAACTTTCAATTAAGCTTAAAAAACGACCTCTTAGATATCACAAATAAAAATGACGACTTAAATATTAAAGATATTGTTCTTAATTTTTCTGGCGACTTAACTCAGCAACAATTACAACTGGATTGGCAAGGTAAACTTGCAGGAAAATTAAAATTATCAAGTCAGTGGCATCAAGCATTAAATCAATGGCAAAGCACTATAGAAGAGGCAGCCATAACTTATCAGCACGTAACCTTTAGCAATAATCACAACTTTCCGTTGAATTTTAACGTAGAAAAACAACAGTTACTGATAGGGAAACATTGCTGGCAAGGTACTGGTATTGATATGTGTTTGCCTGACGATGTGATTATTGGTGAATCAGGTAATATAACGCTTGGCCTAAACTTAGATTTATCGTTATTAGATGAATTAGTTTTACCCAAAGAAGTGCAACTACAAAATAAGATTTCAGGTGAGATAAAAGCTCATTGGTCACCAACACAAGCAATATCAGCACAAGCAAACTTTGCTATATCAGCCGGTCATATAACCGTAAATGATGAGTACAACGAACAAAAAATGAGTGAATGGCACCATGGTTATCTTTCGCTCAAGGTCAACGACGCGCAATTGACCAGTAAATTCAACTTACATGATTTTCATGAACAAGCACTCATTAGTATCAACTCAACCATTAATTTTATTGATGATTTTTCAATTGATGCGAAAATCGCACTCAATGATTTTAATTTACAACCCTTTCAAGGGATTATTAGCAACGTAGTTAATTTACAAGGCTACGTAACCGCATCACTATCAGTTGATGGTTCGATAGAATCACCTTTAATAAACGGTAATGTATCACTCCATAGTGGCGAATTACTATTAAGTCAAACTCCCAATAAATTGGAAAATATTAGTGCTGAAATTGAAATCGATAATAATCAGGCAAAAGTACTAGGGAGCTTTTTCATAAAAGATAAGCAAGCTACGCTAAATGGACTGGTTGCTTGGCAAAAAGACTTAACTATGAATATAGACCTTTACGTTAAGCAAGTGCCGTTAGTATTTCCACCTCAGTTAGTTATGGAAGTATCACCAAGATTAAATTTTTTACTCGAAGAAAAAGTACTCACCGTAAGTGGCAAACTTAATGTGCTCGAGGGGAGTTATAATATTGAAAAGCTCCCACAAGGCAGTATCAATACCAGTAATGATGTCATTATTATTGATGTACACGGTAAAGAGGTCTTTAAAGAAAAATCTACATTAGCTATCAAAACCGATGTCCGTATCAATATCGAAAAAGCATTCACTGTATCAGGGCAAGGTTTAGAAAGTAATTTGTTTGGACAATTACAGGTAACTCAACAGCAAAGCAAACCACTACAGCTTTTTGGTAACATTCAATCGACAAATGGTACCTACCAAGCCTATGGACAAAAGTTAACTATCGACAAAGGAGAGTTAACGTTTAACGGCCCTCTTACCAATCCTTATTTTAACTTACGCGCAAGTAGACATATTAAAGCAGAAGATATAGAAGTTGGATTGCAAATAACCGGATTAGCTGACACTTTAGATATGCAGCTATTCTCCACACCGACGATGCAAGCCCCTGAGATGTTATCTTATTTAGCACGAGGGCGAGGGTTAGACTCTGGTGGTGGCAGTAGTACCGCTGCAGCAAGCATGCTGATTGGTTTTGGCGTGACTAATAGTGTCGGCCTATTTGACCAATTAGAGAAAATCCCCCTAATTAGCAATATTGCTGTCGATACTGAGGGCGAAGGCGATACAACACAAGCAACTATTAGTGGTTATGTTGGTAATCGTGTCTACTTAAAATATGGTATTGGCGTATATGAACCAATTAATGAATTGACCGTAAGACTATATTTACTTAACCGGTTATGGTTAGAAATCGTCAGTGGTATCGAGCAATCGAGTGATATTTATTATTCATTTGATATTGATTAATGACAAATGATTGGGGGGCTGGTGAAATATGTCTTAAAAATTATCAGATTGAGTGACAAGCTATATTCAACCGGATTATTGAAACCCCGTTAAATATAACTTAACTAACCTGAACTCTGGATAAGCAGCACTTGCTCAACATTCCCCCTTACCCGATTCTCAGCGTTAAAGTGTTGATAAATAACTCGTTATTCATAAACGTTTTGCCTAGACAATCAAATAAATTGAAACATCGATAGCGTATATCGTTACTTAAACTTGTAAATTTCGTATTTAATGATTTCAGCTTTTGTTTTACATAAAATAAAGCACTCATTATCCAGAGTTCAGGTTAACTAATGAAAGAGTTTCTCAGACTAATAAAGCAATAATAGTTAAGACTCTTCCTCTCGATAATGAACCATCACTGCGCCACAAACATTTCCTACTGTGACTTCTTTCACAGTGTGATAGTCAACATGTTTAAAAAACTCTTTAAATTTTCCTGACGTTGCATATACCGCAACGCCTTCACTATCTGGATGCTCATCAAGCACGGTATTAACCGCAGCCATTAAATAGTGACCAAAACCATGCTGTTGGTGCAGAGGGTGAACCGCAATAAATGATAGGAAATGAAAAACCTTTAATGGCACTGCAGCTAATACGGTTTGTTCTTTTTGCATCATCTGCTTGGTACTAAAGTAACCCGCATTTAACAGCATTTTAAGGCGCCAATGCCAGAAACGATCACTAGCTAATGTTTCATCGGGACTGTTGATACAGGCGACACCAACCATAGTTTCCCCCAAGTACAAACCGATCATAGGTTGTCTAGCTTGCCAAAATGCGTTGAGCTCTTCTCTAATAGCACCACGAAGGCGTTGCTCATAATCTTCTTTACCGCTATTAAAAATATCTAAAAAAACAGGATCATCATGATAAGCTTGATATAAAAGTGACGCGGCTAACTTCAACTCATGAGCACTTAAATAAGTCGCTCTAATCTTAACGTCTTGATTTATTTTGCTGTCAACACTACTTTCTACCGATACTGTTTCAGTCATTATTTTTTCCTACTCTGACGGTGGGTTGTTTTTTAATCTAACAACCCACCATAGCAGTATAATTTCAAATAGGTCAAATATAATAAATTTTACAGTTATACCAATTTGATTAAATTTCTTCCCTACTCAGAGCTACATTGGTGAGCTTAGAATAAACAAAATTTGTTAAACATAGTCATTCTATATTTAGTTAATTTTGTGAAATTATCAGTTTACCAATGAGCTCCCAAGGGCGAGTTTAAAAGGCTTATATGCTGCGTTATTGATTTTGATAAGGGAATAACCATTCTCATCAATCAATGCCTTGCCTCTAAGCCTTTTAATTCTCGCTGTGTGGGAAAGAACTTAATCAACTTGGTATTAGTAATGCCACCAAAATTAAGATAAAAAAATACCCCGCTGCGCGAGGTACCTTATACCGATTACACTAAATACAATGTGATAACTAATTAGTTTTAACTTTTCCAGTTTTTGAATAATCACCACCATTACCTGTTTCGACTAGCTTACCGTTGATAAACTGTAGATAGGTACACTCATCTTTTGTTGTTAAACCATCTTTATGTTTACGCTGTGTACGGTAATATAAAACGCGTACCGTGTTCTCGCCATCGGCGTAAGTTTCTGAAAAGTCAGAAACCCCTAGTTTCTCTTGCATATCCATAAAAGAAGCACCTAGCTGTACTTTGGCAATCTTTTTACGGTTTTTATAAGTACGGTCTTCGCTATCACCAACAAAACCATGGTCGATGCCATCATCATTTATTTTAACAACACAGCCAGATAGTGTCATAGCTAGTGGCGCAGCAATCAGTAAAGCAATTATTGATTTTTTCATGTTTGAAATTCCCTAGAGGTACAATGTAATAATTATAATAATTCTTTATTTATAAAAGCAAAAAACAAGCCAGAAACATAAGGCATTGAATTCATTAAACTTTAAAAATACAGGAGATGAAGTTAGAGACATATTTAGTTATATTGGCTAAAATATAGTTAATTACCTTAATTATATTAAAATCAGTAAGTAAAATGACAATTATCGATGAAATTTTAATCTCTGCCAATCAACTCGCTAATGCGGGGAAAAAACCAACGGTAGCTTTAGTAAAAGCAAAGCTAAATCAAAAAGTTCCATTAGCGACGGTAATAACAACACTGAAAAATTGGCAACATCAACCTGATTTCATCAGCTCAATTAACAATGAAGTGCAACAAATCAATGACATTCCATCGTCTAAAGGTACTGCAGCATTACTTGAATCCTTACTTGAAGATGGTTCAATAAAAAAAGTAATACAGCAATCACTAGAATCAGAGTTAACGGCAATAAAAAGTGAGTTATCGGAAATGAAATTACTCATTAATGACTTAGCGAAACAATTGAGTGAAAAAGAGTAACCATTACAACCTTTGCTCTACTCTTTCTCACTCACCACAATTTTTGGTGATAAGTGGCTTATAAATTCAACTAATGAGTCACTCAGTTTTTTATGCGGTTTACATCCAACTTGTTCGACCCAAACTTCACCACTATTATTGTCTATAGAGATGATCATATCCTCTTCATCAGTCACTGCAAAAAACACAGTCTCAGCTTGTTTTAGCCTTTGTTTCATTAAGATATGGCCAATGATATTTTCTTGTAGTCGTTCAAAGTCTTCTTTATTCCAAGCAAATAGAAGCGATAACTCGCCTTCCTCGCACTGTGCTTCAATATCGCCACTGAAAATTGTAGTAAAATAGGTTTTAATGTCTTGATGTAATTCAATATCTAATGCTGATTCAACATTTGTAAAAGAGAGCAATTCCTCTTGCTCATTAGTTAACAGCTCACTAGTCATTGCTACCGCTTGCCAGTAATGCTGGTTAGTATCATGTGCACCCAACTCACACGGTGATAGCCATTGTTCATCATGTACTATTGTAGGAAGGTGTCCAAATTGCTCAATGTATTGTTCACTATAGTTTTTACTAAAATTTAAAAGCGTTTGAACTAAAGTTTTATTTGTAGATGTCATATAAAGAAAAGATCCTTTAAAATAGCGTGATACTAGCTCACTACTGAAAAAATTATGGCCAATTATCAAAATGCATCGGAACTCAGCAAGTTAACACTGGGTAAAAGTACACAATATTGCAGCGAATATACCGCAGATTTACTACAAGGAGTACCTAGAAGTTTAAATAGGGATGACTTATCACTAAATCAAAGCAATTTACCTTTTGTTGGTGAAGATGTCTGGTACGGTTATGAACTCTCATGGCTCAATAATAAAGGTAAACCTGTCGTTGCCGTGGCAGAATTTCGTTTTGCTTGTACTAGTGAAAATATTGTTGAGTCAAAATCGTTCAAACTTTATTTAAATAGCTTTAATCAAACACGTTTTGCTAGTATTAAAGCAGTTGAAAGTATATTAATTAAAGACCTTTCAAAAATAGCGGGCGCTGAGGCAAGTGTCAGTTTATTTGGTGTTGATCACTGCCCGGCCCTAGATATTGCCAAAAATACAGAGAATTGTTTTTGCATTGATGGTGAAGATATCAGCATAGATAACTATCAATATGACGCACAATTACTTGCTGGTGCACAAGATAAAACACAAGAAGTTCAAATTGAAGAGCATTTAGTTAGCCACCTGTTGAAATCTAACTGTTTAATAACCAATCAACCGGATTGGGCAAGTATCTACATCCACTACCGTGGTAAAGCTATAGATCATTCAGCGCTTTTAAAATACTTAATATCTTTTCGCCAACACAATGAATTTCATGAACAATGTGTCGAAAGAATATACTGCGATTTACAGCAACTCTGCCAACTTGATGAATTAACTGTTTTCGCACGTTACACCAGGCGAGGTGGATTAGATATAAATCCATTTAGAAGTAGTCATATTGATAAAGCGCCTTTTGCTAGAACACTGCGCCAGTAACTTATACCCGCATAAAAACAGGCATTAAAGCGTATTCATAACAAATGAATTAATACGCTTTAATGCTGAGGGTCTAGACAACTATTTCTTTTGTGGGAAGTCGACACCTGTCCATGCTTTAAAAAAGGCCTTCTGCTTTGTACTTACCTTCGCCATAGGTATGATTTTTAACTTGTTTTTAGGGATTTCAGCAAGTTCAAGTGACGTTGTTGTTAACTTGTCTCTTCGAAAGTAAGTAATAGTAATGTTTTGCTTCGGCTTAAAGTCTTTTAAACGATTATCAAGCTCTTTTTCGGCCATACGTAAACCATCAATAGCGACAATAACATCTCCTGTCGTCATAGCTGCATGCCATGCCGGACTATTCTTTTCTACCGATGAAACAGTTAATCCATAAGTATTGGCCTTAGTTTTAAGACCCGTCCACACTTTATATTTTGTGCTCGACTTATCATCATCACTCTTACCATAACTCATTTCTAAACCGGCTTTGGCCAATAAAAGACTAAAATCAATTGCTGTTGTGCTTTGAATATTTTCTTGCCACCAAACTTGATAGTCCTCACCCGTTATCTGTTTTAATATATTTAAAACATCTTCTTCTTTATAGCTTTTTGGTAAACGATGTTGCTGATAGAGTTGATTATGCGCATTTCGATAACTTTTCGACAATGCCGTTTTGGTTAGCATATCAAAATCAAGTAACCAAGAGGCTAAAAAGCCTTCCGCATAAATATTTACACTATGGTTATTACCATAATCTCCCCCTTCACTTATCCAGGCATCAAAACTTGCTTGTGCGACACTTTGACTTGTTGTTCCGGGTTTATGACGATGAGCTGTAATGCGTTTAGCTAGTGCGGTAAAAAACTCATCTGTGGTCATTAAGTTACCCCGCAATAAAAGCTGATATTGCAAATAACTGGTTGAGCCTTCGACTAACCATAATAAATTCGAATAATTTTCTTGTTGGTAATCATAAGGCACTATACCTTGTGGGCGATACTGCTTTACATTCCACGTGTGAACAAATTCATGAGCCGCAACAGCAATAAAGCTTAAGTAATCTTTGCGAGTAGAAAATTTAAAGCGCGAACGCTGAATGATGGTTGAATTAACATGCTCTGTTGCACCGCGAGCACCGCTTGTTGCATGCACCATAAATACATAACGTTTAAAAGGATACCCCTGCCAAATATGTTTACTTTGCTTTACTAGTATTTGTAAATCTTTAACCATTTTTGCATTATCAAAATTACCTTCTCCCCAAATGACCAATTCATACTGACGACTATCAACACTAAACTGATGATGTTCGTTAATACCGGTTTCAATGGGAGAGTCTACTAATTGGTCATAGTTACTTGCTATAAATTGATGCTCATTACCCCCGGTTTCAAGTCCCGAAAAACTTCGCCATAAACCAGGTACTGATAACTGTACTTTATGCTCTAAGCCTCGACTTACATCACTGTACATAACAACGGCAGAGCTATCTAAAAATGCATGACTATCATCAATGTGACGAGTTCTTTTTGCCAATTGATTTGCATAAACCTGGTAAGATAATATAATTTTTTTATTTTCGGTGTCATGCACTTGCCAAGTACTTTTATCAGTTTTTTGCCAACTAAGTGCATTACCATGGCTATCTTTAGCACTGAACTCACGAATACCATTAGCTAAATTTAACGTTTGATACCGGCCTGTACGCCATGTAGGAAGATGAAAACTAACCTTACTCTTGTGAACTTGTTCAAATCTAAGCTCTACAAACGCTAAGTGGTGTTCTGGTTGCTCGATACTAATGTTAACCTTTACGTTAGCGTTAGCGTTAGCGTTAGCGTTAGCGGATATAAGCTGTGCGAAAAATAAAGATATAGCTATTATTAATTTGAATTTATAGTTGAACATTCGAGTAAGTTCTCTCATTATTGGTACACAAAGTAGTTAGGATACGGTCGTGCTATTTTAGCAATGAAGAAATGCTATTAAAAGTTACTATGGTACAATGAAAGTGTTTTTTTTCATTCCCATACTGATAAATAACATTTTTATGTTATAAAGTGTCTTATACTAAGGGCAATGTAATAGTTATAAATTAATTAACAAAATAAATGGTCGTTAAGAAAACATAGACCATATTATTTAAACGCTATTAAACACTCAACATTCCTCGACTTTAAGGATTAATTGGTTTTATGAATGACAGTTCTGTTGCCCAAAAGCAACTAGTGGCACTAAAAAGAAAACTTGATACAGCCATCGAGTCTCGTAGTTCACTAGAAGATGATTTTAATCTGCAATCCAATCTGCTCATTCAATTTATTAGTAAATTAACACTAATATCTAAAGGTGTTGATCTTGAATTAGATAACCGCTTAGCGCAATTACGTACCTTATTTACCAAAGCAGCACCATTTTCTGACATTAAAGAAAAAGTCGCCGTTATTTCGAAATTATTGCAACAACATAGTATAACCAATGAGAAAAATATTTCTCATATGCATGATCAGTTTAATCAAGCGGGTCAAAGCTTACAAAAAATAAATGGTTTGCCTGGTAACTTACGCAGAGATCTACGGGCATTGTTAACCGAAACGAAAGACAGTAAAGATGCATTAATTCAATATATTCCATTACTGAGTAAACTATTAACTTTTTATGATCATGCCCTAAAAGCTAAAAACTCAACACCTACTAAAGGCCTTTTACAGCCGCCAGAAATTATTACTTCCACGAGTCAAAGCTCAAAAGCTAATGATTCAACAACATTTGATTCAAGTGTGCTTGAAAAAATATCAGAATCGCTAAGTTCACTCCCATTATCTACAGAGCATACTAACGACTTATTGGCTATTAAGAAAAAATTAATGGCTGATCAATCAAGTGATGAGATCTTGCATCATCTCATCGATATTTTCGATGTTATTGTTGCTGACTTTAAGGATGAGCAACATAGTGCTAAAAACTTTTTAACTAACCTAAGTGCTACACTGAGCACAGTTCAAAGTGCTGTTAAAGAAACTATTTCATCACAAAAAAGCTCTCAGCTTATTAATGACAAAATCAATCAAAAACTGCAAGGGCAATTGATTGAGATGACAGATAGTGTGAAAAAAGCTTTATCCTTAAATCAAGTAAAAGAAGACATTAATGATAAACTGCAATTTATTGCTAGTACGTTAGAGCAAAAGTCAAAATTTGAACAACAAAGTCATCAACAACTGGTAAATAAACTCAATGAGATGTCAGAAAAAGTTGAGTTACTTGAAAATCAGAGTCAAATATTTGAAGAGAAGCTGGTCGAACAACAAAGAAAAAGCATGCAAGATGCCCTGACAAAACTTGCTAATCGAGCTGCATTTGATGAGTTTTTTGCTAAGTCTATGGTACGATTTCATCATAAACCCTTTCAACTTGCTCTTGTTGTAATCGATATTGATGACTTTAAAAAAATTAACGACAGCTATGGTCATACTGCCGGTGATAAAACACTTCAAGTGATTGCTAATACCATTGTAAAAAATGTGGGTAAAGACGTTTTTGTTGGTCGCTATGGTGGGGAAGAATTTGTTTTAATTTATGCTAAAACCCAAGAAAAAGAGTTAACTGCCGAGCTTAACACGCTTAATAAATACGTAGCTCGCCTACCTTTTAAATTTAAAAGCAATAAAGTGAGCATTACTCTTTCTATTGGTGCAACGCATATAAGATCTGATGATAACATACACATAGCTTTCGAACGTGCTGACCAAGCAATGTACAAGGCAAAAAAACAAGGTAAAAACCAAGTTATCTATACTAAGTAACCATATAAATAACTATTCAAGCACAACCCTCTACACCTCATCACATAGTTGTTGATTATCATAATACTTTGATAATCAACATGAAAGGAGTCAGTAATGCATACTCAAATCAACCCCGTGGGTAATATGAACTTGTTATCGCAAGCTGAAGTAGATCAATTACAGCAGTCTGTTAGTAGTAACTTATATAAACTTTATCGAAATTGCTCTCTCGCCGTCCTTAACGCTGGCTCGAATACTGATGATGCTGAAGAGATATACCAAAAATACCTTTCATTCGAAATCCAAGTGCTAAGGCGTGAGCGTGGCGTTAAAATAGACTTAAAAAACCCGCCAACTCATGCCTTTGTCGATGACAAAATAATTAGAGGGATTCGAGAACATCTTTCAGCAGTGTTGCGCGATATTCTTTTTCTGCATAGTCGATATAGAACAGTACCAAGCTCATCAGAAGATATTACTGATGCTGCATTTGATATCCTAAGAAATGCAAACGTTATCTTACCCGAAACAGAACCAAACTTAATTACTTGTTGGGGTGGCCACTCAATCAAGCACAATGAGTATAAATATACTAAAGATGTTGGTTATCAACTTGGCCTGCGTGGGTTTAATATATGCACAGGTTGTGGCCCTGGTGCTATGAAGGGCCCGATGAAAGGTGCAACAATTGGCCACGCTAAGCAGCGCATTAAAGACGGGCGTTATATTGGCTTAACCGAACCAAGCATTATTGCCGCTGAGCCACCAAACCCAATCGTTAATGAATTGGTTATCATGCCTGATATAGAAAAACGTTTAGAAGCCTTTGTTCGCATGTCCCATGGCATTATTATTTTCCCTGGTGGAGCGGGTACCGCCGAAGAGCTACTTTATATTTTAGGTATCATGCTCAACGACAAAAACTCAGAGCAACAATTGCCCATTATTCTTACCGGGCCTGCTAGCGCTATTGAATACTTTAATGAAATAGATGCATTTATCGGTGCCACACTAGGTAAAAAAGCACAGTCGTTATACAAGATAGTAGTAGACGATGCTGTTAAAGTTGCCCAAATAATGAAACTTGGTCTAGATAAGGTACTAGCACATAGAAAAGAAACGGGTGATGCCTATCATTTTAACTGGTCTCTTATGATAGCTGATGATTTTCAACACCCTTTTGAACCAACACATGAAAATATGGCGAACTTAAACATCAGCAATGATCTTCCTACGGCTGAACTCGCGGCTAATTTACGCCGTGTTTTTTCAGGCATAGTAGCAGGAAATGTAAAGTCAGGTGGTATTAAAGCGATTAGAGAATTTGGGCCTTTTGAAATATCGGGAGATAAAAGAATAATGACTCTAATGGATAAACTACTT
This sequence comes from uncultured Colwellia sp., assembly GCA_913063325.1. GTDB lineage: Bacteria > Pseudomonadota > Gammaproteobacteria > Enterobacterales > Alteromonadaceae > Colwellia. The sequence goes on along the minus strand of CAJXYE010000055.1, from coordinate 16,648 downwards.
GCTTCATTTGTCGAGCAACAACGTATGAAGTTACCTGGTAGCAAATACATTCCATGTTATAAAGTTATTGAGAGTTAACATTGGCCGCTCACTTAATACTTATTGACGCTCTAAATTTAATACGCCGTGTATACGCCGTACAAGAGCGTCCTTTTACACAAATAAAACAGCAACACGATGACGAGCTCTCTGCGAGTACGTTAAAACAAGTATTATTCAATACCCAACAGACCTCGGTAAACGCTCTAACAAAAATCATCGACCAACTAGAGCCCACACACGCACTGGCAGTATTTGATAGTCAACAACCTTGCTGGCGCTATAAATTGTTTGACGGCTATAAAAAAGGCAGAAAGAAAATGCCTGAACACCTCGCAAATAAATTAACAGCCATACAAGATGCCTTCATGGAACAAGGCGTTGATTCATTAACATCCGACGAAGACGAAGCTGATGATCTTATTGCTACATTGGCAGTAAAAATGGCGTTTCACGGTCAAAAAGTTACTATTATTTCGACCGATAAAGGTTTTTTACCGCTGTTGAGTCCTAACATCCATCTTTATGATTACTTTAATCGACGTTATTTAGATGAAGAGCATGTGCAAAGTAAGTTTAATGTAAAATCTTCTCAACTGATAGATTTTTGGACCTTGACCGGTGACAATACCAACAAAATTGAAGGGGTAAGTGGCATTGGTCAAGTTAACGCCGCTAAATTACTTAATCAATATGGTTCAATCAAGGCAATACTTAACGCGACTGACTTAAAAGCGTCACTCGCTGAGAAGTTAACACGAAGCCATGAGACAATGGATTTAGCAAGAAAGCTATTAACCTTGAAGAAAGATATACCTTTAGGGTTTAATTTAAAAGATATCCGCTTAACAACGCCTTCACCTGCCCCCGAAATTAATGGTAATATAATTGCCATTAATGCTGACAGAAGCTAAAGCTAGAAAGATAAATAACTATGAATAAAAAAGTAATCGGCCGAATTTTACTCGCGCTAACGGTTTATGCCATATTTGTTGCCCTTGTTGTTACCTTTTATGATGACAGTCCAGACCAAATGAAATGGGATGATCGGGAGGCTTATAATCGTCAGTTCATTGCAAAAATAAAATTAGAAAGCTTCACTTTTGAACAAGCGTTAACCCAATTAGGAAGCCCTGATATCACTGAGGCGAGAACAGTTGATGAAGTAAACTATCAAGTTATGTTTTATCGAACTCAGCACGTAAAATCTGATGGTATTACCACGCAAGATGAATGTACTTTTTTACTCTTTGTTAATGGTACGCTCAAAGAAATTGGTTTAGGGGATCATTACCCTGAGGAATGGGGCATCATTAAAAATCATCTAAGTATAGGTAAAAACCTGCCAACTATAGACTAAAGTCAGATTGCGACTCATTAGCTAACCCTCTACTATCTCTTGTTGAGTTGATCCCCCCGATAAATTCATTTTCGGGGGTGATATTGAAAACTTTCAAGCTCGCATACATAGCATTACCATGATATAAAATACCCAATAAAGTACTGGGCAGACCACTTAGTCTATCAGCTACGTATTACGCAATTAATTAAATGTATATCGTTGTTAACTATTATAGATATCTAACACAGATAACTAACACAGATAACTAACACAGATAACTAACACAGATAACTGGCGATGTATTACCCAAAAGTATTATGACAAGGTGAACTTAATGACTAAACAAACCATCACGGTAATTCCAGGCGACGGCATTGGCCCGAGCATTATCGACGCTACACTTAAAGTATTAGATAAAGCAGGCTGTAATTTTGAGTATGAATTTGCAGATGCCGGTTTAACCGCCTTAGAAAAACATGGCGAGTTAGTGCCTGAAGAGACTATAAACCTTATAGAGAAAAACAAGGTAACTTTAAAGGGCCCATTAACCACGCCAGTTGGTGAAGGATTCACTTCAATCAACGTAACTTTACGTAAGCAATTTAAGTTATACGCAAATCTTCGCCCGGTATTGTCATTTAAAGGGACAAAAGCACGTTACGAGAACATTGATATTCTTACCGTTCGTGAGAATACACAAGGAATGTACTCTGGCGCTGGTCAAGTCACCTCTGAAGATGGCAACGAAGCACAAGCCATGAGTATCATTACCCGTGATGGCGCTGAAAAAATACTAACCTTCGCCTACGAAACAGCAAAAAAAGAAGGCCGTAAAAAAGTAACAGCTGTGCATAAAGCGAATATTTTAAAATCGACCTCAGGTTTATTTTTAAAAGTTGCCCGTGAAGTTGCCCTGCGCTACCCAGAGATTGAATCAACAGAGATGATTGTTGATAACTGTTGTATGCAGTTAGTAATGAAGCCTGAACAGTTTGATGTGATCGTAACAACCAACCTCTTTGGTGATATTTTATCTGACTTATGTGCGGGATTAGTTGGCGGATTGGGTATGGCACCCGGAGCCAACATTGGTGAAGATTGTGCGATTTTTGAAGCGGTACACGGCAGTGCACCTGATATTGCAGGTAAAAACTTAGCAAACCCTACTTCGGTTATTTTAGCAGCTATTCAAATGCTAGAATACTTAGATATGGGTGATAAAGCTGAGAATATCAGAGCGGCTATTACAGATGTTATCGCAACAGGTGATAGAACGACTGGTGATTTAGGTGGTACTCATGGTACTACTGACTTTACTGAAGCTGTACTTGAGCGACTATAAATAGTCCCTATTAACAGTCATATTCAACCCAAAAGGCCCTCAAGTATATTAATACTTTAGGGTCTTTTTTATTGAATCAATTTTTCATTAGCGATTTAAGTAAATATTACTTAAATCGCTAAATCATTCAAATACAAGAACTCTCAGCCCTTGGTAACTACTCTTTACTAGCTAGTGGTGCTGGAGATAATAAGCGTGCGTGTACAGTAACTTCTTCACGGTCATAATAAAGGTGTTTTGCATAAAGCTCATACCTCAGGTTATGTAAAGCAAAGGCATCTTTAATTGATTGTAAATCGTTAGTAACTTGTTGGTAACGACCTTTCATCGGTAGTTTTAAGTTAAACATAGCCTCTTTACAATGACCATGTAATAACCATTCACTCATCAACTTAGCGACTCGTTGGGGTTTCTCAATCATGTCGCATACTAACCAATGCACATTTTTCTTCATTGGCAAATATTTAAAACCGTCCATCATCTTATGTTTTACTTGTCCCGTTTCCATAAGAGATTCAGCCATAGGGCCGTTATCAATTGCCGTTACCATCATGCCACGGCGTACTAATTGATAAGTCCAACCACCTGGGGCTGAGCCTAAATCAACAGCATTCATTCCTGAAGTTAAACGTTGGTCCCATTCATCACGAGGGATAAAATATAAAAAGGCTTCATCAAGCTTCAAGGTAGAGCGACTTGGTGATGCACTAGGAAATTTTAATCGAGGGATCCCCATAACATGCGGCGAGCTATTGCGGGCTAATGAAAAACCTAAAATAACTTCTTGCCCACTAAGAAATAGTGCATGTAAAATTGCGCCTTCAGGATCATCCGCTGAATTGTTACCTTTTTGGGTAAGCACTTTATTTTTACGTAAAGCTTGGCGTAAAGGTACAGAGAGTTTTCGACAAAATTTACTTAACGATTTACCATCGTTATCGTCAGCCATTTCCATGCGTAAATCACTGTATTGCCAATCATTACCCAGAGCTTCAGTAATCGCTTCAACGCGATTATAATCAGGAAGATCTATTTTATCGGTTACTGTAACAAACCACTGACGAGCAAAAATAAGTCGCTTAAGAGGCAGCTTATTCATTAAAGCTTCACCATGCTCACTTTCTTGTAAGTGGAAAAAAACTAACCCTTGGTTTTTCTTTAGCTCTAAATAGCCATACATTTCATTCCAAGCAGCTTTTTCTTGGATTTCTGCACCACACTCTTTTTCAAAGCCCGGTCGACAGAATAATACGATGGAAGTCATATGTTTTTTTACCTTCTATAGCTAACGTTCACCTCTATCGGAGTACGAACGTAAGCGTATTAACACGACAAAAAATGTCGTTAAAAATTATTTTTACCTTCTAGCGCTAACAATAGCCAAGCGAGCGCAAAAGAAATACCGCCAAAAGGTGTTAACTTCCCGATAATGGCAAGTTCAAAAAAAGACTTAATATATATTGTGCCGCAAAAACATAAAATTCCAACGGCAAAGGAAATACTTGCAGCAAGTAAGACCTTTGAGGGCTTAGTTGTCTTTAACCAAACCAGTGTAGCTAATAACGCAAGAGTATGAATAAATTGATATTGTAATGCTGTTGCTAAGCTAGATTGCACATTGCTAGGCAATGTTTGACCACCGTGTGCTAGCCAAGCGCCGAATAGTACAGAAAAACAGCCACTGATACCAACAATAATCATCAAGCATTTAAGTAAAATTGCCATACTATTCAATTTTACCCGCTGATGCTGATTCATATGAGTAGATTTCATCATTTTGCTCGTATTAAGTGTTGTTGGTTGTGGTCAACTGGTCAATAAACTGCACAATCTCTTCAACGGCACTATTCATATGTGCCTGCTGAGTAAAACCAGATTTAACTCTTGGTTTTAAACTGTGATCGCCATCTTCTAAAAATATACATTGGCAATGCTCAGCGAGTTGATAACTGATGATTTCAGCTTTATTACCCAAAGTATCACGGTCACCTTGTACAATTAGAACGGGCTTTTTCGCATTAACTAAAGGCTCAAGGCGAAGTTTCTCTGGTTTTTTAGCCGGATGAAATGGGTAACCTAAACAGAAAACACCAGATATTTTATTGAGTAAATAAGGTTCTAATCCTTCAGGATCTGCCACCAAAGTCGCTGCAACACGAGATCCCATGGATTTGCCACCAATAAATAAGGGTAACTCATTATTTTCCAGTTGCTCAACTACATGTCTAATAATATCTTCATAACACACCAACAGCTTAGGCATCCTATCAGGGGGGTATTTTATACCTGTCAGTGCCCTTTTATCCATAAAAGGGAAGTTAAACCGTAAAACATTAATGCCAGCTCCATTAAGTAACGAAGATATGTCATCCATAAATTCATGTGACATATTAGCACCTGCGCCATGAGCAAATATAACCTGCGCTTTAGCATTTTCTACAGTATTCGATAGGATGTTGATCTTGCTACCATCTTCTTTAGTGATTATTTCTTCTCGCTTCATTAATTTATCTGTCCATCAGTAATTTGCTCTTGCTCTGCTTCGACCATATCTAACATCCACTGCCTAAAAGCGGTAATTTTACCTATGTCTTTTTGATTTTCACGACAAACGATGAAATAGGCATTTTTACTGACTAAAACATCATTAAAAGGACAAACTAAACGTCCTGAATCAATATCAGGCTTAGCTAAAACACTATAAGCTAACGCAACACCTTGTCCATGAAGTGCGGCCTGTAAGACCATAGCAGAATGACTAAAAATAGGTCCATGATTGACGTTAGCACCTTTCACTCCGACTTGTTTAAACCAGCGCTTCCAATCTTTACGTGATGTATCATGTAATAAATTGTGCTCTGACAAATCGTCTAAAGATAAAAGAGCTGGCTTACCATTAGCAGCATTTTCTTGCACTAATAATGGTGAACATACCGGGATAAGGTATTCGGTATGCAATTTGTCCGCATGAATATTAGGCCAACGACCTCGACCATAATAAATAGCAACATCTACATCTTCAGTGAGTGAGTTCTCAGGTTGGTCAACTGCTTTGATTCTTACATCAATATCTGGATGTAATGCATTAAAAGTCGTCAACCTTGGTACTAACCATTGGATAGCAAAGCTTGCCTGTGAACTAACCGTTATCGCCCCTTTAGCACCACGTGCTAGCAGGCGTTCAGTAGCTTCATGCAAGGATGTGAATATGTCTTTTATATCCAAATAATATGACTGTCCCTCTTCGGTAAGTAGTAAGGCACGATTTTTTCGCATAAACAATTTAATGCCTAAATGCTCTTCTAAAGATTTAATTTGATGACTTATTGCAGCTTGCGTTACAAAAAGCTCTTCTGCTGCTCTGGTAAAGCTGAGTTGCCTTGCTGAAGCGTCAAATGCTCGCAAAGCGTTTAGTGGTGGGAGTCTATTAGCCAAAAATCACCTACAAATATCCAATACAATTTATATTATGCATTTAAATACTGCATAAAAACCTATAAACAAAGCATAACAATTATTCATTAGTTTTTCTAATGCATAACATTAATTTAAGTCATTTTATTTTTCAAGTCAACATGCGTACTATTCACACCGTAGATGAAGGACATCATCTCAACGTTTTATGAAACTCAGATACGGCGTGTGCTCCCAACCCACACGCTTTATTTTGAAGAGTAAAACCAGCGCGAGAAAAGGTCCTAATATATCTACAGGGAATTAAATTATTATTATTAGGTCATATACAGGACAAAAACATGAAACAAAGCATTAATAAAACTAACGTATTCATCACATTATTAGCCACTACATTATTCAGTACCGTAGCCGCTGCTGCCGTACCCAAAGCCGCACTTGTTAAAGCTGAGCCAGTTACTCAAACTCAACTAACGACTGCCGCACATAACAGCCTACAGATGTCTTTAGCGCCAGTTATAATCACCTATAAGCAACAGCCTATTAGCTCTGATCTTGCAAAACAAAAGCAATCTGCCAATCAGAATAAGTTTGTTACCTTAACCAGAACAAGTTTAATTGCTGAATAGCTAGATTGAGCTACACTGTGTAAAGCAATATGATTGTTCCAATCATTTAGCATGTTAACATATTTCAAAATGCTCGCACATTTACTGAAGTAAGGTTTTAACTATTAAGACCTAAAATAAAAAAAGGTGTCCTAGGACACCTTTTTTATTACTCAAATTTTGACTTTTATCTACTTAATTAAGTAAACGTAGATAACCTATATACCCGTCACCATTCAAGATGCATGTTTCAGAGCGCTTGAGCGATTCCAATTCAAGGCGCAGTGATGAAGGAATGGTAATTCCCTTCTAAGTCACTGCAACGATGAAATGGTATTGTTCAAACGCTTCTATGATGGGTTTAAAATGACTTTATGCTGCGGTAAATAATCAAAACATAGGGTAACTATGTTTGAATTATTCTCCTTGCCTAAAGGCATTTTAATTCCCACTGAAATCGAGCACTTTGAATGGTAACGGGTATAACTCAAGTACTAGTCAGTAATAAGTGGCGTAAAACCTTTCACTACATCATCTAAGGCCTTCATTTGAGCTAAATAAGGTTCTAATTTATCCAGTGGTAATGCACAAGGTCCGTCACATTTAGCTGCAGTTGGATCAGGGTGTGCTTCTATAAAGAGCCCTGCTATTCCAATTGCTAAACCACTACGAGCTAATTGCGCTGCCTGTGCACGACGGCCATCAGCACTATCACTGCGACCACCCGGTTTTTGTAAAGCATGCGTTGCATCAAATATCACAGGAGCGTAGTTTTTCATTTCGTCCATTGCTAACATATCAACAATCAAATTGTTATAACCATAACAGCTGCCTCGCTCACACAAGATAATGTTCTCATTTCCAGCTTCTGAAAACTTGGTAATGATGTGTTTCATTTCATGGGCAGCAAGAAATTGTGGCTTTTTAACATTTATAATTGCGCCCGTTTTAGCCATTGCGACAACAAGATCTGTTTGCCTAGCTAAAAATGCAGGTAGTTGGATAACATCAACGACTTCACTTACTGGCTGTGCTTGGTAAGACTCATGAACATCGGTGATAATCGGCACATTAAAGGTAGACTTAATTTCTTCAAATATTTTAAGACCTTCATCTAAACCAGGTCCTCGGTAGGAGTTAACTGAGGAGCGATTTGCTTTATCAAATGATGCCTTAAAAACATATGGGATACCAAGTTTTTGAGTGACTTCAACATAGTGCTCGGTAATTTTCATTGCAAGATCACGTGACTCAAGCACATTCATACCACCAAATAATACGAATGGTTGATCATTCGCAACTTCAATGCCTTTAACGTTAACTGATTTAATTGTCATCATTTATTCCTAAAAAGTGTTCCTAACAGTAATGTATTTCACACGCCTCTTTAATAAAGTATTAGTAAAAAGTACGGTAGATGTATTAGCTAATAGCTATAAAAATTATCGAAATACACTTTTGATGCTAAATAAAAGCCTGATCTAGAATAAAGCATCAAATCTAAGTGGTATGAATCAATTTGAAGGAAAAAGCACGGAGTTGATGACTATCAATGAGTACTTTTGACGCATAAATTGTTTTATACCGCAACGAGCTGATGCTTTATTAACTATATGAAAAGCTAACTACCTATAATTCTTAATAATTGTCCACACATCCAAGCCATGTATGTCCCTAGGGCATAACCTAGCACAGCAAGCAATACACCAACAGGTGCTAATGATGGATGGAATGCAGAAGCAATAACCGGTGCTGATGCAGCGCCACCAATATTCGCTTTACTACCGACCGCCAAGTAAAAAATTGGCGCTTTAATAAATCGACCAACAGCAAATAATAAAGCGACGTGTATTGCCATCCAAATTAAACCAATAACTACATACTTAGGCGCTTCTGCAATTTGGGTAACATCCATGTGCAAACCAATAGTTGCAACAAGAATATATAAGAAACTACTGCCAACTTTAGAGGCACCTACCGATTCAAGTCGTCTAACTTTGGTAAACGATAAAGCCAAGCCAATAGACGTTACTAAAACAATAATCCAAAATAGTTTACTGTGTAAACTGAATTTTTTTAGGTCTGGATAGTTTTGTTGGAAAAATGGAACTAGTAAATCTGCAGCGAAATGGGCAAAACCAGCAGCACCAAAAGCGATTGCAATAATAAGCATAAAGTCTTTCAATTCTGGCGTGCGTTTATGTTCTTTGTCAAACGCTTCAACATCAGCAATTAATTTATCGATACCCGAAGTATCTGCACCACTTTTGGCATCAATGGCTTTATGATTAGCTGCAATATATAAAAGACATGCCATCCAAATATTAGCGACAACAATGTCAACCGTAACCATAATGGTGAATATTCTACCGTCGGCTTCATAAATCTCTTTCATTGCTAGCATATTGGCGCCACCACCAATCCAGCTACCTGCAAGAGCAGCCATACCACGCCAAACAGCTTCAGGACCAGTAACACCGATCAGCTCAGGCCAAATAGCAGAAACAATTAGCAGCGCAATGGGTCCACCAATGACAACACCAACGGTACCCGTTAAGAACATGATGATAGCTTTACTACCAAGTCCAGCAATTGCTTTGATATCGATACTTAACGTTAATAAGACTAAACAAGCTGGTAATAAGAAATATTTAGCGACTTCATCAACTTGGCTAACTTCGGCACTAACGATGCCAAAAGTATTTAAGAAAGAAGGCAATAAATAGCACATTAATAAAGCCGGTACATATTTATAAAACTTTTGGCAGACGGAATTTTTACTATTGGACGTATAAAAAACAAACCCAAGGATAAGCGCTAAAAGCCCTAATACCACAGCATCGTTTGTAATGAGTGGCGCTGTTGCCACAATATCTTCTTGCATCATTTTATTTTTATCTCTTTTTATTTTTATAAATTAAAAACTTAATGAAGGGTGTTATTACCAACATCAATATTTTCTAATTGAATTTTTAATATTTTCGCTGCTGGATCTTTAGGGCATTGTTCAACGAAATAGCGGTAATCATCTACCGCCACCTTAAAACAATCAAGCTGGTGCAGCAAAAAACCTCGATCTCTTCGTTGCAATGGGTCGTCAGGGGTTAATGATAAAATAATATCAACACAGGTTAATGCTTTATCAAATACCTGTTCATGAATCAAAATATTTTTCAGTGCCGATAAGTGCTCAACCAAAGCAACATTGTCTTCAATCGCTTTTAACTCTTGCTCTCCTGGATCTCCTTCTAGTTCATCTAAACGCAAGTCAAGCTCAGTCCAATCTAAGGACTCACCTGTTATAGCATCAAAAATGATTGCGTATTGTTCATCACAACACAGGCGCAACATGATTTTGTTCGGTATAAAGACTAAATCTGTTTCAAAGCCGCAAGCAGTTATGATTTCCTTCACCAAAGCCGCCTTAATAATCGGTGACATCGCACGTTGATTTAAACCTTCTGAAACTCTGTATGCAGTGATAGGCCAACGAGTCCCAGAACGGTCAATAAATAAGTGTTGAAAATACAATTCATTAAGTAACGTTTCCGCTTTCTCTAATGGTGATTCAATTTCACTAATGACAGCAACACATTGACTAATAATAGTCTCTAAACAATCTAAAGATTCATCTGCGTGCATAGTATCCGGTGTACTACCGGAAAAAATATGATCTTCAAGTAAAACAAGTTTTTGCAGTAAATCTTTATCTACTGACTTTAATTCTGATAAAAACAATTCATTCATAACAGCTTATTTAAATGACTCCATTGAGTGTTTGTCACATAGACTTAAATTGTATTCTAGCTTTTAGCCAAAAAAGATTGCTTCTCTTGTCATTGCTAAGCGCACTATCAACATTACCCACCCCATAGCACCTAAAAAGCCAAGAATTTGCATCGGTTTATTACGTGCAAGCTTGAGTGTATAATAACCAGTAAATATATAAGCGAACAAGGCTAAAATCTTTTCAGCTAACCATAATTGTTCCATTGGATTTAAATGGAGTTTTACTGCCAGCGATATACCAATAATAAGTAAGAATGTGTCAATAACGTGAGGGCTTATTTTTAACCATTTTCGATCAAGATTTTTAGAAGCCATTAACGTTAAAATAAAACGGTAAGTAAATAAGCTAATACTAAGTACTGCAAGGGTAATATGTAAATGTTTCAAAGTTATTCCTTTTGTTTTACCAAGTAAGACAATTAATAAATCCGATTGGTATGAAAATTATTTTGCGCATAGTGTAGCGGCTTTCAGTTATCAAATCGTTTCAAAGTGTAACCCTATACCAAGGTTTAACGATTAAGCTAAACTAAATGAAGCGAAAACTAAGCGATTAGTGAAGTTAACGTCCTATCGTGCCCCAAGTGATACGCTCATGACCATTAAAATCTCTTACTGTCTTTGCATTATCATAACCTAAAGCAGTTAAGATGTTTCGCACCGCTTCCCCTTGCTCAAAACCATGCTCAAAAAAAAGAGCACCTGAAGCATTAAGAAAGTTCAACGCTTGTTGTGCAATGTGCTTAATATCACCAAGCCCGTGTTCATCCGCTACCAGAGCAGACTCAGGTTCAAAACGCACATCGCCTTGATTTAAGTGTTCATCTAATGCGTCAATATAAGGTGGGTTAGAAACAATGACATCAAACTTTTTTTCATTAATAGCACTAAACCAATTACTATGAAAAATATTGACTTGTGTTAATTCTAAGTCTTGAGCGTTTTGCTGAGCTAGTTTTACCGCATCAATGTTAAAGTCGACTGCGTCAATTTTCCAATTGGGTTTTTCTGATGCAAGAGCTAGTGCGATAGCACCAGTACCTGTACCAAGATCTAGGCAATGTATGCGATCTAACTCACCAAAGTGTTCAAGCACAGATTCAACTAAAACTTCGGTATCAGGACGAGGAATAAGTGTTGCTGGTGACACCCGAAAAGGCAAAGACCAAAACTCTTTAACACCGATAATATACGCGATCGGCTCCCCTGACACTCGCCTTTGCAACAAGGCAAGATACAACTGTATCGAGTGCTTAGTCAGCTCATTTTCTGGCCAGGTAAGTAAGTAAATCCTTTCCTTTTCAAGCACAAAAGCCAATAAAATTTGTGCATCGAGTTTAGCACTATCGGAACAGGAAACTAATTGTTCCTGACCCTGAGCTACCCAGTAGGCTATGGTGTTATTTTCCATTGATATTACTGACAAAACGACGATTAATTTTGTTCAGCTAATTCAGCTAATAAATCAGCTTGGTTTTCTTGCATTATCGGTTCCATCACCAATTGCAAACTACCTTCCATAATTTCGTTTAAACGATATAAAGTCAGGTTAATACGGTGATCGCTCATGCGACCTTGCGGGAAGTTATAGGTACGAATACGTTCAGAGCGATCACCACTAGCAACCAAGTTACGACGTGATGACTCTTCTTCACTTCTACGTTTTTCATCTTCAGCTTGCTGAAGGCGGGCTTGAAGTACTGACATCGCTTGCGCACGGTTTTTATGCTGTGAACGTTGTTCTTGACACTCAACCACTACGCCCGTTGGTATATGGGTAATACGAATCGCAGAATCTGTTTTGTTAACATGCTGACCACCAGCACCTGAGGCACGGAAAGTATCAACTTTTAAATCAGCTTTGTTAATTTCAATCGCATCAGCTTCAGGCGTTTCAGGCATAACCACAACGGTACAAGCAGATGTGTGTACACGACCTTGAGATTCAGTTTCAGGAACACGTTGAACACGATGACCGCCTGATTCAAATTTCATATGGCCATACACGCCCTCACCATTAACCTTCATGATCAGTTCTTTATAACCGCCCTGCTCACTTTCATTGCTGTTCATTACTTCGATTTTCCAGCCTTTCTTTTCAGCATAACGGCTGTACATTCTAAATAAGTCGCCAGCAAAAATAGCCGCTTCATCGCCACCAGCACCCGCTCGTATTTCCATAAAGCAGTTATTATCATCATTAGGATCACGTGGTAGTAATAATACTTGTAATTCATCAGCAATATCAGCAACGGCTTTTTTTGATTCTTTGTATTCTTCCTGAGCCATTTCTCGCATATCAGGATCGTCATCTTTAAGCATCATTTCAGCCGTAGCAAAATCATCTTCAGCGCTTTTATAACTAGTAAAAACTGAAGTTACTGCATCAAGCTGCTTAAATTCTTTAGATAAAGCACGAAATTTTTCTTGATCACTAATGGTTGCAGGGTCAGATAATAACGCCTGTACTTCTTCAAAACGCTCTACTAGCACTTCAAGCTTTTGATAAACTGATGATTTCATTGGGAGTGTTCTTATATTTTAGATGAGAAAAAATAAATTCTGGCCATTCTACCACAGTAATCGCAATTAAATTAATTATGGTGACAGAATTCAATGAGAATATATTTTACTAAACAAGTCACTTGATTGAGTAATAACTGGCAACTACGATTAAAAGCAATTAATAGTTGTTTGAAAATGGGTGACATTAATAGAATAGCGCAAACGACTACACTAAGTAAAAGCGTATGCTTTTACTATGACTATCGACGAAGAGCTGACTATGAGCAACCTGAGAGAGAATAATTGGCTAAAATCGAAATTATGCTTAAGTTAAACTTTTCTTAGGAAGAAAGTAATAATACTAATCTTGTGAGTCAATATTAAAGATATCGCGTAGATAAAGTAACTTATCAAGTTCGCCACCTTGGGCAGCCGACTGGAGCGCACTCGTTGGTGCATGCATGAATTTATTAGTAAGTTTAGTAGCAAGTTCCGCTAAAACTGCTTCTGAGTTTTTACCATTCTTTAATTGAATAAATGCTTTTTCGAGTAACACATCACGATTATTTAAACATTGCTTACGATAACTAATAACAGTGTCTTGCGTATTTAAACCCCGTAGCCATGCCATAAAATTATCAGACTGACTATTGACAATACTTTCAGCTTCAACGGCAGCTTTACGTCGATTGTCCATATTCTTAGCAATAATGCTTTGTAGATCATCAACCGTATATAAGAACACATCATCAAGTTCTGAAACTTGTTCTTCAATATCTCGCGGTACTGCAAGGTCAACCATAAAAATGGGTTGGTGTTTACGCGATGCCAACGCTTGTTCAACCATGCCTTTACCTATGATTGGTAAAGTAGAGCCTGTAGAGCTAATAACTATATCTGCATTACACATATGTTCAGGTATTTGCGCTAAAGTAATTACATCTGCACCAATTTGTTTAGCCATGTTTTCCGCACGTGCTAACGTTCGGTTAGCAACGGTTATTTTACCCACATTATTTTCATACAAATGTTTGGCCACTAACTCAATCGTTTCACCCGCACCTACAAGCAATACTTTGGTTTTTTCAAGACTACCAAAAATATGTTTAGCTAAATTTACCGAAGCAAAGGCAACTGATACCGCACTAGCACCAATTTCAGTTTCCGTGCGTACTTGTTTTGCTACGCCAAAGGTACGTTGAAATAATCGGTCCATGACCAAAGACATAGAGCCCGCAGCTTTAGCTTGGCTATAAGCTTGCTTCATTTGACCCAAAATTTGCGGTTCACCTAAAACAAGAGAGTCTAAACCACAAGCTACTCGCATCATGTGGTTAACGGCTTGCTGGTCTTTATGCCAATACATACTAGGTAAAATAGTTGAGGCGGGGACGTTATGGTAATTTTCTAGCCATTGAACAAGACGTTGCTGAGTAACATCAAAGTCACCGTCTTGTACTAGGTATAATTCTGTTCTATTACAGGTAGAAAGAATAGCAACTTCACGACACTGTACGGCACTAAGCATTTCTTGTAATGCAATAGAGAGTTTATCTGGATTAAAAGATATTTTCTCTCTCACTGCTACAGGCGCAGTTTTATGATTAATTCCAACAGCAACTATGGACAAAGTAATAACCTATTTATGAAAACATTTTCGACAAGCTTTTTTAAACTTGTTTTAACTCGTAGGCTAAGTATAACCCAAGACCTACAATTAAAGTATGATCTGTGATAAAAGACCCTAAATATAATAATGCTATTTACAAAGGCCAAAAAGCTATGTTCCAATAAGAACAATTATCGTTTTAGTCGTTCTATTTCAATGTCGAAATTTTTAAAAAACACCTTTTATTCAACTTACTTATTTATGCTTGTTGTCTGCCTTATGGCACTATCGGGCTGTAGTACAACCTCACATAAAGCAGTTCAACCACTACTTAATAAGCAAACACCTCAACAGCGAATTACCCAGCTACAACAATTACACCAGTGGAAAATAAAGGGTAAGATAGCCTTTTTTGAAAAGGACACACGCAATAGCTTCACACTTCTTTGGCAAGTAGATGAAAACAAAGAGAGTCAACAGCTTAAATTGAACCACTATTTAGGTATGAACGTCTTACAGCTTGACTCTATGGCTAATAACCATAAAATCCAAGTCGATGGTAAAACCTACCATGGCCACAATTTAGAAAGGCTAATTTATTCCCTCACGGGTCTAAAATTACCAACACAAGCATTGACATTTTGGCTCAAAGGTATGCCCTTTCAAGAAACTGATAGTATTAGCTACCAAAAAACAACACAACTACCACAAACGTTATCAAGCCATTACAATAATGAGCTATGGCAAGTCAGCTATGCTAACTATCAACAAGTTGATGGATATAACTTAGCGACTAAATTCTCGATTAAAAATGATGATCTACTAATTAAAATTGTCATCAATGACTGGTCAATTACCAAAAAATAGCTAACTAGTGCCAAGCCACCACCAATTACTCATAAATAAGCAGAATATCTAAATGACTTGTTTCACTAACTCTTTTATAAATAAAGCGATTGATTTTCCATCTCCTGCAAAAATAAATTTATTTTTACATATCGTTGGACAACGCGATGACGGTTACCACAACTTAGAAACGCTTTTTCAATTTATCAACCATAGCGACACCCTTACATTAACCGCCACTGACACACCTGAAATTGATTTATTAACGCCTATTGAGGGAGTAAATAATGAAGATAACTTAATTGTTAAAGCGGCGCAGTTACTAAAACATAAAAGCAATACGTCTTTGGGCGTTAAAATCAGTATCAATAAAATACTTCCTATGGGGGGAGGTTTAGGTGGTGGTTCATCAAATGCAGCGACCATTTTAGTTGCACTTAATACTTTATGGCAGTGCCAGTTATCCTTGAGTGAACTAGCAACATTAGGCCTGAGCCTAGGTGCTGATGTGCCTATATTTATTCACGGATTTTCAGCCTTTGCCCAAGGTGTTGGTGATGAGCTTACCGCCATGGAACCACAAGAAGCTTGGTATTTAATCACTAAACCCGAATGCAGTATTTCTACCCAACAAGTTTTTACAGCATCAGATTTACCTAGAAACACACAAAGATTAACAGCTAACGCCCTAAAAACTAATGATTTCATCAATGATAGCTTTCATAATGATTGTCAAACTTTAGTAATAAAACGTTATCCTGAGGTTGCCAAGTTACTGGCTTGGTTGGTAGAATACGCACCCTCAAGAATGACAGGAACAGGTGCGTGTGTTTTTACGCGTTTTTCTAGTCAAGATGAGGCGCTAGCATTACAGGCGAAACTCCCTAAGGGAATAAGCTCTTTTGTTGCGCAGGGACTTAATCAGTCTCCACTGTGTTCAGTAATAGCAAAGCTATCATTGAACAAGTAAATAATTTATAAATTTGCTAATTTAACCAGAACGGCTATTTTTAAAACGCTACATTGTGCTAAAAAAGCCGCTACAGTTAAACCAGCGTATATTGTTCAATGATTGCCTATCAATCAAAGAGCCTACTATTAATGTCAAATATTTCTGAGGAATCGAAAGTGCCTGACATGAAGATTTTTGCGGG